>DASXAR010000048.1:0-52725 GCA_036406595.1 Solirubrobacterales bacterium | reverse complement strand
TCGACGCTCTATTGAAGGGGAAGGAAGAGGAGATCCTGGAGGTGTGAGCGCCTCCGCGCGGTACGTCGCGATCATCACCGACGGCAACGGGCGCTGGGCCCAGAGGCGCGGACTGCCGGTCGTCGAGGGGCACCGGGCCGGTGCGGACACGGTCAAGGCCCGGCTCCGCGACGCGGTCGAGCTGGGGATCGAGGAGCTGACCGTCTTTTCCTTCTCGACGGAGAACTGGACGCGCCCGCCGGAGGAGGTGAGCGCGCTGATGGAGATGTTCGCCGAGCGGATCGAGGCCGAGACGCCCGAGCTGCTCTCCGAAGGGGTGCGGATGCGCTTCATCGGCCGCCGCGAGGGGCTCGCGCCGGAGCTCCTCGAACGAATGGCCCGGGCCGAGGAGGCCACCGCGGGCAACGACCGCATCGTCCTCTTCGTCGCCTTCAACTACGGCGGCAGGGCGGAGATCGTCGACGCGGCGAGAGAATTCCGGGGCAGCACCGAGGAGGAGTTCCGGGCCGGGCTCTACGCCCCGGAGATGCACGACCCGGACCTTCTGATCCGAACCAGCGGCGAGCAGCGCATCTCGAATTACCTGCTCTGGCAGTGCGCCTACGCGGAGATCATCTTCCGCGACGAGCTCTGGCCGGACTTCGGGCGGGAGTCTCTCGAGGCCTCGCTTCGCGAGTACGAGACGCGCCAGCGTCGCTTCGGAGCGAGGGCCTGATGGTCGAGGACCTCTTCGACGAGGAGATATTCGCGGAGGAGCCGGAGCCGCGACCGCGGAGCCGGCCGCCCCGTCCGCCGCGACGCCGCCCGCCGCTGCGGGGGGAGACGATGCGGCGTGTTCTGGTCGCGATCCCGTGGATCGTCTTCGCGATCGCGATCACGGTCTTCGGCGGGCTCCCCTTCGCGATCGCGATGGTCGCGATCGGCCTCGTCTGCCTGCGGGAGTTCTTCGTGATGACGGGGGAGCTGAGGCCGGTCCAGCTCGCGGCCTATGTCGCGGTCACGGCGATGGTGATGGCCGCCCACTTCGGCACCGCGTTCAACGTCCTGCTCGTCGGCACGGCCTGCTTTCCGCTGCTCTTCCTGTTCGGCGCCAACCACGGCCGGCGGGACGGCATCGTCGACTCGATGGGCGTCGCGGTGCTCGGGACGATCTGGATCGGCATCCCGCTCGTCCACGCCGTTCTTCTCCGCGACCTGCCTGGCCACGGAGCGGCCCTGCTGATCGACGTTCTGGTCGGCACCTTCGCCACCGACACCGGGGCCTACGCGACCGGTCGCATGTTCGGCTCGCACCCGATCGCGCCGAGCCTCTCGCCCAACAAGACCGCCGAGGGGCTGATCGGCGGCTTCCTGATCGGCACGATGGCGTTCTGGTTCGCCGGCCTCTACCAGGACTGGCTCTCAGGGGTCGATGCGCTTGTCATCGGCGCGGCGGTCGCCGCGATCGGCCCGGTCGGCGACCTCTTCGCCTCGATGGTGAAGCGGGACCTCGGCAAGAAGGACACAGGCCGGCTGTTCGGGCCGCACGGGGGCCTGCTCGACCGCCTCGACGCACTCCTCTTCACGATCGTCGTCGGCTACTACCTCTCGCTCCAGCTGGTCTACTGAGCCCCCTACCTAGACTTTCAGGGATGAAGAAGGTGGTCATCCTCGGCTCGACCGGATCGATCGGCGTCCAGGCGCTCGAGATCGTCGCCGCCTCCGACGAGCTTCAGGTCGCCGGGCTCGCCGCCGGCTCGAGCTGGGAGAGGGCCCTCGAGCAGGCGCGCCGCCACGGCGTCCCGGCGGTCGCCTTCGCCGATCCCGATGCTGCCGCGCGGGCGGAGCGCGAGTGGGACGGACGGATCCTCCCGGGCGAGGAGGGCATCCGCGCGCTGATCGCCGAGAGCGGGGCGGACCTGGTCCTGAACGGGATCGTCGGCGCGGCGGGCCTCGGGCCCACCGTCGTCGCCCTCACCGAGGGCATCGACGTCGCGCTCGCCAACAAGGAGAGCCTCGTTATCGGCGGTGAGCTGACCACGGCCCTCTCCGAAGCGACCGGAGCCCGCATTCTGCCGGTCGACTCCGAGCACTCGGCTCTCTTCCAGCTGACCGCGGCGAGCGCTCCGGGGACGATCGAGCGCCTCGTCCTCACCGCCTCGGGCGGCCCCTTCCGCGGCCGGACCGAGCTCGGCGACGTCACCGTGGCCGATGCGCTCGCGCACCCGACCTGGGAGATGGGGGGCCGGATCACGATCGATTCCGCGACGCTGATGAACAAGGGCTTCGAGGCGATCGAGGCGCACCACCTGTTCGCGGTGCCGTACGAGCGGATCGAGGTGGTGATCCACCCGCAGTCGATCGTCCACTCCCTGGTGGATCTCAACGACGGCGCGTCGCTGGCCCATCTCGGCTACCCCGACATGCGGGTGCCGATCTCCTACGCCCTCCACTATCCCGAGCGCGCCGACGTCGACGTGCCGCGGCTCGACCTTGCCGCGGTCGGGGCGCTCGAGTTCGAGCCACCCGATCTGAGGACCTTTGCATGCCTGCGTCTGGCCCTGGAGGCGGGGCGGGCCGGGGGGACCGCGCCCTGTGTCCTCAACGCCGCCGACGAGGTCGCCGTCGCCGCCTTCCTCGAGGGCCGTATCCCGTTCGATGCCATCCCCGCCGCGATCGAGGTCGTGCTCGGGGAGATGCCGGTGGCCCCCGTGAAGCACTTCGACGACCTCTTCGCCGCCGACGCCGAGGCCAGGCGCCGCACCGAAGACGAGGTCGGGGGGTTGGCGAGAGTATGAGCTGGCTTCTCGTATTCCTCGGCTTCTCGGCGCTGATCATCCTCCACGAGGCGGGCCACTTCGTCGCGGCCAAGGCGACCGGGATGCGGGTCGAGCGGTTCTTCCTCTTCTTCGGGCCGAAGCTCGTCTCGGTGAAGCGGGGCGAGACCGAGTACGGGATCGCCTCGATCCCGGCTGGGGGCTACGTGAAGATCAGCGGCATGCACCCGGACGACGAGCTGCCGCCGGGGGAAGAGCACCGCGGCTACTACGAACAGCCGGTTTGGAAGCGGATCGTCGTGATCGGCGCCGGGCCGGCGGTCAACATCGCCCTCGCCTTCGTGATCCTCTTCGTGGTCTCGCTGGTCGCGGCGCAGGACTCAGTCAACAGGGTCGGGGTGATCGAAACCCACACGCCGGCCGCACGGGTCCTCAAGCCGGGGGACAAGATCCTCGCCGTGGGCGGGCGCTCGTACGCCGGCCTCTCCGAAGCACACCGCCTCGAACGGTTCCGCGACCAGATCGACTCGCACCGGTGCCCTGGCAAGCAGGTCGACGGCTGCCTCGCGGCCACGCCAGTCGCGGTACGGATTCGCCGTGACGGGAACGTCCGCACGGTGTCGGCTCGCCCCGAATACGACAGCGAACTGGATCGGACGAGGCTCGGCTTCGCCTACGCCACGGTGCCGGTCGACATCAGCGCGGGCGAAGCGGTCGATCGTGCGAGCGGCTTCATGTGGCTCGTCACCCACAAGACCTTGACCGTGTTCGCGAACCTGCTCGACTCCGAGCAGCGCAAGGAAGTCTCCGGCGTGGTCGGCGCGAGCGAGGTCGGTCACCAGACGATCGACAAGCTCGGAACTGCCGACGCCTTCGTGCTCCTTGCCGTGGTCAGCCTCTCGCTCGGGCTGATCAACCTCTTCCCGTTCCTGCCGCTCGACGGCGGACACATTTTCTGGAGCCTGGTCGAGAAATTCCGCGGCAGGCCGGTCCCATTCTCGGTGATGGAACGTGCCGGTGCCGTCGGGTTCGTGCTCGTGATCATGATCTTCCTCCTGGGGCTGACCAACGACATCGGCCGCCTCACGGGGGAAGGCTTCAACGTGCGCTGAGCGGGCGCCCGCCGGCCCGGACCGGGCGCATCACCGCCGGTGGGTGTGCCTCTTGTGCTTCTTCCTGCCCTTCTTGGCGATGACCTTGAAGCTGCACGAGGCCGGCGTCGGATCGGCAACCCCACCGGCGACCGCCATCACCCGGATCCTGTGGCGGCCGGGCTTCAGGGAGGGCGCGGTGAACGGGGAGCGGCACACCTTGAAGGCCTTGCTGTCGACGCTGCACATGTAGGACGCTCCGGCGACGGTCGCGGTGAACTTCACGGTGGGCGTCCGGTCCGGGCTCTTGGCTCGCGGCTTCTTGGTGATCGTGGTGTCCGGTATCGGCACCACAGGCGGCGGGGGAGGCGGCGGTGGTGGCGGGGGAGGCGGCGGTGGTGGTTCTTCTTCTTCGCTGGCGCTGGTCGTGGTGAAGGTTTGATCCGTTCCGGAGGTCGTGCCGGATTCGTTTTCGGCGACGATCTGGAAGTGGTAGGTGGTCTCGGGTTCGAGGCCGGTCACCGGAGCCGACGCGTTCGTATTCGTGGCGCCTTTGCCGGCGGATTTCGCGGTCGTTTTCTGCCCGTAGGCTTCGGTCGTGCCGTAGTTGAAGAAGTACGTCGTTTCCTGGCCGTGCGCGTTGACGGAGCCGCCCAGCGTCGCGCCCACGTCGGTGATCGGGCTCGCCTGGCCGGTTGTCGCGAGGGGCTTGCTGAGGGTCGTGAACTGCTGGTCGAGGCCCATCGTGGTGCCTTTTTCGTTTTCCGCCACGAGTTGGAAGTGGTAGGTGGCTTCCGGATCGAGCCCGGTCAGCGGCACTGTCACCGGGACGCTGCTGGTGCCCCCACCGGCGGAGGTGTGAGCGGTTTCTTCTCCATAGGACGTCGTCTTGCCGTATTTGAAGAAGTATTCGGTGGAATGGCCCCGCGGGTTGACCGAGCCCGCCAGCGTCGCTTTCTTCCCGCCGACCGACGTCGCCGGCGACGTCGTCGCGGCTGGAGGACCGGTGGTCGTGAAGGTGCCATCCGAGCCTTCCGTCGTTCCCGTCCCGTTGGTGGCGACCATCTTGAAGTGGTAGGTGGTTGCGGGCAGAAGCCCCGTGATCGACGCCGCTTTGGATACGGCCGTGGATTCTTCACCGGCGGATTCTGAGGTGGTTTCCTGCCCGTAGCTGGTGGTCGGGCCGTACTTGAAGTGGAAGGTGGTCGGCTGGCCCTTGGGGTTGACGGTGCCGTTGAGGGTGGCTTCCGTGTCATTGACGCCGCTTGCCGAACCGGTTGTGACGGCCGGCGCCTGCGGGCCGGCCACCGTGATCTTGCCGGTCATATTTGCGTGGACAGTGCAGACGAAGCTGTATTCGCCCGCCTGGGCGAAGGTGCATGTTCCGCTCCAGCTCGAGCTGCTTGATTCGATCGGCACGCCCGAGCAACTCGGGGTGGCGGGTGGGCTTTGGAATCTGATGCCGTGCGCGATCCCGGTCGTGTTCTTGAATTCCACTTCTCCGCCGGGGCTGATTGAAGCCGTCGAAGGGCTCCACGAGGTGGTGCCCACGGCTTCGATCGTCGCGTCGGCGGCCAGCCCGCTGACGACGCCGACCGACAGCAGCGCCACGCCCAGCACCACCGTCATCAGAAGGTGGATCACCAGGCGGCCCTTCCGGGACCGCCTCACGCCAGAGCGGACCCTGAAACGCAGCTCAGCCATGGAGGACCACCTTTCGGCTCAACTTCAGGGTTCTCTGCCCGGGGGGACTGAGGAGGACCCTCACGGTCAGCGCGAGCCGCTCGTGGCTGCGCAGCGCGCGGCGGGCCATTCGCTTCAGCGGGACCGCGAACGAGACCTTCCCGATCCTGAGCTTCGAGCGCACCAGCTTCCCGACGCGTGCGGTGCCGGCCTTGCCGGCGCCGAGCAGCGACGCCCGCCTCGCGAGCAGATCGACCTCGAGCCTGCCCGCGGCCCCCGCCCGCGTGAGATCGATCGAACCGCGCACCGATCCGCCCCGCTGGGACCCTGCGATCTTCAGAGCCCGGGACGCCGGCCCGTCGAGCGGCGATTCGGGTTCGCCCGTCGGCGGTGGCGGGTTGGGGGTTCCTCCAGAGCTGACGGTGATCGTTCCCTTCATTTCGGTCGGGTGGACGGTGCACACGAAGGTGTAGGATCCGGCCTGCCCGAACGTGCAGCTGCCGCTCCAGCTGGTTTTTTCCTGATCGACCGGCACCCCGCTGCAGCTCGGCGTTTCCGGGCCGCCGGTCCAGGAGACCCCGTGCGGGATGACGGCGCTCGTGCTTTTGAACGTCACCGATCCGCCCGTGCCGATCGCGGCGGTGGAGGGCTTCCAGGCAAAGCCGGCTCCGGCGCTGGCGGATTCGATGGTCGGATCCTCGGCGATGCTGGTGGCGACGGTGTGCAAGGCGGCCGCCGCTGCGAGCAGCATCGTGAAGATGAGAGGACGCCGGAGCAGGCTGGGCCGCCACCGCGCCGCGGTGCCCGATGACGAGCTGTCTCCGCGCCCTCGCTCCCCCATCTGTCCGAGGATACGGGCGACCGGCGGGATCGGTTCACATTTCGCTTAACCGGCCTCCGGTACGCTCCCCATATGGCTTCAAAGCGCCAGATATTCGTCGGCGGGGTGCCGATCGGGGGCGGTGCCCCGGTCGCCGTGCAGACGATGACGAAGACCGAGACGGCGAACCTCGGTGCGACGATGGAGCAGATCCGCAAGGTCGCCGACGCCGGTGCCGACCTGGTCCGCGTCGCCGTGCCGAGGGACCGGGACGTGGAGGCGCTGCGGACGATCGTCGCCGAGTCGCCGATCCCGGTGATCGCCGACATCCACTTCAACCACACCCTGGCGCTGAAGGCGATCGATGCCGGCGCCCACTGCATCCGCCTCAACCCCGGCAATATCGGCGGCCGCGAGAAAGTCGCGGAGGTTGCCGAGCGGGCGACCGCCGCCGGGGTGCCGATGCGGATCGGCGTCAACTCGGGCTCGCTCCCCAAGCACCTTCACGCACTCGAGCGCGAGAGCCCGGTCGAGGCGCTGGTCGCCGCTGCGGTCGAGTTCGTCGAGCTGATGGAGGGCCTCGAATTCACCGAGTTCAAGGTCTCGATCAAGTCGACCAACGTTCCGAACACGATCGCCGCCAACCGCCTTCTCTCCGAGAGGATCCCCTACCCGCTCCATCTCGGCATCACCGAGGCTGGCACGCGCTGGTCGGGGTCGCTCAAATCCGCGGTCGGGCTGGGCACGCTGCTGGCGGACGGGATCGGCGACACGATCCGGATCAGCCTCTCGACCTTCCACGCGGAGGAGGAGGTGAAGGTCGCCTGGGAGATTCTCAAGACCCTTCACCTACGGGAGCGTGGCCCGGTCCTGATCGCCTGCCCGACCTGCGGCCGGCTCCAGTTCGACATGGACTCCGTGGTCGCCGAGATCGAGCGGCGCCTCGAGGGGTACGTCGAGCCCGTCGAGGTGGCCGTGCTCGGCTGCGCGGTCAACGGGATCGGC
Organism: Solirubrobacterales bacterium; assembly: GCA_036406595.1. Lineage (GTDB taxonomy): Bacteria > Actinomycetota > Thermoleophilia > Solirubrobacterales > 70-9 > VRUE01. The sequence continues at coordinate 45,370 of DASXAR010000048.1, read as the reverse complement.
GAGGCCAGCCACGCCGACTTCGGAATCACCGGGGCCAAGGACGAGGGCCTGATCTTCGCCCACGGAAAGCCGCTGCGGAAGGTCCCGCAGGCCCAGCTCGTCGACGCCCTCTTCGAGGAGATCGACAAGTCGCTCGATCGCGGCGGCGTCGAGGTGGACGAGGAGAAGGCGGACGAGGGCGCCGCCTGGCTGGCCAGGATCGAGGAGGAGAACGCCGGCGACCTCACCCCGGAGCGCATCGCCCAGATGGAGCACGAGGCCTCGCAGAGAGGAGAGTCGGACAGGGTCCTCCTCGACGAGGACGCCTCGCCGACTGCCGGTCGCCGCTTCACCAGGGCCTGACGCGCGGCCGCGGGGTAGGTTTCCCCCCGTGACCAGGCTGAGCCAGACCTTCCTTCCCACCCTCAAGGACCCACCGGCGGATGCGGAGGCGATCTCGCACAAGCTGATGGTGCGAGCGGGACTGATCCGGCAGCTGGGAGCCGGTCTATGGACCTACATGCCGGCGGGGTGGAGGCCGATCCGCCGGGTGGAGGGAATCCTTCGCGAGGAGATGGAGGCAATCGGCTGCCAGGAGATGCTGATGCCGGTCCTGCAGCCGGCCGAGGCCTGGCGTACCACGGGTCGATACGCGATCGAGGAGCTGTTCAAGCTCGAGGACCGCAGGGGCGCTCCGATGGTGCTGGCGATGACCCACGAGGAGTGCATCACCTACCACGTCGCCCGCGACATCCGCTCCTACCGCGACCTGCCTCTGATGCTCTTCCACATCCAGACGAAGGAGCGCGACGAGGCCCGGCCGCGGGCGGGCGTGCTGCGCTCGCGCGAGTTCACGATGAAGGACGCCTACTCCTTCGACCGCGACGAGGAGGGGCTGGCACGCTCCTACGAGCTCCAGGCCGGAGCCTACGACCGGATCTTCGATCGTTGCGGCCTGCGCTGGTATCGGGTCGAGTCCGACGTCGGCATGATGGGGGGCTCGGGCGCCCACGAGTACATGGCGCCGTGCGCGGCGGGCGAGAACGAGGTCGCGCTCGCGCCCGGCTACGCGGCGAACATCGAGGTCGCCTCGGCCGACCCTCAGCCGGTTGAGCTGCCCGCCGAGCTCGACGCCCCGGAGGACCTCCACACCCCGGGCCTGGCAAAGGTCGATGAGGTTTCGAGTCATCTTGGGCTGCCGCCCGGCGCCCTGATCAAGGCGATGCCCATCGTGGTCGACGGCGAGGGCTTGCAACTCGTTCTGATCCGCGGCGATCACACGCTCAACGACATCAAGCTCCGCAACGCGCTCGGTGCCGATTTCCGTCTCGCGGAGGCCGAGCAGATCGAGGCTGAGATCGGTCCGGTCGGCTACATCGGGCCGGTCGGGGCCGACCTGCCGATCCTCAAGGACGCGGCGATCTCCGGCAACTCCTTCGTTGCCGGCGCCAACCGGGTTGACACGCACCTGCGGGGGGTCCGACCGGGACGTGACTTCTCCTTCGAGGAGGTCGACGTCCGCACCGTCGAGGCGGGAGACACGGCGCCCGGCGGCGGCACGATCGAGATCGAGCCGGCGATCGAGGTCGGCAACATCTTCAAGCTCGGGACCCGCTACTCGGAGCCGCTCGGCGCGACCTACCTCGACGAGCAGGGCGCCGAACGGCCGATTGTCATGGGGAGCTACGGGATCGGCCCCGCGCGGATCGTCGCGGCGTCGATCGAGCAGCGCGCCGATCAGCACGGAATCGTCTGGCCGCGGCAGATCGCGCCGTGGGAGCTGCACCTCGTCTCGCTCGCCAAGGCCGGGGAGCCGGAGCGGGAGGTTGCCGACCACCTCTACGAGGAGCTGCGCGGAGCGGCGGCCTCGGTCCTCTACGACGACCGCGACGTGGGGCCGGGCGAGAAGCTGACCGACGCGGAGCTGATCGGCTGCCCTCTCCGCATCGTGGTCGGACGCCGCGGCCTCGCCGAGGGCGTCGTCGAGGCGACCGAGCGCGCGAGCGGCGAGGAGCACCGGCTGCCGGTGGAGGAGGCAACCCGACGCGCCCTCGAGCTGCTCGCCGGCGACGATGGCTCCTGAGGCCGCGCCGTTCGGCCGCGGAAGACTGCGCAGGCTGCTCGGCCTCGACCGCAGCGGGCCGGCGCCGCGCCAGACTCGCGGCGGCGAGCCCCTGCACCCCTGGACGCTCCCCAACCTGATCGGCTACCTGCGCCTCGCGGCGATCCCCCTCTTCCTACTTCTCGCCTTCGACAGCGGCGACGGCCGCAGCGCGGGCTCCTCGATCGTCTTCGCGCTGATCGCAGCCGGCGACTACGTGGACGGCCTGCTGGCGCGCGTCACCGGCCAGTACAGCCGCCTCGGCGCCCTCATGGACCCGCTGATCGATCGGCTGACGATCCTCTCCGGCGCGGTCGTCTGCTGGCACTTCGACCTCCTGCCGCACTGGGCGCTGGCCCTGCTCGTGGCGCGCGAGCTCGTGATGCTCGTCCTCGCCCAATACGGGCTGCGGCACGGGGTCGAGATCGCCGTCAACTGGCCGGGGCGGATCTCTGTGTTCCCGATCATGGGTGGCATTTTCCTGGCCCTCGTGACCGCAGGCTGGGTTCCCGCGGCGATGCTGGTCGTCGGCCTCGCGCTGGCCGTGATCGCGACGGCTCTCTACGCCCTGGACGGGATCGCCGCCGTGCGCGCCGTGGCGCAAGAAAACGGCCAGGCTCCGTGAACCTTCAACCTGGACTTGAACCTTGGCGGCGGCGACCTATAATCGGGCGGCCAGCGGCCAACGGAGGCCACCGTCGCCTGCACGAATAGGAGGGACATGGAGGACACCTTTCCGGACCTGGGCTCGCTCGATGACAAAGAGCTGAAGGAGCTGATCGACAACCTGACCGAAGAGGAGAACGAGATCTCCTACCGGCGGCGCGTGCTGCACGGCAAGATCGACATCCTGCGCGCCGAGCTGGTCAACCGACTTCGCCATAAGCGCGAAAGCGGCGACTCGCTGATCTCCGGCCAGGACGTCACCCAGCTCACCGAAATCCTCGCCGGCAAGGCGAAGCAGCCCCCCGAGGACGAGCCGGCGGCCTGAGCAGCGATATGGCCGGCCACTGTCCCGAGTGCGGGTTCGTCAATCCCGAGGGCGCCAACTACTGCCAGAAGTGCGGCGCTTACCTCGGGGGCCCTTCCGAGGGCAAGGACGACCCGACGACGATGACCTACACGGTCGACGAAACGGGTGAGATGCAGCCGATCGACATCGACGAGGTCCTCGAGCAGAGCGGAGCGGCGCTGGTGATCAGGGCCGGCGGCGGGCGCGCAGGCGAGAGCTTCACGGTCGAGGAGGACAGGGTCAGCATCGGCCGCAGCCCGGATGCGGGGGTCTTCCTCGACGACGTCACCGTCTCGCGCAACCACGCCCTCCTGGTCCGGCGCCGCGACGGCCTCTACATCGACGACCTCGGCTCGCTCAACGGCACCTACGTCAACCGGCGGCGGATCGAGTCCCACCGGCTTGCCGACGGAGACGAGATCCAGGTCGGCAAGTACAAGCTGAGCTTCCTGGAGAAGTAGGGTGGCCGTCTCCGAGCACCAGCCCCGTCAGCGCGACTCGCGGCCGCGGAAGGCGCTGACGATCGGCGCCGTCTGCAAGATCCTCCAGGCGGAGTTCGACGACGTCTCGATCTCGAAGATCCGCTACCTCGAGGACCAGAAGCTGCTCAGCCCACGCCGCACCGCCGGCGGCTACCGCCTCTACAGCCAGTCCGACGTCGAAAGGCTGCGGACCATCCTGAAGCTCCAGCGCGACGAGTTCCTGCCGCTGCGGGTGATCCGGCAGGAGCTGGCCGCCGGTGGCGACATCGACCTGGTCGGCGCCACCGGGGGCGGCGGCGACCGGCGCGGGGCAGGCGCGGTGCGGCGCGCGATCCTCGTCAATTCCTCGAGCGCCTACCTGACCCTGGACGAGCTGATCGAGGAGACAGGAGCCCGGGGGGAGCTCGTCACGGAGCTCGAGAACTTCGGCATCGTGCAGCCCGAGAAGCGCGACGGGAAGAGCGCGTACGACGAGACCGACCGGGAGATCGTCCGGGCCGCGAACGAGCTGTCGCGGGTAGGCGTTGCCGCCCGCAACCTGAGGATCTTCCGCTCCTCCGCCGACCGGGAGACCAACCTGCTCGAGACGCTGCTCGGTCCCTCGCTGCGGTCGCGCAACCCGGACCGCCGCAAGGAGGCGCTGGAGAGTCTCGAGAGCCTCGCCGCCACGGTCAGCCACCTCAAGCACCTGCTCCTCGTCCGCGACCTGCGCCGGCTCGCCGGCAGCTGACCGCCGGGCGGTGCCGCGCGTCAGCCGCCGACGGACGATTGCGGCTTCCCCGGCAGAGGTCTGGGAGCTGATCTCCGACCCCTACAGCCTGCCGCGGTGGTGGCCCCGAACCTCGCGGGTCGAGGCGGTCGATCGCAAGAGCAGCGGCCGCCGCAGCCACTGGACCAAGGTGCTCCAAACGGCCGAGGGCAGGGGGGTTCGCGCCGACTACCGCTGCGTCAGCTCGGCCGAGGGCGAGCGATACGTCTGGGAGCAGGAGCTGGAGGGGTCGCCGTTTGCCCGCCACCTGCGGAGCTCCACGGTCGAGATCGCCCTGCGTCCCGAGGGCGAGGGCACGGCGGTGACGATCACCTCCTCGCAGAGGCTGCGCGGCATGTCCCGGCTCGGCTCCCCGATGATGCGCGGCGGCCAGGGGCGCATCATCGACGAAGCGCTCGAGGGAATCGAGCGGGCGCTGAGCGGAAACGGCGCTTGACCGCTCCGCGGCGGGACACGCGCTGGTGGGGGTGGGGCGATCCGTCGATCTCGCCCCGGCTCGACGATGCGGCCACCGCGATGCTGGGGGAACGGCTCGGCAGCCTCGAGCCCGCCCCGCGTTCCGTCGAGCTCGGCGACGTCGAGCTGCCGGCGGCCGAGCCGCTGCCGGCGGCCCTGCTCGAGGCAATCGGGCCGCAGGGCGTCTTCACCGGCGCGGAGGACCGGCTCCGTCACGCGGTGGGCGCCGGCTACCCGGACCTGGTGCGCCTGCGATCCGGTGACCTCTCCGCCGCCCCTGACGCTGTCCTCCTGCCCGAAGGGGACGATGCGGTGCGCCGCCTGCTCGAGGTCTGCGCGGCAGAGGGGGTCGCCGTGGTGCCTTTCGGCGGTGGAACGAGCGTTGTGGGCGGCATCGAGCCACTGCGTGGCACGCACCCACGAGTGGTCAGCCTCGACCTCTCGCTGCTTCGCGAGGTGCGCGTCGACGCCCGCTCGCTGACCGCAACCCTCGGCGCCGGGCTGCGCGGCCCGGAGGCGGAAGCCGAATTGCGCCGCAGCGGCGTGATGCTCGGCCACTTTCCGCAGTCCTACGAGTACGCGACGATCGGGGGCTTCGCCGCGACCCGATCCGCCGGCCAGGCCTCGAGTGGCTACGGGCGCTTCGACGCGCTGGTCACCTCGCTGCGATTGATCGCCCCGGCCGGGGAGCTGCGAACCCTCGAAACACCCCACACGGCGGCGGGCCCCTCCCTGAGGGAGCTGGCACTTGGCTCAGAGGGAGTGTTCGGCGTCATTCCAGAGGTCGGGGTGCGGGTCCGGCCGCTGCCCACCGTCCGCCGCTACGAGGCCTGGATCGTGGAGAGCTTCGAGGCCGGATCCGAGATCGTTCGCGAGCTCGCACAGGGCCCGGGCCTGCCCGAGGTGATCCGCGTCTCCGACGAGTCCGAGACCGAGGTCTCATTTGCCCTATCGGGCCCACGAGGGCTCGCGGGGAGCATCTTCGAGCGGTACCTGGGCCTTCGCGGCCGGCGCGGCGGCTGCCTGATCGTCGTCGGGATCGAGGGCGACGAGGAGTCGGTGGCACGTCGCCGCGCCCTGGCCGTGCGGGCGTTGCGGCGCGGCGGCGGCGCCTACCTCGGCCAGGCGGCGGGCCGCTCCTGGGAGCACGGCCGCTACCAGGGCCCCTACCTCCGCGACACGCTGATGGACATGGGGGTGCTGGTGGAGACGCTGGAGACAGCGCACACCTGGGCGGGCCTGACCGAGCTGCACGAGGCGGTGGGAGGGGCGATCGAGTCCGCGCTAGCGGCGGACGGCACCCCGGGACTGGTCTTCTCCCATCTCTCCCACGCCTACGCGGATGGTGCCTCGCTCTACTTCACCTACATCGCGCGGGCCCGGACCGGCGCCGAGCTCGAGCAGTGGGCCCGCGTCAAGCAGGCGGCGTCGGAGGCGATCGTCGCGGGCGGCGGGACGATCACCCACCATCACGCAGTCGGTCGGGACCATGCCCCCTACATGGAGGCGGAGGTGGGGCGGAGCGGCCTCGAGCTGCTGCGGGCCGTCAAGGAGGAGCTCGACCCCTCGGGGATCATGAACCCCGGCAAGCTGCTGGCCTGACCGCGCCGGCGCCTACTGTTTCTGTTCGACCAGCGAGCCGGTGATTTCGCCGCTCAGCGCGGTCGTCCCGGAGTAGGCCGGGAGCTGCTTCTCCCTTTTCGCCTTGGCGATCTCGGCCCTGTAGGCGGCGTCATCGGTGAGAGTGACGTTGACCCGGTTGAAGGCGCCGCCGGCGAGGATGCTCAGCAGTTCGCTGGGGAGGGGGAACTGGGCGCCCAGCCCGCCCGACTGGTTCACCTTCACGGCGCCGACCCGCAGCGCCAGTTTCGGCGAGCGGTAGAGCCAGACCGTGTAGGACTTGCCCTGGGGAGACGGTGGCAGGCCTTCAGCCTGCACCTGGAGGACCGCCTGGCTCTGGATGCGGCCGAAGAGGGCGCGCCCGTGGGCGTCACCGCCGCCGACTGGTTCGAGCGTCGCCTGCGTGACGTTGCGTGCCGCGGCCGTGCCTTCGGTGGACGCTTCCGGCGCCGAGGTCGATCCCGAGCTTGAGCCCGCGATCAGGTAGATCACGAGCAGCACGGCGCCGATCGCCGCCACGGCGCCGGCCGCGGCCGCGACGAAGCGGCGCCGCTCGGGCGGCACCGAGACGTGGGGGCGAGGGAGGGGCTTCCGCGGTGGTCTGGGGGGCCGCGGTCGCCTGGGAGGCGCGGCCGGCGCCGTCGCTCCCTCCTCTTCGCCCATCTCGGAGAGGGCCTCGTTGACTTTCTCCTGGACCTCCTCGACGCTGACGCCCATCACCGCGGCGACGTCCTCGTAGCCGACGTCGCGCTGCGCCAGCAGGCGCATCATCGCCTTCTGCTCCTCGGTCAAAGCCATGGGACCGGGAAGCCTACGCGAGGCGGGCCGCCGGGTAGGGTCTGGCGTCGATGAGCCAGGGCGAGGCAGAGCTCTTCTCGCACTTCGACGGCATCGTCGGGACCGAATGGCTCGACGACGACCCGGAGCATGCGCGCGTCCGCGTGCCGATGCGCGACGAGCTGCGGCAGCCGGTCGGGCTGATGCACGGCGGCGTGATGTCGACGCTGGTGGAGAGCGTCTGCTCGCGCGCAACCGCGCTCGCCGTGCTTGGCGACGAAATGCAGGCGATGGGCCAGGCGATCGAGGTGAGCTTCATCCGACCGATCACGGAGGGCCACGCGGAGGTCCGCGCCCGCGCCCGCCATCGCGGCCGCACGACCTGGGTCTGGGACGCGGAGGTGCGCGACGCCGAGGACCGCCTCTGCGCGCTGGCCCGGATGACGATCGCCATCCGCCCCATCCCTACCTAGCCCGCTCTGGGGACGTGCCGGTGGTTATACGACCCTATGGGTGGATAACCACCGGCACGTCTAGCCCCCGAAGCGATTCGTGATCGGCAGGCGGCGGTCGCGCCCGAACGCCTTAGGCGTGATCCGGATCCCCGGAGCCGCCTGGCGGCGCTTGTACTCGGAGCGGTCGACCATGCGCACCACTTTGTCGATGACTTCGGCCGGGAGCCCGTCGGCGATCATCTCCTCGCGCCCCTCGTCGCGCTCCACGTAGGCCTCGAGCACCCGGTCGAGCAGGTCGTATGGCGGGAGCGAATCGCTGTCGAGCTGCTCGGGCCGCAGCTCGGCGGACGGGGGGCGCTCGATCACGCTGGCCGGCACCAGCTCTTCGCCCGCGACGGCGTTGCGGTGGCGCACGAGCTCGTACACGAGAGTCTTGGGGACGTCCTTGATCGCCGCGAATCCGCCGGCCATGTCGCCGTAGAGGGTCGCGTACCCGACCGACATCTCGCTCTTGTTGCCGGTGGTCAGGACCAGCCAGCCGTGCTTGTTCGAGAGAGCCATCATCAGGTTCCCGCGGATCCGCGCCTGGATGTTCTCGGCGGCCAGGTCCGGCTCGGATGGCCTCGCCGGGTCCCGCGGCAGCGGCTCGGCCGAGTCGCCGTCGCCGTCCCGGCGGGCAAAGGCGTCCCCCAGCGCCGCCTCGTATGCGCCCATCGCATGCTCGATCGGGATCTCGATCGCCTCGACCCCGAGGTTGCGGGCGATCTCGCGGGCGTCGGCCTGGGTTCCCCTGCTGGAGTGGGGGGAGGGCATCACCACGAGGCTGACGTTCTCGGCGCCCAGCGCATCGACGGCGAGCATCGCAACGAGCGCCGAGTCGATGCCGCCGGAGAGGGCGACTCCGACGTGGCGGAAGCCGTTCTTACGGACGTAGTCGCGCAAACCGAGCGTCAGCGCCCCGTAGACCTCCGCGAGGTCGTCGAGCGGCCGTGCAAGCCGCTGCGGCCCGTCGGCGGGGATCTCGCAGACGAGCAGCTCCTCCTCGAACTGCGCCGCGCGGGCGACCACCTCGCCGGAGGCGTCGACGACGATGCTATGGCCGTCGAAGACGAGCTCATCCTGGCCGCCGACCAGGTTGCAGAAGGCCATCGCGGCCCCATAGGCGCGCGCCCGCTCGGCGAACATCCGCTCGCGCTCGCGGCCCTTGCCGCGGTGATAGGGCGATCCCGAGGGGTTGGCGATCAGGTTGGCGCCGCCCGCCGCCTCGAGCGAAGCCGGCGGGCCCTCGACCCAGACGTCCTCGCAGACGGTCAGGCCGACCCGGTCGGCGCCCACCTCGATCAGCATCGGCTCGGCACCGGGGACGAAGTAGCGCTGCTCGTCGAAGACCGAGTAGTTGGGGAGCCGGTTCTTTCGGTAGACGCCGCGCAGCTCGCCCTCGGCGAGGACCGCGACCGCGTTGTGGGCGCGACGGAAGTCGCCCCCGCCCTCGACCGGCTCGGCGAAGCCGACCAGGGCCACCGTGTCCTCGACCTGCTTGGCCAGGTCGAGCACCGCGCGCAGGTTCGCATCGATGAAGTGGCGCTTCAGGTAGAGGTCCTCAGCCGGGTAGCCGGGGATGCAGAGCTCGGGGAAGACGACCAGGTCGGCTCCCTCGCCGCCGGCGCGGGCGATCCACTCGGCGACCTTCGCGGCGTTTCCGTCGATGTCGCCGACGGTGGGGTCGATCTGGGCCAGCGCCAGGCGCAAGGGCTAGATGGTTGATTCCATCTACTTGACCGGCACCGCGCCGTTCCCGGCCTCGGCCGGCGCCGGCTCGTCCACCTTGCGCAGGGCCGGCGGTGCAGTCGCGACCGCTTCGCGCAGGGCGCCCTCAAGGTCGAGCGCGAAGCTGTCGAGGTCGGCCATCGCGTCGTAGTCGCCGACGAGGCCGAAGTCGACCTGCCCGTCGTAGGACATGATCCCGACGCAGAGGGCCTGCCGACGGGCGAGGGGGACGAGAGGGAAGATCGATTCCATCCTGCGACCCAGCAGGTACAGCGGGAACTGCGGGCCGGGAACGTTGGTGATGACCAGGTTGAAGAACCTCTGGGCGGGCTGCAGGCGAGCCGCCTGCGAGGCGATCGTCGGGGGGGCGAAGTCGGTCAGCCTGGTGAGGATCTCGGCCCCGACCGCCTGGCCCGAGCCCTTCAGGTCGCCCATCGTCTCGCTGATCAGTCGCAGCCGCTCGACCGGGTCCTCGCACCCGACGGGCAACGGCGCCATCATCGCCGAGATCCTGTTTCCGAGTGCGCCGCGCTCTTCCTCGGCCCGCACGCTGACCGGGACCATCGCGCGCAGCTCGAGGTCCTCGGTGTCGTGGCCGCGGGCCCGCAGGTAGTTGCCGAGGGCGCCGGTGACGACGGAGAGGACGACGTCGTTGACGGTGCCGCCGTGGGCGTTCTTGACGCGCTTCAGGTCTTCCAGGTCACCGCGCACGAAGGCGAGCCGGCGGTGGGGGCCGATGTCGACGTTGAACGGAGTCGACGGGGCCGACATGCCGACCTCGAGCATCCTCCCCGTGGCGCCGATCCCCCGCAGAACCTGCCGGGGGCCGCGCAGCAGGGCGCGGATCCCGCGCATGAACTCGCGCGGGCTGGTGGCGCGCTCGTGAAGCGCGTCGCGCAGCAGGTCGAGGTCGGTCGGCTCGGGGCGGGGCGCCCAGCGTGGCGGGCGAACCGGAGGCGCCTGCGGCTCCTCCTCGAGGTCGAAGAGGACCGTCGTGATGTCCACACCCGAGATGCCGTCGACCAACGCGTGATGGCTCTTGCCGACGATCGCGAAGCGGTCGCCTTCGAGGCCCTCGACCAGCCACAGCTCCCAGAGCGGCTTGGTGCGGTCGAGCTGCTGGGAGAAGATCCGCGCCGCGAGGTTGCGCAGCTGCTCCTCGGAGCCCGGGGCCGGGAGCGCGGTCTGGCGCACGTGGTAGTCGAGGTTCAGGAATGGGTCGTCAACCCATACCGGGCGGCCCTGGTCAAACGGAACGGTGCGCAGCTTCTGGCGGAAGCGGGGGACGAGGTGGAGGCGCGACTCGATTTGATCGCGGAACTCCTCGTGCGTCGGCGGAGCCCCCCTGAAGATGATCGCCGAGGCGACGTGCATGTGGGCGCCGCCGCGCTCCATGTGGAGGAATGAGGCGTCCAGTCCGCTGAGCCGATCACCGTCCACGGCCCCATCTTCGCACGATCTCAACCGACGGGCTGGATTGTGACGTCCGTCACCTTCGATGCCTTCGCCGGTCCCTATGGTCGCCCGTCGCAAACTCGAATCACAATCTGCCGAGTGCCCCGGCGAGCGCCGGGGCAGCGGGGGACCCAATCATCGGCGGCCGCCAGACGGCCGCCGGCAGGGGCGAATCGGACGGCGAGCCGTCCGTAGCGACCATCGTGCGGCACCGTGCCGCCTTCGCGAGCCCGTCAGCTAACCCCGTAGGCGGCCGACCTGAAGGAGCTGCTTCTGATGACGCGACGGATCCTGCCTGCGGCGCTCGCCGCCGCGATCGCCACCGCGATTCCGGGCCCGGCCACCGCGAAGCGACGTGAGCACCCCGGCGCGAGGCGGATGCATTCCCATGTCTCGCTGCACGTCGGGCGCCACGAGGTGCTGCGGGGGCGCCGGGTCGTCCTCCATGGCCGGGTTCACCCGGCCGGCCACCACCGGATCAAGCTGGTGGTGCGGGGCCCTCGCGGCTTCGTCGCCCGCACCTCAAGCGGGCGGGGCGGCGGATTCGCGCTGCGTTGGACCGCGCCCCGCTCAGGGAACTACCGGGCGCGCGCCTACACCGTCCACGACCGGCGCATCACGGGGTCGGCGAGCCCGTCCCGCAGGATGACCGCCTTTCATGCCGCCGAGGCCTCCTACTACGGGCCGGGCCTCTACGGAAGCGGCGTCGCCTGCGGTGGCACGCTGCAGCCGGGCACGCTCGGCGTCGCGCACAAGACGCTGCCGTGCGGAACGAAGGTGCGGCTCCGCTACCACGGCCGGTCGATCACGGTGCCCGTCATCGACCGCGGTCCCTACGTGGCCGGCCGCGACTTCGACCTCACCGAGGCGACCCGTGAGCGGCTCGGCTTTCCGGGGGTGGACGTGCTGCTGAGCAACCGCTAGGCGGCGTCGGCGCCGACCCCGAGCCGCAGCTGGGGGTCGGGGGGCGGATCCCCCTCGGCGGTGGAGGCCGCCTGCTCAGCGTCCTCGAAGCCCGCGACCCGCACCCCCAGGAGGCGCACCGGGCGCGGCGGCGAGTACTGCTCGAGCAGATCGAGCGCCGTCCTCCGCACGACCTCGGGGTCGTTGGTGGGCTGGTCGATCGTGTGTGAGCGGGTGACGTTGGTCCAGTCGTCGAGCCGAACCTTGATCCCGATCGTCCGACCCTGCAGGTTGCGGGTGCGGAGGCGCCTGCACAGCTCTCCGGCGAGCGTGGAAATCGACTCCGCCATCTGACCCGGGTCGGCGACGTCGGCGTCGAAGGTCGTCTCCGTGGACTGCGACTTCGTCCTGCGCGAGGTCGAGAGGCGCGCCGCGTCCTCGAACCGTGCTCGGGCAAGGAGCCAGCTGCCGAGCCGGGGCCCGAACGCTGCCTGCAGTGCCGCCTCATCGCGCGAGCGCAGCTCGGCGAGAGTCCGGACTCCCATCTTCTGGAGCTTCACGGCGGTCTTCGGCCCGATCCCCGGCACGATTCCGGGAGGCTCGCCGGCGAAGCGCTCGAGCGCCTGATCGCGCGAGAGCACGACCAGGCCGCCGGGCTTGCCGAGCTCGCTGGTGATCTTGGCCAGGAGGCGGTTCTCGGATATGCCGATCGAGCAGCCGAGCCCGGTCTGCTCGCGAACCTCGGTCGCCACCCTGCGCATCGTCGCCTTCGGGGCGAAGAGGCCACTGAGGTCGAGGTATGCCTCGTCAAGGCCCACCACCTCGACCGTCTCGACGTTCTCGCGCAGGATCGCCATCACCTCGCGCGAGGCCTCGCGGTACGCGTTGAAGTCGGGGGTGAGGTAGACCGCGTCCGGAAGCCGCCGCCGGGCGATCGCCGCCGGCATCGCCGAGTGGATCCCGGCAAGCTCGCGGGCCTCATAGCTGGCCGTCGTCACCACAGCCCGCGGCCCGGACCCACAGACGACCACCGGCTTTCCCCTCAGCTCGGGCCGCCGCCGCAGCTCGACCGACGCGTAGAACGCATCCATGTCGAGATGGGCGATGCAGCGCTTCCAATCCCTCACGCCTCCAGACTAGGCAGCGGGCCAGTCGGGACCCGCTTGCCGTCCGCACCCGGCCCTAGCGTTGGGAGGGTGACGTCGCGGTCGAGGGATTGAACAATGCCGTCCCGCGAGGTAAGGAGGCTAACCGCCGTGCAGATGGATGTGGTCGCAACCACGAAACGGTCCGTCGCGGTCGCCGGGGCGGTCGCCGGCGTGCTGCTGCTCCTGCTGCTGGCCTGGATCGGCGGCGAGTCGCACTACCGCAGCTGCCTCGCGCACGCAGAACTGGCCAACCCGGTGGCGGTGGACCAGGCGGCTTCGCCGGCGGCTGCGCGGGCTCGCGAAGAAGCCGTCGACGGCTGCTCCCGTCTGCCCTGGTAGGTGTCAGGCGGGAACGGCGATGCCTTCGTAGCCGACCCCATCCTCCCTGACCACGCTTGCTGGGTTTCCGACCGCGACCGCCCCCGCCGGGACGTCGCGGATGACGACGGCGCCGGCACCCACGACGGCATTCGGCCCGATCGTCACCTTGGGGGCGCACACCGCACCCGCTCCCACGAAGGCGCCGCGGCCGATCCGCACTTCGCCGGCGAGCAGGCATCCCGGCCCCAGGGTCGAGTAGTCCTCGACGACGTCGTGGTGCCCGACCGACGCGCTGCGGTTGACCTGCACGAACGCTCCGACCTCCGACCCGCCGGCGATCACAGCGGCGGCGTTCACGATGGTGCCCTCTCCCACGGTCGCCGTGCGGGCGATCACCGCGGTTGAGTCGAGCAGTCGTGGGAACCGGTGAAGGCCGAATGACCTGGCCTCCGAGACGACCGCGTGGCGGTGGCCCGGCGTGATCAGCGGGACCGCCGTCACCAGCTCGATATCCGCTTCCCCGAGCTCCTCCGGACGGATCACCGGCGCGCCGATTTCCGTTGCCCAGGCGCCCGCCTGCTGCTCGGACTTCTCAACCCCCTCGAAGCGGCTCTCGACCAGCAGCGCCACCTCGTCCCCGCATCGCCAGATCACCTCCGCGACCTCGACTGCATAGGGGGTGCGGCAGCAATAGAGAGCCCAACCACCCGCCACGGGCCCGAACATATCAGTGGCCGTGGGCGCCTAAGATCTGTGACGTGAGCTCCGCTGAGGCGAAGAACCTGGAGGCGATCGCCAGGGCGATCGACCAGCACAACCAGAACTGTCCCTTCCCGGCGGCCGAGGTCCGGATGAGCCCGTTTGAGGTCGAGCGGCTCGGCTGGGATCAGATCCGCGGCCTGCCGGTCCTGCCCGACCCGGCTATCGGGACAGGCCGCTTCCGGATCGTCTGCTCCCGAGACCCCGACGACGAGGGCCTCGAGGAGGTCGAGGCGGTCGGCCAGCCGCTCGAGATCGTCGCTCCGAGCAACAACTGAGAACGGCCAAGGGGCGGCATACCCTGAGCTCCGTGAACACAGGTGGTCTTGCTCACCGCCTCAGCGGCGAGCCTCCGTCAACGTGGTTGGGTCTCTTCGCCTCGGTCTTCACCGTCGCCATCGGGACGCTGATCGTCTATCCGCTCACGCCAGCGGTCCCCGCTGTCTCATTGGGCGTCGTCTACATCCCGGGCGTGATCCTCATCTCGAGCGTCTGGGGCTGGCGGCTCGGCCTGCTCACCTCTCTGCTGAGCGCGCTGGCCTTCAACCTCTTCCACATCCCGCCCACCGGGGGGCTTCACATCTCCAAGGATCGCGACGTCGTTGCACTGGTCGTCTTCGGCATCGTCGCCATCGCCAGCAGCGCCCTGGCCGAGCTCGCTCGGGCCAGGGCCGCCGAAGCGGAGCAGCGCCGGGCCGAGGCCGACCGGGCCCTCGCCGACCTGGCGCGGATCTCAGCCGAGCGCGACCGCATGCAGGAGGAGGCGATAGAGGCGGGCGCCCTGCGCCGCAGCGACGTGCTCAAGACCGCCCTGCTTCGCTCCGTCTCCCACGACCTCCGCACGCCCCTCACCTCGATCATCGCCGCCGGAGCGGCGCTGGGGTCGCCCAACGTCACCGAGCAGGAGAGGCAGGAGCTGAGTGAGGCGGTGGTCGAGGAAGGGGAGCGGCTCTCACGCCTTGTCGAGAACCTGATCGACGTCTCCCGCCTCGAGGCGGGCAGCGCGGAGCCCCGACGTGAGGCCGTCGACCTGGCCGGGGTGCTCGAGGCTGCACGGGACTCCGTGAGGCCCCACCGGGAGGTCGTCGTGCTGCAGCTGCAGCCCGACCTTCCGTTCGTCGACGTCGATCCGGTCCAGCTCGAACGCGCCTTCGCGAACCTTATGGAGAACGCCGTGCGGCATGGCGGCGGCCGACCCGTCCTCGTCCGCGCCCGGGAGACAGGCGGCCGCCTGATGGTGCGAATCGTCGATCAGGGCCCTGGCATCCCCGAGCCCGAGCGCGAGCGGATCTTCGAGCCGTTCTACCGCCGCGAAGACGGGCGCGAGCACGGCTTCGGTCTCGGCCTGGCGATCGTCAAGGGGTTCATCGAGGCCAACGGCGGCGAGGTCAGGGTCGAGTCCGTGCCGAATCAGGGCAGCACGTTCGTCGTCTTCTTTCCCCTGGACGGTGCGTGATGTCGGAGCGGACCCGCGTCCTGGTCTGCGACGACGAGCCGCAGATAGTGCGTGCCCTCGGCGTGATCCTGCGCGACGCCGGCTATGAGGCGGTGCCGGCCAGACACGGCGAGGAGGCGCTCGACCTCGCAGCGGTGCGTCCCCCCGAGGCGGCGATAGTCGACCTGATGCTCCCCGACATCGACGGGGTGGAGCTGACCAGCCGACTGCGCGAGTGGAGCGAGATGCCGATCATCGTGCTCTCGGCGGTCGGCGAGGAGGACCGCAAGGTGGAGGCGCTCGCGGCCGGCGCGGACGACTACGTGACCAAGCCGTTCGGCCCGAGGGAGCTCGTGGCGCGGCTGGAGGCCGCCCTGCGCCGAGCGCGCCCCGAGTCGGAGGAGCCGGCAATCGAGGTGAACGGCCTGAGAATCGACCTCGCCGCGCGCTCCATCCACCGCGATGGCGAGGAGGTTCATCTGACCCCCACCGAGTTCGAGCTGCTGCGGGTGCTCGTTCGCAACCGGGGTCGTCTGATGACCCACCGGTCCCTGCTGGTCGAGGTGTGGGGCGTCGGCTATGAAGACGACCTGCAGGTGCTCCGCGCCCACGTAGCCAACCTCCGCCGCAAGATCGAGCCGGCCGGCGAGCCGGTTTTCATCCGCACGGATCCGGGAGTCGGCTACCGCTTCGCGGTCTGATCTGCCTTCACGGAATCTGTATGCGGTGGGCAGCCGCCTTCATGCGGCCTTGACGGGGGGCGTCGCATGATCGAGATGTGATCTCAGTCCTCGCCGACCTGTTCCCTGGTGGCGGCAGCCCCATTGCCGACCTGTTCGCGATCGCTCTGTCGGTCGGCCTCTTTGCCCTCGTCTTCTGGGCGATCGACCTGATCGACCGCATATGAGCGTTTCGGTCCTCGCCGCCCTCACGGGCGCAGACGTCTTTGGCCTGATCGTCTCGGCGCTGGTCTTCGTCTACCTCTGCTACGCGCTGCTGCGCGGGGAGAGGCTCTGATGGCGCAGGGCTGGCTCCAGGTCGCGGTCTTCGTCGTGGTGACGATCGCGCTCACCCCACCGCTGGGCAAATACATGGCTCGGGTGTTCGGCGGCCAGCGCGTCTTCCTCAGCCCGGTCCTCGGCCCGCTCGAGCGGCTGACCTACCGGGTGCTGCGGGTCGACCCCTCCGAGGAACAGGACTGGAAGGCCTACGCGAAGAGCGTTGTGCTCTTCTCCGTCTTCTCCTGGGTCGCGCTGTACCTGATCCTGCGCACCCAGGGGATCCACCCCTTCAACCCCGAAGGCTTCAATTCCGGCCCGTGGGACGTCAGCTTCAGCACCGCGTCCTCCTTCGTCTCCAACACCAACTGGCAGTACTACGGCGGCGAAACGACGCTCTCCTACTTCTCGCAGATGGCCGGCCTCACGGTGGAGAACTTCGTCACCCCCGCGGTCGGCATCTGCGTCCTGCTCGCCTTCATCCGCGGAATCATCGGGCGCAGCGGGCCCGGGCTCGGCAACTTCTGGCAGGACCTCACCCGGAGCCTCTACTACGTGCTGCTGCCGCTCTCGGTCATAGTCGGCCTGATCCTCGTCTCCCAGGGCGTCGTGCAGACGCTCAGCGGGGCCAGCATCGCGAAGACGGTCGAGGGGGCCGAACAGGCCCTGGCGATGGGCCCGGCCGCCTCGCAGATCGCGATCAAGCAAATCGGCACCAACGGCGGCGGCTTCTTCAACGTCAACTCGTCGATGCCCTTTGAGAACGCGACGCGGCTCAGCAACTTCGTCGAGCTGCTATCGATAATCCTGATCCCGGCCGCCCTCACCTACACCTACGGGAGAATGGTCGGGCGCCAGCGCGAGGGCTGGTCGATCTTCGCCGCGATGCTGGCGATCTACCTCGCCTTCATCCTCGTGATCATCCCCGCCGAGCAGCACGGCACCCCGGCCGAGCACGCCGCCGGGACGCCGACGACGGCGATCGACGGCTCCACCGGGGGCAACCTGGAAGGCAAGGAGCAGCGCAACGGGATCGCCGAGTCCGCGCTCTGGGCGACGACCACCACGGTCACCTCGAACGGCTCGGTCGACTCCGCACACGAGTCCTACACGGGCCTCGGCGGAGCCGTTCCGATGTCAGGCATGGGCACCAGCGAGGTCGTCTTCGGCGGCGTCGGCACCGGCCTCTACTCGATGCTGCTCTATGTGCTGCTCGCCGTCTTCATAGGCGGCCTGATGGTCGGTCGAACGCCCGAGTACCTCGGGAAGAAGGTCCAGGCGACGGAGATCAAGCTGATCTCCCTCGGAATCCTGGTCACCCCGCTGGCCGTCCTGGTAACGACCGCAGTGGCGATCACCGCGCGGGCGGGGACGAGATCGATCTACCAGGCCGGCCCGCAGGGCTTCTCGGAGACCCTCTACGCCTACCTCTCCCAGGCCAACAACAACGGCTCGGCGTTCGCCGGCTACACCGGATTCGTGCAGCCCAATGCCCCCGGTAACGCCGGCGCCTACGGGATCAGCTTCGCCGACCTCCTGGGCGGCGCGACCATGACTCTGGCCCGCTTTCTCCCGATCCTCTTCGTCCTGGCCGTCGCCGGCTCGCTCGCGGGCAAGAAGGTCTCCCCGGCAGGACCAGGGACGATGCGCACGGACACGCCGACCTTCGTGGTCCTGCTCGTCGGCGTCGTGATCCTTGTCGGCGCCCTCACCTTCTTCCCGGCGCTCCTGCTCGGCCCGATCGTGCAGAGCCTGACCACGAGGCTTTTCTGAGATGCGCCGCACCGCCCTCACCTCGATTCTCGCCGTGATCGCCTTCACGCTGATCTTCGGCCTCGCCTATCCGCTTGCGATGACCGGCATCGCGCAGGTCGTCTTCCCGGGCAAGGCGGACGGCTCGAAGATCACGGTGAACGGGCACCTGGTCGGCTCCAGCCTGATCGGCCAGTCGTTCTCACGGCCGGTGATCGGCAAGAACGGGAAGCCCAAGCTCGACGAAGAAGGCGAAGAAGTCCTGGCTCCCGACAAGCGCTACTTCCAGCCGCGGCCATCGCAGTCCGGATACGCCGCCAACACGACCTTCTTCAGCAATTCCGGGCCAAACAGCGTAGAAGAGCGCGAAGCCGTGCGCGAAAACCTCAAGGCCTATCTGCGCCTGGAGAAGCCCTTCGACAAATCGCTGACCAGGGAGGGCGTCCCGGTCGACGCGATCACGATGTCCGGCTCGGGCGTCGACCCCGAGATCTCCGAGGCCAACGCCCGCATCCAGGCCCACAGGATCGCTGCGATTCGCCACCTGCCCCTCAGCAGGGTCGAAGAGCTGATCTCCGATCACACCAACGGGCGGTTCCTGGGGGTCTTTGGTGAGCCGGGCGTGAACGTCCTTCAACTCAACCTCACGCTCGACGAAGAGGCACCAATCGAATGAGCACCGACAGGCAGCCACGCTCACTTTTCGACCCTGAGATCCTGCGCCCGGCCCTCTGGGACTCGCTGACCAAGCTCGATCCGCGCGTCCAGGCTCGGAACCCGGTGATGTTCGTCGTCGAGATCGGCGCGGTCATCACGGCGGCCGCCTGGCTGATCCAGGTCTTCGGCGGCAGCCCGCTCGGCGGCGGGCACGAGCCCGCATGGTTCACCGTCGCGGTCTCGATCTGGCTGTGGCTGACGGTGATCTTCGCCAACCTGGCGGAGGCGCTGGCCGAGGGCCGCGGGCGAGCGCAGGCGGCGAGCCTGCGCGCCATGCGGACGGAGACGACCGCGAGACTGCGGGACGGTGGTGAGAAACCCGCGTCGGAGCTCGTGCGCGGAGACCTGGTGGTGGTCGAGGCGGGGGAGATGATCCCCGGTGACGGCACCGTGATCGAGGGGATCGCCTCGGTCGACGAGTCGGCGATCACCGGTGAGTCGGCGCCGGTGATTCGCGAGGCCGGCGGCGACCGCAGCGCGGTGACCGGCGGCACCCGGGTCCTATCGGACCGAATCGTGGTCGAGATCACGCAGGAGCCCGGCCAGTCCTTCCTGGACCGGATGATCACCCTCGTGGAGGGCGCGGAGCGGCGCAAGACGCCCAACGAGATAGCCCTCGGAATCCTGCTTGCCGCGCTCACGCTGATCTTCGTCGTGGTGATCGTCTCGCTGCGGCCGATGGGACTCTTTGCCGGCACCGAACTCTCCGAGACCACGCTCATCGCCCTTCTGGTGGCGCTGATCCCGACGACGATCGGGGCGCTGCTCTCGGCGATCGGGATCGCCGGCATGGACCGCCTGGTGCGTCGCAATGTCCTGGCGCTCTCGGGCCGGGCCGTCGAGGCTTCGGGCGACTGCGACGTGCTGCTCCTTGACAAGACCGGCACGATCACGCTGGGGAACCGGGAGGCGGTCGAATTCATGCCGATGCCAGGCGTCAGCGTCGAGGAGCTCGCGGAGGCTGCCCAAATGTCCTCCCTCGCCGACGAGACCCCCGAGGGGCGCTCTATCGTCGTCCTCGCCAAGGACTACGGCATCCGGGAGCACGATTTCGCCGGGCACGAGCCGACCTTCGTCCCCTTCAGCGCCGAAACGCGGATGAGCGGCGTCGACTACGACACCACCCGGCTCCGCAAGGGCGCCGGCGACGCGATCGAAGCCTGGGTCTCCCAGGAGGGCGGGCGCTCTCCCGAACAGCTGCAGAAGGAGCTGGACCGGATCGGGCGCGAGGGCGGCACCCCGCTCGCGGTCGCGCGCAATGAGCGCATCCTTGGCGTCATCTACCTGAAGGACGTGATCAAGGAGGGGATCAATGTCCGCTTCGACCACCTTCGCGCAATGGGCATCCGCACGATCATGGTGACCGGCGACAACCGGCTGACCGCGGCCAAGATCGCCGAGGAGGCGGGAGTCGATGACTTCCTCGCTGAAGCGACGCCGGAGCGAAAGCTCGAGCTGATTCGCGAGCAGCAGGCCGACGGCCGCCTAATCG
Organism: Solirubrobacterales bacterium; assembly: GCA_036406595.1. Classification (GTDB taxonomy): domain Bacteria; phylum Actinomycetota; class Thermoleophilia; order Solirubrobacterales; family 70-9; genus VRUE01. The sequence goes on along the minus strand of DASXAR010000048.1, from coordinate 24,972 downwards.
CGATGACGGGAGACGGGACCAACGACGCCCCGGCCCTAGCCCAGGCCGATGTCGGGGTGGCGATGAACACGGGCACCCAGGCGGCGCGCGAGGCGGGGAACATGGTCGACCTCGACTCCAATCCGACGAAGCTGATCGAGATCGTCGAGGTCGGCAAGCAGCTCCTCATCACCCGCGGTGCCCTGACCACCTTCTCGATCGCCAACGACATCGCCAAGTACTTCGCGATCCTGCCGGCGATGTTTGCGGCGACCTACGCGCTCGCTGGCGAAAAGGGGCCCCTTGACGCCCTCAACATCATGTCCCTGGGCACCCCGGAATCGGCGATCCTCTCGGCGGTCATCTTCAACGCCCTGATCATTCCGCTGCTGATCCCCCTATCGCTGCGGGGCGTCCGCTATCGGCCGATCGGAGCGACCGCCCTGCTTCGCCGCAACATGCTGATCTACGGGCTCGGGGGAGTCATCGCCCCCTTCATCGGGATCAAGCTGATCGACCTGATCGTCCACAACCTGCTGGGGGCCTGAGTGCGATGGTGAACCGACCCATGCAGGCGTTCGAAGGCAGCAGAGTGCGGGTCGATCGCAGAGCACGGGAATAGGGTGGCGCAGGGTGGTCCGCAACGAGCCGCAGCTCGAGCGCTCGCGCCGGCCGGCAGCGGCGGTTGTCGACCGCGGCCACTACAAGATCTTCCTGGGCATGGCCGCTGGGGTCGGCAAGACCTACCGGATGCTGCAGGAGGGCCACGCGGAAGCCGAGGCGGGTCGGGATGTGGCGATCGGCTACCTCGAGCCTCACAAGCGCCGCGAGACGAGCGAGCAGGCGCGAGGGCTGGAGGTGGTCCCGCGTCGCAGCGTCACCTACCGCGATGTGGAGGTGGAGGAGATGGACCTGCCGGGGGTGCTTGCAAGAGCCCCCGAACTCGCGTTGATCGACGAGCTGGCCCACACCAACGCACCGGGGCTCGAGCATGAGAAGCGCTATGAGGACATCGCCGACGTGCTCGCCGCGGGCATCGATGTCTTCTCCACGGTGAACGTCCAGCATCTCGAGTCGCTGAACGACCAGGTCGCGGAGCTGACCGGCGTGCGGGTGCGCGAGACGGTGCCCGACTCGGTACTGGGCACCGCCGACGAGGTCGTGCTGATCGACCTCACGCCCGAGGCACTGGTCGCGCGCCTGCGCGCCGGCAAGATCTATCCGGGCGAGAACATCGAGGCCGCCCTCAACAACTTCTTCCGGATCGAGAATCTCGCCGCTCTTCGCGAGGTGAGCCTGCGCCAGGTCGCCGAAGACGTCGAGGCGAAGCGGCTCACCTTCGAGCGTCACGAACCGCTCGGCACGCGAGAGGAGCGACTCGCCGCGGAGGCTCCCAGGGCGGTCAGCGAGCGGGTCCTGGCTCTGATCCGCCCTCAGCCGAGCTCTCAGCGTCTGGTTCGCCGCGCCTGGCGCTCGGCGCAGCGCCTCGGCACGGACCTGGACCTGCTCTGGGTAAAGCGGCCGGGGCAGCCGATCGAGGGCGAGATCGAGCGCCAGGTGATGGCGCTGCGCCAACTGGCCTCGGTCCTGGGCGCGACCCTCTTGATCGAGGAGCACGACGACCTCGTGACCGCCGCCGCCCGGGTGGTCCGCGACCGCGGCACGACCTACATCATGGTCGGCGAGTCCAACCCGCCGCGAGGGCTGGCGCGGTTGCGGGAACGGCTGCCACAGCAGCTGATGCGGGCAACCCCACCGGGCGTCGACGTGCGGATCGTCGCCCATCGAGGCGGGGGGGAGGAGAAGCGATGATCGAGCATGTCCTGGTCGGCCTGGCGCTCCTCCTCGGCCTTGCCGGCGGGTACCTGCTCGCTCGCTCCCGCTGGCGGACCGGCCGGCGAGGGGATGAGGCGGTGCGCCGCATCCTCCTGCCCTTCACGGGCACGGTCATCTCGCGGCGCGCCCTTGACGCAGCCCTCCGCCTGGCGCAGGCCGAGAACGCGACCCTGATGCCCGCCTATCTGGCCCTGGTCCCGATGCGGCTGCCGCTCGAATGCGCGATTCCCAACGAGGCCGCGCTGGCGATGCCGATTCTCGAGACGATCGAGCAGCGCGCCACCGCACAGGGGGTGCCCGTTGACGCGCGAATCGAGCGCGGGCGCTCCTACCGCCACGCCCTCGCCCGGCTGCTCGAGAGCGAGAGCTTCGACCGGGTGGTCGTCCCTGCACGGGCAAAGGGAGAGGAGGGCCTGGCCGGCGAGGACCTCGTCTGGCTGCTCGAGAGCGCTCCGGCCGAGGTCCTCATTCTCAGGCCCGCTCCATCCGACGAGATCGAGGCCGCGCTCCCCGCTCCGGCAGCCTCCTAGATGCCGACCCCGTCGGTCGCTCAGACCGAGTTCCAGAAGTCGAGCCCCAGTTCGCTCATGATCCGCTGGGCTTCGATGTTGAGCTGGGTCAGTTCGCCGGTCCAGATCAGCACCCCCATCGCGATCAGGATCACCCCGCCGGTCGCGATGATCGCCGCATAGTGGCGCTTGACAACGGTGAATGCGGTGGTCATCCGCGAGAAGGCGATGGCGGTCAGCAGGAAGGGGATCGCGAGGCCGGCGGAGTAGACGGCGAGCAGGAAGGCGCCGCGCCCTGCCGAGTCGGAGAGCGAGGCGGCGGTGAGAATCGCCCCGAGGGTCGGGCCGATGCAGGGAGTCCACGCGATCGCGAAGGCCGCCCCAGCCACCACCGGGCCGCCTCTGCCCGCTCTCTCCAGCAGCGCGTCCACATGCCACTCACCATTGAGTCGCGGCACGAAGAGAGCTGCGACGAACAGCACCCCCATAGCGACAATCAGCGCTCCGGCGATCTTCGTCAGCAGCTCTTCGTGCTCGTGAAGGGCCGAGCCGAGCCCGGTCGCGGTGAGCCCGTAGATGATGAAGATCGCGGAGAAGCTCGCGACGAACAGCAGGCTCGGGCCCAGCACCCGGCGCCAGCCGGCGGTCTCCAGGTCACCCGCGGAGACGCCGGTGACCGCGGAGAGATAGCCGGGAACCAAGGGCAGCACGCACGGCGAGAGGAAGGAGACGACGCCGGCCGCGAGAGCAGCGAAGACTCCGACGCCGGCCGCGGGGTCCGTGCTGATGTCTGCAATCACCACGCCTCAGATTATGGCTGGACCGCCTCCGGAGCAGGCGCGCCGCGAATCCCGGTAGATTTCCTGGCTGACCAGCCAAACCGCGCGGAGCGCGGCGACACAGGAGCAGACTTTTGAGCAACCGCACGTTCGTGATCGGGGTCGGGATGACCAAGTTCGAGAAGCCCGGCAGCAAGGAGGGCGATTACCCCGACTGGGCCAAGGAGGCGGGGGAGAAGGCCCTCGCAGACGCCGGCATCTCCTACGACGACGTCGAGCAGGCCTACGCCGGCTACTGCTACGGGGACTCGACCTACGGGCAGCGGGCGCTCTACCAGCTCGGCCTGACCGGGATCCCGGTCGTCAACGTCAACAACAACTGCTCGACGGGGTCCTCGGCGCTGTTCCTCGCGCGGCAGGCCGTCAAGGGGGGTCTGGTCGACTGCGCCCTCGCGGTCGGCTTCGAGAAGATGGAGCCCGGAAGCCTCGGCGTCAAGTACACCGATCGCACCAACGCGCTCGACAAGCACGCGATGCGGATGTTCGAGATCCGCGACCCGGAGCAGTCGCCTCCTGCTCCTCAGATGTTCGGCAACGCGGGCCGCGACCACATGGAGAAGTACGGGTCCGAGCCCGATCACTACGCCTGGATCGGCTGGAAGAACCACAAGCACTCGGTCAACAACCCCTACGCCCAGTTCCAGGACGAATACTCGATCGAGGACATCAAGGCGGCGAAGATGATCCACGACCCCCTGACCAAGCTCCAGTGCTCGCCGACCTCGGACGGGTCGGCCTGCGCGATCGTCGCCTCCGAGGGCTACGTCGACCGGAACGGCCTCTGGGGCCAGGCGATCGAGATCGCCGGCCAGTCGATGGTCACCGACCTCTCCTCGACCTTCGCCGAGGACACCGACTGCATGAAGATCGTCGGCTCCGACATGTCGAGGCAGGCGGCGCAGGAGGCCTACGAGGAGGCCGGGATCGCAGCCGAGGAGGTCGATGTCTGCGAGCTGCACGACTGCTTCAGCGCCAACGAGCTGATCACCTACGAAGCGCTCGGCTTCGCGGCGGAGGGCGAGGGGCACAAGCTGGTCGACGAAGAGGCGACCACCTACGGCGGCAAGGTCGTCGTCAACCCCTCCGGCGGGCTGATCTCCAAGGGCCACCCGCTCGGCGCCACCGGTCTTGCCCAGTGCAGCGAGCTGACCTGGCAGCTGCGGGGTGAGGCCGACCGGCGCCAGGTGGACGGCGCCAGGGTGGCCCTGCAGCACAACATCGGCCTCGGCGGCGCCGCCGTGGTCACCGTCTACAAGCCTGCCGCGGCCTGAGGACGCGGGGCGAACGAGGAGGAGACGATGGCGAAGGAGCGACGTTCACTCAGCGGCAAGGTGGTTGCGATCACCGGAGGCGCGCGGGGCATCGGCAAGGCGACCGCGACTGCGCTGGTCCGCAGGGGATGCCGGGTCGCGATCGGCGACCTTGACCTCGCGCTGGCCGAGCAGACCGCGGCCGAGCTGGGCGGCGGGACGATCGCCGTCGGGCTCGACGTCACCGAGCGGGAGTCCTTCGCATCGTTTCTCGACGAGGCGGAGCGACAGCTCGGCCCCATCGACGTGGTGGTCAACAACGCCGGGATCATGCCCGTGACCCCGTTTGTCGAGGAGACCGACGAGTCGATCCACCGCCAGGTCGACATCAACCTGCACGGAGTGATCACCGGCACCCAGTTGGCGATCGAGCGGTTCAGCCCGCGGCGCTCCGGCCACATCGTCAACATCGCCTCGCAGGCGGGCAAGGGCGGCGTCCCGGGCATCGCCACCTACTCGGCGACCAAGCACGGCGTCGTCGGCCTCAGCGAGGCCGTGCGCTGGGAGCTGCGCGGCAGCGGCATCGAGGTCTCATGCGTGATGCCGACCGTGGTGAACACCGAGCTCACCTCCGGAGTCGGGCAGCGCTGGGTGAGGCCCGTCGAGGCCTCCGACGTCGCCGATGCGATCATCGACGCGCTCGAAGTGCCGCGCTTCGACGTCTGGATCCCACGCGAGAACGGCGCCTTCTTCAAGCTCGTCTCGCTGCTGCCGCGCCGCACGCGCGAGGCGATCGGTCGCCTGATGAAGCTGGACAAGCTGATGACCGAGGTCGATCACGGCGCCAGGCACGCCTACGAGGAGCGCGCCGCGGGAAGCCCACAAGGCGAATCCGCCCCGGCGGCGACCGCTGAGTCGGGCTCCAGGCGCGACGCCGCCTAAGCGCTTCCTCCCGACGATTCCCGCTGGCGCCGCCCCGCGACGGCGCTGGAATATGCTGAAAGCGTGATGGGGAGGGGGTGGAGGTGGCCGGTCGTCCTCGCGATGGGGCTTGGGCTCGTCGTCCTGGCACCGACCGCAAGGGCGTCGGCAGTGCAGCCGGCCCCGACTCCGCTGCCGGCTCCCCCACGCGCCGAGTCCGAGCCGAACGACACCCCGGCGACCGCCTCCTCGATCGCGAGTGGAGAACGAGTGCGGGCGCCGCTGTTCGGAGCGGGTGACGTCGACTACTACCGTTTCTCGGCACGCGCTGGAAACCACGTCTTCGCCGCGGTGCTCACCAGCGGCTCCTCGGGCAGCTCCACCGACGCGCAGCTGACGCTGCTCGGCCCAGACGGCAGCACGGTGATCGAGTTCGACGACGGAGACGGGACCGAGACGGACCTGGCCCCGAGCATCGCGGGGGCGGCGATCCCGAGTGACGGCACCTACTACCTGCGCGTCAACGACTCTGCGACGGGCGCGGTCGAGATGCCATACGACCTCTACCTGCAGGTGCGCGCCGGGGCGCCGGAAGCGGAGTTCGAGCCCAACAACACGCTGGAAAGCGCGGATCTGATCGAAGACGGCTACGTCGCCGGCACCAGGAACCCCCCCGAAGCCTCGGAGGTCGACTGGTACTCGATGCACCTTCAGGCCGGCGACACGGTGTTCCTCTCGCTCGACCTCGACCCCGAGCGAGACGGGAGCTACTACGACGGCCGCCTCGGGATCGGGCCGGCCGGCGATCAGAGCGAACCAAAGATCCTCGTCGTCAACGACCCCGGAGAAGCGGAGACCCCCAACCCGACGATCCCCTCGGAGGCCCTGGCGATGACCGTGGGCGAAGCGGGGACCTACTACGCCTTCGTCGATGCTCCCTCCCCGACCACCGGCGGTCCGACCGCGAACTACCGGTTATCCACGACGATCATCCCGGCCGCGGAACCGAGCTGCCGCTCCTACCCCGCGGAGCTGACCGGCTCGATCTTCGACGGCGGGCTGATCACCTCGCCGATCACGGTCGGCGACAGCTTCAGGATCGGGCGGGCGGTGCTGCGGCTCGACCTGCGCCACGGCCTGATGTCCGATCTTGACGTGTCTCTCCAGACCCCGGAGGGCGGCGAGCTCGGCGTCTTCACCGATATCGGCGCGGCGACCCTCGGCGGGCAGGAACAGATGGATGCGACCTTCGACCCGTATGCCGCCATCCCGCCCCTCTACGTGGCTCTGCGGCCGCTGATGCTCCAGCCGGAGCCTCAGTACCGGCTCGACTGGCTCGAAGGCATGGAGGCCAGGGGCGAATGGCACCTGGCGATCCGCGACGACGAACTCAACGGCACCGCCGGGGACCTGGAAGGCGCGAAGCTCATCCTCTGCGAGCAGGAAGAGCCGAAGGAAGCCGAAGACGACGTCTTCGCCGCCGACTTCGAGGATGGCGCCGACGGCTTCACCCATGCCGGGACTCATGACGAGTGGGAGCTGGGGCTTCCCGCGACGGCGGCGACGGCGACCCCTGAAGCGGTCGCCGGGCTTCATGCTTGCGGCGGGGGCTTCGGGTGCTTCAAGACCGACCTGGACGGCACGTATGAGTCCTCGAGCACGCAGGACCTCGTCTCGCCGCCGATCTCCCTTGCCGGGGTGCAGGGACCGATATACGTCAGTTGGGAACAGTGGCTGCAGATCGAGTCGGCGGCCTTCGACCATGTCGCGGTCTCGGTGGAAGAAGAGGGGGGAGGGAGCCGACGAGCCCTGTTCACGTGGACGGGCCCGACGATGCTCAGCGTCCTCGGCAACCCGGTCACCAATCCCTACCATCCCGCGGCCGCGGGATGGGGCCTGCACCGGGCCGACATCTCCTCCTACGCCGGCAGGACGATCCGCCTGCGCTTCCATCTCGACTCCGACGAAATCGTCGACCTCGCCGGGCTCGCGATCGACGACGTCCGGGTCAGCCACCCGCACCTCCCGGGCCCGCCGGGTGAACCGGAAGAAAACGAAGAAGAAGAAGAAGAAGAAGAAGAAGAATTTGAATTCGAAACGAGGCGCCGGCCGGTGCGGATCTCGAAGCTGGCGATCAGGCCGCGCCGCTTCCAGGCCAGGGCCGGCGCGACGGTCAGCTACATGGTCTCCCGCGCGGCGAAGACGATGCTCGTCGTGCTCTGGCGCAGGCCGGGCGCCGGCTTCACCCGGGTTGGCAGCTTCAGCCATTTTGCTCCGGCGGGGAAGACGCGGGTGCATCTCAGCGGGCGGATACAGGGGCGCCAGCTCAAGCCGGGCAGGTACCGCCTCGAGGCGTTCGCCCTCTCCTCGGGCCGCCGAGGCCCCAAGGCCCTGAAGCCCTTCGAAATTATCCCCTGAGCGGAGCAGGAGCGCTACGGTCCCTGCATGGGCCGTCTCTACGACGCCACCTGGGGAAGGGGCTTCTCCGCCCTCTATGACCGCTGCCTCCGATCCACCGAAGAGGCCGGTCTGATCGAGATGCGCCGCGCCACGCTCGCCACCGCCTCCGGGCGGACGATCGACATCGGCAGCGGGACCGGCGCCAACCTCGGCCTCTATCCGGCGGCGGTCACGGAGCTCGTCTGCGCCGAGCCCGACCCGCACATGATCAAGAAGCTCAGAGCGAAGGCGGGGGAGGGGGCGACGAGCCCGGAGATCGTCGAGGCGCCGGCTGAAGCCCTCCCCTTCGAGGATTCGAGCTTCGACACCGCCGTGTTCACCCTGGTCCTCTGCACTGTCCCCGATCCCGACGCCGCCCTGGCCGAGGCGGCACGCGTCCTCAAGCCCGGAGGACGGCTGCTGTTCGTCGAGCACGTGCGCTCCGAGCGGCCCGGCCTGGCCCGCTGGCAGGACCGCCTCGAGGGGCCCTGGAGGTTCCTGGGCGACGGCTGCCACTGCAATCGGGACACCGTGCGCTCGATCGAAGCCTCACCGCTCTCGCTCGAGCTCGTCCACAAGGACGAGCTACCGAAGTCCCCGCCTCTGGTCAGGCCGCTGGTCCGCGGCAGCGCCACACGCCCCGCCTAGGGCTGTTCCTTTTGCGCCCATGGGGCGCAAAAGGAACAGCTGGAGCCGCTGACGCATCTATCCAACGCACGATAATGGTGGTTATGTCAACTTGAGCGGGAAGGGCCCTGAAAGGGTCCCCTGACATCGGTCCCTAGGGGTCCCCCGACAACGGTCCCTAGCGAGCCTTGTCCACCGCCGCTTCGAGGTCGCCCGTCGAGCTGAGGAATCCGAGCGGTTCGAGCCCCTTGGTGCCGGGGCTTTCGACCGCGAACGACGGCGTCCCGTCGAAGCCCAGCCCATCCGCTTCTTCGGTGCTGCGCTCGACCTGCGCGATCGCGTCATTGCTCCGGCGGTCCCTGTTCCAGCGCGCGATGTCGGGCACGCCGGCGCTTTTCGCGAGCGAGGTCAGGAATTCGTCGGTGACGTATCCGGAATTCTCGGTGCCCTGGTTCCGGTAGAAGAGCTCGATGAAGTTCCAGCCGTGCCCCTGCATTCCGGCCGCGATCGCGGCCGCTCCCGCCGGGGTCGATTCGTCGCCGATGATCACGAAGTTCCGAAATTCGAGCCGGGCGGAGCCGTTTCGCACCCTGGAGTCGATCAGCCCCGGCATCGCGTCTTCTGCAACCGCTCTGCATGACGGGCACTGAAGGTCGCCGAACTCGACGAGCTTGACCGGGGCGGCACGGCCAAGCGCAAGCCCTTCCTGCGGGATTCCCCGCAGCTCGTGGTTGACGAGCCCGACGTCCTCGAGGTTGGTGTCGCCTCCCTCGGTCTGGCTCTGGGAGATCACGATCAGGACCGCGACGACGACGATCGCGAGGAACGCCGCGGCGCTCCCCAGCTGCACGAGCCGGCGCCGGCGCTCCTCGCGATCGCTCAAGTCTCGGTTCCCACGTAGCGCATCATCCGCGTCGTGTTGATCGCAAAGACGACGGTCATCACGATCGCGCTCGCGACACACCACTGGCAGATCGCGTCGATCGCGAAAAGCTCCAGGTAGGTTAGGTAGACGCTGAACCCGAAGCCGATGAGGCCGAGCGCGAAGCCGGTCAGCCGGGCGGCATCTCCCCGCATCATCGCGACGACGAGCAGGACGGCGTAGCCGGCGATGCCGAAGACCGCGACGTTGATCCCGAGCAGATGCGAATAGGAGCTTTCGGCGACGGTCAGGCATCCGTGGGAGCCGTCGATGCAGGCGGGCGCGTCCCCCGCCGCCGCCGATAGGGCGATGTAGGTGGCGATTCCGATGCCGAACGCTGCCCCGAACGCGGAGGCGCGCTGGAGGGTCGCCTCCGCGGGCGCCCGCAGCTGCTTCAGCGCCGCTTCCATCCGCCACCGAAGAGACGCCCGAGCCGCCCGGCTCTCAGGTTGGGCCGGAAGCTCGGGTTGCCCTTGTCCGGCGGGCCCAGCCGCGCGGCCTCCTCGGCGTCGATCCGGAGCAGGACTCCGTTCTCCGCGGTGCGCGCGACCTCGGGGGCGTCGACGAAGCGCAGCCTGCCATCCGACCCCGAGAAGACCACCCCGTCGAAGATGTGCTCGCGGTAGTTGTCGAGCATCGCCTCGACCCTGCCGACCTCGACCTCGTCCGCGCCATAAACCGGCGTGCCTCGCCTCACCGCCGCGTAGTGGATCGACTGCCCGATGTCCATCGAGCGAAGGCTAGATGATCAGTCCGCGATCTCCGCGCAGAATGCGCCGATCTCCCGCGCCAGCCGCCCTCCCTGCCAGGCGAGCGGCGACGCCCCCCTCTCCTCGCCGACCAGGCGCGCCTCCGGCAGCTGCTCCGCATAGGCCTCGGCAACCGCGCGAGGGTGCCCGGGGTCGGCATCGTCGTGGCTGGCGACGACGAGCGCGGGCATTCGCAGCTCGCCGAGTTCGTTGAGCGCCGCGAACGGACGCGAGCGCGGCACCTGCCGCAGCGCCTCGACCAGCGCATCCAGGTGGCGGTGCTCCAGCATGCGCTGACGGGTGAACCGCCGAACGGCCTCACGCCAGGCGGGGTCCCGCTCCTCCTCGCGGTCGATGTAGTCGAGGAACCCCTCCACCCCTCCCCCGTCGAGCGCGGCGGCCAGCCCGTCCCAGTACTCGAGCGAGCGCTCCGAGATCTCCCCCACATAGACCGGACCGATCACCACGAGGCCCGCGACGCGCTGCGGATGCCGGAGCGCGTAGGCGACCGCGGTGTGAGCGCCCATCGAGTGTCCGCCGAGCACGAATTGCTCGGTCGCGACGGTCTCCGCGACCACCCGCTCGAGATCGGCGACCAGCGCCGGGTATCCATAACCCTGCCCGGCCGGCGCAGGATCGGACTCGCCATGCCCCCGCGCGTCGTAGGTGACGACGGAGTGGCCAACCCGCTCCAGCGCCCTCGAGCCGTGCAGGACGTAGCGGCGGGTGGCGGTGATCCCGTGGCAGAGGACCACCGCCGGTCCCTCCCCCGCGCTCTCGCCGTGGATCTTCGGCGGCCCGCCGGTCGTGAAGGCGACCGGGGAGCCGGCCATCAGGCGAGCGTCGCGACGGCCTGCTCGAGGTCCTCGACGGACTGGAAGGTCGCACCGGTCCGGGACACGTGTCGGTAGCGCACGATGCCCTCCGCGTCGATCAGGAAGATCGAGCGCATCACGTAGCGACCCCCAGGGGAGCCCTTCAGATCGGTCAGCCGTGCCAGCGGTCCGATCCAGCCGGTAACGCCGTAGCTCCCGCTGACGCTGAGGTCCTCGTCGGCGAGCAGCGGCACGTTGAGGCTCTGCTCCTGAACCCAGTGCTCGTGCGAGTCGACCGACTGGGGCGAGATCCCGAGCACCGTTGCGTCGAGCTGGTCGAGCCGGTCGCCCTTATCGCGATAGGAGCAGAACTGAGCCGTGCAGACCCTCGTTTCATCCCCGGGGTAGAAGGCGAGGATGACGTTCTCGCCCCGGAAGTCGGAGAGGCGGTAGTTCCTTCCGCCGGTACCGGGCAGCTCGAAGTCCGGTGCGGGGTCGCCCACGTCGACCTTGGCCATGCGGTCAGCGTAGAGGAGCGCGCCGCATATAGTGGCCTCCATGTCAGAGCTCCCGTCTGTCGAGGGCGTCAGTCACCGATCCGTTCGCGCCCGCGGCCTCGACTTCCACGTCGCGGAAGCGGGTCAGGGCGACGACGTCGTCCTCTGCCTGCACGGGTGGCCGCAGCACTGGTACGAGTGGCGGAACCTGATGCCGGCCCTCGCCGACCGACACCGCGTCCTGGCCCTCGACCTGCGCGGCTTCGGCTGGTCCGACGCCCCTCGCGACGGATACGAGAAGGAGAACCTCGCCGACGACGTGCTCGCAGTGCTCGACGAGATGGGAATCGAGCGGGTGAAGCTGGTCGGCCATGACTGGGGCGGGTGGCTCGGCTTCCTCCTCTGCATGCGCGAGCCGCAGCGCTTCGAGCGCTATCTCGCCCTCAACATCCTGACGCCGTGGCTGAGCAGCCCGCGCGCGATCCTCCCCTACGCGTGGCGCTTCGCCTACCAGGTCCTGATCATGACGCCGGTCGTCGGATACCAGCTGCACCGGCGCGGCGGCTTCGTCCCGCGCGTCCTGCGATCCGGATCGACCCTTCGCGAGGTCTGGGACGAGGCGACCCTGCGCGCCTTTGCCGACAACCTCGCCGAGCCCGACCGAGCGCGGGCCGCCGTGCAGCTCTACCGGGTCTTCCAGCTGCGCGAGCTCTGGCCGATCGTGCGCGGCCGCTACGCCGATTCGAGGCTGACGGTTCCCACCCGGATGCTGTTCGGGGTCGGAGACGTGGTCCTGCGACCCGAGCTCCTCGAGGGCTACGAGCGCCACGCCGACGAGATGGAGGTCGAGCTGGTGGAGGACTCCGGGCACTTCATCGCCGACGAGCGCCCCGAGCTCGTCGCCGAGCGGGCCCGCGACTTCTTCGCCGCGGCTAGCCCCGTTCGAGGCTGATCTTTTCGATCAGGACGGGCTGTTTGGGTTTTTCCGACGGGGTTCCCAGTTCACCGATCCGTTCGACCACGTCGAAGCCTTCGCTCACCTTCCCGACCAGCGCGTATTCGGGCGGCAGCCCGGCGTCGGCGCCGATCACGACGAAGAATTGACTGCCGGAGCGGCCCGGCGGCTCCGCCCCCGACTTGGCCATCGCGACGACTCCCTTTGTGTAAGAGAGGTTCGCCGGCGGCTTCTCATCGACGCTGTATCCCGGTCCACCGGTTCCGTTCCCCAGCGGGTCGCCGCCCTGGATCACGAATTCCGGGACGACCCGGTGGAAGGAGAGCCCGTCGTAGAAGCCTTCTTCGATCAGGAATGCGAAGGAGTTGGCGGTCTTCGGCGCCCTGGTGGTGTCGAGGGCGATGTCGAACGTGCCGCAACTGGTTTCGACGACCGCGGTGACCGCTTCGCCCTTCTTCACGGTCTGCTTCGGCGCCTTGAAACTGACCTGCTTGGGCTTCGGCGCCGCGACGCTCTTGCAGCCGTTCGCACTCGCCGCCGACTGATCCGATCCACCGCTGCGGGCAATCAGGATCACCGCGACCACCGCGACGGCGACGGCCGCAAATGCGGCGAGGATGATCAGCTTGGTGCGGTCGCTGGTCCCCTGCATCGGCGCAAGAGCCTAGATGAACTGTCACTGCGATGATCGGCCCGTGAATGCGGAGCCCTCATCTGCGATGCCATCGCCTGACCTGATCGCGCTCGCGGCGGCGGTGCTCGAGGTCCCCCGAGCCCCGGAGCGGGCTCTGGAGATCGAATGCGGCGGAGGCGACGGCGCCCTCTTCCTCGCCCGCGAGTACCCCGCGGCCCGGGTCCGCGGAGTGGACGCCTCCGAGGATTCGGTGCAGCGGGCCGCGGCCCGCGTCGGCCTCGACCCAGAGGGGCGGGTCGCCTTCAAGCGCGGCCGGCCCGGCTCGCTGCCCTACCCGAACGACCATTTCGACCTGGTGGCACAGCTCAGGGGGCGGATCCGCCCCGGCGAGGCGGCGCGGGTCCTCAGGGCCGGCGGCCACCTCGTTCTCGCCGGCCCGGTCGGCCGGCTTGTCGCCCGCAACCTCCGCCGGCACGGCATCGAGCAGGTCGCCTCCGGCGGGGTCGACGGGAGCGACTTCTTCGTCGGGCGCCTCGGCGCAAGCCTCTAGGCTGCCCCGACATGGAGATCGGGGAGATGCCGATGGCGCTGCTCGTCAACCCCGCCTCGGCCCATGGCCGCGCCCTGCGGCAGCTTCCCAAGGTCGAGCAGGAGCTCGATGCCCGCCACGCCGCCTTCAGGGTCGAGCGGACCCGCGGCGTCGAGGATGGGATCGCCCGCGCCGTGAGGGCCGTGGAAGCCGATGAGCTGCCGGTCGTGATGAGCGGCGACGGGCTGATCGGGGCGATCGGCGGCGCCCTCGCCGGCTCCGAGACGCCCCTCGGGGTCGTGCCCGGCGGGCGCGGAAACGATCTCGCGCGGGTGCTCGGGATTCCCACCGACCCGGCGGGCGCGGTTGAGGTGCTCCTGGACGGGCACGCCCGCAGGATCGACGTCGGCGAGGCGAACGGCAGGCGCTTCCTCGGCATCGCCAGCACCGGCTTCGACGCGGAGGCGAACCAGCTCGCCAACGAGACCAGCTGGCTGCGCGGCAACCTCGTCTACGCCTACTCCGGGGTGCGCACCCTGCTCGGCTGGAAGCCGGCGCGCTTCAGCCTCCGGGTCGGCGAGGAACGCTTGCGCTTCACCGGCTTCTCCGTCGCGGCCGCGAACAGCCGCGCCTACGGGGGAGGAATGCTCCTCGCCCCCGACGCCGACCTCGCCGATGGCGAGCTGGACATCGTCACGATCGCCTCTGTTGGGAAGCTGCGCTTCCTGGCTAACCTGCCAAAGGTGTTCAAGGGCACCCACGTGGAGCTCGACGAGGTGAGGGTCTTCCGCGCCAGCCGGATCGAGCTGAGCGCCAGCCGCCCCTTCCGCGTGTACGCCGACGGCGAGCACCTCACCGACCTGCCGGCCTCACTGCGGGTCCTTCCCCGGGCGCTCAGCATCATCGTCCCGCGCCGAGGCGAGGAGTGAACCGCGGCTCGAGCGAGGCGCTCTTCGGCATCAAGCGCCTCGCCGCCAGGGCCGTGGGGGCGGCCAGCCGGGCGAGCGGCCGCGGCGGCGGGACCACGCTGCCCGGGCGCATGCTGCTTCGATTCGAGCCCGATGCGATCGCGCGCCTCGGCGCGCGGCTGACCGGCGGAACCACCCTCGTCAGCGCCACCAATGGCAAGACGACGACCGCCGGCATGATCGCCTCGCTCCTCGCCGCGGCCGGCCGCCGGCCGGTTCACAACCGCGCCGGCTCGAACATGACCTGGGGCATCGCGACGGCGCTGTTGGACCAGCCGGGCGGCGAGGGCCTCTTCGAGGTGGACGAGGCCTGGCTTCCCGAGGTCTCGCGCCAGCTCCACCCATCTCTGCTGGTCCTCGGGAACCTCTTCCGCGATCAACTCGACCGCTATGGCGAGATCGAGGCAATCGCCGACGATTGGGCGGCAACGGTGAGAGCACTTGCGGGTCGAGCCGGCTTCGTCCTCAACGCCGACGATCCGCTGATCGCCGACCTCGGCCGCGACGGCGAGAAGAGGCGGGCCGGTGTCCTCTACTTCGGCATCGAGGACACCTCCCAGGCTCTTCCCGAGCTCCAGCATGCATTTGACGCCAAGCACTGCCGCCGCTGCGGCCATCCCTACCGCTACGAGCGCGCGTTCGTCGCCCACCTCGGCCACTACGCCTGCCCCAGCTGCGGAGCCGAGCGCCCGAGGCCGGACGTTGCGGCGACGGCGATCGAGCTGCGCGGGATGGATGGCTCGAAGGTGCTGATTGCGACCCCCGAGGGAGAGCTGACGCTCGAGCTTCCCCTGCCGGGCCTCTACAACGTCTACAACGCCCTGGCGGCGGTTGCAGCGGGTCTCCGCCTCGGAATCGACCCCCCGAGCATCGCCTCGGCGCTGAAGGGGCTGCGCGGCGCCTTTGGCCGGGTGGAGACCGTGGAGGTCGCCGGCAAGCGCGTTTCGATCCTGCTGATCAAGAATCCGGCCGGCGCAAACGAGGTGCTGCGCACCCTCGGCCTCGAGGCGGAGAGGGAGAAGATCGACCTCTGGATCGGCCTCAACGACCGGATCGCCGACGGTCGCGACGTCTCCTGGGTCTGGGACGCCGACTTCGAGCCGCTCGGAGACCGGGTGCGAAGGGTGACCTGCGCCGGCACCCGCGCGGCGGAGATGGCGGTTCGCCTCAAGTACGCGGGTTGGCCGCCCGATGCGATCGCGGTCGAGGCCGGGATCGCGTCCTCCCTCGATCGTGCCATAGCGGGTGCGCCCGAGCGGCTCTTCGCCCTGCCGACCTACACCGCGCTGCTCGAGCTGCACAGGATGCTCTCCGACCGAGGACTGACCCGGGAGTTCTGGCGGTGAAGCAGGGACGGTGGAGATGAGCGCGGAGCGAGCAAGCGTGCAAATCGGTGAGGCGGTGATCTGGCACGACGTCGAGTGCGGCGCCTATACGGCCGACCTCGACACCTGGTCCCAGCTCGCCGATCTGGCCGCGGGCACAGTCCTCGACCTCGGCTGCGGAACCGGCCGGGTGGCACTGCGCCTCGCGGGTGGCGGGCACCGTGTGGTCGGGCTGGACAGCGACCCGATCCTGGTCGAGACCCTCGCCGAGCGTGCCGCCCACCTGCCGGTGGAAGCGGAGGTCGGCGACGCTCGCGACTTTCGCCTCGGAGGCCGCTTCTCTCTCACGATTGCCCCGATGCAGCTGGTTCAGCTCTTCGAGGGGCGCGATGAGCGGATCTCCTGCATGAGGTGCGTCGCCGAGCACCTGCTCCCCGGCGGAATCGCCGCCTTTGCCATCGTTGAGCGGATGGTTCCGGCCCATGGCGCCCCCCTCCCGCTCCCCGACGCTCGCGAGTGCGACGGCTGGCTTCACTCGAGCCTTCCGATCGGAATCGACGTCACGCCCGCCTCCGCGCGCATTCGGCGTCTGCGCCAGGCTGTCTCCCCGGATGGCGAGATCAGCGAGGAGGTCGACGAGGTTCGGCTGACGGCGCTGAATGCGGCCACCCTGGAGGCCGAGGCCTTGGAGGCAGGCCTGCGTCCGCGGGGACGACGGCGGATCGCGGCCACCCAGGCCCATGTCGGCTCCACCGTCGTGATGCTCGGGAGGGAGAACTGATGGATCTTCGCGTGCTGGCGCTGTACCCGGAGCAGATGAACATCTACGCCGACCGCGGCAACATCATCTTCCTGCAGCGGCGCTGCGAGTGGCGGGGGATCGGCTTCGAGCTCTCGAGCGCCGGGCCGGGCGAGGGCTTCGACCCGGAGGGGCACGACGTCCTCTATCTCGGCGGCGGCCAGGATCGCGACCAGAAGATGGTCGCCGCGGACATGGTCGAGACCAAGCGCGAGCCGCTCGCGGCGGCAGTCGACGACGGCCGGGTGCTCCTCGCCGTCTGCGGCGGCTACCAATTGCTCGGCCACAGCTACCAGATGGGCGAGGAGCGGCTGCCCGGCCTCGGCATCGCAGACCTCGAGACCGTCCGCGCCTCAGGCCCGCGCCTGATCGGCAACGTCGCGATCGAGGTCGAGCTCGGCGACGGCCCGAGGACGGTCTCCGGCTTCGAGAACCACGGCGGCCGCACCCACCTCGGGCCTGGGGCTGAGGCCTTCGGCCGCGTCGTCAGGGGTTTCGGCAACAACGGCGAAGACGGTCTCGAGGGGGTTCGGCGCCTCAACATGATCGGCACCTACCTGCACGGTCCTCTGCTACCGAAGAACGCCTGGCTCGCCGACCATCTGATCGGTCTCGCCCTTGAGCGGAGATACGGCGGGCCGGTCGCGCTCGAGCCCCTCGACGACTCGCTGGAGCTCGCCGCCGAGAGCACCGCCAGGGCGGTCGCCCTGGGCGGCTGAGGCGCTTCGGGTCAGGACCGGGTAGAGGTCGAGGATGCGCAGCTCCTTGATTGGACCGATTGTCGTCCTGCTACTGCTGGCGGCGACCCCGGCCACGGCCTGGGGGACTCCAAGCTGCTCCGAAGGGCCGCAGATCGTCGGGGAAACGATCGAAGGAACGCCCTGCGACGACACGATTCGCGCCCCGCGGTCCGTGACCACTGTCTTCGGCGAAGGCGGCAACGACACGATCTTCGGCGGCAGGGGTAACGACAGGCTGTACGGTGGCCCGGGCAACGACCGCCTCTACGGCGGCATCGGTGACGACCGGCCGCGGGGTGGCCCCGGCGATGACCTCCTCTCGGGCGGCTTCGGTGCCGACTCACTCGACGGCGAAGCGGGCGACGACTTCGTGCGCGGAGACGCGACCATCGACGCGATCTTCGACACCGGCGGCGGCACCGACACGCTCAGCTACGCGACCGGCGTCACCCCGGGCTTCCCGAACCAGGGGTCGCTGTTCGACTACGAAGGCTTTCCCGGCGAAGCCGAGGGTCGCGGGGTCTACATCGACCTCTTCGACGAAGAAGCATCCTCCACCGGCTTCGCCAACGACGGTCTCGCCCCGGCGGGCGGAGGAGTCGACCTCGAACTCGAAGGCACGAGCTTCGAGCGAATCATCGGCACCCCCTTCCCCGACTTCATCGTCGGCAGCTCCAACGCCGAGCAGATCTACGGGGGCGGCGGCGCGGACGTGATCATCGGCGAAGGCGGCGCCGACCAGATTCACGGCGGTGCCGAGGGCGATAGCTGCGAAGGCGGCCCCACGGCGACCGTCGACTGCGAGACCGGCGCCAAGGAGGTCGAACCGCGCGATCCCTCCTCGATCGCGGTCGGCCAGATGGCACCGGGCGTCGGACCGCCGGCGGTCTACCTGACGGGAAGCGACGCCGGCGACCGCGTCGCCGCCACCTACTCCGACGCTCCCCCGAAGGTCAGCTTCGAGCTCCTCGCCGGCTCAAGCGGCTCGTTCGACACGGATCCGAACGCCGCCGAAGGTTGCGAACCACCCTCCGAAGGCCGGGTCGTCTGTCCCCTCCCGGCGCCTCCGGACACGGTCCTCCTCGCCGGACTGGGCGGAGACGACACCCTCACCGCCGATGGCTTTCCGGCGAGCACTTCGGTCGTGGGCCTGGGCGGGGCGGGCGCCGACGACATCTCCGCGGGCGCAACCGAAGACGCCCTCGTGGACGGCCCGGGGAATGACCTGGTCGATGCCGGTGGAGGCGACGACGCGGTGCCGAACAACGAGGGGGCCGACGTCCTCCATGCGGGCGGCGGCGAGGACCTCTTCATCTCCGACTCGGTCTGCGAGGGAGACCTGCTCGACGGCGGCGCGGACCGCGACAACGCCAACTGGGCGAACTTCGACTCGCCGGTCGCGCTCGACCTCGGATCGCAGAGCGCGGGCCTGATCGGTGCGGGCGGAGCGCCCAGCTGCGGCAGCGGCACCCTCACCTCTCTGCAGGGGCTGGAGGACATCGAGGGCACCAACCTGGGCGACGACCTGACCGGAGACGCAGGCCCCAACCAGCTTCTCGGCAGGCTCGGGCCCGATTCCTACCGCGCTGCGGCAGGAGACGACTCGATCCTCGCCAACTCCGGTGACGCCGACCCGCTGATCGACTGCGGGCCCGGGTTCGACACTGCCCAGGTCGACCACCCCGAATTCGGCGATGCGGTGCCGGTGGAATGCGAGGCGATCCACGAGCGCGACCCGAATAGCTTCCGTCCCCCCGACACCCCGCCGGCGCCCGAATCGCCCCCTCCCCCACCTCCAGAGCCCAGGCTGAACCCGCCGATCGACAGAAAGCCGCCCCGCACCGGCCTGTCCCGCCACCCGCGCAAGCTGCTCAGGACCCGCCGGGCGCGCCGCCACGTCGTCTTCGCCTTCAAAAGCGAGCCGGGCGCCCGCTTCCGCTGCCGGATCGATCGCAGGCGGTACACGCCGTGCACCTCCCCCCGGGCCTACCAACTCGCGGCCGGCCGCCACGTCTTCGCCGTCTTCGCGATCGACGCCGCGGGGAACCGCGACCCCTCCCCCGCCCTCTACCCCTTCAGGGTCCTCCGCATCAGCGACCGCTCGAGCCGAATCCACCGTCGCCGCGTGCGGACTCGCTGAGGGTCTCGCTGGCGAGCGGCTCGGCGAGCGCGACCGGGACGATCAGCAGCTGCGCGATGCGATCGCCGGACTCGATGCGGAAGATCTCGGCCGGGTCGGTGTTGAGGAGGAGGATCCGGACTTCGCCGCGGTAGCCGCAGTCGATCAGGCCGGGGCTGTTGACGAGCGCGATCCCGTGCTCCCGCGCCAAGCCCGAGCGCGGCAGGACCAGGCCGGCGTGGCCGTCCGGTATCTCCATCGCGATCCCGGTGCCGACGCTCCAACGCTCACCCGGGCCGATGTGGGCCGCCTCGCATGCGTATAGGTCGAGTCCCGCGTCGCCGTCATGCGCCCGCGACGGCAGCACGGCATCATCGTGGAGCTTCAGGACCGGCAGCTGCATCGGCCAGAACCCTAGATGGTCCCGCTCACTCGACGGCGCTGAGGTCGTCGAAGCGGTGCAGCTCCGCGATCGGGACCCGGGCCCGCACCAGGACGCCGTCGCCCCGCTCGGTGCGAACGAGGTCGCCGGCGACCTCGTGCAGCTCGTGGAGGCGGTTCCCCTCGCTGTAGGGGACCAGCAGCTCGACCTCGGCCAGGGTGTCCGCGAAGGCGGCCTCGGTGCGGTCGCGCAGATCGTCGATGCCCTCCCCGGTGAGGGCGGAGACGAGCACGGCATCGGGATGCCGGAGCAGCGCCTCGCTGCGCTCCTCGGCATCGAGAAGGTCAGCCTTGTTGAGCACCAGCAGGCGCGGCTTGGCACCGGCGCCGATCTCCTCGAGCACCGCTTCGGACGCCGAGAGGTCGGCGAGGCGCCGCTCCTCGGGAGCGGCGGCATCGACAACCTGCAGGATCAGGTCGGCGAGCACCGTCTCCTCGAGCGTCGCCTTGAAGGCCTCGACCAGCTGATGGGGGAGCTTCTCGATGAAGCCGACGGTGTCGGTGAAGAGGAACCCGCGCCCCGAGAGGGCAACGCTTCGGGTCGTCGGGTCAAGGGTGTGGAAGAGGCGGTCGCCGACCCCGACGTCGCGCTTTCCGGTCAAGGCGTTCAGAAGCGTCGACTTGCCGGCGTTGGTGTAGCCGGCAAGGGCCACCTGAGGCAGTGAGGCGCTCTCGCGGCGGGCCCTCATCACGCTCCGGTTGCGCTCGAGATTGGAGAGGCGGCGGCGCAGGGCGGCGATGCGATCTCGCGCGAGCCGGCGGTCGGTCTCGATCTGGCTCTCCCCCGGGCCACGCGTGCCGATCCCACCTCCGAGCCGCTCGAGGTGGGTCCACAGGCCCCGCATCCGGGCCAGGTTGTACTCGAGCTGGGCCAGCTCGACCTGCAGCTTTCCCTCGGCGGTGTGGGCGTGGTCGGCGAATATGTCGAGGATCACCGCGGTGCGGTCGATCACCGGCACCCCCAGCGCGGCCTCCAGGTTGCGCTCCTGGCGCGGGGCGAGCTCGTCGTCGCACGCCACCAGGTTCGCGTCGCAGGCGGCGATCTGCTCCCTCACCTCAGCCAGCTTGCCGCTGCCCAGGTAGCGGTCCGGGTCCGGCGCTGCCCGCTGCTGCACGGCCTCGCCGGCGGTCGCGACGCCGGCGGTCCGCAGCAGCTCCTTCAGCTCGGCGAGGGTGTCGCCGTTCTCTCGCCCGTCGGCAATCCCGATCGCGAGTGCGCGCTGGCGGGCGCGGGGATTTTCGACACCGACGCCATTGGCGGCATAACGAGTCTCCTTGGCGCGCCCGTTCCTGGATCTATTCACTCACCCCGATTGTAGATAGCGGCCGGGCCGGGATAGGCTTGCGGGGTGCGGGTATTCGTCACCGGAGGCACCGGATTCATCGGAGGAGAGGTCGTTCGCCAGCTCCGTGCTCGCGGCGACGACGTCCGCTGCCTGGTTCGCGATCCCGAGAAGGGCGCCCGCTTGGTCGAGCAGGCTTGCGAGATCGTCTCCGGCGACCTGGGTGACACCGAGGCGATCAGGCACGGGATGGAGGACTGCGGCGCGGTCGTGCATGCCGCGGCCCTGTACGAGGTGGGAATCCCCGACTCGCAGCGCCCCGCGATGTGGGAGGCGAACGTGGCCGGAGCGGAAAGGGTCTTCGAGGCCGCGCTCGAGGCAAAGGTGCCGAGGCTCGTCCACGTCTCGACGGTCGGGGTCTTCGGCAACACCCACCACAGGGTGGTCGACGAGAGCTACGAACACCCCGGAAAGGAATTCACCTCCTACTACGAGGAGACCAAGCTGGAGGCCCATCGGATCGCGAGGCGGATGATCGCCGAGCGCGACCTGCCGGCGATCATCGTCCAGCCCGGCGGCGTGTACGGGCCCGGCGACACCTCCTCGATCGGGGTCCTGCTCGACCAGTTCCTCTCCGGGCGGATGCCGCTGCTGCCATTCCCCGAGCTGGGAATCTGCCTCTCCCACGTCGAGGATGTCGCGGGCGGCATCCTGCTCGCCCTCGACAAGGGCAAGATCGGCGAGACCTACGTGATCAGCGGACCGGTCACCACGGTCCGGGACGCGATCGAGATCGTCGCCGGGATCAGCGGCCGCAAGGCCCCTAAGCATGCCGTTCCCGTCCCGCTGCTCAAGGCGCTCACTCCCGTCGGCCCCCTGGTCGGCAGGCTGATGGGCCAGCCGCCGAACCTACGTGAGCTGATCTCCTCGGCGGACGACGTCACCTTCTGGGCCAGCCATGAGAAGGCGAGCCGCGAGCTCGGCTACACGCCGCGTGGCATGGAGGAGGGCCTTCGGCAGACGCTGGAGGCCGAAGGCAAGATCAAGACCGCCGCCTGAGCGAAGCCCGATGCGCGCAATCGACGTGATGCACCTCGGGCGGCCGCATGTGATCGGCTGCTGGCAGGTCGGCGAGGCGCTGGTCGATCCCGGGCCGGAGTCCTCCCTCCCGACTCTGCTCGCCGAGCTCGGCGACGAGAGGCCGCGCGCCATTCTCCTCACCCACATCCACCTGGACCACGCGGCCGCCACCGGCGCCCTGGTCCGGCACTGGCCCGACCTCGAGGTCTACGTTCACGAGCGCGGCGCGCCCCATCTCGTCGACCCGTCGCGGCTCCTGGCAAGCGCGGAGCGACTATACGGCGACCAGATGGAACGCCTCTGGGGGGAGATCGTGCCCGTCCCGAAGGCGAACGTGACGCCTCTGAGCGGCGGCGAGAGCGTCCTCGGCATGCGGGTTGCCTACACGCCCGGACACGCCTCCCACCATGTCTCCTACCTGCACGAGGACTCGGGCACGGCCTTCGTCGGCGACGTCGCCGCGGTTCTCATCCCCGGCACCGACCTGATCGTCCCGCCGACCCCCCCGCCGGACATCGACATCGAGACCTGGGAGGAATCGATCGGGATCGTCGAAGGCTGGCGGCCGCAGAGACTGGGTCTGACCCACTTCGGCGGCGTCGAGGATCCGGCCCGGCATCTCGCACAGGTTCGCGAGCGCCTGCGCGAGGAGGCGGCCCTGGCCCGTGACCTCGACGAGGGCTCATACGAGGAGCGGCACCGGGCCCTGGTCGCGGAGCACGCCTCGAGCGAGGAGGCTGCCGCCGAGCTGATCCAGTGCGTCCCTCCCGAGTACCAGTGGCGCGGCCTCAATCGCTATTGGGAAAAGCGCAAAGACGCCGCTTAGCGCAGGTGCTCGCGCATCCGCTCGACGGCCTCCTCGATGCGCTCGTCGGGGGTGGTGAGCGAGATCCGGAAGAAGCCCTCGCCGCTCGGCCCGTACATAGAGCCCGGCGAGACGATCACCGCCGCCTCCTCGAGGACCAGCTCGGCGAAGGAGGTGGAGGTGTGGCCGTCCGGGACCGGCGCCCAGACGTAGATCGTCCCCCTCGGCGGCTGCACCTCGACGCCGATCTCCTGCAGCGCCCCCACGACCAGGTCGCGGCGCCGCGCGTAGGTCTGGTTCATCCGCTCAACCGGGCCCCTGGGACCGCGCAGCGCGGCTGCCCCGGCCAGCTGCACCGCCTCGAAGAGGCCGGAGTCGACGTTCGTCTTCAAGCGCCAGTAGGTCTCGACCGCGTCGGCGTTGCCGAGGATCGCCGCGCATCGCCAGCCGGTCATGTTGTAGCCCTTGGAGAGCGAGAAGACCTCGACGCCGACCTCCCTGGCGCCCGGCGTTGCCAGGAAGCTCGGCGCCACGTAGCCATCGTAGGTGGTCTCGGAGTAGGCGTTGTCGTGAACCACGAGGACCTCGTGCTCGTGGGCGAAGGAGACGACCTTCTCGAAGAAGCCCTCCGGGACGATGGCACCGGTGGGATTGTTGGGGTAGTTGAGGAACATCAGCCGCGCCTTTGCCGCGGCCTCGGCGGACACCGCCCCGAGGTCGGGGACGAATCCCAGCTCGGGGACAAGCGGCAGGACTTCCGGAGTCGCCCCGGCGAGGATCGGCCCGCCGGTGTACACGGGGTAGCCGGGATCGGAGGCGAGCGCGACGCCGCCCGGGTCGAGGAAGGCGAAGCAGAGGTTGTAGATGCACTCCTTGGCGCCGATCGCCGGCATCACCTCGCTCTCCGGGTCGATCTCGACCCCGAAGCGGTCTGCGTAGAACTCGGTGAAGGCCTGGCGGAACTCGGCCCGGCCCCTGTTGCTGGGGTACTTCTGGTTGCCGGGGTCGCCCACCGCCTCCTGCATCGCCGAGACGATATGGGGGTAGGTCGGTTCGTCCGGGTCCCCTATCCCGAGGCTGATCACGTCGACCCCGGCGGCCCGCTTCTCGGCGATCCGCCGCTCCAGCTCCTGGAACATGTAGGGGGGCATTGCCCCGAGGCGATTGGACGGGTCGGCGATCCCCATGGGCCGGGAAATCTATTTGCCCAGCTCGGCGAGTGCCGCCAGCAGCTCGGACGAGAGCTCGCCGGCGTAGACCGGCTCGGCCCACCCGGTCAGGCGCACCGCCAGGTCGGGGCCGATCTCGACCTCCAGCTCGCCGCCGTCCAGCTCGACCACGATCGGGCTGGGGGAGCCGCGCAGGAAGGCGGTGACGGCGGCGCCGCTGGCCCCGGTGCCGGAGGAGAGCGTCTCCCCCACCCCGCGCTCGAAGATCCGCGCCCTGACCCGGTCGCCGTCGATCGACAGGAAGGAGACGTTGGTGCGGTTCGGGAACAGCTCGTGGGCTTCGATCTCCGGGCCGACCTCGGCCAGGTCGAGGTCATCGAGCTCGGGGCCGACGACGATCGCGCACTGAGGGTTGCCGATCGAGACATGCTGGAAGTCCCACTCGCGGCCC
Organism: Solirubrobacterales bacterium; assembly: GCA_036406595.1. Taxonomy (GTDB): domain Bacteria; phylum Actinomycetota; class Thermoleophilia; order Solirubrobacterales; family 70-9; genus VRUE01. Next base: position 291 of record DASXAR010000048.1, on the reverse strand, counting down.
CCGGCGCTCAGGGTGCCCTTGCCATCCTCGCCCCCGGAGGGAAAGTCCTTGGAGACCGTCGAGGCGTTGCCCATCTCGACCGAGCAGGTCAGATCGCCGGTGATCGTCGGCACGATCGGGCCGGCGGCGGTGCGGATCGCGAAGCGGTCCTCCTCAGTCCAGCCCTGGCGGCGCAGGTAGAGGATCGCCTCGCGGGCGCCGTTGCCGGAGAGCTCGGCCTCCGAGCCGTCGGGGTTGAAGATGCGAAGCTCGGCGACGTGCTGCTTGTCGGCAGGCGCGGAGAGCAGCAGG
>DASXAR010000047.1:0-7357 GCA_036406595.1 Solirubrobacterales bacterium | reverse complement strand
ATGGGCGCGGCTGGTTTCGAACCAGCGACCTCTCGCGTGTGAAGCGAGCGCTCTCCCACTGAGCTACGCGCCCGGGAGCCGGAAATCATACGGCGGGAACCCACCCCGGTCAGCGAGCCGGCGGGGTGGGCTTCCGCATGTGGCCGGCCGACCGCGAGCGCGATGGCGCGACAGGCGCTGGGGCCTAGAAGTCCTGGATCGGCCGCATGGCCGGGCGGGGGCGGCTTTCATTGCGGCCACCCCAGGCCTTTTCAGGCTCGCTCCGGCCCTGCCGCCTTCTGGAGTCTCGGTCGGCTGTGAGCGGCTGCGGCTCGGGCAGCCGGAGCGGGGTGAGCATGACCGCGGTGAGGATCGACACGAGTATCACTGCAGCCGCGATGTTCACGGCGATGATCGCTGCAATCGACATCAGACGTACCTCCTCTTGGGTATCCGCCCTCTATTCCCGTCAATCGAGGCGGCAATGCTCCGAGACTGGGGGGGCGTGGGTGGGGGACCCGAGAAAGATTGCGAACCGAGCGTGAAGGCCGCGTCAGGCGCGGTTAAAGGTTCAGGAAACGATCGGCAAGCGCGTGACTCACACGGCGGCCGGAGCCGCCTCTCCGGCCGGCGGGGGCGAGCGCCGCTCGGTCTCGGCCTCGCCGTGTCTGCGCAGCGCCAGGCCGACGAACGGGAAGACGAGGGTGGAGAGCATCGCCGCCCCGACGAGGCCGGCGGAGGTGGAGGTCTCCATGTGGCCGCCATCCACCGCGATCGTCGTGATGGCGACGACCAGCGGCAGCTCCGTCGCCGCGTAGAAGGCAAGGGCGGCGCGATCGCGGGATCGAAGCACCCCGCGGTAGAGCAGCAGCGCGGGCGTTCCCCGGACGACGAGGAAGAGGCCGAAGAACATCAGGAGCTTGAGCACCGCGGTGACCGAGCCGAGCGCGTCGAGGTCGAACTCGATGCCGCTGGTGACGAAGAAGAAGGGGACGAAGAAGCCGAAGCCGACCGCGGTCAGCTTCGACTCGAAGACCCGCAGCTCGTGCCCTTTCAAGGCCAGGCGGACGATCATGCCGGCGACGAAGCCGCCGATCAGCACGTCGAGCCCGAGCTCGCCGGCGAGCAGCACGAGGCCGAAGACGAGCACCACGGTGATTCGCACCGCGAGCTGGCTGCTCGCCTCGAAGGTGCGCTCGAGGGCCGGCCAGCCGCGCCAGGCGAGGCGGACTGAGATCAGCGCCATCGCGACGGCGAGGAGCACGAAGGCGATCAGAATCGCCGCCTCGTGCAGAGGGTGCGAGGTCGAGAGGAAGAGGGTCACGAGGAGGATCGGGCCGAACTCGCCCACCCCGCCCGCAGCGAGCAGATAGGTGCCGAAGCGGGTCTTCAGCTCGCCGTTGTCGCGGAGGATCGGGATCAGGGTCCCGATCGCCGTCGTCGCCATCGCCGAGCCGGTGTAGAGGATCGAGAGGATCACCCCGGTCGCGTAGAGCACCCCGCCGATCCCGTAGGCGAGGACGATGGAGAGCAGCCAGCCGAGGGCGCCGAGCTCCAGCGGGCGTCCTTTGATCCGCTCGAAGTCGATCTCGTAGCCCGCGAAGAAGAAGAGCATGCCCAGCCCGAGGTTGGAGAAGAAATCTATGAACTTGTCGGTCCCCGCGAGGTCGAGCACCTGGGGGCCGACGATGATCCCCAACAGCAGCTCGATCACGACGACCGGCGGCGCGAGGCGGGCGGGCACGATCGCGACGGTGACTGCCGCCAGGGCCGATACGAGGACGATCACGAAGAACGAGTCGGTGTCGACCTGGATCACGTCGGGAAGATCCTATGGGCACGAGGGCGAGGGCCGAGGCGGCGTCACGCCGCCGGGATCTCGATCCAGACGTCGGCGCCTCCGGTCGGATCGTTGCCGGCCCCCGCGCCACCACCGTGGGCGTTTGCGATCGCCTCCACTATCGCCAGGCCGAGCCCGCTGCCTCCGCGGCCTCGAGAGGCATCGGCGCGGCTGAACCGCTCGAACGCCCGGTCCAGGAACTCGGGCGGAAACCCACCGCCGCGGTCGCCGACGTGGAGTCGCACGCCCTCACCGTTCTGGGTGGCCCAGAGGCGAACCTCGCCGCCGCCGTGGCGGATCGCGTTGTCGACCATGCTGGTCAGCGCCTGCTCGAGGCGATGCCGGTCGCCCCTCACCTCGAGGCCGCCGTCTCCGTCGAGGACGAGCGGACGAGCTGCGTCCTCGGTGCGGGCCCCGAAGCGTTCGGCGACGCTGTCGAACACCTCTGCGACCGGGACCGTCTCCAGAGTGAGGTCGAGCCCGCCCTCCTCGGATCGCGCGGCCACGAGCAGCCCCTCGGCGAGCTGCACAAGCCGGTCGATCTCCTCCAGCCCGGATGCGATCGCGCCCCGGAGCTCCTCCTCGGACTCCCCCTGCCGGAGCGCCAGCTCCAACTCGGCCTTGTGAAGCGCCAGCGGGGTGCGGAGCTCGTGGCTCGCATCGTCGATGAAGCGGCGTTCGCGGGCCAGGGTCGCGTCGATCCTGGCGAGCATCTCGTTCAACGTCTGCCCCAGCCGCCGCAGCTCGTCCTGCGCCGGTGGAACCGGGAGTCGTTCGTCCGGCCCCCCCTCGGAGATTTCCGCCGCACGCCGGCGCATCGCTTCGACCGGATGCAGCGCCGCCCCGGCGGCGCCGTAGCCGGCGAGGGAGGCGAGCAGCAACGCGATCGGCCCACCGATCAGCAGCAGGGTGGCGAGGCTGCGGAGCGCCTCGTCGCGATCGGCGAGCGAGGACCCGACCACGACGACCAGCCTTCCTTCGGAGGTGGAGACGGGGGCGGCGAGCAGTCGCGCGGTTTCATCGATCCCGCGCACACCACCTCGCTCGACGAGGATCGGGGACGCGGCCGCCCTCCTCAGCTGGGCTCGGCTCAGCACCCGCCGGCCTCCGAGCTGCGGGGTCGAGTCGACCAGCCGCCCACCGGGTGTCAGGACCTGGGCGAAGCTCTCGTCCTGCTCGATCAGTGAGGTCCGGTGGGACCCCCTCAGGCCCGTCTCGGAGGCCTGGGCGAGTGCCGAGACCTCGCCGGCGCGGGACCGCAGCCCGTTGTTGATCGATTCGTCGAGCCGCGATTCGAGGCGGAGGTAGAGGAATAGGCCGAGCGCGGTGAGGAGCAGCGCCATCGCCGTGGCGAACGCCAGGGTCACCCGTAGGCGGATCGGCACCCTGCTCATCTACCACCATCCTTCCGCAGCCGGTACCCGGCGCCGCGCACCGTCTCGATCGAGGTGACGCGGAACGGACGGTCGATCTTCTCGCGCAGGAAGCGGACGTATGAGTCGACGACGTTTGACCGGTTCTCGTACTCGTAGTCCCACGCGTGCTCGAGCAGCTCGAACCGGGAGAGGACCTCACCGGGCCGCCGCATGAAGATCTCGAACACGGCGAACTCCTTCGCCGAGAGCTCGATCTCGGCATCTCCTCGCCACGCCTGCCGCGTCGCAGGGTCGAGGCGGAGGTCGCCTGCGCGCAGCTGCGCGGGTCGCTCGGGCCGGCCGCGCCGGGCGAGGGCTCGGAGACGGGCGAGCAGCTCGGCGTAGGAGAACGGCTTGGTCAGGTAGTCGTCGGCGCCGCTGTCGAGGCCGGCCACGCGGTCGCGAACCGCGTCGCGCGCGGTCAGCATCAGGATCGGAGACCACACGCCCGCCTCTCGCAGCCGCCTGCAGACCTCGAATCCGTCGATTCCCGGGAGCATCAGGTCAAGGACGACGGCGTCGTAGTCGACCGCCTCGGCCCTCCAGAGCGCCTCCTCGCCGCGCTCGACGAGGTCAACCGCGATTCCCTCCCGCTGGAGGCCGCGGCGGAGCAGGCCGGCCATCTTCGCTTCGTCCTCGACGATCAGGACACGCATCTCGGATCCAGAGCAGATTTTCGCTCGAAGATGAAAGGAGGATGAACTCAATCTTCCTTTCACCCAGCTTTCATCCGTGTCCGGGATAAGAGAGCACCCCAGCGAAAGGAGCCCCATGTCCCCAGGCAAGCGGAAGATCGCGATCGGAATCGCCCTCCTGTCAGCGCTATTCGCTTTCGGCTGCGGCGGAGGTGGAGGCGAGGAAAGCGGCGCGGGCGCGACCCAGGCCCTCCCGCAGGGATCCGAAGAGGTCGATCTGCGCCCCAGCGACTTCACGGCCGAGATCGACAACCCATACTGGCCGATGAGGCCTGGGAGTCGCTGGACCTACCGGGAGAGCAACGGTGAAGGCGGCGTGCAGATCGACGTGGTCACCGTGACCGACCGCACCAGGAAGCTGGCCAACGGGATCGAGGCGCGGGTCGTGCACGACGTCGTCAGCCAGGGCGGCCATCCGGTCGAGGTCACCGACGACTGGTACGCGCAGGATGCGCAGGGGAACATCTGGTACATGGGCGAGCAAACCGCCGAGTACGAGAACGGGAAGGTCGCGACAAGAGAAGGCTCGTGGGAGGCCGGCGTCGACGGAGCCCAGCCGGGGATCGCCCTGCCCGCCGAACCGCAGCAGGGAATCGCCTATCGCCAGGAGTACTACGCGGGCCAGGCGGAGGACCAGGGCGAAGTCATCGCCACCGGTGGCCAGGCGGAAGTTCCCTTCGGTCACTTCACCGAAGTCGTCTCCACCCAGGACACCAGCCCGCTCGAGCCACGGGTGGTCGAGTACAAGTTCTACGCGCCGGGCGTCGGGCCGGTGCTGACCCTGGACGTCTCCGGCGAATCGGGCCGCGAGGAGCTGATCGACTTCACAGGCGGCCCCTAGCCGGCCCCCGTTCCGCATCTGAGTGGGCTAACCGCAACGACCGCTCCCGCTGTTCCTTATCCGGGTATGTCCCGACTTTCGAACAGCGGAAGCGCATGAGGCGTTGGCCGCAGACCCGACGGGCTGGCCCAACGCCAGGCGAGAGCTGGCCCGCCCCAGCCTCGCCGTCCTTCGGCGCACGCGGTAGGATCGATGGCGGACCGTGCTAGGCGGGGAATCAGCGGTGCCCTGTAACCCGCAATCCGCTCTAGCGGGGCCGAAATCCGCCCTGAGGGGCTGGCCATCGGGGCCGGTTTGCCGCAGGCGGCGTTGACGGCCGGGTCCTGCGCGACGTGGGCACGTGAATCAGGTCAGGTCCGGAAGGAAGCAGCCTTAAGCGGATGCCGCGGGTGCCGCAGGTGAGCCCGACCCGAGCCAAGCGCGGCGGACACGCCCGGGGACCACGCTTCGAAGGCGGGCGCACGGTCCGTTTACTCGCCCGGCTGGGCCTGGAGCTCAGTCGATCAGGCGCGCGGCCATCCGGTTGACCGCGATCCGCCACATCACTACGGCGAAGGCGACCAGCGAGGCGAAGCGGATCAGGTCGACGGCCTCGTATCCGAAGGCCCCGCCCCGGACCAGTTCGACCAGCTGGTGCAGCGGGTTCAGCTGCGCCACGATCCGGACACCCTCCGGCAGTTCCGAGATCGGAAAGAAGGCCCCGGACACGAGAAAGAGCGGGGTGACGAAGAGCGCAGTCACGTAGTTGAACTGGTCGATCTTGGCGACGATCGCCGCCATCGCGATCCCGAAGCCGGCGAAACCGAGGGCGGTGACGAGGCAGAAGATGGGGACGAGCAGCATGCCCCAGGCCGGGTCGAGCCCGAAGAAGATCGTCACGACCAGCGGGAAGCAGCCGTAAACGCTGGCGCGGAGGCCGATCCAGAGCATCTCTGCGCTGACCAGCTCCTCGACGTCGACCGGCGCGGCGAGAATCGCGTCGTAGGTGTTCTGGAAGCGGTGCTTGACGAAGGTCCCGAACATCGCCGGCAGCGCGCTGGAGAAGATGACCGCGGTGGCGACCATCCCGGTGCCCACGAACTGCACGTAGGGGACGCCGTTCACTTCGTCGACCAGCGTCGCCGAGAGGCCGAGGCCGAAGGCGAGCAGGTAGACGATCGGTTCGAGCACGCTGGAGAAGGTCGTCCCCTTCCAGTAGGTGCGGAAGTTGGCGGCCTCGCGGCTCATCACGCCGCCGATTGCCGCGGGTTCCAGGCGCCTCATCGCGATCTCCCGCCTACTCATTCCGCCTCCTCCCCGGTGAGAAGGACGAAGACGTCCTCGAGCGAGGCGGCGCGGCGCACGGCGTCCTCGGGCACGGCGCCGTTGGCGTCGCGCTCGGAGCCGACGATCGCGATCGCCGGGCCTGCGGGCCTCACCCTGAGGCCCACCGCTTCGGCTTCGGCGCGGGCCTCACGCAGCCGTTCGGGCGGCGCGTAGATTTCCGCCGTTTCGCGTCCCGCGTGCTCGACGATCAGCTCGGACGGCCGGCCCCTGCTGATGATTCTGCCGTTCGCCATCACCGCGACTTCGTCGGCCAGGCGCTCGGCCTCCTCGATGTAGTGCGTGGACATGAGGATCGTCTTGCCGCGCGAGCGGAGGTCGTCGATCAGAGTCCAGAGCTGGGTGCGGATCTGGGGGTCGAGGCCGACGGTCGGCTCATCGAGCAGGATCAGCCTCGGATCATGGACGAGGCCGCGGGCGAGCAGCAGGCGCCGGCGCATGCCCCCCGAGAGCTCGTCCACCGCATCGCGCCGCCGCTCCCGCAGCCGCGCCAGGTCGAGCGCCCGATCGACCGCGCCGCCCACGTCCGGCACGCGGTAGAGCCGCGCGAACACGGCCAGGTTGTCTTCGACGGTGACGTCGACGTCGAGGTTGTCGAGTTGGGGGACGACTCCCATCAGCGCACGGGCCGACTTCGCTTCGCCGGGAAGCTCGTGGCCCAGCGCCCGCAGCTCTCCGCCGTCGGGAAGCGCCTGGCCGGTCAGTAGGCGCATCGTCGTCGACTTGCCGGCGCCGTTCGGCCCGAGCAGGCCGAGGCAGATCCCCTCGGGCACGTCGAGGTCGAGGCCGTCCACCGCCGTGATCGGCCCGAAGCGCTTGACCACTCCGCGCAGTTCGATCGCCGCCATCACAGCGGATGCTACGTGGAGCGGATTTCAGCAGCGCCTGAAGAGGACCCAGGAATCGTTCCGGGCCGCGCGGTGGAAGCCGGGGGGGACTGTGCTGGTGAAGCGGGACGGGTCATTCGGGTCGAGGATGAAGTTGTGGATTACGAAGGGGCTTGCGGGCTTGAGGAAATAGCCGTGGCGCGGCTGGCGCTGCTCGGAGGAGCTGACGATCCGGCTCGGCCTCACGTCGAGGTCGAAGGCGAGCCTGGGGACGGCGCGATGGTTCGGCACCGAGATCGGAAGGCAGAGCGGCTCGAAGCCGTTGGAGCGCGCGAGGTCGTTGAGGTCTGACTCGATCTCGGACTGGTTGCCGAGGTCGGTGTCGACCCGGTGCAGAAGGTCGTACTGATTGGGCCCCCAGATCACGAACATCAGGG
>DASXAR010000046.1:0-31596 GCA_036406595.1 Solirubrobacterales bacterium | reverse complement strand
GCCGGCGCCGAATTTGTCGCCGACCTCCTTCATCGCCGGCAGCAGCACCTCGTTGAGGGTCGGGACGGCGCCGATCTTCTCGACCGAGAGGTCGATCCACTCCTCGACGCCGTCCTTCTTGCGGCGCAGGATGTGCCAGTGGAGGGCCTCCTCGGGCTCCATGCCCTCGGTCTCCTCGCCCGCCTCCTCCTCGGCGGCCTCGCCCTTCGACTCGAAGTGGGCGATGAACCGCTCGAGCGCGTCCTCGCGTCGGTTGAAGACGAGGTCATCGGTCAGCTCCCGCTCCTCGGCTGAGATCTCGGGATAGGGCCTGATGTGGTTCGGGTTGACCATCGCCAGGTCGAGCCCGGCCTCGACGCAGTGGTGGAGGAAGACCGAGTTGAGGACGGCGCGTGCCGGCTGGGAGACGCCGAAGGAGACGTTGGAGACGCCCAGCGAGGTCTTCACTCCGGGGATCTCCGCCTTGATCCGCCGGATCCCCTCGATCGTCTCCAGCGCCGAGGGCTTCCACTCGTCGTCGCCCGTGGTCAGCGTGAAGGTGAGCGCGTCGAAGATCAGCGCCTCGGGGTCGAGCCCGTGCTCCTCGCAGGCGATGTCGCGGATCCGCTTCGCGATCTCCACCTTGCGATCGGCGGTCTTCGCCATCCCGACCTCGTCGATCGTCAGCGCGATCAATGCCGCGCCGTGCGACTTGGCGAGCGGCGCCACCACATCCGCCTTGTCGCGGCCCGCCTCGAGGTTGATCGAGTTGACGATCGCCCGCCCGGGGATCTGCTCGAGCGCCCGCCTGATCACCTCCGGCTCGGTCGAGTCGACCTGGATCGGCGCCGGCTGGGTGAGCGAGATCCGCTCGACGACCGCCTTCATCTGCTCGTCCTCGTCGGAGCGCTCGGTGAGGGCGACGCAGACGTCGAGCACGTGGGCGCCCCCCTCGACCTGGTCCTCGGCGACCTGCACGAGGCCGTCGTAGTCCTCGGCGAGCAGCAGCTCCTTCGCCTTTTTCGAGCCCTGCGAGTTGACCCGCTCGCCGACCAGGGTCGGCCGCGGCTCCTGCACCAGCGGCGTCGAGGTCATCATCGAGGAGAGCTGGGGCGGTCCCGGCGCGGGACGCTCGCCGGGCACGCGGCCGCCGACCCGCTCGCGGATCGCCCGGATGTGGTCGGGCGTCGTGCCGCAGCAGCCGCCGACGATGCCGACCCCGTGCCGCTCGACGAACTCGCCGAGCGTCGCGGCCAGCGGCTCGGGCCGTTCGGGGAAGATCGTCTCGCCGTCGGGGCCCTGAAGCGGGAGGCCGGCGTTCGGGATGCAGTGGACCGGAAGCGGGCTGTTCTCGCCGAGGAAGCGGATCGCGTCGCGCATGTCCTCGGGCCCGGTCGAGCAGTTGAGCCCGATCACGTCGACGTCGAGCGCATGGAGGGTCGTCAGCACCGCCTGGATGTCGGTGCCGAGCAGCATCTTGCCCCCCTGCGGCAGCAGCGAGACGCTGGTCTGGATCGGCAGCTCCCGGCCGGTTGCCGCGAACGCCTCGCGGGCGCCGAAGACCGCCGCCTTCACCTCGAGGATGTCCTGCGCCGTCTCGATGATGATCAGGTCGGCGCCGCCATCCACAAGGCCGCGGGCCTGCTCGGCGAAGACCTCCACCAGCCGCCCGAAGGAGATGTCGCCGAGGGTGGGGTCGTCGGAGGCCGGCAGGAAGCCGGTGGGGCCGATCGATCCGGCGACGAAGCGCTCCTCTCCGGCCGCCCGCCGCGAGATCTGGGCGGCCTTCGTGTTGATCTCCAGGGTCTGCTCGCCCAGTCCCCACTCGTCGAGCTTCAGCCGCGAGCCCTGGAAGGTGTCGGTCTCGACGACCTCGGCGCCCGCCTCCAGCATCGAGGAATGCACCCCCTCGATCACGTCGGGGCGGTGCAGTACGAGGGCCTCGTGGCACTTGCCGGCGAGGCCTCCGTAGTCCTCTTGGCTGAGGTCGAACTGCTCCAGGGTGGCGCCCATGCCGCCGTCGAAGACGATGACGCGCTCCCGCGTAGCGGCTAGGAAATCACGCTCTGGCATTGACTGACGGGTTCACCTCCATCGACCCCGGCGTTAGCACCTCACCTCGATCCTGGGATCTTGGCCGGTTGCTGCGGTTTCTGTGGGCCGGGCCCCTCGACCGCTCTTGATGGGTCGAATCAGGGTATCGGACGCCTGCCCCTGGGAGCGCCGGACGCCTGCCCCGGGGGCGCTGTGTGCGCATGGTCACGGAGCTGTGACGGGAGTGGAAAGATGCTTGCCGTGGCAAAAGGAGGCGATCGGCTCAGCATGGCGCTACCCGCAGGACCCCGTTACCCGGCCCTGATCCAGGCCGTCGGCGCCTGGAGCCGGCCGCTGGCGTTCATGGAGCGGGCCCGCGCCCGCTACGGGCGCCGCTTCACCACCCTCCTTCCCGCCTCGCCGCCCTTCGTCATGCATTCCGATCCGGCCGACCTGAAAGCCATCTTCACGGCGCCGGCAGACGTCCTGCACCCGGGCGAGGGGGCGCGCGTGCTCGAGCCCGTGGTCGGCACCAACTCGGTGATCCTGCTCGACGGGGACGCCCACATGAGTCAGCGCAAGCTGATGCTCCCCGCCTTCCACGGCGAGAAGATGGAGCGCCTCCGGGGCCTGATGGAGGAGGTCGCCGAGCGCGAGGTCGCGTCCTGGCCGAGGGGCGAGGAGATCGAGCTCCAGGAGCGCTTCCAGCGCCTCACCCTGGAGATCATCCTGCGCGCCGTCTTCGGCCTCGACCCGGGCCCCAGGCTCGAGGCGCTGCGGAGCCGGCTCTCCGACATGCTGCGCTTCGGCGACCGCCCGATCAGCCTGGTCCCGATCGACCCGAACGGCCTCGCCGGTCGCCTTCTTGCCCGCACCGGGCCCTTCGCCCGCTTCATCCGCCAGCGGGAGGAGGCCGACGCGCTGATCTTCGAGCTGATCGAGGAGCGGCGGGATGCCCACGGCGACCGCGACGACGTGCTGGCGATGCTTCTCGACGCCCGCCACGAGGACGGCACCCCGATGTCCGGCGAGGAGCTGCGCGACGAGCTGATGACGCTGCTCGTCGCCGGGCACGAGACGACGGCATCCTCGCTCTCCTGGGGCTTCGAGCGGCTGATCCGGCTTCCCGAGGTGCTGGGGCGGCTGCGCGAGGAGACCGATGCCGGGGAGGACGACGCCTACCTCACCGCGACGATCCAGGAGACGCTGCGCCGCCGCCCCGTGCTGCCGACCGCGGCGCCGCGCCTGGTCAAGCAGCCGATCGACCTCGGCGGCTGGCACTACGAGCCCGGGGTCTGCCTCGTCCCGGCCACCTACCTGGTTCACCACGATCCCGAGATCTACGAGGACCCCTACGCGTTCCGGCCCGAGCGCTTCCTCGACTCCCCGCCGGGCACCTACACCTGGATCCCCTTCGGCGGCGGGCGCAGGCGCTGCCTCGGCGCCAGCTTCGCGATGCTCGAGATGAAGGTCGTCCTGAGCAGCGTGCTCGCGAGCTGCGAGGTGACGCCCGCCGCGCCCGGGCAGGAGCCGGCCCGGCGCCGCAACATCACGGTGCGGCCCGGACGGGGCTCGCGGGCCCTCGTCGGCTCCCGCCGCGAGGCCCCGGTCGCGGCGACGGTGGCCTAGAGACTGCGACCTGGTGCGGTGGCCTAGAGCCGGCGGCCGAGGCGACGTCGCCAGTCGCGGGCGTTGAAGGCCCGGGCGAGCCGCTCGACCAGTTGCCGGCGGCGGCGGTTGTACGGGTACCAGGTCGGCTCGCTCTTGCCGGCCACGCGGGTGATCACCAGCGACTCCGGCCGGCAGAACTTCTTGATGCCCCACTCGCCGTGCCGGTAGCCGATGCCGGACTCCTTCCAGCCGCCCATCGGCACGTCGGTGGTGATGAAGTTGACGATCACGTCGTTCACGTTGACGGCGCCGCATTCGATCCGCCGCGCCACCAGCTCGGCACGCTCGCGCTCCCCGAAGACGGAGGCGGACAGCCCGTAGCGTGTGTCGTTGGCGAGGCGCAGCGCCTCCTCCGTGTCGCGCACCCTCATCACCCCGACCACGGGGCCGAAGGTCTCCTCCCGCATCACCTTCATCGAGTGGTCGACGTCGACCAGGACAGTCGGCTCGAAGTAGTCGCCGGGGCCCTCGACCCGCCTGCCGCCGGTCAGCGCCCGCGCCCCCTTCTCGAGCGCCTCGGAGACCTGGTCCTCGACCTTGGCGGTCTGGTTCGGCGAGGTCATCGCGCCGACGTCCTTGTCGAAGCCCCGGCCGTCCGTCCCCTGGCGCAGCTTGCGCACCTGGCCGGTCAGCCTCTCCACGAACTCGTCGTAGACCGGCTCCTCGACGTAGATCCGCTCCACCGACTGGCAGACCTGGCCCGAGTTGAACATGCCTCCCCAGGCGGCGGCGTTGGCGGCTCTCTCGACGTTGGCATCGGAGAGGACGATCATCGGGTCCTTGCCGCCGAGCTCGAGGCTGACCGGGGTGAGGGTGTCCGCCGCCCGCCTCATCACCTTGCGCCCCGTCGCGTCGGAGCCGGTGAACTGGATGTAGTCGACCGCATCGATCAGCGCTTCGCCCGTCTCGCCGACGCCCTGTACGCAGTCGAAGACGTCCGGCCCGCCGATCTCGGACTTCCAGGCGCCAACGACCTCGCTCAGGCCGAGCGGCGTGAACTCCGAGGGCTTGATCACGACCGCGGCCCCCGCCATCAGCGCCGGCAGCGCGTCGCCCAGCCCGAGCACCAGGGGGAAGTTCCATGGGCTGATCACGCCGACGACCGGGTACGGCCGGTACTGAACGCGCAGCTTCTTGTTGCCGAGGAGCGGGGTGTGCGGCCGGATGCTTTCCTCGCCGATGAATGCGGCGCCCCTCTTGCCGTAGAAGTTGATCACGTCGGCCAGGTAGGGGACCTCGTTCGAGGCGTCGGCCCGCACCTTGCCGGTCTCGGCCTGCATCGTGTCGAGGATCCGCTCGTGGTTGTCGAGAAGCCAGTCGCGCAGGCGCCCCAGCCAGCGGTGGCGCCCCTCGACTCCGAGCGCCTCCCACTGCGGTTGGCTATCTCTGACGCGGGCCACCGTCGCCGCCACCTGCTCGGGGCCGTCGACCGGGACGCTGCCGAGTCTCTCTCCCGTGGCCGGGGCGACCACCTCGATCTGCTCGAGGGCGGCGCCGTTCGTGGTGCCGCTCGCCTCCTGCTCGCTGCTCTGGACCGTGCCACTCTCCATCTGCGGCCTCCTCCTCGGGAGTCAGTTTGGCTGACCAGCCAACTCTATCCGCCCGCGCCGCGGGCGTGGCCTCGGAAGTGCCGGTTGGAATCGGCTCCCTACAGGACGGCGATCAGCGCGGCGACGACATCCGGGTCGAACTGCGTGCCCGCGCAGGCCCGCAGCTCGGTGAGCGCCACGTCCGGGGACATCGCCTTCCGGTAGGAGCGGGTCGTGGTCATCGCGCTGAAGGCGTCGCAGCAGGTGACGATCCGGGACTCGATCGGGATCTCCTCGCCGCGCAGGCCGTCAGGATAGCCGCTGCCGTCCCAATGCTCGTGCGAGGAGCGGACGATCCGCCCGACCTCGGCCAGCACGCCGCCGACCCGGTTGAGCATCTCCTCGCCTTCGATCGTGTGGCGGTGCATGACCCTCCACTCCTCCTCGTCGAGCGGCCCGGGCTTGTTGATGATCTCCTTCGGCACGGCGATCTTGCCGACGTCGTGCAGCAGGGCGCCGAACTCGACGTTGCGCCGCTGCCGCGCCTCGAGGCCGAGGCGCTCGGCAACCGCGAGCGAGAGCTCGACCACGCCGCGGCTGTGGCTGCCGGTGTAGGCGTCGTCCGCCTCGACCACGTCGCCGAGGAGGAGCGCCGTGCCCTGGTAGGCGCTGCTCAGCTCGAGTGCTTGTTCGATCCTGATCTCGCGCTCGCGCGAGAGGACGGCGAGCACGGCGGCGAGCGGGATGACGAGCAGGCAGACCGCCGGCCCGAGCTCGATCGCGGCGAAGGCGACCAGGAGCCCGACCGGAGCCAGCGCCGCGTCGAGGCCGTAGACCGGCGCCAGGAGGCGCAGCTCGCTGCGCGGCGCGCTGCCCTCGATCAGGCGCATGCGCACCCACGTGGCGGCGAAGTCGAAGCCGAACTGGGCCAGCAGAGCCAGCGCGTAGACGGGCCACATGTCCCAGGCGAGGACCTGGGCTCCGGCCAGGATCAGCACCAGCGCGGGGCCCACCGCGTGCCAGCAGTCGCCGAAGACGTGGAAGGCGCGGTGGACGTTTGCCCGCCCCCGCGCGTAGTCGACGACCTTGCCCAGCGACCAGCTGACGCTGACGATCAACGGCACGGCGGGGGTGGGGAGGAGGAAGAGCATCGGGACGAGGACCAGCTGGGTCGGCACCGTGTAGCCGTCGGCGACGTCGAACTGGGCCTGGCATGCGATCACGTAGGCGACGACGAGGACGCCGAGCGCGGTGGTGTCGAGCGAGCGAGGCGAGGGGATCAGCAGCGCCATCGCGACCGCGGTCGCGAGGAAGGCGACGGCGGTCGCGACTTCGACCGTGCGCTCGCGCCCGTAGGCGGGCAGCGAGGCGCGCTCCCGGCCCCGGGAGAACAGCTGCTCCAGCTGCGATGTGTCGGTTGTGACCGCCATGGCTGCCCACCGGCGAAGGCCGGCGCCAGGAGCGGTATCGGCGCTTCTGGCCTGCGGTCAAGCCACGCACGCCACTACCCGGAAAAACACGCGATTTTCTAGACATCTGTTCGAATTTGCTTGGTTTTTCGCCGCGCTTCCCCGATCCTCGCCCGCACATAAGTTCAGCTGCATAAGGGCAAACCCGTCGCGAGGCGGGGGCGCAAAGTCAGAGGTCTCGCAGCAGTGGGTGCGAGATGGCTCGACCGCCAGCTTGGTTTCAGCGGCCAGGCTCATCAGCCTGCGATCAGGAGGTTTGCCCAGTGAAGTTCAGCTCGATCTTTTCCCTCATAGCCCTTGTGGCGCTCACCGCCTTCGCAGCCTCCGCGCAGGCCTGCTCCTACTCGGGAGCCCAACCGGTGTTCAGCCCCTGGGGCGACCATCACTCCTACGTGCTGGTCTCCGACGGCGGCTTCGAGAGTGGGGGCCGCGGCTGGGACCTGCGCGGCGGCGCGAAGACTGTCGCCGGCAACGAGAGCCACTACGTCAACGAGACGGGCGACTCTCGCTCGCTCTCCCTGCCGGCCGGCAGCTCGGCGACGAGCCCGCCGGTCTGCATGTCGCTCGACACGCCGATCTTTCGGGTCTTCGCCAGCAACGCGGGGGCATCGTCCTCGCGTCTGCGAATCGAAGCCGTCTACAGGCTGCTGGGCCTGGTGCGAACGAGGACGGAGAGCACCGTCCTCTCCGGCCCGAGCTGGGGCCCGAGCCAGCAGATGTCCACCGTCTTGACCCTCTCGACGATCGTCGGGACGCTGATCCCGAGTGCTGTGCAGATCCGCTTCGTGCCGCTCGACAGCAGGGGCGAATGGCGGGTCGACGACCTATACGTCGATCCCTTCTCCCGTCGCTGAGTGAGCAGATCCGGTTGCAGGCTCGTGCCGCTCAGCGCGGCACGAGCCTGTAGACCGGCCCTTCGAGGGAGACGACGTAGAGGTGCCCCCGCGAGTCTTCGCCGAAGGAGCTCGGCGAGGAGACGCTCAGCCCGAGCTTGCGGTCGCCGCCCGCCCGGTGCAGGTGCGGGACGAGGCTCCGCAGCTGGCCCTCGCAGAGGTCGGCGTAGACGTAGCTGCCGAACAGCCCGCGCAGCCGCCGGTCGCGGACGACGTAGCCGCCGATGATCGAGCAGCTGCCGCCGCGTGAGTGCGGGTAGGCGAAGATCGGCGGCACGGTTCCGCCCGGGTCGGGGGTGCCGCTGTTTTCTTCGGTGTAGGTGGAGAAGCCCTCGAAGGCATCCCAGCCGAAGTTGGCGCCCGAGGCGGCGCCCAGCGTCGTGTAGTCGAGCTCCTCGAAACGGTTCTGGCCGACGTCGGCAATCGCGATCCGCGGGCGTTTCGCGCTGATCGTGTCGAAGGAGAAGCGGAACGGGTTGCGCAGCCCGTAGCTGTAGATCTCATCGCGTCCGGGCCTGCCGACGAACGGGTTGTCGGGGGGGATCGTGTACGGCTGCCCGTCCCTGGGGCGCGGGTCGATTCGCAGCAGCTTGCCGAGCAGGCTGTCCTTATCCTGCGCGTTGTTCGGCGGGTCCCCGCCGGAGCCGCCGTCCCCGGTGCCGAAGTAGAGGAGGTCGCCGTGGAACTGGAGCTGGCCGCCGTTGTGGTTCGCGTTGACGGGGTGGGGGATCTCGATCACCGGGCGCCGCGAGCCGCTCGCCGCGCGGGTTGCGGTCCGCCGCCGGAACTCGTCGATCCGGATGTTGCCGTCGTTGTCGGTGTAGTAGACGTAGAAGCGGCGGCTCCGCTTGTAATCGGGCGGGAAGGCGATCGAGAGCAGCCCCCGCTCGCCGCCGGCCTCGACCAGGTCGCGGATGTCGAGGAAGAAGCCACGGCGCCTGTGTCCCGAGCTCAGGACCCTCACGGTCCCCCGCTGCTCGACCACGAAGAGGAGCTTCGGGTAGCCCGGCGCGGACGTGACGTAGACGGGTTCCTGGAAGCGGCCGATCCGCTTCAGGGCAACTCCGCCGCGCTGCGCCGATGCGCTTCCTTCCGTCGCGCCGGGGGACCTTGCAGCACCGCAGGCCGGCAGGGCCGGAAGGAGTAGGCAGACGCAGAGCGTGGTCGCCGCTGAGCCCAGACGCATCGTGCCAGCCTACGCACTGCCATTCGCGGGCTCAGCCCCCCACTCGTTCGGTGAGCCAGGGGCCGGCAAGCGAGATCGTCGCCAGTGCCAGCGTGACGCCCGCGATCGCCACCGAGAAGAGGACGGCCAGCCTCAGCCCCGCGCCCGCGAGCGCCGCCTCGTGGCCACCGACGCGGCGCCAGTCGGGGAGCGCCAGCCGCGGGAGCTCGAGCAGGTGGCCGAGCACATGCAGGGCCATCAGGCCGAACCAGGCGATGAAGCTGGCCTTGTGAAGGAGCACCAGCCGGCCGGATTCGGGGCCGGAGACCAGCAGCGCGATGCCGGTTCCGAACAGGGCCAGGGAGGTGAGGACCACGCCCGGTGCGAGGAGCCGCATCGGAAACGGCGGGGGGCCCTTCGCCCGATATGCGGCCGACCCGGTGTAGTAGCGGGCGAAGCGGTACCCGGTGCTTCCCAGCTTCAGCAGTAGGGGCGGGACGAGCAGCACCCCGACGAAGATGTGCGGCCCCAGCAGCGAGCCGATGAAGGGAATCGTCGCACCCTCTACGGCAAGCAGCACCAGGAGCATCGCGCCCGCTCCGGCCGTGAGCCGGGCGTTGCCGGTAGCCCTGTCTAGCGTTTCCGTCTGCCCAAGCACCCGGCGCATGCTGGGCGCATCGGCTTATCGCCCCCTAACCCGCGCATGAGAAGGCTCTCATTTCCCCCTGAGGAGGCGTTTACCGCGCTCCGGCAACGTCGCCCCGGTGAACACCCGCCGAGCCAGATCGCCCGTCAGTCCGGCGATCGCGCTGCTCCCCCTTCGTCTCTTCCTTGGCGTCACCTTCGCCTACGCGGGGATCCAGAAGCTCAGCGACCCTGGCTTCTTCCATGCCGGCGCTCCCACCTACATCGGCACCCAGCTCCACGGTTTCGCCGCCGGTACCCCGGGCGGCTTCATCCTTCGGGCCTTTGCGCTTCCGCACCCCGAGCTCGCCGGTGCAGGCGTCGCGATCGCCGAGATCCTGATCGGCCTCCTGACGATCACGGGCCTTTTCACCCGCGCCGCCGCGGCCTGTGGCCTCGGCCTCAACTTCCTTCTCTTCCTCACCGCGAGTTGGCACACCACTCCCTACTTCCTCGGGCCGGACCTCGTCTTCTCCTTCGCCTGGCTTCCGTTCGTGCTCGCAGGCTCGGAGGGGCAGCCGGCGCTCGACAACCTCCTTCGCGAGCGTCCCGATGCGGTCCGCCGCCGCACCAGATTGCGCCCCCCCAGCCCAGTGACCGGGCCGGCGGGTCCGGAGAATGCCCTGACCAGGCGCGTCGTCCTCACCGAGTTCGCCGGCATCGCCCTCGCGGTCGCCGGCATCTCTGCCCTGGTCAAGGGCTCCTACTCGCCCCCGAGGACGATCGCCGCAACCGGGAGGGCGACGCAGGGCGACGCCGGTACAGGGGTCCGCCAAAAGGGGGAAGGGACCTCGGCCGATGCGGCGGGCAAGGGTGGCGCGGCCCCTCCCCAGGGGGCCGTCAGGCTCGCCCCCTCGAGCCGGATCCAGGATGGGCAGGCAGCGACCTACGCCGATCCCGGCGATGGGTCCCCCGACATCCTGATCCGGAACTCCGAAGGCGACCTGAGGGCCTTCAGCGCCGTTTGCACCCACGCGGGGTGCACGGTCGGGTATGAAGGAGGGGTCATCTACTGCCCCTGCCACGGGGGCGAGTACAGCGCCGAAAACGGCGAGGTCATCGCCGGGCCGCCCCCGAGCGGGCTCACCCCGCGGAGGGTGGTGGAGTCGGGAGGCAGCATCTACGCGATCCCGAGCTGAGGCTCGAAGCCCGCCAGCTCGAAGGCGACCCGGGCGCCCCCGGCCGGCGAGTCCTCGACCCAGATCCGGCCGCCATGCAGCTCGACGATCGAGCGGGCAATCGCAAGACCGAGGCCGCTCCCGCCCGAGGCCCTGTCACGGCCCGCCTCGCTGCGATGGAAGCGGGCGAAGACCCGCTCGCGGTCGCGCGGATCGATTCCGGGCCCGTCGTCGTCGACCCGGATCACCAGCCGCGGACCCCTGGCCGCCGCCGAGATGCTCACGTGCCCCTGCGGCCCCGCGTGTCGCCAGGCGTTCGCCTCCAGGTTCCTGATCACCTGCATCAGGCGAGCCGGATCGGCGTTGAGCGACCCGTCCGGCGCTTCCTCGGCCAGCACGACGGCCGTGCGCTCGGCGGCGCCATCCCGCACCTCGCGCAGGAAGCGGCGCAGGTCGACCTGCTCCAGTTGAAGGGAGGCTGTCTCGTCGAGCCCTGCCAGAGTGAGGAGGTCGTCGACGAGGCCATCCAGGCGGTCGAGCTCGGCCACGGTGGTCTGCTCGACCCTGCGCACGTCCTCCCTGCGAGGGCTCTCGGCGCGCGCGAGCACTTCGATCTGTCCGCGAATGGCTGTCAGCGGGGTCCGCAGCTCGTGTGAGGCGTCGGAGGCGAACTGGCGCTGTCGCGAGAAGGCTTCGTCGAGGCGGTCGAGCATGTGGTCGAAGGCGTCCGCCAGCGTTTGGAGCTCGATCGGCGCTCCCTTGACGGCGCCGATGCGCGGCGAGAGCTCACCGGCGTCGACCGCCGCCGCGGTCGACGCCATGTGGCGGAGTGGTGCCGATGTGCGATCGGCGAGCACGTACCCGGCCAGCAGGGCCGCGCAGAGGGCGCCGGTGCCCACCAGGACAAGGGTCCGCACGACCTCGGTCTGGGCGTCGCGGATCTCCGCCAGCTCGCTTCGCGCGTCGCCCCCGGTGCCCCCGCGCTCGATCGAGAGGGCGGGGGCATGGCGCTCGCCCCGCTCGATCGCCGCCGACTCGTCGGCCAGCTCACGCCGTACGGCCACGAAGAGGACGGCGAAGGCGACGACGATGATGACGCCGATCGACACGGCGAGCCGAGCCCTCAGGCCGGCCTGGGCCCAGACCTGGCTCATCCTCGGTCGACGAGGCGGTAGCCGACCGAGCGAACCGTCTCGATCGGCGCCGGGGCCCCGTCGAGCGCCAGCCGCCGCCGCAGGTAGCCGATGTAGACCTGAACGATGTTGGTGCCGGGGTCGTGCTCGTAGCCCCAAACCGCGGCGTGCAGCTCGGAGCGGGAGCAGACCTGGCCGGCACGGCGCATCAAATGCGCAAGCAAGGCGGCTTCACGCTCCGAGAGCCGCACCGACGCGGCACCGCGCTCGACCTCGCGCGAGAGAAGGTCGAGCCTGAGGCCTCCCGCCTCCAACCTGGTCTCGTGGCCGTCTGGGCGGCGAACATGGGCCCGGACCCGCGCTGCGAGCTCCTCGAACGCGAATGGCTTGGTCAGGTAGTCGGTCGCGCCGGCGTCGAGACCCTCCACCCGGTCGGACACCTCGGCCTTCGCGGTCAGCATGATCACCGGCAGCTCCGGCCTCACTCGGCGGATCTCTGCCAGCACGTCCAGGCCGTCGCGCCGCGGCAGGAGCCGGTCGAGAATCACCAGGTCGAACCTTCCGTCGAGCGCCGCGCGCCCACCCTCCGCGCCGTTTGCGGCGGCCACCACCTCGTGACCCTCTGCCGCAAGGCCCCGCTCGAGAAAATCGGCGATCGCGGGCTCGTCCTCGACGATCAGGATCTGCACCCGGTCGAGGCTAGATGATCGCCGGCGCCGGTCGCCGCCCTATTCGCCTCCGCCGTAACGGGCCCGCTTCTTGCCGACTTCGACGACTTCGCCCTGGTCGTTGACCGTCGTCGGAGGCACCGTGGAGGCGATCGTCGCGATGAAGGTCCCACCGGGCGCCACTCCCGAGGCCGTCTCCGCCTTCGCCTTTCCGCCGAGGCCCGCGTCGACTCCGTACTGGACCGTGTAGCGGCCGGTCCTCGATGCGCTCAGTTTCCAGACGGCTTCGGTCGTCTTGCCGGGATCGAGCGGGCCGAGGTTGTAGGTGTTGAGGCCGGTCGTTTCGGCTCCTCCCGGTTTCGAGGAGCCGTTCAGTTTCGGATAGTGCTCGGCGAGGACCCAGACGGGACGGTCGGGGGCCGCCAGGCCGGGCTGTGGGTCGCGGATCGCGAACGGCAGCGCCGCACCCTTGCCCTCCTTGCCCGCGAGCGAGACCGTGACGGTCAGCGCCGGCACGGTCCGCTCACCGGTGTTGCGGACCCCGATCCGCATCAGGGTCGTCTCCCCGAGCTGCTGCTTGGCGGGGAACTCGGACTTCACCACCTTCACCCGGTAGGTGCCGGCCGTCTCGTTCGCGTCTGAGGAGGATTCGCTGCCGCAGGCGCCGAGCGGGAGCGCGGCCGCTGCCGCGAGGATGCCCACCGCGACGGCGGCGCGGGGACGCCTTCGGTGTCTGCGGTTCCCCCCCGAGAGGTCCAAAGCCGGCGGAACATACCACGGGGTTCCGGGCGTCCTGACGGGTGCGGGCGCGGCCGCTTCGCCGTTAGCCCGATCTCAACAGTCGTGTGTTGCCCATCACATAAACTCAGCTCAGGTGCGGAGTCGCACGGATGCGGCTCGAACCCGGAGGAGGCATGGAAACAGCTGCATCCATAGGAAGAAGGTTCTTGCCGGCCAAGTCCTTCTTCGAACAGGTGGGGGACATGATGATCCTCACCGCCCGCACGCTCGTCTCCGCGGTCAAACCGCCCTACCCCTACGGCGAGGAGTTCATCGGCCAGTTCCTCTTCGCCCTCCAGCTCTGCTGGTTCCCGCTGCTGGTCTCGACCGTGGCCTTCGGCTTCGGGGCGCCGGGGCTTCAGGCCGCCAACGTCTTCACCCTCTTCGGCGCCCTCGACCGGCTCGGCGGATTCTTCGTCCTCGCCAGCATCCGCGAGTTCGCCCCCTTCGTGACCGCGGTCGTCGTCGCCGGCGTCGCCGGCACCGCGATCACCGCCGACCTCGGCGCCCGCAAGATCCGCGAGGAGCTCGACGCGCTCCAGGTGCTCGGCGTCGACCCGATCAAGAACCTGGTCGTGCCGCGCTTCCTGGCGCTGATGCTGTTCACCGGCCTGCTCGACATCTACGCGCTGGTCTTCGGGATCAGCGGCGGCATCCTCACCGAGCTCGTCTACAGCCAGCCGCTCGGCGGCTTCTTCGCGACCCTCTTCTCCAACGCCTCCGTGACCGATCTCTGGGGCTCGGTCGTCAAGTGCACCCTGTTCGGGGCGATCATCTCGGTCGTCTGCTGTTACAAGGGCATGACCGCCTCGGGCGGCGCCGCGGGGGTCGGCCGCGCCGTCAACCAGGCCGTCGTCATCTCCTTCATGGGCGTCTTCGCCTTCAACTACGCCTTCACCCAGACCCTGCTCGCCACCCACCCCGACCTCCAGTCGATCCGGTGACCGCGGAGCGAGCAAGCGTGCATATCTGGTTCTTCGCGCCGCGAGCGAGGCGGAAGGCATTTGCATGACCGGCTGGCTCGCAATACCCCGCAACTGGCTCGACTCGTTCGGAGAGATCGCGCGCTTCTCCTCGCGGATGGCCGGCCTCGTCTACTCGGGCCGCGTCCTGCGCTTCTTCGGCGAGAGCCTCCGCCAAGCGGGGATCCTGATTCTCGGCTCGGCGCTGATCATCTGGGGCCTCGTCTTCATCCTCGGGTTGCAGTGCGGGATCGAGGGGGCCTACCTGCTGCGGGCGCAGGGCGCGCCCGCCTACGCCGGCCTCTTCTCGGCCTGGTGCGACCTGCGCGAGGTGATGCCCTACGCCTTCGGCTACATGCTCTCCGCCAAGGTCGGGACGGGAATCGTCGCCGAGCTCGGGGCGATGCGGATCTCCGACGAGATCGACGCGCTCGAGGTGATGGGCGTTCCGCCCGTCACCTTCCTCTGCGCGACCCGCCTGCTCGCCGCCTGGATGGCCTTCCCGTTCATGTACCTGGTCGGGATCGGGATCATGTACCTGGCCAGCTACCTCGCCGTCGTCCAGCAGATCGGCGACGTCTCCTCCGGAGGCTACGAACTGATCTTCTGGATGTTCCAGAACCCGCCGGACCTCTTCTTCAGCCTGGTCAAGGGCATGTTCATGGCCACGGCGATCGTGATGGTCGGCTGCTACTACGGCTATACGGCGTCGGGCGGCCCGGTCGGGGTGGGCACTGCGACAGCGAAGTCGATGGTGCTCAACATCGTCTTAGTCCACATCATCGGGATGTTGGGGACCCTGGTCTTCTGGGGAGCCAACCCGAGGGCGCCGATAGGAGGCTGAATTGGCTGACGAGCCGGAAACGAGAGAGGCCAGCGGGCCCTACGTGAGCGACGACGGTGCCGTCATGGGCCGCGATTTCGTGATCCCCGGGGTCGACCCGAACGAGACCGAACCCTACCGGTTCCACACCGGCCGCAAGCGCGACCACGGCAGCGAGGACGCGATCGAGATCATCGACCTGGTCAAGCAGTTCGGCCGCGCCCGCATCCTCAACGGCCTCAACCTCGGCCTTCCCGAAAACCAGATCTCGATCGTCCTCGGCCCCTCCGGGACCGGCAAGAGCGTTCTCGTCAAGCACATCGTCGGCCTTCTCGCCCCCGACTCGGGCGACGTCTTGGTTCACGGCGAATCGATCCCCAACATGTCCGACGACGAACTCTTCGAGGTGCGCAAAAAGTTCGGCCTGCTATTCCAGGACGGCGCTCTGTTCGGCTCGATGAACATCTACGACAACACCGCCTTCCCGCTCCGCCAGCACACCGACAAAAGCGAGGAGGAGATCGGC
The DNA here is from genome assembly GCA_036406595.1 of Solirubrobacterales bacterium. Classification (GTDB taxonomy): domain Bacteria; phylum Actinomycetota; class Thermoleophilia; order Solirubrobacterales; family 70-9; genus VRUE01. The sequence goes on along the minus strand of DASXAR010000046.1, from coordinate 16,162 downwards.
GAGATCGTCACCCGCCGCCTCCGCGAGGTGGGGCTTACCGAGGCGACCTACAAGATGCCCAACGAGCTCTCGGGCGGGATGCGGAAGCGCGCCGGCTTCGCCCGCGCCCTGGTGCTGGAACCGCAGATCGTCATGTTCGACGAGCCCGACTCGGGCCTCGACCCGGTCCGCACGGCGCTCCTCTGCGAGCTGATCCGCGAGGTCCACGCCGAGAACGGGGGCTGCTACCTGACGATCAGCCACGACCTCAACACGGCGCGGCGGATCTCCGACTTCATCGCGGTGCTCTGGAACGGCAGGATCGTCGAGCAGGGACCGAAAGAGGAGCTGTTCGACTCCGAAAACCAGTTCGTCCACCAGTTCCTGAACGCGGACGTCAGCGGTCCGCTCTCGATGGACTGAGGCGGCCGGAGCGGCCGTCGCGGGTCGGAGCGACCGGTGAGGGACCGCTACACCCTCTTGGTCGGCCTCATCTTCGCTGCGGTGATCGTCATCGCCCTGGTGAACGGCGTCGGCGGTGGGGGTGGTGGCACGCTCGGCCTCGACCGCCAGGAGCCGCGCTGGCCGCTGCCGGAGTTCGCCGTCCCGCTCGCAGCGGGCAGGCTGGAAGGGGACGCCAATCTCGCCCAGGACGACTGCGCCACGTCGCAGGTCCCATGTCCCGAGGGGGCGCGGCGCACCTCCGCCTGTCGGGTGCGCGCGCCCGAATCGATCCGGGTCTGCGACCTCTTCGACCGGCCCTCGGTCCTCTCGTTCTGGTTCGGACGGGGAGACTGCGTCGCCGAGCAGGACGCATTCGATCGCGCCTTCCGGCGATACGGTGACCGGGTGGGCTTCCTCTCGATCGACGTGCGCGACTCGCGCGACAGCGTCCGCGAGCTGATCCGCGAACACGGCTGGCGCGTTCCGGTCGGCTACGACCGTGACGGAGCGCTTGCCGCGCTCTACCGGGTCGGCGGCTGCCCGACCTTCGCCTACGTCTATCCGGGCGGGACGCTGGAGAGCGCCAGCATCGGCGTCCTCGACGCCGCGGCGCTCGGCAGGCGCATCGAAGCGCTGCTGAGCGCGACCCGCGCCGCCGAAGGGGTGGGGGGGCATGCCGCGAGCTGAGAGCCCCGAGCCGGGAGCCGGCTCCCGGCAGGCCCTGCGGCAGGGGTGGGTCTCGCCGCGCGTCGCCGGGGAGTTCCCCGGCCTGGGAATCGCCTCGATCGAGGTCGAGGGCGGCGCCCGCCGCAGCCCGGAGCCGATTCGCGTCCGGCTGCGCGAGCTCTCGGACCGCTTCTACGGCTCCCACGCCGTCCACATGCGCGAACGGCCGATCCCCTGGGCCTACCGCGTCTTCTTCCGCCAGATCGGCCTGGACCCCGACAGCACCCGGACCCCGATCGAGGCGCTGGCTCTGCGGCGCCTCGAGGACGGCGCCTTCAAGAGCCACGGGCTGCCGGACGACGCGCTCGCGATCGCAACCGCGGAGACCGGGGTCGCCCTCAGCGCCTACGACGCAGGGTCGCTGACCGGCGCCCTCTGCATCCGCGACACCGCGCCCGGCGAGTCGCTCGCCGGGCGCCGCGGGCAGCTGCCCGCGGGCGCCCTGGTGGTGGCCGACGAGCGCGACCCGATCTCCCTGCTGTTCGGCGAGCGGGCCGAGGGCCGGGAGGTGCAGAGGGGAACCCGCCGCACCGTGCTTGCCGCCGTCCGGGTCAACGGCGTGCCCGAGATCGCGGTCGACGAGGCGCTCAGGCTCGCCGCCGAGGCGATCCAGGCCGCCCACGGTCCTTAACCAAGCCCTCGTTTCCGCCGCGGCGCGGTGATTTACACTCGAATGCGGGCAATGGCCGATCTGCTGCTGCACCGAGGAAGCGGGACCGCGCCGCTCGCCGGCGCCGACGAGAGGCGGGCGCGCGCCGAGCTGCGCCGCCAGATCGGCCGGCTCGAGCGGCAGCTGGGACGCCTCGTGGGCGAGGCCTTTCCGATGCCGGTGGAAACCGGCGTCGCCGCGCGGCGACCGCAGGCCAGGGTGCTCGGGCTCGGCGAGCTCGAGGCGGTGCGCGATGCGCTCGCCGCCCGAACCTCGGAAGCTCGCGCCGCGCTCGAGGAGCGCGCCGGCCGGCACGCCGCCAACCGCGAGCTGCTCGAGCGGATGCTCGACTCGCCGTCCGAGTTCAAGTGGCTGCGGATCTCGCGCGCCGACGTCGGCGAGCCGGGATGCGGCCACTGGCACTCGCGCCCCCGCCTCGGCCTGCTGGGGATGCTGATGGGCTGGTGGCGGGTCAAGGTCTCCTCCGGCTGCCCGTTATGAAGCCGACACCCGGCGACGACCGCCCCCCGGCGCCGTGGGGCTCGTTTCCCCTTGCCGAGCTGACCGTCCTGGCCGGAATCGTGATGCTGGTGATCGGCGCCGTCAGCGGCAACGTGACCGCGCTCGGAGTCGGCGTCGTCCTCGGGGCGCTGGGCGGGCTCGAGGTCTCGGTCAGGGAGCACTTCGCCGGCTACCGCTCGCACACCACCCTGCTCGCGGGGATGGTCTTCGTGCTCGTCACCGGCGGGCTCTTCTACCTCGGTGGCCTGATCCTCGCGGTCTGCCTCGCGGTCGGCGCCGTCGCCTTCCTCGCCGCATTCCTCGCCCTGCGTCGTGCCTTTCGCCGGGCCTCCGGCGGCTACTCGTTCAGGATCGGCCGGATCGGCGGCTAGACGAAGACCGGCTCGGCCGGGCCCGACTTCGTCGCGAGCGCCGTCGAGAGGAGGGCACGCTGGCGGGAGGTCAGGGTGCCGATTCGCTTGTTCTCGCTCAGCGCCAGCTCCTGCAGGAGCTTGCGCGCCCGGGTCCGCCCCCAACGCCGCTGGCTGGTCAGCAGCTCCGCAAGGGTCATGTTCTCGGTCTCCCAGGGGCAGGCCTCGATGATGCGAGCTGCTTCGACGTCTCCGCGGGCGATCGAGCGCTTCAGCTCCGCCCTCGCGAGTCGCACCCGGTTCGCTCGTGCGAGCGCCTCCATGTGCTGTGGGATAACGACGGCGGCAGTCGTCGAGGCACGATCGATCGAAGCAGCGTCCACTGGGACTCCTCCCCTCAGGGTCTTTACCAAAAATTCTCGACTGCGCCGAGCCGACTGGCTTCGTGGCTTGGTTGAGTTGAGTGCTCCACCCTCCGCGTCCCTGCCCCGGGCCGCGGTCGGCGCTGGGCCAAGCTATGCGGTCATCGCGTGAGCGTCAACCCGCGGTCGGCGAACGACCGGCGGGCCGTTCGCTAAGAGCAACTTTTTCTCGCCCGCCTGGAATTGTCCGGATCCGGACAAGGCCGAAACTACCCCGACCTGGGTAGATCGGGGAAGCCCTCAATCGTCTTTTCGATGATTTCGAGCGCTCGGTCGAGGTGGGACCGCTCGTGGGTCGCCATCAGGCTCGTCCTCAGCAGCGCTCCGCCCGGGGGGACGGCGGGGTGGATCGCGACGTTGGTGTAGACGCCGGCGTCGAACAGCGCCTTCCAGAGCAGCACCGCCTGCCAGTCATCGCCGACCATCACCGGAACCACCGGCGTCGTCGCGGTCCGCCCGTCGGGCAGGGTCCCCGGCTCGACGACCTCGAGGCCGAGTCGCCGCAGCCCCTCGCGAAGGTATTCGGCGTTGCCGAGCAACGCCTCGAACAGGGCGGGGCCGTCGGAGCGGATCACCCGCAGCGCGGCGAGCGCGGCGCCGACCGCCGCCGGCACGGCCGAGGCGCTGAAGATGAAGGACCGCGAGGAGATCCGCAGGTACTCGACCACGTCGGCCGGGCCGGCGATGAAGCCGCCGCAGGAGGCGAGGCTCTTGGAGAAGGTCCCCATCCGCAGGTCCACCCGCTGCTCGAGGTCGAAGAGCTCGCAGGCGCCGGCGCCGCGGGCGCCGAGGACGCCCGCGCCGTGCGCCTCGTCGACCATCAGCCGCGCGCCGTGCGCCTCGCAGAGCTCGACGATCCGCGGCAGATCGCAGACGTCCCCCTCCATCGAGAAGACCCCGTCGACGACGACGAGGACCCCGCCTCCGTCCCCGGCCGCGCGCTGCAGCATCTTCTCCAGCTTGTCCATCCGGTTGTGCCGGAAGGGCCGCAGCTTGGCGCCGGAGAGCCTGCAGCCGTCGAGGATCGAGGCGTGGTCGCCGGAGTCGCATATGACCGTGTCTCCGGGCTCGAGGATCGTTCCGATGCAGCCGACGTTCGACTGGTAGCCGGTCGTGTAGACGATCGCATCGTCCTCGCCCATCCACTCGGCGAGCTCGCGCTCGAGCTCGACGTGGAGAGGGGTGGTCCCATTGAGCAGCCGCGAGCCGGTGACCCCGGTGCCGTAGGTCTCCAGCGCGTCGCGCGCCGCCTGCTTCACCCGCTCGTCCCCGGTCAGGCCCAGGTAGTTGTTCGAGCCGAGCATGATCGTCTCCCGGCCCTCCATCTCGACCACCGGCCCCGCCTGCGAGGTGAGGAGCCTGAAGTAGGGGAGGAGGTCGTGCTGCTTCGCGGCTTCCAGCTGCTCGAGCCGGTCGTGGCTGCGCGCCTTCTCAAAGACGTCGACCGGGGACTTCGCCGTATCGCTCATGGCGAAAGTGTAGGTTCGCCTGAGCGCGGAGCGAGCAAGGGTCCATATCTGGCTCTTCGCGCCGCGAGCGAAGCGCGAAATTTGTGTTTCATGTCAGGAGTCTCGATCAGATCTGTCCAAACCAGGCGCGACCTGAAGCGCTTCGTCAAGGTCCCCTTCCACCTCCATCGTGACAGGCCGCAATGGGTGCCGCCGCTGATCTTCGAGCGGATGGAGTTCCTCGACCGTGGGAAGAACCCGTACTTCCGGCACGCCGAGGCCGAGTACTTCCTCGCCGAGCGGGACGGCCGGCCGGTGGGCAGGATCACCGCCCAGGTCGATCGGCGATGGGACGAGTATCAGGGAGCCGGCGATGCGATGTTCGGCTTCTTCGAGGCCGAGGACGACCCGGAGACGGCGGCCGCCCTGCTCGATGCCGCTCGCGACTGGGCGCGCGAGAGGGGCCGCGACCGAATCGTCGGGCCGATGGACTTCACGACCAACGACGAGCTGGGGATCCTGATCGAGGGACACGAGCTCGAGCCGTTCATCCTCGAGCCCTGGCACCCGCCGTATTACAGCGAGCTGCTCGAGGGCCAGGGGTTCGGCAAGACGATCGACCTGCTCATCTGGAGGCTGGTGATGGGCGAGCTCAAGGAGGGTGTCCGCTTCGACGCCTCGATCCACGCCTCGGCCAGGAAGGCGCTCGAGGAGGAAGGCGTGACGATCCGCAACATGCGAAAGCGCCAGATGGCCGCTGAGGTTCGCAGCTTCATGGACGTCTACAACGAGGCCTGGGGCGACAACTGGGGCTTCGTCCCGGTCACCGACGAGGAGGCCGAGTTCCAGGCCAAGAACCTGAAGCAGGTGATCGAGGAGGAGTGGACGTTCATGGCGGAAAAGGACGGCGAGGTGATCGGCGCCGCGCTGACCCTTCCGGACATCAACCAGGTGCTCGCGCGGATGAACGGCCGCCTGCTCCCCTTCGGCTGGCTCAGGTTCCTCGCCGGCAGGCGGAAGATCGACCGGGTGCGTGTCTTCGCCCTCGGCGTCAAGCACGCCTACCGCCACACCGGCGTCGCGGCCGGCCTCTACCTGAGGCACATCGAGAACGCCGCCAGGCCCGGAGCGATCAAGTGGGGCGAGATGGGTTGGATCCTCGAGACCAACGAGCCGATGAACCGCGCCATGGAGGGGATGGGGGGCAGCGTCGTGAAGCGCTACCGGGTCTTCGAGAGCGCTCTCTAGGCGACGCCCCAAAACTCGCTAGAGTCGCCTGGGTGGAGCGTGCTTTGGGCGAGGCAGAGTTCGAGGGCGAGGTCCTGGCGGAGGAGGTCGTCGAGGCCGGGGACGGTCAGCCGGTGCGGGCGCTCGATCCCTACCGCTCCTCCGCTCCGATCCTCAAAGGCGAGGTGCGGACCGCAGCGATCGCCGCCGCGGGGGGCCTGATCGCCGGTGCCGCCACCGTGGCCGCCGTGCGCGCGGTCAGCGCCGCCTCCGGCAGGGGGCAATCGCGCGGGCTCCGCCGCCGCCGCCGGCACGAGCAGCCGGTCAAGGTCCTCGCCAGCCGCTCCTTCCTAGTCGACGTCCACCTCCTCGACAGATAGGGGAATGGTGAAGACGGCGGCCCTCGAATTGGAGGTTAGGCCGCCATCGCCATACCGCCTCCCGGCCTACGGCGGGGAGGATGGCGTGATGAGGGTGGGCGAGGGGGTGGCCACCCGCCTCCTCCACGTCGCGGACTGTCCTGTTCTCGTCCGCGCCTGGCAGCCGGCCCGCGATCGCGTGGCCTTCCGGGCCGAGAGGGTCGACCCGGACTCGATCATGGCGCCGCGGCTGTCGACCTGGAGGGCTGGGATGCCCGCGGGCGGCCCGGAGCTGGAGCTTGCGATCGAGCGGATGCGCTTCGCGCTCGGGGTCGACGACGACCTCACCGAGTTCTTCACGCTCTTCCGCCGCGACCCGCTGCTCGGCCCGCAGCTCCGCCGTCGGCCCCACCTGCGGCCCACCCGCCGCCCCTGGGAGTGGGAGGCGCTCGCCTGGGCTGTCGTCAAGCAGCTGATCGAGAGCGGGCGGGCGGCGCGCATCCAGCGGCGGATCGTCGGGCGCTGGGGCTCGCGCATGGGGCGCGAGCGCAGAGCGCTGCGCGACGTCCCGACCGCGGCGACGATCGCCGGTCGGGCACCCGCCGAGCTCGAGTCGATGGGCCTCGCCCTGAAACGGGCGATCGCCCTGCGCGCGATTTCCCGCGATATCGCTGCCGGCCGCTGCAGGCCCGGCGACGCGTCCTGCGACCGCAGGCTGCTTGCGGTCCCCGAGATCGGCCCGTGGACGGTCCAGTGCCTCGGCTTCTTCGGCCGCGGCGACCCGGACTCCCTCCCCGCCGGCGACCTCATGTACCTGAAGCTGGTCGGGCGACTGGGCCGGCTCGGGCGTCGCGCGACGGTCGAGGAGGTCGAGGAGTTCTTCGCCCCCTACAGGCCCTATCGCGGCCTGGCGGGTGCCTGGGCCCTGCTTGCCGGATAGGGACCGTTTTGGCGTAAAGGTCTTGGCCATTTGGTCGATAGCCGGAGCATGGACCGTTCCCAATCGGGGGAGGCCTGGCCCGACGACCGTGTCAACCAGTTCCTCGACCAGATCTCCGGCGCGGGCGACCTCTACCGGCGCCTGGTCGAGAGGCTGCCGGCGATCGTCTATTCGTGCGAGGTCGGTGAGGAGGGCCGCTGGCGCTACGTGAGCCCGCAGATCGAGCAGATCCTCGGCTACACGCCTGAGGAATGGATGGGCGACCCGAGCCTCTGGGCGAGGCAGCTCCATCCGGATGACCGCGATGCGGTGCTCGAGCAGGAGAACCGGATGGCGGAGGAGGAAAGCGGCATCGCGCCGGTCGACTACCGGATGGTGACCAAGGGCGGGCGGGTCGTCTGGATGCTCGACGAGGCCGTGCTGGAGAGGGCCGAGGACGGGGTCCTCGTCTGGCACGGAGTCCTCTACGACATCACGGCGCGCAAGACCGTCGAGGAGGAGCTGCGCCGGGCCGCCTCGCAGCAGGCGGCCGTAGCGCGGTTGGGGCGCCACGCCCTCCAGAGCACCGACTCCGATGCGCTGATGGAGGAGGCGGTCGCGCTGATGACCGAGATCGAGGGCGTCTGCGCCGCCTGCGCCTGGGAGCCGAAGCCGGACGGCCGCCGGCTGCAGCTGCTCGCCGGCCTTGGGGAACGGGGCTTCGAGGAGGGCCAGCGGGCGACGGCGGGGGCGGACTCATCGGCCGGCGCGGCGCTCGAGTCGGGGCTGCATGTGATCGTCGACGACTGGGAGACGGAGCGGCGCTTCTCGATGCCGCCGGTGCTGAGGGCCGCCGGCGTTCGCAGCAGCCTCGCGGTCCCGGTCCAGGGGCTCGAGCGGCCATACGGCGTCCTCGATATCCACTCCAGCTCGCCCAGCCGCTTCACCCCGGGCGACGTCCACTTCGTGCAGGCGTCGGCGAACATCCTCGCCGACGCCCTGGTCAGGCACAGCGCCGACGAAGCCCTGCGCCACCGCGTCCTGCACGACTCCCTCACCGGCCTGCCGAACCGCACCAGCTTCGTCGAATCGCTGGAGGAGGCCCTGAGGCGCGGCTCCTTCGCCGGGACTCCCGTCGGGATCCTCTTCCTCGACCTCGACCACTTCAAGCTGATCAACGACAGCATCGGTCACCACGCCGGCGACGAGCTGCTGCGGGCGGTTGCGCCGCGCCTCCGCGCTCACCTGCGCCCCGGAGACATCGTCGCCCGCTTCGGCGGCGACGAGTTCGGGATCCTGATCAGCAACCTCGCGGACGAGGACGAGGCGATTGCGATTGCCGATCGCGTATCCGCAGCCTTCACCGAGCCCTACGCGATGGAGGGCGCCGAGCACTTCGTCAGCGCCAGCGTCGGGATCGCCGTCGCCAGGCCCTCGCGCGACGCGCCGGTCGAGGCCGAGGCGCTGATCCGCGACGCCGATGCCGCGATGTACCGCGCCAAGGAGCAGGGACGCGCCCGCTCGGAGCTCTTCGATGCAGAGATGCGCGCGACCGCGCTGCGGCGGCTGAGGGTGGAGCAGGAGCTGCGCCAGGGGCTCGCTCGCGAAGAGTTCGACCTCTTCTACCAGCCGGTCGTGGCCCTTGGCAGCGGCGAGGTCATCGGGCTCGAGGCGCTGCTGCGCTGGCAGCACCCGAAGCGCGGAACGCTCGACCCGGCCGAGTTCATCGCGGTCGCCGAGGAGAGCGGCCTGATAGAGCCGATCGGCGACTGGGTGCAGGAGACCGCCTGTCGCCAGGCTCTCGCCTGGCAGGAGCGGCGCCCCGACGAGCGCCCGCTCGACGTCTCGGTCAACCTCTCGGCGCGCCAGGTCGCCCACCGTGACCTCGCCGCGTCGGTTGCCGACGTCCTCGAGCGCACCGGGCTCGACCCGATCCACCTCCGGCTCGAGGTCACCGAGAGCGTCCTGGTCGAGGAGTCGGCCAACGCCTCCAGCACCCTTACCGCTCTCTCCGACCTCGGGGTCAGGCTTGTCCTCGATGACTTCGGCACCGGGTACTCCTCGCTGGCCTACCTGAACCGCTTCCCCTTCGACGCCCTGAAGATCGACCGCTCCTTCATCGAGGGGCTCGGCATCGAGCAGGAGCGCAGTGCGATCGTCGAGGCGGTGATCGGGATGGCGCGGGCGCTCTCCCTCGACGTCATCGCCGAGGGGGTCGAAAACCAGACGCAGGTCTCGGAGCTGCTGCGGCTCGGCTGCGACTTCGCCCAGGGCCACCTCTTCTCGCGCCCGCTGCCGGCGGCGAAGATCGACAGCCTGATGCGCGAGGGGGGCCTCCGGCTACTCGGGGATCCGGCCCGGTAGGTATTCGTTGCTGAGCAGGTCCCCGGCCGCGGGGTGGGACGTGATCAGGCCGTTGTCTCTCATCCACCCGATGAAGCGTTCCCACGCCGTCGGGTCCATGTAGCCGTAGGGGCTCTTCGCCTCGCCCCGGGAGCCCGCGCTGGCGGCCGCCCCGAGCAGCGGCAGCGTCGCGTCCACCTCCGCCCGGGTCAGCTTCGGGTCGAGGTCAGGATTGGCCGCCAGGAGGGCCTTCGTCGCGGCGCCCGGGTTCTCGACCGCGGCGGCCGTGCCGCGCGCCACCGCCGAGAGGAAGAGGCGGATCGACTGCGCGTCTGATTCGAGCTCCTCGCCGCGGGTCACGAAGACGAGCTCGTCGTAGCTCGGCACCCCCAGCTTGTCCACCGGTGTGACGACCGGTTCCTTGCCGCGCAGCCGCAGGTCGACTCCCTCGACGTTGACGAAGCCGCCGAGCATCGCCTGGGCGCGTCCGCCGACGATCGCTGGCAGCAGCCCGTAGCCGACGTTGACCGCCTTCACGTCATCCGGCGTCAGCCCTACCCGCCCGAGGATCGTTTTCAGGTAGGCGTCCTGGTAGGGGATGCCCGCGGTGGCGATCGTCTTGCCGCGGAGGTCGCGGACCCCGCCGATCTTCGAGCTCTTCAGCCAGATCATCGAGGTCAGGGGACGGTTCACCAGGGCGCCGACCGCGACCACGTCGAGGCCCTTGTCGGCGGCGAGGACGACCTCGGGCTCGTAGGAGATCGCGACGTCGGTCGTGCCCGCCGCGACCTGCTTGATGGGGGCGGCCGGGTCGGAGGGGGTCTGGATGCTCACGTCGAGGCCGGCGTCGGCGAAGTAGCCGAGCTTCTGCGCCATGTAGATGCCGACGTGGTCGGGGTTGGGATAGAAGTCGAGCGTCAGGCTGAGCGGCTCCTTTTCGGCCCCGCCGCCCTCGCTCTTCTCACCGCAGGCGGAGAGGCCGAGCGCCAGGGCCAGGAGGAGCGCGGCAAGCGCGGTGAGCGGCAGGCGGCAGCGTCTCATTGCGGCATTTCTATCGCCAAGTGACGATGCGGCGCTCTGCGAGGGTGACAAGGCCGTAGAGGATCAGCGCGATCGCCGTCAGAATCGCGGCGGCCGCGAACATCCTCGCTGTCTCCAGCAGAGCGCTGTCCTGGCGAATCACGACACCGAGCCCGCCCAGTTCGGTGTTCGCGCCCACCCACTCGCCGAAGATCGCCGCGATCGGGGCGAAGGTGGCCGCGATGCGCGCGCCGGTGAAGGCCTGGGGCAGCGCCGACGGCGCTTCGACCCGCCAGAGGATCTGCCAGCGCGACGCGTCGAGCGTCCGCATCATCTTGGTCGCCTCGGGGTCGACGGAGCGCAGGCCGTCGAAGGTGTTGACGGCAATCGGGAAGAAGCAGATCAGCGCCACCACCACCAGCTTCGGGCCGATCCCGAAGCCGAACCAGACCAGCAGGATCGGGGAGAAGACGATGATCGGTATCGCCTGCGAGGCGACGATCAGGGGGTACAGCGCCCTTCGCAGGGTGTCGGAGAGCCGCAGTGCGACGGCGAAGGCGAGTCCCGCGGCGACGCCGCAGGCGAAGCCGAGCACGATCTCCTTGATCGTCACCCAGGCGTTTTCGGCGAGCAGGGTGCGGTTCTCCCAGATCGAGGAGGCGATTTCGGCCGGCGAGGGGGCGAGGAAGTCGTCGACGTTGAGCAGGTTGGCGAGGGCGCCGCTGCTGGCCGCGACCTGCCAGAGGCCGATCAGGCCCGCGAGGGCGATCGTGGGGAGGAGCCAGCGCTTCATCGGGCGGGGCTCCCGCGCAGGGCGCGCATCGCCCGCTCGCGCGCGGCGATGAAGTCGGGGTCGGTGATCGCGGCGTCGCGATCGGCTGCCCGCGGCGCGGGAGCGCTCAGCTCGTCGACGACCTGGCCGGGGCGCGACGAGAGGACCGCGACCCGGTCCGATAGGTAGAGGGCCTCCTCGACGTCGTGGGTGACGAGGACGACCGTGCGCGGGTCGGTGCGGAGGGCCCGCCCCAGCCACTGCTGGGCTTCGCCGCGGGTGATCGCGTCGAGCGACGCGAACGGCTCGTCCAGCAGCAGCACCGGCTTCTCGGCGACCAGCGTGCGCAGGAAGGCGACCCGCTGCCGCATCCCGCCGGATAGCTCGGCAGGCCTGGCCTGCTCGAAACCGGCGAGCCCGAGGCGGGCGAATGGCGCGGCGGCGCGGCGGCGCGCCTCACCCCTGGAGACACCACGGTTGCGCAGAGCCAGTGCCGCATTGTCGATCGCGGACAGCCACGGGAGCAGGAGGTCGCGCTGCGGCATGAAGGCGCAATGGGCGAGCCGCCCCGCCGCGTCGCCCGAGCCGTCCACCTCGATCTCGCCCGTGGTGGGCTCCTGCAGCCCCGCCACCAGCTCGAGCAGGGTGGACTTTCCGCAGCCCGAGGGCCCGACCAGGCCGAGCACGGCGCCGGGCGCCGCCTCCAGGTCGAGGTCCTCCAGCGCCCGAAGATCTCCGTAGGAGTGGGCGAGGCCGCGGATCTTGATCCCGGCACCCCCCCCGCTCGACGGGGAAGGCGTTCGCTCGGCGACGGCGAACCGTGAGGCTTCGGCATCCACCCTGGTATCCTGGCGCACTCTCCCCTTCTGACTAAAAAGGTCAGGAAAGTCAGTAAGCGGAGCCACTCCGATGGACCCGGCAATCATCTTCTTCGGACTCGGCATCGGCGTGCTCGTCGGCATGACTGGCATGGGCGGCGGGTCCCTGATGACGCCGCTGCTGATCCTCATCTTCGGCATCCAGCCGACGACCGCGATCGGCACCGACATCTTCTACTCCGCGGTCACCAAGACGGTCGGCAGCTGGCGTCACTGGCGGCTGCGAACGGTCAATCTGGAGCTGGTCAAGTGGCTGGCGCTGGGCAGCGTCCCCGCCGCCGTCGGCGGGGTCGCGATCGTCTCGATCCTCGAGCGTCATATCGGCGAAGCCAGGCTCGACTCACTCGTCTATGCCGTCCTCGGCGGCACCCTGCTGATGGTCGGCGTCATCACCCTGGCCCGGGCGCTGATCCTCCGCAACCTCGTCGACGAGCGCGATCGCTTCGAGGTCGAGCGCCGCCACAAGGTCGCTGCCGTGGTGATCGGCGCGACGACGGGCTTCGTGATCGGCATCACCTCGGCGGGCTCGGGGACCGTGATCGCGATCCTCCTGATCGCCGTCTACAGGCTCTCGCCGAAGAAGGTCGTGGGGACCGACGTCTTCCACGCGGCGGTTCTCCTCTGGGCGGCCGGGATCGCCCACTGGGTGGGCGGCAACGTCGACTTCGTTCTTGCCGGCAACATCCTGATCGGCTCGGTCCCGGGAGTGATCATCGGCGCGGCGCTCTCAGCCAAGGCCCCGCAGGGGTTCATCCGCACCGCGCTGGGGGTCGTCCTGGTCGGCTCCGGGATCGTCACGATCCAGAAGGGGGACCCGACCGTGTGGCCGATCGCCGCCGCCGTCGCCGCGGTCGGGCTCGGCGGGATCCTCGCCGCGCCGCGCTGGCTGCACCACCGGCGCGAGCGCGAAGCCCGCGATCGGATGCAGGCGGAGGACCGCCCCCCCGAGCTGGCGTCGGACGTCACCGGCTGACTGATTAACTGGATCGATGCGCGTCTCTGCCAAGGCCGACTACGCGGTTCGCGCCGCGGCCGAGCTCGCGGCGGCCAGCGAAGGGCCCGTCAAGGGCGAGCGGCTGGCCGAGGCGCAGGACATCCCGCTGCAGTTCCTCGAGCACATTCTGCTCGAGCTGAAGCACGCGGGGATCGTGCGCGCGCGCCGGGGCGCCAAGGGCGGCTACTGGCTGGCGAGGCCGGCCGATTCGATCACCGTTGCCGATGTCGTCCGCGCCGTCGAGGGGCCGATCGCCCACGTCCAGTCCTCGCCGCCCGAGTCGATCGAGTATCGCGGCAACGCGGAGCATTTGCAGGAGGTCTGGATAGCGGTCCGCGCCAACCTGCGGGCGGTGCTCGAGCACGTCAGCCTCGCCGACCTGGTCTCCGGAGACCTGCCGGCGCCGGTCGAGGAGCTCGCCGCCTCCCCGGACGCCTGGGCGCCCCGCTAGCGGCGCCTCAGTCCGCGGCCGGGACGCCGCCGGCGACGACGTTGACGAAGGTCTCGAGGTGCCTGGTCGTCCAGCACTCGAAGGCGCCGTCGCAGTAGCGCTCGTATGCGGCCATCACCGAGTCGCCGTAGTTCCAGTAGAGCTTCGGCTCGGGGTTGAGCCAGAACAGCCGTCCGGCCCGTTCGGCCACCTGGGCGAAGACCTCGGCGTGCGGCTCGCGCCCGTTGGTGCGCGCGTCGCCCAGCACGATCACGGTCGAGCGCGGGTCGAGGTCCTCGGAGATCTCGCCGAGGAACTCGAGCCAGACCCGCCCGTAGTCGGTGTAGCCGGAGACGTCCGCGACGCCGCCCTCGCTCGAGATCCGCGCCGCGATCTCGCGAAAGTCGCGCTCGTGCTCGAAGATCTCGGTGACCTCGGAGATCCGCTCGATGAAGACGAAGCTGCGCAGCTTGCGGAACGAGTCGTGCAGGGCGTGGAGGACCGAGAGGAAGAAGACGCTTGCCGAGGTGACCGAGGTGGAGACGTCGCAGAGCACATAGATCTCCGGCCGGCGGGGGCGCTTGGGGCGGTGACGAAGCCGCAGCGGCACGCCCCCCGTCTCCAGTGAGGCGCGCATCGTCCTGCGCACGTCGACGGTGCGGCCCTTGCGCCTGCCGCGCTGCTCGTGGCCGAGCGTCGCCAGTCGTCGCTTCATCTGGGAGACGGCGCGGTGGACCGCGGCCAGGTCCTGGGTCGGGCTGGTCGGCAGTGCCCGGTCCAGCTCGGCCAGGGGCCGCGCTGGGGGGAGTGTGGAGGTGCGCTCGATCAGGTCGCGTTCGAGCTCACGGCGCAGATGGCGCTCGAAGGCGTTCAGCTGCTCGCGGTCGATCGGCGGCAGCTCGGCGGCGCCGTCATCCGCCGGCGCCTGGCCCGCCGAGAGCCCGAGGGTGCGGCGGATCCGCTGCACGTCGACGCCGACCACCCCGGAACCCTCCCCCTGGCGGCCGAAGGCGGCGATCGCGAGGCGCGCGAGGTCGCGCATCTCGCCGTCGTCTCCCTCGACGATCGCGTCGCGGATCTGCTCCCGCAGCTCATCGATGTCGAGTCTCTCGGCCCCCTCGTGGCGGCGCCCCCCCTCGGCGATCTCCCGCTCGATCGCCTCCGCCTCGGCGGTGCGGAAGAACCAGCGGTCGAAGAGCAGCTCGAAGAGACGGCGGTCCTCCTGGGACTTGGCGATCGTCGCCGCGAGCGCCTCGCGGAAGTCGTCTCGCGATTCCCACGGCACCTGCTCCAGCGCCGCGAAGGCGTCGAGGATCTCCGAGGTTCCGACCGCGACCCCCTCGCTCCGCAGCTCCTCGCAGAAGGCGAGCAGCTTCGGCGCCAGGCCGGGCGGCCCGGTCTCAGGCCTGTGGCCGTACGGAGTCGGCAAGCTTCACACCCACTCGCTCGGCGACCAGGTCGATGTCGGTGCGGTGCTTGACGATGATCGACATCGATTGCTCGAAGGTCTCCCGGTCGATGTCCTCGGCGCCCATCAGCAGCAGGGTCCGTGCCCAATCGATCGACTCGGCGATCGAAGGCGGCTTTTTCAGGTCGAGGGACCGCACCATCCGCACCACCTCGACCATCCGCCGCGCCAGCGCCTCGGGCAGCTCCGGCGCATGCATGCGGACGATCTCCATCTCGCGCTCCAACTCGGGGTAGTCGAGCCAGAGGTACAGGCAGCGCCGCTTCAGCGCCTCGGTCAGCTCGCGCGAGTTGTTGGACGTGAGCACCACGACGGGCATCGTCGTCGCCGCCACCTGGCCCAGCTCGGGGATCGTGATCTGGAAGTCCGAGAGGAGCTCGAGCAGCATCGCCTCGAACTCCTGATCGGTCTTGTCGATCTCGTCGATCAGCAGCACGACCGGCTCCGCGCTGGCGATTGCCTGCATCAACGGGCGCTCCAGCAGGAACTCGTCGTTGAAGATGTCGTCCTGCACGTCGTCCCAACCGGACTCGCCGCCGGCTTGGATCCGCAGCAGCTGCTTGCGGTAGTTCCACTCGTACAGCGCCTTCGCCTCGTCGAGGCCCTCGTAGCACTGCAGTCGCACGAGCGTGCGGTCCAGGTACCTCGACAGCGCCTTCGCCAGCTCGGTCTTGCCGACGCCGGCGGGCCCCTCGACGAGGACCGGCTTGCCGAGGCGCGTCGCGAGGTACGCCACGAGCGCGGCGGACTCCCCGGCGAGGTACCCGGCGCCCTCCAGGCCCTCGCGGACGTCCTGGACGGAGGAAGGTTCGGTCACAGCCATCTCCGTCGATGGTATTGCCACGGCTAGAACAACCGGTCGGGCGTGGCGTCCGCCGTCGAGTCGGGCTCCTGGCGCGCCGGCGGTTCGGGCTTGCGCTCGCGCCGCTCACGCTCGTGCTGGCGCAGCCGCCACCCGGCCGCCGCAAGGCCGCCGGCCGCGACGAACGCGACGAAGAAGCCCCACTGGACGCCGACGGTGCTCGCCTCGCCGCCCACGTCCGGGCGGTCGAACACGCGCCAGAACAGCAGCAGCGCCGCCCAGACCCCGGCGGCGAGGATGACCGTCCCGTCGCCGCCGGGCAGCTCGTACTCCTTGGCCTCCGCGCGCGTGAACAGGAGGGCGAGCACGCCGGCGGACACGAGGAAGATGGCGGCCTCGACGAACGAGAG
>DASXAR010000045.1:0-4905 GCA_036406595.1 Solirubrobacterales bacterium | reverse complement strand
CGGCGTCGAAGACCTCCTGGAAGAGGTCCTTGAAGCGCCCGTCATAGGTCTTCAGGATCGTGTTCTTGGTCGACATGTAGACCGGGAACTCACGATCCAACCCGTACCGGAACGACGCGCGGGCGAAGTCCCGGATCGAGTCGTCGCGGTTGTACATCGCCATCGCGATGCCGCCCCCCTCCTCCGGGGGGAAGTCGTAGACGTCCAGCTCCATCGGTCCCCTGCTGTCGTCGTTGGGCTGGAAGGAGAGGACGAGCCGGCCGCCGCCCTCGGGAATCAGGGTGTCGGTCGCCCGGTACTGGTCGCCGAAGGCGTGACGGCCGATGATGATCGGCTTGGTCCAGCCCGGTACCAGCCGCGGGATGTTCGAGATCACGATCGGCTCGCGGAAGATGACCCCGCCGAGGATGTTGCGGATCGTGCCGTTCGGCGAGCGGTACATCTCCTTTAGCCCGAACTCCTCGACCCGCGCCTCGTCCGGCGTGATCGTGGCGCACTTGACGCCGACGCCGTGCTTCTTGATCGCGTTGGCGGCATCGACGGTGATCTGGTCCTCCGTCTCGTCCCGCTTCTGGATCGAGAGGTCGAAGTAGTCCAGGTCGACGTCGAGATACGGCAGGATCAGGCGCTCCTTGATGAAGGCCCAGAGGATCCGGGTCATCTCGTCGCCGTCGAGCTCGACGATCGGGTTCTCAACCTTGATCTTCGCCACGGGGGCGATGCTATCTAGGCATCCCAGCCGGCCCCCTGGCCGTTTATCTTGGAGCCATGAGCACCTTGGGAGGAGAACGGAAGATCGCGACGATGCTGTTCGCCGATCTGGTCGGCTCCACCAGGCTGGCTACACAGCTCGACCCGGAGGACCTGCGCGGCCGCCTCGAGCCCTTCTTCGAGGCCGCCCGAAGCGCTCTCGAGCAGCACGGCGGCACCGTCGAGAAGTACATCGGCGACGCCGTGATGGCCGTCTTCGGCGCGCCCGTCGCCCACGGGGATGACCCCGATCGCGCGGTAGCCGCCGGCCTGGCCGTGGCCGAGCGGGTCTCCGAGCTCGATGGCGAGCTCACGGTGCGCGTGGGGATCGAGACCGGCGAGGTCCTCTCCGTCCAGGCGGCCGGGGACCTGCGCGTCACCGGTGAGGCGGTCAACGCCGCCGCCCGCCTGCAGCAGGCCGCCGAGCCGGGAGAGGTGCTCGTCGGCGAGCGCGCCGCCCGGGCCTGTCGCCGGGCGAGGCTCGAGGCCAACGGCGCGGTCGAGGCGAAGGGCATTCCCGAGGCTCTCGGTGCCTACCGCGCTCTGGCGGTCGAGAGCGAGACCGAGCTGTCCCCGATCCCGCTGATCGGCAGAGACGACGACCTCGACATGCTCAGGTTGATCGCCCGCCGCGCCGCCCGCGAGCGCCTCCCGCAGTTCGTCACCGTGATCGGCGAGGCCGGCATCGGCAAGACCCGGCTCGGCGCGGAGCTCTTCATGGAGCTGCGGTCGGATCCCGATTCCTGGCGAACGATCGTCGGCCGCAGTCCGCCCTACGGCGAGGGGATCGCGTTCTGGGCCCTCGGCGAGATCCTCCGCGACGCCGCCGGCATCTCGACCGACGCCCAGGCGGACAAGGTCGAGGAGGCGCTCCAGGAACTCCTGACGGAGCTCGGCGCGGAGGACCCCCCATCGCTCGCCGCCGACCTCACGATCGCGATCCGCGGGAAGCCGGACTGCGACGCCGAGAACGAGCTCAAGCGGACCTGGCGCCGCTTCGTCTCGCTGCTCGCGAGCGATCGGCCCCTCGCGATCGGCCTGGACGACGCGCACTGGACCGATGAGGGCACGCTCGAGCTGCTCGAGGACGTCGCCTACGGCATGCACGACGCGCCGATCCTGGTCCTCTGCACGAGCCGCCCGGAGCTCGCCGAGCGTCGCCCGGAATTCGGTCGCGCCGCGCGCAACAGCAGCCAGCTCGAGCTCCTGCCGCTCGACCCCGATTCCGCCACCCGCCTGGCGGAGCTGCTGCTGCCCAACGGCAACCGGGCCGACGCCCAGCGGATCGCCGATGCCGCGGGGGGCAACCCGTTCTTCACCGAGGAGGTCTCGCGCCGGATCGGTGAGTCCGGCCCCGATGGCGCCTCCGGGACGCTCCCGGACACCGTGCAGGCCGCCGTTGCCGCGCGCATCGACCAGCTGCCCGCCGAGGAGAAGCTGACCCTTCAGTACGCGGCGGTCCTCGGTCACACCTTCTCCGAGGGCCCGCTGCGCGATCTGCTCGGCGAGGACCCGAGCGATCCGCTCTGGTCCCTGCGGCGACGAGCACTGGTGCAGGAGCGCCGGGGATCCGAGGCCGGCCACTACGTCTTCCGCCACCAGCTGATCCGCGACGTCGCCTACAACTCCCTGCCGAGGAGGGAGCGCGCCGCGCTGCACGAGCGCGCGGTGGAATCGCTGAGGGCCAGGGAGCCGTTCGCCGAGCGGCCGGAGCTGATCGCCTACCACCTGGACCACGCCAACGAGCTCGATTCGACCGACGAGCGCCGCCGCGCCGCCCGCGAGGCGCTCGTGGAGGCGGCCGACGCAGCGGTTCGCCGTGCCGCCGCCGCCCGCGGCAGGCAGCTCTACGAGCAGGCGGCGCGACTCGCCGATGACGGAGCCGACCGCTACGACGCGCTGGTCGCCGCCGGCGAGGTCGCCCTGCGGGCCTGGCGCGGCGACCACGGCATGCGCCTCTTCCGCGAGGCCGCGGAGACCGCGGAGCGGGCCGGCGACGGCAGCCGAGCGGCCGCGGGGTACGCGCGCAGCGTTGAGGTCGGCAGCCGGATGCACGGGATCTCCGGCGACCCGCCGATCAACGAGCTCGCGGCGATGCTGAAGCGGGGGCACGAGCTGGCCGATGACGATGACGTCGTGACGTGCGCCCGCCTGCGACTCGACGACGCCTGGCTCGCCTGGATGGGCAAGGACCCGGAGGGAATGGCGGGGCCGGCGCGAGAGGGATTGGAGCTGGCTCGCCGGACCGACGACCGCCAGCTCCTCCAGAACGCGCTCGACGCCGCCACGGCGAACGACTGGCTGCAGAACCGCCAGCGGGAGGCCGTGGAGCACACCCGCGAGCGGATCGAGCTGCTCGACGCCGCGCCGCGCTCCCACGCCCTGGACGTCGAGATCTCGGACGCCCTCCACATGATGGTGCTCTGCCTGCTCCAGGTTGGGGAGTTCCGGGAGGCGCTCGAATACGCGAAGCGAGGAGCCGAGACCGATCGCAGCCGCGGGGTCGAGATGGCGGAGTACCAGCGCGAGCTGATGCCGAGCTTCTTTCTCGGCGAGTGGGATCAAGCCGTCGAGCTCGGCGAGAGCTCCCGCCGAGCCTGGAACGAGGCCGGCCGGCCCCCGATGGGCTCCTTCGCGACACCGGCCGCCTGCACGGCCGCGATCTACGGCTTCCGCGGTGAGGACGGAGCGGCCGAGGACTGGATGAGCCACGCCCGAAATCTCAGTTCGAAGGACGTCGAGCAGAAGTCAGGCGTGGTGATGTTCGAGATCCAGCTGGAGATTCATCGCGGCAACTACGACGACGCCGCCGCGATCGGGTCGAACCCGATGAGCGGCAGCAACTGGAACGCTGCCTACGCCTGCATCCGCGCCGAGGCGTTCGTTCGCGCCGAACGCGACGATGCCGCGGACGCCATCGCCTGGGCCGAGCCGCGCGTCGGGCAGGATCGCTACGCGCGCGCGATCCTGCTGCGGGCGAAGGCGCAGCACACCGGCGAGGAGGCCCTCCTTCGCGAGTCGAAGGAGCTGTTCGACGAGATGGAGTGCCCCTTCCAGGCTGCTCGGACCGGCTGGTTGCTGGGCGGGTCGGAGCGCGAGCGGGCCGCCGCGACGTTCGAGCGGCTGGGCGCGACGCCCCCGGCCTAACTGCCGGCCTGAGAGTCGCGCAGCCGGCTGACGAGGGTCTCGAGCAGAGCCCAGGCCACCTCGGGGTGCTCCTCGACGAACGGCCTGAACTCCCACGCCGACATCCCGCGGCAGCGCAGGTCGGTGCTGGCGATGATGGTCGCCGAGCGCGGGCCGCTGTCGATCAACGCGATCTCGCCGAAGTGCGAGCCGGGGCCGAGCGTGCGGACGATCTCGCCGCCGATGCTGACCGTCGCGTTGCCCTCCTCGATCACGAAGAAGCCGATGCCGCTCTCCCCCTCCTTGGTGATCTCGTCGCCCTCGTTGAAGCTGCGCTCGGTCATCCGCTTGCCGAGCTTCGTCAGCTCCTTGGGCTTGATCCCCGAGAACAGCGGGATCTGCTCGAGCGTCTGGTCCACTTCAGCCATTGCGGCGGCGATCCTATCCGGCGATCGCGGTTGACACAAGAAGTGAACGATGATTCACTTCTTGGCCATGGCCTATCGGAGCACCGAGCGGACGGAGGCGCGCCGGGCGGAGACCCGCGGACGGATCACGACCGCGGCCCGCGAGCTGATCGCCGAGGGCGGCTACGTCGCCGCCCCGGTCGCGGCGGTCGCCGACCGGGCGGGCGTCGCGGTGGGAACCGTCTACCGCCACTTCCCCTCCAAGTCGGATCTCTTCGCCGAGGTCTTCCGGGAGGCATCGCAGCACGAGGTCGATGCGATGCGCGCCGCGATGAAGGACGTGACGGGCACGGCCGCCCAGCGGATCGCGATCGGGATCGAGGCCTTCGCCCACCGCGCCCTGCGCGGCCGCCGGCTCGCCTGGGCCCTGCTTGCCGAGCCCGTCGACCCGGCGGTCGAGGCCGAGCGACTCCACTTCCGCCACAGCTACCGCGACCTGATGGCCGGCGTGATCGCGGAGGGGATCGAGGCCGGCGAGCTGCCCGCCCAGGACGTCGACGCCACGGCCGCGGCGCTGATCGGTGCGATCGGCGAGGCGATGGTCGGCCCGCTCTCCCCCACT
>DASXAR010000044.1:0-2716 GCA_036406595.1 Solirubrobacterales bacterium | reverse complement strand
GCCAACCCCGAGATCGAGGACCTCGTCCGGCGACTCGAGGAGGAGCAGGCCGAGCGCCTCGACATCGAGGAGGACGTGCCCTCGGGCGAGGCGCTGGCGCGCGACTTCGAGCGCTACCTGCGCCAGCACGGCGACGGCTAGAAGCGCGGCCCCTTCAGCCGACGAGCCGCTCGATCAGTCGGTGGAGCTCGGGACGGAACTCCTCGGCCGCCTTGGCGGGGTCGTCCTCGCGCGCCAGCGCCCGCTCGCCGAGCCCGTCGATCGCCGCGACCACCAGGCTGGCGTCCTTGGCCGGGTCGCTGCTGCCGAGCGCCTCCATGGCGCCCGCGACGGAGCGCTGCTCCGCGTCGCACCAGGTCTGGGCCGCCTCGCGGAGCTCGGGACGCTGTCCGGCCTCGAGCCAGAGCTCGTACTCGGCGATGTAGGCGACCCGGTCCCTCGCGGCGGCCACCAGATCGTCGGTCAGCCGGTCGGCCAGCTCCCGCGCGGAGCGCACCGAGCGGAGCTCCTCACCGCGTCGCCGGTAGCGCTCGACCTCGCTCGCGGCGACGTGCTCGAGCGCCTGTCGAAGCAGGTCGTCCCTGGAGTCGAAGTAGTAGGTCGTCGATCCGAGCGGGACGCCGGCCTCCTCGGCGACGGCGCGGTGGGTGACCGCCGATCGGCCCGACCGGCCGATCAGGCGCAGGGCCGCCTCGAGGATCTGCTCGCGCCGGCTCGCGGTCGCCTGCTCCATGTCGATGAGGCTAACTGGCACCGGAGAGGTTGAGCCCGACGACGCCGCCGATCACCAGCGCAATGCTCGCGAGCTTCAGCGTCGACACCGACTCGCCCATCGCGGTCATGCCGATCACGGCGACGGCCGCCGTGCCGACGCCTGCCCAGACCGCGTACGCCAGGCTGACCTCGAGCTGCTTGAGCGCCAGGGCCGTCAGCCAGAGCGACAGCGCGTAGGTGGCGATCACGAGCGTCGAGGGCAGGGGGTTGGTGAAGCCGTCGGTGAAACGCAGGAACACCGTGCCGACCACCTCGCTCGCGATTGCCGCTGAGAGAAAGATCCACGCCAACATGATGTGTACAAATGTACCACATTCCTGTACAAATGTACAGACGGCCGCGAGTCAGGCTCTGGCGCGCTTCTTCGCGCGCTTGATGCACCTCTTGCGCTTCTTACCCTTCGGGAACTTCCTCTTGCACCTCTTGATCGCCTTCTTGAGGTTGAAACGCGCTTGGGTGCCGGTCCCTGCCGATCCAGGGGCGGGCGGCGGAGGCTGAGGCGGCGGAGGCGGCTGCACCTCGAAGGCACCGATGTCGCAAGTCCCTGCGGCCCCGCCGCGCGGCAGGCCTCGCTGATCGGCCGTCGGGCAGAGTGGGAAGGCATCCCCCGGCGGCGAGGGGTTCCCGGCCTCGATCGCCGGGCTCCCGGCGAGGAGAGGGATTGTCCGCGTGAGTCCGCCGTTCATGCCCAGCATTCCGAGCATCGGATTCGCGTCGACGAAGTCGCCGGTCGCAGTGAAGCCATTGCAGTTGGGATCGGCAGCGCTGCGGAGGTTGTACCCGGCCGAGGCGAAGGCGGCGCCCGCGCACTGACCGTCCGAAGACGGGGCTCCGGCGCCCACGCTGTTGCCGGCGAGGATCGTGTTCGCGATGTTGACGGTCGAAGCGTTGTTGTAGATCCCGCCGCCGTCGCCGCTGATGTTCATGTCCTCGTTCGCCGTGTTTCCGGCGATGGTGCTGGAGAGGATCGTCAGGGTCCCACCCAGCGCGACATTGATCGCGCCACCGAACTCGTTGGAGCCGTTCGCAGTGACCGTCGAATTGGTCAGGATCATGGTGCCGGGGTTGGGGCCGAACCCCTTGGTGAGCGCGATCGCGCCGCCGCCGAAGTTCGCGTGGTTGTTGTCGATGGTGCTGTTGCTGATTCTCGTCAGGCCTTCTCCCGCCCAGACGGCACCGCCCGATGCGGCGAAGTTGTCGAACAGCCACACCGTGTCGAGTTGCAGCTCGCCGGTTCCGTTCTTTCCGACCCCACCGGCGGCGAACGCGGTTGCCCGCGCGTCAGCGATCTTCAGCCTCTCGATCCGCACCGTCTGTCCGGTCGCGTCCGTGACGGCGAAGAGGGGCGAAGTCATTGAGTTGCCGGTCACCGCGAGCTGGTCGGGACCCGGGCCGGTGATCGTCATCGGCGAGGTGATCTGGAGGGTTCCGCTCGTCAGGGCGATCGTTCCGGTGACCCCGAAGGTGATCTGGTCGGTCTGTCCGTTGGCGTTTGCGTCAGAGATCGCCTTGCGCAGTGAGCCGTCCCCTGAGTCCGCGGTGGAGGTGACGACAAACGGCGCGGCCGAAGCTGGGGCGTCGTCCGCCACAGCCGCGGCAAGCGCGGCGAGAAGAGCAACCCCTAGCTCTTTGAACCTTCTCCCTTTCGTGATTCCCAGCCTATGCCTCTGAGGCGGGGCAGATCAAGCGGAAGTCGCACCATGAACAAATGTCGGGGGACGGGCGAGGCTCGAAGTCCTGTCCGAGGATGCCCTCGCCGACCTCCAGCACCACGCCCTCCACCCGCTCCAGGTCGTCGGGTGAGCCGCCCACCGCGACCTTCTCGTCGGCGAGCACGTACCAGTAGCTGCCCGCGGCTCCCTCCAGGCGCCAGGCCTCTCGGGCTGCCAGCCGGTAGATCGCGAGCTGCACGTCGGACTCGAGCTCCCGGGGCGGCTTCGGG
>DASXAR010000043.1:0-8454 GCA_036406595.1 Solirubrobacterales bacterium | reverse complement strand
GGTGTCGGCGGCGCGGCACCCCTTCTCCGGCGTCGAGCGCATCGCCCGCTTCATGGTGAAGATCACCAGTCGCCGCCCCGCAACTGCCGGCTTCCGGCGGCGGCGGATCGCCGTCAACGGCCAGCCGGGGCAGATGCTGATGGGCCCGGACGGCAGCGTCACCGACGTCCTCTCGGTCGAGGTCGCGGACGGCCGCATCCAGACGATCCGCATCGTCCGCAACCCGGACAAGCTGCGCCACCTTCAGTCGTAGGCCGTAGGCCGGCGCGGGCGCGCCACCTTCAGTCGTAGGCCGGCGCGGGGTCCCAACGCCACCCGCGCCGGCGCGATGCCCTTCAGTAGCTGAAGGTGACGGCGCCCCCTGCGGTGAACTCCATCAGCGGCGTGGCGCCCTTCAGCTCCGCGTTGTCGATCAGCTCCCCCTCGTCGAGGTCGCGCTCGCTGAAGCAGACCGGGCACACGTAGAAGCGCCCGCCCTTCTCGACGAACTGGGCGTGCACCCGCTCGACCGGCGGTTCCATGCCGACCCTGATGCGGTCGGCGTAATCCCTCATGGCCAGGCGCACCCCGTCCACCGTCAGCCACATGACGACGTCACTGCCCTGTTCGAGAGCGGCGACCGCCGTCAGGTAGGCCGTGACCACGCGATCCGGGTCCTCCTCGCCGTGCGTGCAACCGACGACGACCCGATCGTTCTCTGCCATGGCTCCTCCTCTGTTGCGTACGGTCCTAATCGTTGCGCATCCTCAGCTGAGTTGGAGTCTGCCCCCGCCCGTACCTCCGGTAGCGGGGCGGCACTCCCCCGGCATGCTTCGCCGAGCCCCGGGGTAGGGTCAGACCAGCGTAAATCGCTGAAGGAGGGCTACCGTCACCGAGGCCACTCGGGAGCACCCCACGTTCGCGGCGTTCGGCGTGATCGCGCTCATCGTCCTCGTGCTGATCGCCATCGAGGGCCTCCACGAAGTCGCCCAGTCGTCGCTGAACGGCCTCACCCTCGGCGTCATCTACGCGCTCGGGGCGGTCGGCCTGACCCTGGTCTACGGGATCCTCCGGCTCGTCAACTTCGCCCACGGCGACTTCCTCACCTTCGGCGCCTACATCGCCTATCTGGTCAACGTCACCTGGGGCCTGCCGCTCGCCGCCGGGATCGTCTTCGCGATGGCCGCCACCGCCGTGCTCGGCCTCGTCTTCGAGCGGATCATGTGGCGCCCGATGCGCGGCAAGGGGGCCGGCTGGCTCCAGCTGCTGTTGATGTCGATCGGCCTCGCCTTCGTCATCCGCTCGGCGGTGGAGTGGTTCTGGGGCACCCAGATCAGGACCCTCGACGTCAACATCACCAGCAGCGTCTCCTTCCTCGGCCTGCGGATCGGGCAGACCGAGCTGATCGTCGTCGTGGTCGGCTTGGCGGTGCTGATTGCGGTCGGGCTGATCGTCCGCTTCAGCCTGCTCGGCAAGCAGATGCGGGCGCTCTCCGACGACCTCGACCTTGCCGAGACCGCCGGCATCGACACCCGTCGGGTGATCCTCTACACCTGGCTCTTCTCCGGCGCGCTCGCCGGCCTCGCCGGGGTCCTCTCCGGCGCCCTCACCAACCTCACCCCGCAGCTCGGCTTCGACCTGCTGCTGCCGATCTTCGCCGCGGTCATCCTCGGCGGGATCGGCAACCCCTTCGGGGCGCTCAGCGCCGGCCTCGTGCTCGGCGTCGTGATCGAGCTCTCGACCCTGGTCGTCGAGCCGCGCTGGAAGGTGACCGTCGGCTTCCTCGCCCTGATCATCGCCCTGATCATCCGCCCGCAGGGGATCTTCGGCCGCGCCAAGGCGATATGACCGGCCTGCCGCTTGCATTCAGCCTCAGCGCCTTCACCGACCTGGGCTTCTGGAGCGGCGTCCTGGTGATCGCCGGCATCTACGCCGTCGTCACCCTCGGGCTCCAGCTCAACGTCGGCTACACCGGGATCGTCAACTTCGGCCAGGCCGGCTTCATGGCCGTCGGCGGCTACTCGATGGCGATCCTCGTCCTCGAGACCGGCCTCTCCTTCTGGCTGGCGCTGCCGGCGGCGATGCTGATAACGATGGCGTTCGGGGTGGTGATCGGGCTGCCCGCGCTGCGCCTCCGCGGCGACTACTTCGCGATCGTCACCCTCGCCACCGCCGAGGTGGTGCGGCTGAGCGCCGAGAACGCGCGCGGCCTCACCGGCGGCACCAAAGGCCTCTACTGCAACTTCGAAGGCGGCAACCAGGAGTGCTTCGACGACTCCTGGCGCTCGGTCTCGCACTCGATCCTCAACTTCGTCGAAAACTTCTGGTCGAACCCGGACGCGCTGGTGCCGCTGGTGATCGTCGTCTGGGTCACGGTGGGGATCGCCGCCCTCGCGCTCACCTACGTGCAGCGGACGCCGTGGGGGCGGGTGCTGCGGGCGGTCAGGGAGGACGAGGACGCGGCCCGCGCCCTCGGCAAGAACACCCTCCTCTACAAGCTCCAGTCGCTCGCCATCTCGGCGATGCTCGGCGCCCTCGGCGGCTTCTTCCTCGCCCTATTCCTGGCGACGATCCACCCCGACGACTACGAGCCGATCGTCACCTTCTACGCCTTCGGCGTGCTGATCCTCGGCGGCCTGGCCAGCTACGGCGGGGTGATCGTCGGCTCGATCATCCTCTGGACGCTGCTCGAAGCGACGCGCTTCGTCGACCTGCCGATCAGCGAGCAGAAGACCGCCGCGCTGCGCTTCGCGATCGTCGGCGTGGCGCTGATCCTGCTGATGGCCTTCCGGCCCCAGGGCCTGTTCGGCAAGAAGGAGGAGATGGTCCTTGGCGACTGAGCGGAGCGGCGGCGGCCCTGAGCGGAGCGGCGGCGGCCCTCAGCCGAGCGGCGGCGGCCCGCTGCTGCGGGTGGAGGGCGTGGTGAAGAGCTTCGGCGGCGTCCACGCCGTCGATGGGGCGAGCTTCGAGGTCGCCGACGGCTCGGTGACCGCGCTGATCGGGCCGAACGGGGCCGGCAAGACGACCCTCTTCCACGTCATCACCGGCTTCCAGCGGGGCGACGGCGGCTCTGTCCGCTTCTCCGGCGAGGAGGTGCTGCGCCGGCCCGCCTACGCGATCGCCCGGCGGGGGATGGTGAGGACCTTTCAGATCACCAAGGCGCTGGCGGCGATGCCGGTGATCGACAACATGATGCTGGCGGCGCCCGACCAGCCCGGCGAGCGCTTCCGCAATGTGGTCTTCCGGCCTCGCGCTGTGCGGGCCCGCGAGCGCCAGGTCCGCGAGCGGGCCGACGAGCTGCTCGAGGTGTTCGGGCTGCGCGACCTCGCGGGCGCCTACGCCGGCACTCTCTCCGGCGGCCAGCGCAAGCTGCTCGAGCTGGCCCGGGCGCTGATGGCCGAGCCTCGGATGCTGCTGCTGGATGAGCCGATGGCGGGGATCAACCCGACCCTCGGGCTGCGGCTGCTCGACCACATGCAGGCGCTGCGGCGCGAGCAGGGGATGACCTTCCTCTTCATCGAGCACGACATGGAGGTGGTGATGAACCACTCCGACCGGGTGATCGTGATGGCCGAGGGCCGGGTGATAGCCGAGGGGGAACCGCACCACGTGCGCGAGAACGAGGCCGTGATCGACGCCTATCTCGGGGGCGCGGCGTGAGCGGCGGTGGGCCCGCGTCGTCGAACGGGGCGCTGCTCTCGGCCGAGGGCCTGGTCGCCGGCTACGTGCCCGACGTCGACATCCTCGACGGCGTCACATTCGGCGTCGCCGAGGGCGAGATAGCGACGGTGATCGGCCCCAACGGGGCCGGGAAGTCGACCCTGATCAAGACGATCTTCGGCCTGCTGCGACCGCGCCGCGGCAGGGTCACCCTGCATGGCGAGGACCTGACCGGGCTGCCGCCCCATTCGATCACCCGGCGCGGCATGAGCTACGTGCCCCAGCTCGACAACGTCTTCCCCGGGCTGACCGTCGAGGAGAACCTGGAGATGGGGTCGCTGGAACGCTCCCGCACCAAGCGCCGGATCGCCGACATGTACGAGCTCTTCCCGCGGCTCGGCGAGCGGCGCGGCCAGGCGGCCGGCACGATGAGCGGCGGCGAGCGCCAGATGCTGGCGATGGCGCGGGCGCTGATGCCCGAGCCGCACGTGATCCTGCTCGACGAGCCCTCGGCCGGCCTCGCGCCCGCCTTCATCGATGCGACCTTCGAGACGGTGCGGCGGATCAACGAGGCCGGCGTCACCGTGGTGATGGTCGAGCAGAACGCCCGCCGGGCGCTCGCGATGTCGGACCGCGGCTACGTCCTCGACCTCGGTCGCAACCGCTTCCAGGGCGCCGGCCGTGACCTGCTGGAGGACCCCAAGGTCGCCGAGCTCTACCTTGGCGGCACAGCCCGGATCGACCGCCCCGAGTGAGGCAACTGGCGGGCCGGCCGCCCCGAGTGAGCAGCTCGCGGATCGACCCGGGCCGAGTAAGGCAGCTCGCGAACCGGCCGCGCCGCCGCGCCCCACGCGCCCGACGTGACCGACGTGACCGACGTGACCGACGTGCCGGTAGTTAGCCCACCATATGGGTGGATAACTACCGGCACGTCCCGCCTGGGGCGGGCCGAGTCGCCCGATCCTCCGAAACCCCCCCGGGGGGCGGCCGAAACCCGCCCGGGGGCCGGCCGGGCTGCGCTGAGCCCGGCCGGCCCGCAGGCGCTGCCTATTCTTCGGCCTTCACCTCGACGGTGTCGAGCTTCACCAGCTCGCCACCTTTGAATTCCGAGATGTCGTAGATGTAGCGGCTCAGGTCGCCGTTTTCATCCCAGTCGATCGGGCCCGAGGCACCTTCGTAGTCGATGTCTTCGCCCGCTTCGAGCGCTTCCACCGCTTCCGGCAGTTCCTCGAACGTGTACTTCTTGCCGGGAGGACCGCTGACATCGATTACCGCTTCCGACATCGCCTTGCCTTCCGTCGACCCGGCGGAGACCGCCGCCAGGTAGCAGAGGATGACGTCGTCGAAGCTGGTCGAGTCGAACAGGTTCCGTTTCGGCCCGGGCGCCGCTTCATACAGCTCGTCGAAGGCGTTCGGGGCTTCGCCCGAGAACGCACCCGGCGCCGTGCCGAGCATCCCTTCGGTCGCATCGGCACCGATCAGTTCGACCAGGTCGGTCGAGCTGAGCCCGTCGGTGATGAACGTCTGTTTCGGAGACCACTTCCCGGTGCGGACGAGCGCCGGACCCACCTTGGCGAACGTTTCCGGGAAGTCGATGATCACGAAGTTGTCGGGTTCGCCCGACGTGAGCTGCTGGGCCTCCGAGTTGTAGCTCGGCTGTTCGGGGTCGTAGATGACCTTCTCCGGCACCTGCGCGCCGCGTTCTTCCAGTTCCTTCTGCAGGGAGTCGGCGAAGCCGGTCCCGTAGAGATCGTTGCGCGCGCCGATGTTGATCTTCTTCCCCTTCAGGGTGCCCAGCTCTTTTTCCATCCGGTCGGCGAGGGCCTTGCCCTGGAGGCCGTCAGGCGGTGCGGTGCGGTCGAACAGCCCTTCGTCGTCCAGTTCGGAGAGGGCGTCGGCCGTCGAGGCCGGCGATATCAGCAGCACTTCTTCCGGGATCGTCACCGAGCGGGCCACCGCGACGGTCGCCGTCGAGGCGTAGTCGCCCGAGATGCAGGTCGCCCCGTCGGCGATCAGCTTGCGCGCCGCCTGGACGCCGCCCTGGTCTTCGGACTGGCCGTCTTCGGAGATCACCTTGACGGTGTCGTCGCCGCCGGTCTTCTTGATCGCGGCGTCGATCTGCTTGCCGGCCAGTTCGCCGGCCTTCTCACCGGCCGCGCCGTAGGGGGCGAGGTCGCCGGTCAGCGGGACGAGGTTCCCGATCGTCAGGTCGAGCTTGGCTTCTCCACCCCCTCCGCCTTCGTCGTTGCCTCCGCCACAGGCCGCAATGCCCAACGCCATCACGGCCATGGCCACGGTGGTTGCCAATGCAAGGACAGGTTGCTTCACGGCAATCCTCCTTTTCGCCTGCCCCGATGTGCGCCGGGGCAACGCCGAATCGGTCTCCCCGACCCTACCCCTTTGAGGGTGTTGAATCACCCCATCGCCACCGTTCGGGCGCTGGACCACCCGTTGCTGCAATCAATGGGTGTTGAATCGCCCCATCGCCACTAGGATCGAAGGCGATGGCTCATTCGGCTGAGTTCGTCCTCGACCTGACTCGCGAGGTGGACGCGCCGCGCGATGCCGTGTTCCGGGCCTGCATCGAGCCGGCCGAGCTCGCGAAGTGGTGGGGCCCGCGCGGCTTCACCGCGCAGGCCGTCGAGCTCGACCCCCGGGTCGGCGGCGCCTACCGGCTCGCGATGCAGCCCCCGGAGGGCGACGTCTTCTATCTGGGGGGTGAATTCCGGGAGGTGGAGCCCCCGAGCAGCCTCGCCTACACCTTCGACTACGAGGAACCGGACCCCGACGACGTCGAGACGCTCGTGACGCTGACCTTCCGCGACCTCGGCGGGTCGACCGAGGTGACGCTTCACCAGGGGGACTTCGCGACCGAGGGTCGCCTCGAGCTCCACGAGCAGGGCTGGTCGGACACGCTCGACCGGCTCGAAGAGCTTTTCGCTTCGAGGTGACCCGGGCGCCCGGGGTCACCTGGCGGCCCGGAGTCACCTGGCAGCCCGGGGTGACCTAGCATCCGCCCCGATGCGTCGCGAGGTGCGGATACGAGACACGCTGTCGGGTGAGCTCCACACGCTCCACCGCGGCAGCGGGCAGGAGATCGGCATCTACGCCTGCGGCCCGACCGTCTACAGCCGCATCCACATCGGCAACGCGCGGCCGTTCGTCGTCTTCTCGCTGCTGGCGCGCTTCCTGCGCTCCGAGGGCTACGAGACGAAGCTCGTCATCAACGTCACCGACGTCAACGACAAGATCTACGCCGCCGCGGCCGAGGCGGGGGAGGCCTCGGCGGACTTTGCCGAGCGGATGACCCGCGCCTACTTCGAGGACACCGAGCGGCTCGGGCTCGGCCGCCCGGACTCCGAGCCGCTGGCGACCGAGACGATCGGGGAGATCGTCGAGCTGATCGCCGGGCTGATCGACACCGGCCACGCCTATGAGTCCGGCGGCGACGTCTACTTCAAGGTGCGGAGCTTCCCCGGCTACGGCAAGCTCTCCAACCGCAAGACCGAGGACATGGACCAGGGCGAGGAGGCCGGCACCGCCTCGCTGAAGCAGGACCCGCTCGACTTCGCCCTCTGGAAGGCGCGCAAAGAGGGGGAGGACACCTGGTGGGACTCGCCCTGGGGCGAGGGGCGGCCGGGCTGGCACATCGAGTGCTCGGCGATGGCCGAGGCCGAGCTGGGGCCGAGCTTCGCGATCCACGGCGGCGGCTCCGACCTGGTCTTCCCCCACCACGAGAACGAGATCGCCCAGTCCGAGGCGGCGGGCCGGCCCTTCGCCCGCGCCTGGATGCACAACGGGATGATCGAGACCGACGAGGAGAAGATGTCGAAGTCGGAGGGCAACATCTTCCAGCTCTCCGAGGCGCTCGACCGCTACGGCCGCGAGGCGGTCGTCGACTATCTGATCTCCGGCCACTACCGGCAGCCGCTCGCCTTCGGGCCCGAGCAGATGGAGCAGGCCGTGGCCCGGGTCGAGCGGATCCGCAACTTCTTCCGCGAGCACCCAGACGAAGCGGGCAGCCCCTCCCTGGGCGAGGACGGGATCGGCGTCGACGCCTTCGTCGACGCCCGCGAGACTGCCTTCCGCGACGCCCTCGCCGACGACTTCAACACGCCGCGGGCGATGGCCGAGGCCTTCGAGCTGATCGCCGAGGCCAACCGGCGCGAGCTGCCCGGCGCCGCGGCGGCGCTGCGCGAGCTGCTGGAGCTGGTCGGCCTGGAGACGCTGGCGAGCGGCGAGGAGGGAGCGGGCGAGGAGGCCGAGGCGCTCCTCGCGCAGCGCGAAGCGGCCCGCGCCGCCAAGGACTTCGCCCGCGCCGATGAGATCCGCGACGAGCTCGCCGCCCTCGGCTGGGAGGTCCGCGACTCCTCCGACGGCGCCCGCCTCGTGCCGAGGGGATGAGGGCCGCTGTCCGGGGGACGTGACGTGGCCGATGACAAGCGGCTCGTCGTCGGGAATGGGGCTTTCGGCCTGCGTGGCGCATTCCTCCCGCATACCGGGAGGAATGCGCCAATGACATCTATGCGGCGACCTGAATGCGCCAATGACCATCTATGGACGGCGGCCGGTCGAGGAGGCGGGGACGGCGCGCGATGGGCGGCGTTTGGCGAGTTTCTAGGTCATATGCATAGAAACTCGCCAATGAATATCTATCGACCTGGCGCGTGGCGCCTTTTCCGTGCATATGACGGATAGGGCGCCAATGACCCCTACGAACGCCCGCCTGTGTCGGGTTTCCCACGGACATGACGGATAACCCGACACAGGCCATCTATGGACGGCGGCCGGTCGAGGAGGCGGAGCGGGGGAGAC
>DASXAR010000042.1:0-58276 GCA_036406595.1 Solirubrobacterales bacterium | reverse complement strand
GCCGGCGCCGCCGTCGGCGAGGTCGTTGCCGCGGCCGCCGTGGATCAGGTCGGCGCCGGGCCCGCCGCAGAGCAGGTCGTTGCCGAGACTGCCGAGGATCACGTCGTCGCCGCCGCCGCCGTAGATCACGTCGCGGCCGGGGGTGCCGACGAGCTTGTCGGGCCCTTCGGTGCCGACGATGGTCGCCTGGCGGCCGTGGCAGCGCGGGACCGCTTCTTCGGGTGCCTGCGTGCCGGTTTCGGCGGCGGCTGCCATCCCCGCGCCGAGCACCGTCGCGACCAGCGCGCAGCCGACCGCCGTTGCCTTGATCCGCTCCCTCACCGGCTGTAAAAAACCACGAGGCGCGGATGGGTGCGGTCTCAGGCGCTGCGAATCAGCTTCTTGTTGACGAACTCGTCGGCCCCGTAGGTGCCCAGCTCGCGGCCGAAGCCGGAGCGCTTGTAGCCGCCGAACGGCAGCTCGGGGCTGTCGGCTAGAACCAGGTTGACGTAGACCATCCCGGCTTCTATCTGGTTCGCGACCCGCTCGGCCTGCTCGGGGTCGGTGCTCATCACGTAGGAACCGAGCCCGAACGGGGTCTGGTTCGCGAGCGCGACCGCCTCCTCCTCCGAGCCGACCCGGTAGACCTGCGCCACCGGCCCGAAGAACTCTTCCTGGGAGGCCTCGTCGCCGGGCTTGATCCCGACGAGGATCGTCGGCTCGATGTAGTTGCCGTCGCGCCCGCCGCCGATGAGGGCCTCGGCTCCGTTGTCGATCGCTCGCTTCAGCTGGTCCTCGAGGAGGTCCGCCGCGGACGTCGAGGAGAGCGGGCCGAGCGCGGTGTCCTCGGCCGTCGGGTCGCCCGTCTTCGAGGCGCCCATCTTCTCCTTCAGCTTGTCGACGAAGTCGTCGTAGAGCTCGTCGACGACGATGAAGCGCTTGGCGGCGTTGCAGGACTGGCCTGTGTTATCGAGCCGCGCTTCTGCCGCGGCCTGCGCCGCGCCGTCGACGTCGTCGGTGCCGAGCAGGATGAAGGGGTCCGAGCCGCCGAGCTCGAGCACCACCTTCTTCAGGTTGCGGCCGGCGGCCTCGGCGACCGCGGCGCCGGCGCGCTCGGAGCCGGTGACCGAGACACCGTGCACGCGCGGGTCGGCGATCACCTGCTCGACCTGCTCGTGGGTTGCGTAGATGTTCTCGTAGACGCCCTCCGGAGCGCCGGCATCGCTCATGATCCGGGCGATCGCCTCGGCCGATTCCGGGCACTGGTTGGCGTGCTTGAGCAGGATCGGGTTGCCGATCACCAGGTTCGGGCCGGCGAACCGGGCCACCTGGTAGTAGGGGAAGTTCCAGGGCATGATCCCGAGCAGGACGCCGAAAGGACTGCGGCGGATCACCGCCGTGCCTTCGCCGGCGAAGCCCTTGACCGGCTCATCGGCCATCAGGTCCTCGGCGTTTTCGGCGTAGAAGTCGTAGATGTCGCCGGCGAAGTCGACCTCGCCGACGGCCTGCTCGATCGGCTTGCCCATCTCGCGGACGATGATCTCGGCCAGCTCCTTGCTGCGCTCCTTGTGAAGCTCGCCGACCCTGCGCACTAGCTCCGCCCGCTCGGCCACCGTGGACGAGCCCGACCAGGTTCGCGATGCCCTGTCGGCCCGCCCGATCGCCTCGCGAAGGTCGGCGTCCGAGATCTCCGGATACTCCTTCACCGTCTCACCGGTGGCCGGGTTGGTTACCGCGTAAGTGGTGCTCATATCGGGGTCTCCTCCTTCTCCAGTGTCTCAAGTGCGTTTTCGAGTTGCGTGTATTCCTCGCCGACCGCTTCGGCGACCGCCTGGTGCGTGATCTTGCCGGCGGCGACGTTGACGCCGAGCCGGAGGCCCGGGTCGCGCCGGATCGCCCCGGCGACCCCGTGGTCCGCCAGCGCGATCGCGTAGGGCAATGTCGCGTTGGTGAGGGCGTGCGTGGAAGTGATGGGGACCGCGCCCGGCATGTTCGCGACGCAGTAGTGGGTGATCCCCTCCACCTCAAAGGTCGGGTCGCGATGGGTGGTCGGACGGGAGGTCTCGAAACAGCCGCCCTGGTCGATCGCGACATCCACGAGGACCGCGCCGGACTTCATCATCGACAGCTGCTCGCGCCGCACCACGAAGGGCGCCCGCGCCCCGTGGACGAGGACGGCTCCGATCACCAGGTCGGCCCACGGCAGCATCTCTTCGATCGCGAGCGTGGTCGAGTAGACGGTCGAGCAGCGTCCCCCGAAGATCACGTCGAGCTCGCGCAGGCGGTCGATCGATTTGTCGAAGACGAAGACGTCCGCCTCCATGCCGATCGCGATGAACGCCGCGTTCATGCCGACGACGCCGCCCCCGATCACGATGACGTTTGCGGCGGCGACTCCGGGGACGCCGCCCAGCAGGATGCCCCTCCCGCCGAGCGGCTTCTCGAGCATGAAGGCGCCGGCCTGGGTGGCGATCTTGCCGGCGATCTCGCTCATCGGCGCCAGCAGCGGAAGGCGGCCCTCGGAGTCCTCGACTGTCTCGTAGGCGATGCAGGTCGCGCCGGACTCGCACAGCCCGCGAGTCAGCTCCGGATCGGGCGCGAGGTGGAGGTAGGTGAAGAGCAGCTGCCCCGCCTTCAACATCTCGAGCTCGGGCGGCTGCGGCTCCTTCACCTTCAGCACCATCTCCGCCTCGTCGAAGACATCGGCGGCGGTCGGGACGATGCTTGCGCCCTGCGACTCGAAGTCTTTGTCGGGGATCGAGCTGCCCTCGCCGGCGCCTGCCTCGATCAGAACCTCGTGCCCATGCTCGACGATCTCCCGCACGCCGGCTGGCGTGACCGCGACGCGGTACTCGTCCTCCTTGGTCTCGCTCGGGATCCCGACCTTCATCCGCCCACCAGCTCGCGGGCGCGGAGCGCCAGCCAGAACTCGATTCGATCGTGCGCACGGGAGAGATCACGCCCGGTCAGCTCTTCCACCTTGCGCATCCGGTAGCGCAGGGTGTGGCGGTGGCAGTAGACCTCGCGGGCCGCTCGCTCCCACTGCCCGTTCTGCTCGATGAACGCCTCCAGCGAGCGAAGCAGCTCGCCGCCGTAGTCCTCGTCGCCGGCCTCGATCGGTCCGAGCACGCTGTCGCAGTAGAGCTTCAGCGCGTCGTCGTCCTGGATCGAGAGCAGCAGAGTGAACGCGCCGAGGTCGCGCCAGGAAGCGACCTCCGGCTCGCTGCCGTTGGCGAAGGCGGTCGCCTCGAGGGCGCAGCGTGCCTCGTGGAAGGAGTGACGAAGCTCCTCCGGCGGCGCCGGCCGGCTGGCCGCGGCGCGGACCGCTCCCCTCTCTTTGATCAGGGCGCGGCGCGCGTCGGCAGCGAGGTCCACAGGGTCGCGATCGGCGGCATCGACGACGGCGCAGAGAAGCTCGCGACTACCGCTCGCATGCGGCGCGACGACGGCCGGGCAGGCGTCCGCTGCGAGGGCGCGCTCGAGCGCGGGCTCGGCCGCGGACGGGTCATCGAGGTCGAAGACGAGGACGGCGGCCTCGTCGCCGATCCCGAACGGTTCCAGCCGGCGGGTCAGCTCCGACGCCTCGAGACGTCCGCCCAGCGCGCCCGCGAGCACGTCGCCGGCGAGCCGCCGCTCGGTCTCGCGGGCGACCCGGCGCCGCATCAGCTCGAGGGCGACCACCGCCACCGCCTGCTGCAGGATGAGGCGCTCGAAGTCACCGAGGCCGCCAGAGTCGCGGACGACGACGACCCACGCCTGCGGAGGGCCGCCCCCGGGCGAGATGACCGGGTGGGCGAGCGCCCGCCCGGCGACCGACGGGTGGGTGGGGACGAAGGGATGACCGTCGCCGGTGTGGGCGAGGGCTTCGTCGCGGATCGCCGCGACGGCGTCGCCCGAGAGCTCGCGCCGGAAGCCGCGACCGGCGAGCCGCTCGCCGCGGGAGTTGAGGATCGCCACAGTCCCGCCGACCGCCGAGGAGATCGTCGCCACGATCTCCTCGAGGCCGCGCTCTTCGAGGACCAGCCGCTCCAGCCGGCGCTGGATCGCGATGCCCCGCTGCAGAACCTCGTACTGCTCGTTGACGAGCCGGGCGAACGCTTTCTCCGTGATCGCGATGAACGGCGTCGAGTAGGGGACCTCGAACAGCGGGAAGTCCCGTTTGCGAGCCTCCTCGACGACCGCTTTCGGCATTTTCTTGTGGCTGAACCCGGTGCCGAAGCCAAGCCCGGCGAGGTTGTGGTCCGCGAGCCTGCCGACGAACTCCCGCTGTTTGGCCGCACTGCCCAACGGGATGCCGGTGGTCAGCATCAGCTCACCGCCCGAGAGCCATGGGGTCGGGTCCTCGAGCTCGGAGATGTGGACCCAGCGAACCGGCGCCTCGGCGGCCTGCGTGCCGGCGACGAGCTCGAGACCGAGCTCGTCGAGCAGGCTCTGGACCGTGAGCACCGAGCCTCCTACCGGCGCATTCGCTCACCGGCCTCGGCGAGCACGGTGTGCAGGACGTCGTGGATTTCCTCGAACTGCTCGCTGTCCGCGATCAGCGGAGGCGCCAGCTGGACGACCGGGTCGCCTCGGTCGTCCGCACGGCAGATCAACCCCCGCCTGTACAGCTCGCCGGAGAGGAAGCCCCGCAGCAGCTTCTCCGCCTCGTCGTCGCTGAAGCTCTCCTTGGTGTCCTTGTCCTTGACCAGCTCGATCGCCTGGAAGTAGCCTGCGCCGCGCACGTCGCCGACGATCGGAAGGTCGTGCAGCGACTCGAGCATCTTGCGGAACTCCGGCTCCTTCTCACGCACGTGCCCGCAGAGGTCCTCCCGCTCGAAGACGTCCAGATTGGCCATCGCGACCGCGGCGACCACCGGGTGACCGGCGAAGGTGAACCCGTGGGCGAAGGACTCGGTGCCCTGCATGAACGGCTCGGCGACCCGGTCTGAGGCGACGACCGCGCCCATCGGCGCATAGGCGGAGGTGAGCGCCTTGGCGAGGGTGACGATGTCGGGCTGGTAGCCGAATCGTTCGCATCCGAACCAGTGGCCGAGGCGGCCCCAGGCGCAGATCACCTCGTCGGAGATCAACAGCACGTCGTGGCGGTCGCAGATCTCGCGGACCCGCTCGAAGTAGCCGTCCGGGGGAACGAAGCAGCCGCCGGCGTTCTGGACCGGCTCGAGGATCACCGCGGCGACGGTTTCCGGGCCCTCGAATTCGATCCGCTCCTCGATCGCGGTTGCCGCCCAGAGCGGGTGGCGATCCTCCGGCCAGCGGTAGATGTTGGTGTTGGGGACGTGACAGCCGCCGGGGGCGAGCGGCTCGAACTGCGAGCGCAGGTCCTGGATTCCGGTCGCGGAGAGGGCGCCGAGGCTGGTCCCGTGGTAGGCGATCTCGCGGGCGATCACCTTGTGCTTCTGCCCTTTGCCGTGCATCCGGTGGAAGTTGCGGGCGAGCTTCAGCGCCGACTCGACGGCCTCCGAGCCCCCCGAGGTGAAGAAGACCCTGTTCAGGTCGCCGGGCGCGAGCGAGGCGATCCGCGCCGCCAGCTCGATCGCGCGCGGGTGGGCATAGCTCCAGAGCGTGTAGAAGTCGAGCTCCTCGACCTGGCGCGCGGCGGCCTCGCCGAGCTCGGTCCGACCGTGGCCGGCGTTGACGCAGAAAAGGGCCGAGAGCCCGTCCAGATAGCGGTTCCCATGCTCGTCGAAGACGTAGCAGCCGTCGCCGCCGACGATGATCGGGATCTCGTGGTCGCCCTGATAGGCGCCCATGCGGGAGAAGTGCATCCACAGATGCCGCTTTGCGAGGTCCTGAAGGCTCGCGCCCACCGCCTGGGTCGACTGGGACGCAACGGCCATATGCATTCTCCTCTCTGATCTCGATCTACGACGTTATGGACAACGGTAGAACGAGATTGGACGCGCTGCAATGGTCAAGGAGTCGATCTCTGACCATTACTTTATCCGCAATGTATAAGTCAGCCTCTCACGTTTGAGGTATTTGCCTCTTGTGCCCGATCTGGCCGAGACGTAACTTCGGCACAGGATGGAGAGCGCGGCGATCCCAGGCCAGCCCGGCGCGACGGCGGTGCGGACCGCGCCGAGCAGCGGCGAGAAGGGCCTCAAGAAGAACGCGATCGGCTTCGTCTCCAGCGTCGTCATCGGGGTCGCCTCGACGGCACCCGGCTACAGCCTCGCAGCGACACTGGGGTTCATCGCCGCTGCGGTCGCGTTGAAGTCGCCGGCGATCCTGCTGATCAGCTTCGTCCCAATGTTCCTCGTCGCGGCCGGCTACTACTACATGAACAAGGCGGACCCCGACTGCGGGACCAGCTTCTCCTGGGTGACCAACGCGATGGGCCCGCAGCTCGGTTGGCTGACGGGCTGGGCGATCGTCGTCGCCGACGTGATCGTGATGGCGAACCTCGCCCAGATCGCCGGCCTCTACACCTTCCTGCTGGTCGGCTGGGACTCGGCCGCGGCCTCGACCGCCGCGGTTACCGCTGTCGGCGTGCTCTGGATCGTCGTGATGACCGCGATCGTCCTGATCGGGATCGAGCTCTCGGCGCGCACCCAGGTCGGGCTGCTGGCCGCAGAGATCATCACCCTCGCCCTCTTCGCCATCGTCGCTCTGGTCAAGGTCTACTCGGGGGACGCACTGGCGGGATCCGTGGACCCCAGCTTCTCCTGGCTCAACCCGTTCAGCCTCAGCACGAGCGAGATCTCCGCCGGGATGTTGCTCGCGGTCTTCATCTACTGGGGCTGGGACACGACCGCGACGGTCAACGAGGAGACCGAGAACCCCGATGAGGCGCCGGGACGCGCGACGGTGGTCAGCACGCTGATCCTCCTGGGGATCTATGTGATCGTCGCGATCGCCGCGCAGGCCTACGCCGGAGTGGAACAGCTCGTCGAAAACCAGGAAGAGGTGCTGAGCGCCCTCGGGACCGAGGTGTTCGGCTCGCCGCTCGACAAGATCCTGATCATCGCCGTGCTCACCTCGGCCGCCGCCTCGACTCAGACGACGATCCTCCCGACCGCCCGCACGACCCTCTCGATGGCGCGTGCGCAGGCGATGCCGAAGAGCCTGGGCAAGGTCCACCCGCGCTTCCTCACCCCGCACGTCTCGACCCTTGCGATGGGTGCGGCGTCGATCATCTGGTACGTCGGCCTGACGCTGGTCAGCGAAGACATCCTCTTCGACTCGCTGGCCGCCCTCGGCCTGATGATCTCCTTCTACATCGGCATCACCGGCTTCGCGTGCGCGATCTTCTACAGGCGCGAGATCCTGCGAAGCGTCAAGAACTTCTTCTTCGTCGGCGTCGGCCCGCTCCTGGGAGGAGTGATCCTCTTCTACCTGCTGATCAAGAACGGGATCGAACTCGCCGACCCGGCGAACTCCGAATCGGGCAACTCCTGGCTGGGCGTGGGCCCACCGCTGCTGATCGCGATCTTCTTCCTCCTGCTCGGGGTGCTGTTGATGTTCGTGCAGTGGCGCGCCCTGCCCGACTTCTTCCGGCGCCGCCCAAGCGTCGCCCCGGCCGGCTTCCTGGAGGGAGAGGCGGAGATGGAGCCGGCCACGGCAGGCCCGGACGGGGGTACACGGGATGGCTGAGCTCGTGGTCGGCTACGACGGCTCGGACTGCAGCCGCGCGGCGTTTGCGAAGGCCGCGGAGCTGGCAAAGGAGTTGGGGGACAGCCTGGTCATCGTCTTCGGCTACGCGCCCCCGGGCTTCTGGGGGGGCGAGATCGTCGCCCACGAGGAGGCGATCGAGGAACTCGGGGAGCGGGTCGTCGCCGAAGCGAAGGAGCAGGCCGCGGCGGCAGGCGTCGAGGCCACGGTCGAGATGGTCGCCAAGGAGGGCGCCGCGGCGCTGGTTGATATCGCCTCCGAGCGCGACGCGCGGATGATCGTCGTCGGCAGCTACGGGGAAAAGCCGCTGAAAGGGATGATCCTCGGGTCGACGGCGTACAAGCTCCTCTACACGGCGGAGCGACCGGTGCTTGTCGTGCCCGAGGTTGGGTAGTTGTAACTTTCGGGTGGGGGTTCCTGTGCAATCCCGGAGGCCAAAGGAGAGGATGGAAGCGTCGATTCCCAGCGTCGAGCTGGCATCGGTTACCAAGCGGTTCGACCAGCTTGTCGCCGTCGACGCGCTGAGCCTCGATCTGGCGGGAGGCGAGTTCTTCACCATGCTCGGGCCGAGCGGCTGCGGCAAGACGACGACCCTGCGGATGATCGCCGGCTTCGAGCAGCCGAGCGATGGCCGGATCAAGATCGAGGGCGCCGACGTGGCCGGCCTACCCCCACACCGGCGGCCGACCAACACCGTCTTTCAGAGCTACGCGCTCTTCCCCCACCTCTCGGTCGAAGACAACGTCGCCTTCGGCCTCCGCCGCAAGCGGGTCCCGAAGGAGGAGATCAGGAAACGGGTGGCGGCCGAGCTCGAGCGGGTCGGCCTCAGCGCCGAGGCGCGGCGCCGCCCGGCGCAGCTCTCCGGCGGCCAGCAGCAGCGCGTCGCGCTGGCGCGGGCGCTCGTCAACCTGCCCAAGGTGCTGCTCCTCGACGAGCCCCTCGGGGCGCTTGACCTGAAACTGCGCAAGGGGCTTCAGGTCGAGCTGAAGCGGATCCAGCGCGACGTCGGGATCACCTTCGTCTACGTCACCCACGACCAGGAGGAGGCGCTGACGATGAGCGACCGGATCGCGGTCATGAACCGCGGCCGGGTCGAGCAGGTCGACGACCCCGAGGCCGTCTACGAGCGGCCCGCGACCACATTCGTCGCCGGCTTCATCGGCGTCTCGAACCTGATGCCGGCGACGGTGGTCAGGCCCGGCGTCGTTCGCCTCGAGAACGGCCCCACGGTGGAGACCGATTCCGACGGGCTGGCCGCGGGCGAGGACTGTCACGCGGTGGTGCGCCCCGAGAAGCTGCAAATCGATCTGGCCGAAGCGGTAGGCGGCGGCTCGTCCAACGGCCAGCCGACGATCGAGGGTGTGGTCGAAAGCTCGCTGTACCTCGGCACCGCCACGCAGATCGTCGTCGACCTCGGCGAAGGCGTGCGGATGACCGTGCTGGTGCCGAACGCAAGCGAGGCGGAGCGGCAGCGATTGCCGGGAGGTGGCGCCCGGGTGGCCCTGCGATGGGACCCCGAGCACATGCACATAGTTCGCGAGTCACCCGCCTCCGGTCCGAAGCAGCGACCGGACGCTGAGGGCGAGCTCGCGACGACGGAAAGAGGATGAATTGATGAACGAAGTAGGGAGGACGCCCAGGAGAGGTTTGACGCTGGCGATTGCCTCGGCCCTCGCCCTGATCGTGCTGGCGGTCGGCCTTGCGGCCTGCGGCGGCACCACCGGCGGCGGCGGCAACACCGGGGAAATCGAAACGGCGAAGGCCGGACCGGTCGAAGGCAAGCTGACGATCTCGAACTGGCCCGGCTACATCGCCCCCGGAGACCACGGGACGGTCGCCGAATTCGAAAGGAAGACTGGCGTCAACGTTTCCTACATAGAAGACGTCAACGAAACCGAGTCCTTCTTCAGCAAGATGCAGCCGCTGCTCGAGCAGGGTGAATCGGGTGGGCGCAGTCTGTACGTGGTGGCCGACTACATGGCGAAAATGCAACACGACCTCGGCTACCTGCAGAACATCAAGAAGAGTGACATTCCGACCGTGTTCGAAAACCTCCTGCCGAGCCTCCGCAGCCCCGACTTCGACCCGAATCGCGAATTCTCGGTGCCCTGGCAGAGCGGCATGACCGGGATCTGGGTCGACACCTCGAAGGCGCCGGAGATCCACTCGATCAATGACCTCTTCGACTCGAAATACGCGGGCAAGATCACGATGCTCGGCGAATTGCGTGAAACGGTGCCCCTGGTGATGCTCGCCGAAGGGATCGATCCCGCCAAGGCGAGCACCGACCAGTGGCTGCACGCGATCGAACGGATCAAGGATGCGGCGAGCTCCGGCCAGATCCGTCACTTCACCGGCAACGAATACACCGAGGATCTCAACGCGGGCAACATCGTCGCCGCGATCGGCTGGTCGGGCGACTCTTCCCTGATCGAAAACGAAAACGCCGAATGGCGGATGCCGACCCAGGGATGCACGATGTGGTCGGAAGACATGGTGATCCCGGTCGGTGCACCCAACACGGCAGCGGCACTGGAATGGATGAATTTCGTCTACCAGCCCAAGATCGCCGCCGACATCACCGATTACGTCCAGTACATCTCACCGGTGTCCGGCGTCCAGGAATTGCTCAAGGAACGCGGGTCGGAACTCGCGAACAGCCAGATCGTCTTCCCAACCGAACAGTTCACGCGAAAGTGCACCGGCCAGAACTCTCCGCCGGATCTGGAACCGGTGAACGAAGCCTGGCAGGAAGTCATCACGGGTTGAGCCGAAGATGAGCCTGCGGCAGCGCCTGGTCCCATACTGGCTCCTGGGGCCAGGCCTGCTCTGGCTGATCATCTTCTTCGTCGTGCCCATGTACTTCATGGGCGAACTGGCGCTGCGCACCGGGAACCTGACCACCGGGTTCACCTTCAACTGGGAATGGTCGAACTTCCCGGACTCACTGTCCGGGCACACCGAGCAGATCTGGCGCTCCTTCTACTACGCCGGCACCGCAACGCTGCTGGCGCTGCTGATCGGCTACCCGCTCGCCTACGCGATCGCCTTCCGCGCCGGCCGCTTCAAGCAGCTCCTGCTCTTCGCCGTCATCGCTCCCTTCTTCACCACGTACCTTGTTCGCACAATCGCCTGGAAGACGATCCTCAGCGACTCGAGCCCGGTCGTCAGCGTGCTGCAGACGCTTTCGATCCTTCCCCCCAACGGGCGACTGCTGGCGACCTCCACCGCGGTGATCGCGGGGCTCACCTACAACTTCCTTCCATTCATGATCCTGCCGCTCTACGCGAACCTCGAGCGACTCGACCTGCGCCTGATCGAGGCGGCCAAGGACCTCTACTCCTCCTCGACCCAGGCCTTCCTCAAAGTCACCCTGCCGCTGACGATGCCGGGGATCGTCGCCGGCGTCCTGCTCACCTTCATCCCGGCGTTCGGGGACTACATCAACGCGCAGATCCTCGGCGGCACGCAGCAGGCGATGGTCGGCAACGTGATCCAGTCTCTCTATCTCGTCCAGCGCAACTACCCCGAGGCCGCGGCGCTGTCCTTCCTGATGATGGGGCTGATCCTCGCCATCGTCGTCATCTACATCCGCTTCGCCGGGACCGGAGCCTTCATGGGCGACGAGGAGGAGGAGACGGCATGAGGCGGCGACCGGAGGTATGGCGATGAGCGCTGCCTGGGCGTGGCTCCGCCGCAACGCGTTGCGGATCTATGCGGCGCTCGCCGTCGCCTACATGCTCATCCCGATCTTCGTCATCGCCGTCTTCTCCTTCGGCAACACGCCGAGGGACAAACTCACCTTCGGCCTCGAACACGGCTTCACCCTCGAGTACTGGGAAACGATCTTCTCGCTGCCCGAACTGAACGAAGCGCTCCTGACCAGCCTGCGGCTGGCCGCCTTCGCGACGCTGATCTCGACCGCGATCGGGACGGCGATGGCGATGGCGCTC
The DNA here is from genome assembly GCA_036406595.1 of Solirubrobacterales bacterium. Taxonomy (GTDB): domain Bacteria; phylum Actinomycetota; class Thermoleophilia; order Solirubrobacterales; family 70-9; genus VRUE01. Next base: position 46,730 of record DASXAR010000042.1, on the reverse strand, counting down.
GTCCGCCACCGCTTCCGGGGACGAAGGGCGACGAACCTGCTGATCGTGATACCGATGGCGACCCCCGAGGTGGTGATCGGCGCGGCGCTGCTCTCGATGTTCATCTACTACTCGTTCGCGCTCGGCTTCACGTCGCTTCTGATCGCCCACGTGATGTTCTCGATCAGCTTCGTCGTGGTGGTCGTCCGCTCGCGGCTGATCGGCTTCGACCGCAACCTGGAGGAGGCGGCGGCGGACCTCGGGGCGACGCCCTTCGCGACCTTTCGAACCGTGACCCTGCCGCTGCTGGCGCCCGGCGTGATCGCCGCCGCGCTGCTGGCATTCGCCCTCTCGATCGACGACTTCGTGATCTCCAACTTCAACTCCGGAACCACCGTCACCTTTCCGCTCTACGTGTACGGGGTGAGCCTCCGCGGCATCCCCGTGCAGGTGAACGCCCTGGCGACGCTGCTGTTCGTGCTGATCGTGGTGGCGGTGTCGCTGGTGCTGATCCAGCAGCGCCGCGCCGAGCGGATGGCGGCGGTCCGGCCCGAACAGGAGGGGCCGCCGCCGATCCCGGCCCCCGGAGCGGCGGCAGCGACATGACCGACGCCCCGAGGACGTTCGCCTACGAGACGAACACGACCGTCCGCGACCTGGACGGCGATCCCGCCCGCCTTCCAAACTACGTCGGCGGAGCGTGGCGGGAGGCGGAGGGGGTGGTCCTCAACGACATCGACCCGGCCACCGGCCGGGTGATCGCGCTGGTGCCGCTCAGCGGCGCCGGCGAGGTGGACGAGGCGGTCGAGGCGGCGCGGGCGGCGCAGCCCGGCTGGCGCGACGTGCCGCCGCAGAAGCGGGCACGCGCCCTGCTCGCGCTCCGGGAGGGCCTGCAGAGCCGGCGCGAGGAGCTGGTGGAGCTGGTCACCGCCGACATGGGAAAGACGCTTGACGACGCCGAAGGCGAGGTCGCCCGGGGGATCGAGTCGGTCGAGTCGGCGGCCGCCATACCGCACCTCCTCAAGGGCGAGACGCTGGAGGGGGTCGCCGAGGGGGTCGACGTGGAGATGGTGCGCCAGCCGGTGGGAGTGGTCGCGGCAATCACGCCGTTCAACTTCCCGGCGATGATCCCGCTCTGGTTCCTCCCATACGCGATCGCCTGCGGCAACTCCTTCGTGCTGAAGCCCTCCGAGCGCGATCCCCGGCCGGCCGGGCTGATCGTCGAGATCATCGACTCGATCGCCGAGATTCCCAACGGGGTCGTCAACCTCGTCCACGGCGGCCGCGAGGCCGTCACGGCACTGCTGGAGCACCCCGGGGTCGACGCGATCTCCTTCGTCGGTCAGGCCTCGACCGCCCGCCTGATCGCCTCCGGCGCGGCCGCCACGGGCAAGCGGGTGCAGGCGCTCGGGGGCGCGAAGAACTCGCTTGTGGTGATGTCCGACGCCGACCTCGGGGAGACGATGCCGGCGATCATGGGCTCCGCCTTCGGCGCCGCCGGTCAGCGCTGCCTGGCTGGCTCGGTCTGCGTCGTGGTCGGCGACGAAGCGCGGCGCGCGGAGACCCGCGCGGCCCTCGTTGCCGCGGCCTCCGAGCTAAAGGTGGGGACGGGAGCTGAGGCCGGGACGGACGTCTGCCCGCTGATCTCCGCCGAGGCGCGCGAACGGCTCCTCGCCGCGCTCGAGCGGGCGGAGGACGTCGAGCTGCTGCTCGACCGCCGCGGCGACGCCGGCCCGGCGGGCACGATGCTGGGCCCGATCGTCGCCGCGGTCTCCGATCGGGAGAGCGAGCTGGCGCGAGAGGAGCTCTTCGGGCCGCTGCTGACCGTGGTCGAGGTCGACGACCTGGACGCTGCGCTCGAGTTCCTGAACGGCTCGCGATACGGCAACGCGGGCACGATCTTCACCACCTCGGGCGAGGCGGCGCGCCGCTACCGGTTCGGGGCCGAGGCGGGAATGCTCGGCGTCAACATCGGCGTCCCGGCCCCCGTCGCCTGGTTCCCCTTCGCCGGCTGGAAGGACTCATGCGACGGGGACCTGCACGCGAACGGATCCGACGCGGTCGACTTCTACACCCGTAAGAAGGTGATCACCTCCCGCTGGCCCTCCGGGAAGTGATACTGATCCGTCCATAGCCGGCCCCACGCCACCGAGAATCCTTGCCGCAGCCGGACGGCGGCGATCGCTGATCGCCCTGCTCGGCGGATTCCTGGTGCTCGGGGCCGCGATGCTGCCGGCGATGCAGACGATGGCCGACCACGGCCACACGGTGCTCGCCTTCGAGTCGGCCGCAACCGTCGAGAAGAGCCAGGAGATCCTCGCCGACTGGGGCGGCGCCGGGGAAACCGCGATGTGGTGGCAGCTCGCGATCGACGTGCCGTTCCTCGTCGTCTACGCGCTGCTGCTCGCGGGCCTCTGCACCGCAGTCGCGCGCCGGGCGCTGGCCGTCGGCAGGCTCCGGCTGGCGAGGGCGGCGGTGCTATTCGCCTGGCTCGGCCCCCTGGCGGCGGCCTCCGACTTGGCCCAGAACGTCTCCCTCGCCCTCGTGCTCTCCGGTCAGCAGACCCAGCCCTGGCCGATGATCTCGGCCGTCGCGGCGCGGGTCACGACCTCGCTGGCGGTCATCTCGGTGCTGTTCGCGGCGATCGGCTTCCTCCTCACGCGTGGCGTTCCGGCCGGCGAGCCCGCACTGTCCGGCGAGGCGGACTGAGGCCTCGGACGCTCGCTCAGCGGCCGATGTGGAAGCCGATCAGCTCCGGGACGCGGGCGAGGGCCCGGCTGACCGGGTGGGGGCGGCGCCCCTCGGCCTCCGCCCGCTCCTTGCTGATGATCCCGCCGCGGATCACGGCGCCCCCGAGCCAGTGGAGGGGTTCGGGCGGCACCCGCTGCGGGGAGGGGTCGACGATCGCCAGGCGGGAGTGCTCGTCGCGCCGCTCAAGCGCCAGCGAGGCGAGGACGCGGCCGACCATGTGCGAGGGCCCGACGCCGTTGCCCGTGTAGCCGGCGGCGACCAGGGCGCGCCCGCCGTCCAGGGGAACGACGACCGGGAGATGGGTCGGGGAGACGTCGATCGGCCCGCCCCAGGCATGGGTGAGGCGCCGCCCCTCGAGGGTCGGGAAGTAGGCGCGGAGGCGATCCGCGGCTTCGCCGATCACCTCCGGGTCAACCTCGACCCGCCCGTGCAGCCTGCCCCCTCTGGCGACGCGCCCTCCGCCGAGGCCGAAGGCGATCCGGCCGTCCGGCGTGGTGCGGAAGTAGTGCAGCATCGTGCGGCAGTCGGTGATGCACTCGCCACCCGTCCAGCCGACTTCCTCGAGGACCTCGGGGACCGGCTCCGTGAGGACGATGTGAGATGAGGTGACGGTGAGCGTGTTTCGCATCGGCCCCCGCGGCGACTTGGCCGCGCCGCCGATCGCGACGACCGCGGTCCGCGCTCGGACGCTCCCGCCCGCGGTCTCCGCCTCGACCTCGCCCGGCGCCGCCCGCAACCGCCTCACCGGCGAGCCCTCGCAGAGCTCCACCCCTGCTTCCTGGATCCGGGCGCGGAGGCCGAGCGCGAGGCGCGCCGGCTGCACCGTCGCGGCGTTGGGATACCAGGCGCCTCCTCGAAAGGCGGGCGAGGAGCAGCGCATCGCGACCTCCTGCGGGGAGAGCGGCGTCACGGCATCCGCCGCGCCGACCGAGCGGCAGGCCTCGACCGTCTCCATCCAGGTCCCATCCTGGGCGGGGGCCGTCGAGACCTGGAGGTAGCCGCCGCGCCTGAACCAGGCATCGACCTCCTGCTCGCGGCAAAACGACTCGACGCCCGCGACCGCCTCCTCGCAGGCGCGCGCCACGGCGAGCGCGGCCCCGTCGCCCCAGCGCCCGCGCATGTTCGCCAGCGAGAACCACATCACGTTGCAGAAGCCGCCGTTTCGCCCGCTCGGGCCGTGGCCGCACACCTCCGCCTCGAGCAGAACGACGCGGCACCCCGGCTCCAGCGCCTTCAGCTGCCACGCCGCCCACATCCCCGTATAGCCGCCGCCGATCACGACGACGTCGGCGCGGCGCTCTCCGTCCAGCGGCGGCGCGACCACCGGCGCTCCCGCCTCCTCCAGCCAGTAGCCGTGTGCGGTGTGCTCCATCGCCCCAGAAGTGTCGCTTACCGCGAAAACGGGCAGCGTAGACTCGAACCGATGGCCGAATCCGGGCAGGACTCGACTGCCGAATCCGGGCAGGACTCGATTGCCGAACCCGGGCAGGACTCGACCCCCTACGTCGACGCGATGCTGGCCTATGCGGAGCTCGACCCCGGCCGCTACCAGGTCCCCGGACACAAGGGCGGCGCCGGCGCCGATCCGAAGCTCCGCGAGCTGGTCGGTGACACCGGTCTGCGAAACGACGTCCCCTCGATCACCGAGGGGGTCGACATCGGCCCCGAACCGACTCCCTTCCAGCATGCGCAGCTCCTCGCCGCCGGCGCCTGGGGCGCACGTCGCAGCTGGTTCCTGATCAACGGCGCAACGCAGGGGAACCACGCCGCCTGCCTCGCCCTCGCTCATTCCGGGGACACCGTCGTCGTTCAGCGCAACGTCCACTCCTCGGTCATCGACGGGCTCGTCCTGAGCGGGATGCGGCCGGAATTCGTCCAACCCGAGCTCGACGAGGAGCTGGGCATCGCGCATGGCCTCGAACCGGCGGCGCTCGCCGCCGCCCTCGACGCGGCGCCCGGGGCCGTCGGGGCGATGGTCGTCTCGCCGACCTACTTCGGCGCCTGCGCCGACGTCGCCGCGCTCGCCGAGGTCGCCCACGAGCGGGGCATGCCGATCGCCGTCGACGAGGCCTGGGGAGCACATCTCCGCTTCCACCCCTCGCTTCCGCCCGATGCGCTCAGCGGCGCCGCGGACCTCGTCACCTCCTCGACCCACAAGATCGTCGGCAGCCTGACCCAGGCCGCGATGCTGCACCTCGGCAGCGAGAGGATCGACGAGGCGGTCGTCGACCGCTCGGTCAGCGTCGTCGAATCGACCAGCCCAAGCGCGTTGCTCTCCGGGTCGCTCGACGCGGCCAGGCGGTTGGCCGCCGTGCACGGAAAGGAGCTGCTCGACGAGACGCTGCGGGAGATAGCGGTGACCCGGGAGGCGATCGCCGAGATCCCCGGCCTCACGGTGCTGGACGAGCGCATGGTCGGCCGCCCAGGGGTCGCCGGCTGGGACCCGCTGCGCCTGGCGATCGACGCGCGCGGCACCGAAACCAGCGGCTACCGCCTCGCCAAAGTCGCCTTCGACGAGGCCGGCGTCGACCTCGAGCTGCACTCCGAGAACGTCGTCGTCGCGATCTTCGGCATCGGCGAGCCGCCGCGGGAGGCGGGGCGCCGCCTGGTCGCCGCGATGCGCAAGGCGGTCGGCCTCCTCGCCTCCGACCGGGAGGACGCCCACGCGCACCTGGCGCCGCCGCCGATCTGGGGCGAACTGGCGATGACGCCGCGCGAGGCATTCCTCGGCCCCCAGGAGGTGATCCCGTTCGAGCGCGCGGCGGGGCGGATCGCCGCCGAGTCGCTCGCCGCCTACCCGCCCGGCATTCCCAACGTGCTGCCCGGGGAGCGCCTCACCCGCGAGACCCTCGACTACATCCGGGAAAGTGTCGCCCACGGCGGTCACGTCCGCGGGGGGAGCGACCGCGAGCTGAAGACGCTGCGGGTCGCTCGCTAGGGTCACACCGAGATGACGACCTTCGACAAGCTCGCGGGGCTCCCGCTCGAGGTCGACGACTACGAGCTGGAGGGACTGGAGCTGCAGCTTCCGGCCTTCGAACGCCTGACCACGGTGATCCGCCTTCGGGGCGGGGGTGAGGAGGGCCTGGGCGAGGACGTCACCTACGACGCGGTCGACCACGTCGCGCTCCAGGACGCCGGCCCCTCGCTCGACCTGACCGGGCACGCAAAGCTGGGCGAGTTCTGCGACTTCATGGCGGGAGTGGACACGTTCCCCGCCGAGCCGCAGCGCGACGTCTCGCGCCGCTACCGGCGCTGGGCATTCGAGGCGGCGGCGCTCGACCTTGCCCTGCGGCAGGCGGGCCTCGGCCTCGCCGAGGCCCTGGGGCGCGAGCCGCGCCCGGTCAGCTTCGTCTGCTCGATGCGCCTCGGCACCGAGGACCGCCCCTCCTCGATCGACCAGCTGCGGCGCAAGCTCGATCCCTATCCCGACCTCCGCTTCAAGCTCGACCCGACCAACGATTGGACCGACGAGCTGATCGCCCAGCTGGTGGCGACCGGCGCGGTCGACTCACTCGACCTGAAGGGCCACTACAAGGGCACGGTGGTCGACGTCGAGACCGATCCCGCCCTCTACCGCAAGCTCGCCGAGGCCTTTCCGGACGCCTGGCTCGAGGACCCCGACGTCACCGAGGAGACCCGCCCGATCCTCGAGCGGGTTCGCGACCGGCTGACCTGGGACGCCCCGATTCACTCGATCGGCGACATCGAGGCGCTGCCGTGGCCGCCGAGGATGGTCAACATCAAGCCCTCGCGGATCGGCGGCCTGCGCGACCTCTGCGATACCTACGACCACTGCGAGGAGCGGGGGATCGGCGCCTACGGCGGCGGCCAGTGGGAGCTCGGTGTCGGCCGCGGCCAGATCCAGGCGCTCGCCTCCGTCTTCCACCCCGACACCCCCAACGACACCGCGCCTCGCGGCTACAACGAACCCGACCCGCCCCCCGGCCTGCCGAGCAGCCCGCTGCAGCCTAAGCTGGCGCCGACGGGCTTCCGCTGGGACGACTGAAAGGAAGGAAATGCCTGAGAAGAGCTTCGCCGACGCCCTCAACGAGCAGATCGCCAACGAGTTCGCCGCCTCGCAGCAGTACGTCGGCGCCGCCGTCTACTACGACGCGGCGACGCTGCCCCGCCTCGCCGCCTTCTTCTACCGACAGGCGCTCGAGGAGCGCGAGCACGCGATGATGATGGTGCAGTACCTGCTCGACGTCGGCTCCGAGGTGCGGATTCCGGACATCAAGTCCCAGCAGACCAGCTACGAGGACGGCGTCGCCCCGGTGAAGATGGCGCTCGAGCAGGAGAAGCGGGTCGGCGAGGAGATCTACGCCCTGTTCGAGCTGGCCCGCGACGTGAAGGACTACCGCGCTGAGCAGTTCATGCAGTGGTTCGTCAAGGAGCAGGTCGAGGAGGTCGCGCTGATGGGCGACCTGCTCAACGTCGTCGAGCGCTCGCGGGACAACCTCCTCCTCGCCGAGGACTACATCGCCCGCGAGTCACCGGGCGAAGGCGGCGGCGACCCGACCGCGCCTCCCGCCGCGGGCGCAGGCGGCTGATCAGGAGGGCCAGCCGGCTCGGCGCCGAATCGACCTGATCCGCCGGAACTCGGCGATGTCCTCGCGCATGACGCTGGGAGCCGGCGCGGGGAGGAAGCGGGCCGGCAGCGGCGACTCGGCGACGCCGGTCTCCCTCGCGGCGACGCGATAGGCGCGGGCGCCTCGACGTGCGGTCACCGCAAACGGGGACGGGCCGCCATCCCAGATCAGGCCGGCGTGGTCATCGATGCCGTAGCCGTCCGGCATCCCATCTGCAACCGCCTGGAGGTAGGCCTCGCGGCGGTCGGGCTCGCTGCTGTAGTGAACGCAGAGGCTGCCACCGAGCAGACCGAGCCCGGCGCCCGGCTCGGCGTGTCCCGAGGAACTGGTGATGCCGGCATCGAACCAGCACATCGCCCCGGCGCTCTCGCCGGCGAGGACGATTCCCCGGCGCCAGGCGAGCGTCAGGATCTCGCCCAGCCGCGTGGCGTCCCACGTCCCCAGGAGGCCGTGGAGATCGGCCCCGCTGACGTAGATCAAGTCCTGGGCGAGAAGCCGATCTCTCAGCTCCTGCCGCCTCCCGGCGAGTTCCGGGAGCGAGATCGCCGAGCTGTCGCAGGGACGTGCCTCGAATGCGGAGTGAAAGCGCCCCACCCGAGCGGCCATCTCGGGGTCGTCCACCGTCAGGAGGGAGATCCGCGGGCGGCCGGCGGCGCGCTCAGTGGCCAAGCGGAGCAGCAGCTCACCGAGCGCGCGGTCGGGCGGCTGCGAGGTGAAGTCGTGGCCACCCAGCGCGAGGACACAGGGAGTCATCTCGGGACCTCGCTCGCCATCTGAGGATGTTGGCGGCAGGGCGTCGATGCGTCGTTGTACAGCGGTCCCAACTTCGCGGCGCCTGCCACTGACGCGTGTACAGGTCCCACCCGACTTGACCCGCTCACCGCCGCTCGGGGAGGATTGGCTCGAGCCCACAAGGGAAGGACCCGATATGAAGATGCGCGCCGCAGTCCTCGAGGAGTTCGGCGAGCCGCTCGTCGTCCAAGAGGTCGAGCTCGCCGATCCGCAGGAGGGCGAGGTCCTCGTCCGGCTCGCCGCCTGCGGCGTCTGCCACACCGACCTCTACACGGCCTCCGGAGCCGACCCCTCCGGCTACGCGCCGACCGTCCTCGGCCACGAGGGTGCCGGCGTCGTCGAGCGGCTGGGGCCGGGGGTCGACTCGCTCTCGGAGGGCGATCACGTGGTCACGCTCTTCTCCCCGCAGTGCCGAGAGTGCGTCCACTGCCTCGACCCGCGCACCAACCTCTGCCTGGCGATCCGGGAGGAGCAGAACAAGGGCCATCTCCCCGACGGAACCACGCGCATCTCCCGCGACGGGGAGGACATCCGCCACTTCATGGGCTGCTCGACCTTCGCCGAGTACACGGTGATGCCGGAGATCGCCCTCGCCAAGGTCGATCCCGAGGCGCCGTTCGAGCACGCCTGCCTCTTCGCCTGCGGCCTCTCGACCGGGCTCGGGGCCGCGATCAACACCGCCGGCGTAAGGCCGGGCAGCACCTGCGTCGTCTTCGGCGCCGGCATGGTCGGGCTGGGCGCCGTCGCCGGCTGCCGCCTGCAGGGCGCCGAGCGGATCGTCTGCGTGGACCTCTCGCCGGCGCGGCTGGAGCTGGCCGCGGGCCAGGGCGCGACCGACCTACTCGAGGGCGGAGATGACACCGTCGAGCGGATCCTCGAGATGACCGGCGGTTTCGGCGCCGACTACACCTTCGAGGCGACCGGCAACGTCGCCGTGATGCGCCAGGCGGTCGAAGCGGCCCGCATGGCGTGGGGACTCTGCACGGTCTGCGGCGTCGCCGGCAAGGGAGAGACGCTCGACATCGTTCCCCGCCTGCTGATCACCGGAAGGCGCGTCGCCGGGTCATCGTTCGGCGGGGTGAAGGGACGCGACGGGGTGCCGGAGCTGATCGACCGCCACATGGCCGGGGAGATCGACGTCGCGCCCTTCATCTCGAACCGGATCGCGCTCGAGGAGGTCAACCGGGGCTTCGAGCTGATGGAGGACCAGCAGGGGATCCGCAGCGTGATCGAGTTCGGCTAGGAATCGGCCGTCTCGGGGGCGGGCGGAGCGGACGGCCTGCCGGAGAGTAGCCGCAGGGCGTCCGGCGGGACGTGGACGTCGACAGGGCTGCCCTGACGGTGCTGGTCGAGGCCTTCCCCTTCGTTCGGGACGGACGCCTGCAGCAGCGAGCCCGTGGGGAGACGCACCATGACCTGAAGGTTGGAGCCGACGAAGACGGTGCGGTCGACCATGCCGGGGAGGCAGTTCGGCTTCGGGTCCGCGTCGCGGTCCCTGACCTCAAGCCGCTCGGGTCGGACGACCACGGTCGCCTCGCCGCGCGCCTCGACGTCACCGCAACCGGCTTCGAGGACGAACTCGCCGACCCGGACGCTGCAGCCCCTCGCGGCAGCCCCGACGGCCTCGACGCTCATCATGTTCGCCACTCCGAGGAAGTCGGCGACGAACAGCGTCGCGGGGCTCTCGTAGACCTCGCGCGGGGTCCCGATCTGATCGACCCGCCCCTCGTTCATCACGGCGATCCGATCGCTCATGCTGAGCGCCTCCTCCTGGTCGTGGGTGACGAAGATGAACGTCGTACCCACCTCCTCCTGCAGCGACTTCAGCTCCAGTCTCAGCTGGCGCCGGATCTTCGCGTCCAGAGCGCCGAGCGGCTCGTCGAGGAGCAGCACGGCGGGGCTGAGGACGAGTGCCCGGGCCAGCGCCACCCGCTGCTGCTGGCCGCCCGAAAGCTGATGGGGACGGCGGCCCGAGAGCTCCCCGAGCTCGACCAGCTCGAGCGCCTCCATCGCCCTCCGCCGGCGTTCCTGGCGGTCGATCTTCTGGTAACGCAGGCCGAAGGCGACGTTGTCGACGACGTCGAGATGGGGGAAGAGGGCGTAGCTCTGGAACACGGTGTTGACGTTGCGGCGCTCCGGCGGCACCGCCGCCAGGTTCGTCCCGTCGAGCAGGATCTCCCCCCCGCTGGGGCGCTCGAAGCCCGCGATCAGCCGCAGCGTCGTCGTCTTGCCGCACCCCGAGGGCCCGAGCAGCGAGAAGAACTCTCCGGCCGCGACCGAAAGGTCGATCTCGTCGACCGCCGTCACGTCCTCGAAGTGTTTGGTGAGGCCCCGCAGGGCGACCGAGCCACCCTGCTCCTGCGTCACCGCCGCACTCGTCTCCGCTTCCCGTGTCGCCATCGTCACCCTTCCATCGTTGCCAGGTCCCTGACCGCGGCGCCCTGCTCCCTCGTCTGCGTGCGGGCGCCAAACCAGCGCAGAGCGAAGTAGGCGGCGCCCACCCCGAGCAGGGTCACCACGACCATGATCGTCGCCACCGCGTTCAACGCCGGCGTCGTCGCACCCCCGCGCGCGTTCGCATAGAGCAGCATCGGGATCGTCGTCGTCTCGCCGCTCGAGGACATGTACTGGGTCACCACGAAGTCGTCGATCGAGATCGCGAAGACGATGAAGGTGCTGGCGAGGATGGCGGGCGCGAGCATCGGCAGCAGCACGTGCTGAAGTGCCTGGCGGGGCGAGGCCCCGAGGTCGCGCGCCGCCTCCTCGAAGTCCGGGCCGATCGCGGCAAGCCGGCTGCGCACGATCACCACCACGTAGGAGACCGAGAAGGTCACCTGTCCGATCACCTGCGCCGTCGTTCCGAGGTGGACCGCGCTGAACGGGAGCAGGGAAAGCTGGGTGAACACCAGAAGCAGCGAGACGGCCATCGCGAGCTCCGGGGTGGTGAGCGGGACCAGCATCAGGAAGTTCGCCGTCCCCGACCCCCTGCCCCGCCAGCGCGAGAGGCCGATCGCCAGCAGGATGCCCAGCGGCGCGGCGATCGCCATGTCCAGCGCCGCCAGCTTGAGGCTCTGCTGGAGCGCGTTCGTGTAGATCGGGTCGTGGAACACCGAGAAGGTGTCGTCCCCCCACCACCAGCGGGTCGAGAAGCCCTGCCAGACGCTGCGCGAGCGGCCGTCGTTGAATGAGAAGGCGATCGCGAAGAGCACCGGGACGAGCGCCCAGGCGATGTAGAGCCACGTTGTGAGGGCAAGGAAGCGGGGGCGCCCGGACGGGTTCGCGAGCCAGCTCGGGAGCCTCGACGGGCGGACCGCCGGCTTTCGCGCCGCGCCCTGGGTCGCGATCGCGCTCATGCCTTGCTCCGCGCCTGGCGGGCGGTTTCCCAGAGGTAGTAGAGCATCCCGATCGCCAGGATCGCCATCAGGACCAGGACCATCGCCGCCCCGAGGTTCTTCTGCGGCCCACCCTGAATCAGCAGGTTGACGCTGTTGCCCAGCATGTTGGTGTGCGGCGAGCCCGAGATCAGGTCGTTGGTGTAGTAGTCGCCGAACATCGGCAGCATGATCAGGACGGTGCCGGCGAGGATGCTCGGCCAGCTCAGCGGCAGGGTGACGCGAAGGAAGGTGCGCAGCCTGGAGGCGCCGAGGTCGCGGGAGGCCTCCAGCATGCTCTTGTCGATGCGGTCGAGGCCCGCGTAGACGGGAAGGATGAAGTAGGGGATGTAGCCGTAGGTGAGCGCGGCGATCACCGAGAAGGGGTTGCCGTTCAGCCATTCGGGCGGGCTGGAGATGCCGACGTCGCCGAGCACCTGGTTCACGTAGCCGTCCGGAGCGAGCAGGCCGATCCAGGCGAGCATCCGAATCAGGTAGCTGACCCAGAAGGGGATGAAGATCAACACCAGCAGGAGGGCCTTGGTGCGTTTGGCGTGGCGCGCGATGTAGTAGGCGACCGGGTAGCCGATCGCGAAGCAGAGAGCGATCGTCGCGGCCACGAAGAGGAGCGTGTTGCGGGTCGCCGGCCAGTAGCTGCCACCGGGGAAGACGCTCGAGAACGCTTCCTTGACGAAGCCGACGTTCCAGTCGAGCGGATTCCAGATCGGGACCGGTTGCAGCAGGGTGTCGATTTCGCCCATCGCGACCGCGAGCACCGCGTAGGCGGGCACGACGACGAACAGCACCAGCCAGACCACCCCGGGAAGGGCGAGACCGCGCCAGAGCGCGCGTTCGGAGGTCATGTCGACTTCACCTCAGACCAGGCGCTCTCCCAGAGACCGAGCGCCTCGGCGCTGAGCGGCCCCTGCACGTAGCCGTGCCGGAACTGGTCCTCCCGCATGATCGTCGTCCTCAGGTTCGAGGGCACCAGTTCGGTTTCGATCACCCTCTCCGGCGTCATCCCGGTGAGCGGCTGCTGGTAGAAGTTGAATTCGAAGTTCACGAACGCCGTTTCGAGGTCCAGCATGTAATCGAGGAAGAGGTGGGCGAGCACCGGATGCTGTGCCCCCTTGAGGACGGCGAAGGTGTCGTTGCCGATCATGCCGCGGCCGTCTTCGGGCCACCAGTAGCTGATCTGGCTCGGCTTGGTCCCCTTCGGCAGGTAATAGGGAATCGCCGCAATGTCCCCGGACCAGGCCTCGTGCAGCCACATCGACCCGTCGGCGAGATGCTGGTACTCGTTGGTGTAGAAGCGCAGATTCACCCTGTCGGTCAGTTCGCGCAGGGCGGCGCTCGCGGCGTCGAGCTTGGCCGCGTCCTCGGTGTTGACGTCGGTGACCCCGTTTCGGAGCAGCCCCCACGCGATCCCTTCGCGCTCGTCGTCGAGGAGCCCGACCCGGCCGGAGATGTCGGTTGCGTTCCAGAAGCTCTCGTAGGGGTTTCGCAGCTTCGAGGGGTCGTAGTTCGGCAGGAAGTCGTTGCGCCAGCCGATCCCGGTCGTGTAGACGGTGTAGGGAACGGAGTAGCGCGATCCCTGGTCGTACCAGGGGTCGGCAAGCGCCGGCCAGACGTTGCGCTGCAGGTTCGGGATGTAGGAGAGGTTGAGCGGCTGCAGGATCCTGCCCGCGACGAGCAGCGAGATGACCGGTTGAGTCGGGACGAAGACGTCGAAGCCGACCGCCCCGCTCGCCAGCTTCGCCACCGCCTCGTCGATGGTCGAGAAGGTGCTGATCTCGACGCCGACCCCGTAGCGCTTTTCGAAGGACTTGATCACCGCCGGGTTGACGTATTCGGCCCAGTTGTAGATCTGCAGGGTCCCGTCCTCGGGCGCGAGCCCGGACGGGATCGGCCGGTTGTCCGGGTAGATCGGAAGCTTCACCGGGTTGCCGGGGCGCGCAAGGGGCAGGCCGCCGGGCGCCTTGTGGGGCGACTGGCCGCCGGGCACCGTCGTGTCGGAGCAGGCAGCGAGGACGGACGCGGCCGAGAGGCCGGCGCCCGCGGCCAGCCCGGCCCGCAACAGGCGGCGACGGGTGATCGCCTCCTCCCAGGGCCAGGTCTCGTCGAACCGCTCTTCGCTCATGCTCCGACCTCCGCTCGAACCTCGACGTCGAGCGGTGGCTGGGGCGGAAGGCTGCACTCGAGGAGCCGCTCCGCGACCGCGGTTGCGACCTCGACCATCCGCTCGGGCGGGAAGCTCTCGTCGAGCCTCACCTGCACGGTCAGCCCGTCGAGGAGCGAGGCGATCGCAAGCGCAGCCTCCGCCGGGTCGCCTCCGCCGAATTCCCCCTCGCCCTGCCCGTCGCGGACGATCCGCTCGATCTCTCCGCGCCAGCGGTCATCGAGGCTCTCCCTCGCTTCGGCGAGCATCGGGTCCCGCAGCGACCAGGTCCAGAGCTCCAGCCAGAGGGCGAATCCGTCAGCGCTGCTGGCGGCCGCTGCGATCAGCAGCGAGAGGCGCTCGCGAGCGCCGGCGAGCAGCTCCAGCCGCCCCCCGAGCGCGTCGTAGAAGCGGTCCTCGTCGGCGACCAGGGCCTCGGCCAGCAGCTGCTCCCTCGAATCGAACCAGTAGAGGACCGCAGGCGGGCTGACCCCGATCCGCTCGGCGACGTCGGCGAGCCTGGTGCCCGCAACGCCGCGCTCGGCGATCACCTCGGCGGCGGCAGCGAGAATCTGCGGCCGGCGAATGTGATCGATCTGTGGCCGAGGACTCGTGCTCCCTCCTTCCCGCGGCCAGCGTTTCCTGAACCGCAGTTCAGATTAGCCCAGGTCCTCCGCTTTCGCAATCAATTCCTCTGGGTCGACGCCGAGCTCTCCGCCCAGCAGCTCGGCGACCAGGCGCCGCGCCCGCGACAGGTCCATCGCGGGGTCCCGGAGCAGCGACCGCAGGCCGGTCCCGTCGAGCATCGCCATCGCCCGGTCGACCAGGTCCTCGAGATCGGCAGGGCGTTCGAACTCGCCGCTCTGCACCCCGGCATCGATCACGCCGGAGAGCCAGTCGCGGTAGCGCTCGTAGAGCTGGGCGGCAAACGGGCGCAGCTCGGGCTCGCGCGCGGCGCGCAGCCACAGCTCGACCCAGAGGACCCAGTCGCGCTGGAGCCTGCCCGAGCCCGGCAGGCACTCCTCGATCGCCGCTGCGAGCTGGGCGGTCGCGGACCCCCCCACCCGGCCGGCGGCGAAGCGCTCGTCGCCGGCGAGCTCGAAGGAGTGAAGGAGCGCCTGCTCCAGCAGCTCCTCCCTGGTCGAGAAGTAGTGGTGGACCAGCGCCGTCGAGGCGCCGGCGCGCATCGCCACGCGGGCGATCCGCATGTCGTCGATCCCCTCCGCCGCTATCAGGTCGCAGGCGGCCTCGAGGATCCGCTCGCGAGTGTCCGTCGCCACGGTGGCCAGCCTAGGCGGCGAGGTGGACGCGGGCGCCCTGGTCCGCAAGCAGCGCGGCCGCCGCGTTGCGGCCGTTCAGCGCGATCACGCTCCCCGCCGGGTGGGTCGCCGCCCCGCAGAGATAGAGGCCGGGGACCGGAGTCCGGGCCGGGAGCCTTCCCTCCCACATCTGGTCCGGGGTCACCTCGCCCTGGAAGATGTTGCCTCCGGTGAGGCCGATCCGGCTCTCGATGTCGGGCGGCCCGAGCACCTCGCACTCCTCGATGCAGTCCGCGAAGTCCGGCGCGAAGCGCCCGATCAGCTCGACGAACTGCCGCTCGACGTCGCCCCGCCGGGAGTCCCAGTCCCCCTCGGAGAGCTCATACGGCGCGTACTGGCCGAAGACGCTGATCAGGTGCGAGCCCGGAGGCGCCGGCGTCGGGTCGTAACCGGTCTGGATGTAGATCTCGCCGAAGCCGACCGCCGGCTCGCCTCGGTCGCATGCCTCGAAGGCCCGCTGCGCATCGTCGACGCCGCCGGTGACGTCGATCGTCGCCCGGGCGGGCCACTCCTCGCCGGGCGCCGCGGTCCAGCTCGGCAGCCGCGAGAGGGAGGCGTTGAACTTGACGACGGGGCTGCGGACCTTCCATGCCTCGAGCCGCTCGCGGAAGGAGGGGTCGATCTCGGCGTCGCCGAGGAGGCCGAGGGCGACCTTGGGGTCGGCGTTGCAGAGGACGCTGGCGGCCCGGATCGTCGTCCCGTCCTCGGTCCGCACTCCCTCGCCGGGGACGATCCGGGAGACGGGAACCCCGCAGGCGAGCACCGCCCCGGCCTCGCGAGCCGCGTCGGCGATCGCGAAGCTGACCATTCCCATGCCGCCCTCGACGTAGCCCCAGACCGGGCCCTGGCCTTCGAGGTCCCCCTGGTAGTGCATGAGTTTGATCGACGCGGTCCCGGGCTCCCGCGGCCCGCCCCAGGTCCCGATCACGCCCTGGCCGAAGAGAGCGTCCTTCAGCCGCTGGTCGGAGATGTGCTCGTCGAGGACGTCGGCGATCGAGGCCTCGAAGAGGAGGTCGATCATCTCCCGCTCGCCGCCGAGCATCTCCTCGATCTCGGCCCTGCTCGGCGAGTCGCCGACCCAGGTGTCGCGGGCCCCCGTGCGTAGCCTGCGGCGGACGTCGTCGAACAGCTCCTCGTAGGCCCAGTAGCCCTCGATGTCGCGCTTCGAGAGCCCCATCGCCTCGAGGTCGGCCTGGGTCCTGGAGTCGTCGAGCCACTGGCCGAAGGAGGTGCCGTCGTCGAATGGGACCCAGAGGTTCGGGTCGGCGACGAAGAATCGCAGGCCGCGGCGGCGCAGGTCGAGCTCACGCATCACGAGCTCGTCGAGGAGGCCGACGACGTAGGCGCAGGGACTGACGACGAAGCGCTGGTCGTCGAACGGCCGCTCGAGGGTGCAGGCGCCGCCGAGACGCTCGCGGCGCTCGAGGACGAGGACGCTGCGGCCGGCCCGCGCCAGGTAGGCGGCGGCGGTGAGGCCGTTGTGGCCGCCGCCGACGACGACGACGTCCCACTCGCGGCGGGCGAGGTCGGAGAGCGGTTCGGGCAGCCCGACCTCCCCCAGCTGCGCGGCGATCTCGTTCATGCCGCGACCTCCTCGCGCAGACCGTCGATGTAGCGGGCGGCGACCATCGCGTCGAAGGCGTGGACGTCATGTTCCTCGGCCGAGTAGCGCCCGGCCGAGTAGCCGCGCGAGCCGATCCCCATCTGACTCAGTTCGCAGACGTGCCAGTCCTCGCCGTTGACCTGGTTCCAGAAGCCGATGGCGTCCCCGGGGTCGAAGTCGGGCGCCGCGATCGCCTCCGGCTCGAAGAAGAACTCGCAGATGACGTCGGTCCGGTCCGGGGCCTTGGGCCAGAGGGTGTGCAGCATCACGTAGTCCGGATGCAGCGACACCAGCGCGTTCGGGAACAGCGCGAAGTAGTGGATCAACCGCAGGTCGGGCTCGGCGAGGGTCGCGATCGGCGGCCGGTGCCCGGCGTGGCCGTCGCCGGTGCCCATCGTCTCGGCGCCGTCGACGAGCGTCATCGAGCCGCCGCACCAGGCGCCCTCGCCGTAGGCGCTTTCGCCGCTCATGTAGTCGCTCAGCGCGTTGAGCTCGGGATGGACCCCGGGGCAATGGAGGCACTCGTTGTAGTTCTCGGCGATCCCCTTCCAGTTGGCCCTGACCTCGTAGGTGAGGAGCCCGCCGCGGCGCAGCCCGGCGACGCTGTAGCGGTCGAGCCTCGGCAGCAGCTCGCCGAGATGGTCCTCGGCCGGTCCGGCGTGGCCCCCGAGGTCGATCAGGACGAGGCCTCCGACGACCGCACTGCGGACCTCGCGCAGGCCGAAGCAGGTCGGGTCGAACGCCTCGACCTCGTCCATGTGCGAGGCCGCCCGCAGGTTGCCCTCGAGGTCGTACGACCACGCGTGGTAGGGGCAGCGGATCCGCTTGCGGACCGCGCCCTCCTCGTCCTCGAACAGCCGCGAGCCGCGGTGGCGGCATACGTTGTGGAAGGCGCGCGGCCGCCCGTCCTCGCCGCCGATGACGATCACGCTCTCGGCCCCGATCTCACGGGTGATGTAGGACCCCGGCTCGGCGACGGCGGAGAGATGCCCGGCGCAGACCCAGCCCTCGCCGAAGATCGAGTCCATCTCCCAGTCGAGCACGGCCGGGTCGATGAACGCGGCCGGGGGCAGCATCGACGCTCGCTCGACCGGTTGGAGTGTCGCCTCCACGTCCGCTCGATCAAGTTGCAGCCTCACGTCCGACTCCTTTCGCGCCAAGCGTCGCCCAGGCACGGGCAACGCTTGTTTGACCTTGTAGTCAATCGCATGATACCTTGCCCGGCGATGGCAGGCCAGAATCTCGACCCGGCGGCCGCCGAGCTCCAGGAGCGCGCCCGCCGGTTCACCGACGACGTCCTGATCCCGCTCGAGCAGGACGCGGAGCGCAACGACGGCCGCCTTCCCGACGATGCGATCGAGAGGGTGAGGCGCGAAGCGATCGCGGCGCGCCTCAGCGGCGGCCTCCATGCCCCCGAGCACGGCGGCCAGGGCTGGTCGCTTCCCGAGTGGGCCTTGGTCGCCGAGCAGTTCGGGCGCAGCACCAACGCGATCCACTGGCACGTGCCGAACGCGTACAACGTCTGGTCCCACGCGAGCCCCGAACAGGCCGAGCGCTACCTCCGCCCCGCCCTGCGCGGCGAGATCCGCGATGCCTACGCGGTGACCGAGCGCGACGCCGGCTCGGACCCCTCGCGGATCGCCTCCACCGCCGAGCGGACCTCCGCCGGCTACGTGCTGAACGGCGAGAAGTGGTTCGTCACATCCGGCGACGTCGCCGCGGTCCTGATCGTGATGGCCAACGTCGTCGACGGCGACAGCCGCCTTCCGACCCTGTTCCTGGTCGAGGCCGACGGCGCCGGGGTCGAGATCGTCGACAACCCCCGCTTTACCCACAGCTATCCCGACGGCCACCCGACGATCCGCTTCGAGCGCGTCGAGGTCCCGGCCGAGGCGGTGATCGGTGGCGTCGGAAACGGAGAAGACCTGCAGCGGCTCTGGTTCACCGAGGAGCGGCTGGGGATCGCCGCGCACGGGATCGGCGCGATGTGGCGGCTGCTGGAGGAGACGGTCGGCTGGGCGCTCGAGCGCGAGCAGGGCGGCAGCCGGATCTACGACTACCAGGGGGTCAGCTTCCCGCTCGCCGACTCCGCCGCCGACGCCGCTGCCGCGCGGCTGATGACGATGGAGGTCGCCCGCCTCGCCAACGAGGGCGCCGACCCGAAGCTCGTCCACGCCAAGGCCTCGATGGCGAAGCTGTTCGTCTCCGAGGCCGCCTGGCGCTGCGCCGATCGCTGCGTCCAGGTCTTCGGCGGCCGCGGCTATATGCGCTCGAACGTCGCCGAGAGATTCCTGCGCGAGCTCCGCGTCGACAGGATCTGGGAGGGCACGAGCGAGATCCAGCGGCTGATCGTCGCCCGCGCGATGGAGCGCCGTGGAGTCGGCCCGGTCCTCCACTGAGATGCTGAGCGGCGCCGTGGCCGCGAACCGCACCGCCCCCGACCCGACGCCGCTGCTGCGGCCGCGCTCGGTGGCGATCGTCGGCGCCAGCGATCGGCCCGGCTCCTACGGCGACAACGTCCTGCGGAACCTCGCCGCCGCCGGCTACGAGGGCGGCGTCTGGGGGGTCAACCCGAACCGCGAAATGGTCCACGGCCGCCCCTGCGTGTCGAGCGTCGGCGCGCTGCCCGAGCCGGTCGACGCGGTCGTCGTCGCAATCCCGGCGCCGGCGGTCGCGCCCGTTCTCGCCGAAGCGGTCGAGCGCGGCTGCGGCGGCGCCGTGGTGATCTCGGCCGGGTTCGGCGAGATCGAGGATGGCGCGGCGATGGAGCGCGAGCTGGCCGAGATCGCGCTGAAGGGGGGTCTCCCGGTCTGCGGGCCCAACTGCGACGGGATCGTCTCGACCCGCTCCCGGGCCCCGCTCTGGGGCGACTCGGTCGAGCAGCTTCGCGAGGGCCCGGTGGCCCTGATCAGCCAGAGCGGGAACGTTGCCGTGAACGCCCTCGGGATGCGGCGCGGGATCGGGTTCCACACGGTCGTCTCGACCGGAAACCAGGCCGTTCTGGAGGCCGGCGACTGGATCGAGGCCGTCGCCGGCCTCGACGGGGTGGGCTCGATCGCGCTGTTCCTCGAGGAGGACGGCGACGGCGCCCGCCTCGCCCGCGCCCTCGCCCGCTGCGCCGAGCGGGAGATCGGCGTCACCGTGCTCAAGGTCGGCTCCTCGGAGGCCGGCGCCCGCGCCGCGGGCGCCCACACCGGGGCCGTCGCCGGCGACCAGCGCGTCTTCTCAGCCCTGCTCGAGGAGGCCGGCGCCGCCGAGGCCCGCGACCCGCAGGAGCTGCTCGAGCTCGCCCGCTGCCTCGCCCACTCGCCGCGGCGGCGCGCGGCGACCGGCGCCGGGCTCGCGGTCCTCACCTGTTCGGGGGGCGACTCCGGGCTCGCCGGCGACCTCGCCGAGCGGGAGGGCCTGCCGCTGCCGGAGCTGGCGCCGGCGACGCGGGCGAGGCTGACCGAGCTGCTCCCGGATGCCGCGACCGTCGGCAACCCGCTCGACTACACGACGATGCTCTGGGACGAGACCGACGTGCTCGAGGGCGTCGCCGAGGCGGTTGGCTCGGACCCCGGCATCGATCGCCTCCTGCTCCTCTTCGACGAGCCGGAGGGGCTCTCCGCCAGCGCCAAGGCCGGCTGGGACGCGGTCCGCGCAGCGCTCCTTGCGGGCGCCGAGCGGAGCGGCGCCGAGCCGCTGCTGGCCTCGACGGTGCCCGACCTCCTTCCCGAGCGCAGCGCGCTCGAGCTAGCCGAGCGCGGCATCCCGGCGGCGGCCGGGCTGCGCGAGGCGATCCGCTGCGCCGCCGCGCTCAGCTGCCCCGCGCCCTCTCCCGAGCGGCTCGAGCAGATCGCCGCCGCGGCGGAGCGCGTCGAGGGCGAGGGGGAGGGGGAGGGCGGATGGCTCGGCGAGGCGGAAGCGAAGCGCCTGCTCGCCGACGCGGGCGTCCCGGTTCCACGGTTCGGGGTCGCCGCCGACGGCGACGCGGCGGCCGCCCTCGCCGCCGAGATCGGCGGCCCGGTCGCGGTCAAGCTCTCGGCCCCGGATCTGCGCCACAAGAGCGAGGCGGGAGCAATCGCCCTCGGCCTCGAGGGAGCGACCGCGGTCCGCGAGGCCTCCGAGCGCCTCCTCTCCCTGCCCGAGGCGCGGGGGGCCGCGACGCTCCTCGTCGAGGCGATGGCCGACGGAGAGGCCGAGCTACTGATCGCCGCGCGGCGCGACGGCGTCGTGCCGGCCCTGGTCGTCGGCCTCGGCGGGATCTGGACCGAAGCGCTCGACGACGTCGCGATCGTGCCGCTCCCGGCGAGCCCCGAGCGCGTCGAGAAGGCGCTGCGGGAGCTGCGCGGGGCAGCGGTCCTCCGCGGCCGCGGATCGGTGCCGCTGGATCTGGCTGCCGCCGCCGCCTTCGCCTCGCGACTCGGCGGGGTCCTGCTGGAGAACGACCTCGACCTGATCGAGGTCAATCCGGCGCTGCTCGGCCGCAGCGGCTGCGTCGCCGTCGACGCGCTCGCTAGGGAAGCTTCGCCCTGAAGGTCTTGGCGGGGCAGCTGCGCCCGGTGGCCCTGTGGCTCTCCCAGCAGCGGCGGGTGAAGCGGCGGACCTGGAGCCGGAGGTTGTAGATCGAGCCTTCGCGCGGCACCGCGGTGTAGACCGTGGTCCCGCCGCGGTAGTACTCGGAGCCGCGCACCCACTCGACCTGGCACTTGATCCTCGTGCGGCTGTGCCGGTCGCAATCGAGCTTCTGCTGCTTGCCGCCGGTGAATTTCGGGCCGAACTCGACCGCGAGCCCGAGGTAGGCGACGTATTCGGCAACCGGGCGCTCGAGCGAGGGGAGCTTTACCGCGGGGGCGACCACCCGCGGTCGGCGAGCCCCGTGTTCGATCGCGTCGATCCATTCCCGCACCCAGGAGGAGACCCGGTCGACCCGGGCCAGCACCTGTGGATGCCTGGCGCCGCAGTTGGAGGCGCCGAGGCTGATGATCCCGACCTGGACCGGGGTCCCGTCCGGCCGGCGCGTGAACGCGGGCCCGCCGCTGTCGCCGTGGCAGAGGCTGGCGAAGAACGGCCCCGGGTGCGACTTGATGCACAGCTGGCTCGCCGGCGAGAAGATCGGCAGGATGCGGCGCAGCTGCTGATGGCAAAAGTCGTCGCTCTTGATTTCCGAGTCGGCCTCGTGCAGGACGGTGGTCTCGCGCGGTGGTTCGGCGCTGGTCAGTCCCCAGCCGGCGATCGAGACCGGCACGCCCGGGGCGCGCAGCGCGGCGTCCTCGGGCGAGGCGAGCGCGAGGGCGGGGGCGGCGACCGGCGCCTTGAGGATCAGGAGTGAAGCGTCGTAGGAAACCCGCGACGGCTCGAACTTGGGGAAGACCAGGACCTGCGAGACCTCGGAGCGGTTCACGCCGCGGGCGTCGCGGAGGTCGGCGACCCCGGTCGTCACCGTGTAGTTGGCGGCGACGGCGACGTGGCCGGTGCCGGTCAGCGCGCAGTGGCCCGCGGTCAGCACCACTCGCGGCGCGACCACCGTTCCGGTGCAGTCGAACTTGTCGATTTCGCCGCTGTAGTCGACGTGAGCGAGCCACGGAAAGGCCGCGATCGCCGCGGGCCTGCCGCGGACGATCGAGTCGTGCGCTGTCGGCGAGGCCGCGCTCGCCTGCGTCACGGCGGTCGCGGAGAGCAGCCCGAGGGCGGCGAGCGACGCCGCGACGAACCTTGGCATTTGGGTCAACCTGATCCTGGTCCTTTCGCGGCACGACCGCACCGCTCACACAGACAAAACCGGTGTGGGGATGAAAGCTGCGCGAGAGGCTACGCGACGCCGGCGAGCTCGGGATGCTCGCGCATCCGCTCGGTCGCGGTTTCGAGCCCCGCGCGGAGAATCGCCACGATTTCCTCGATCAGCTCGGAGCCGGCAACCAGCGGCGGCGCGATCTGGACAACCGGTTCGGCGCGGTCGTCGAGCCTGCAGATCAGGCCGCGGTTCCACAGCTCCTCGGAGAGCACGTCCTTCAGCAGCCATTCGGCGGCCGGGCCGTCGAAGCTCTCGCGCGTCTCCTGGTCGCGGACGAGCTCGATCGCCCAGAAGTGGCCCGCCCCCCTGACGTCGCCGACGATCGGGATGTCGCGGAGGCCGTCGAGGGCCGCCGCCGCGATCGGCTCGTTGGCGCGGACGTTCTCGAGAATGCCCTCGGACTCGATCGTCTCGATCGAGGCCAGCGCCACCGCCGCCCCGACCGGGTGGCCGCCGAACGTGTAGCCGTGGAGGTAGTTGCTGCGACCGTCGAGGAACGGAGCGGCGACGCGGTCGGAGACCAGCATCCCGCCCATCGAGAAGTGGGCTCCGGTCAGACCCTTGGCGAAGAGGATCAGGTCGGGAACGCACTCGAAGCGCTCGATCCCGAACCAGTGGCCGATCCGACCGAAGGCGCAGATCACGTCATCGGCGCAGAGCAGGATCCCGTGGCGGTCGCAGATCTCGCGAAGCCCCTGCCAGTAGCCCGGCGGGGGGACGATCGAGCCGCCGGCGTTCTGGACCGGCTCGGCGATCAACATCGCGATCGTCTCGGCCCCCTCGGCCTCGATCCTCTCCTCGAGTTCGGCCAGCAGCGCGGCGAGCATCCGCTGCTCGTCGTCGCCCTGGGGGTGCCGGTAGGCGGAGGTGTTCCTGACATGGACGACCGGGATTCCGAGCGGCTCGAAGGGCGCCCTGCATTCCTCGATCCCGGTGATCGCGAGCGCCCCCGTGGTCACCCCGTGGTAGGCGTCCCGGCGGGCGATCACCTTCCTCCGCCCCGACTCGCCGTTGGCGGCGTGCCACTGGACGGCGATCTTCCAGGCGGACTCGACCGACTCGGCCCCGCCCGAGGTGAAGAAGGCCCGGTCGAGGCCGGGCGGCGAGAGCTCGGCGAGGCGGGCGGCAAGCTCGATTCCCGGCGGATGGGCGACGGTCCAGTTGCTGGTGTACGGAAGCCGTCGCATCTGCGCGGCCGCCGCGTCGCCGATCCGGTCGCCGTGGGAATGGCCGAGGTTGACGCAATAGAGGCCCGAGAGGCCGTCTATATAGCGGCGGCCCTCGACGTCGAAGACGTGGCAGCCCTCGCCGCGCTCGATTATCGGGATGTCGCTCTCCGCGTAGGAGGCCATATCGGAGAAATGGAGCATCAGGTGGCGCTTGGCGAGGCTCTGAAGGTGGTTCATGGGCTCAGTTTACCTTGTAGTCAATTTCACTATCTCATGCTAGGATGGCCCCGATGGAGGCCGTGACGACCACCCGCCCGCCGGCCGCGGCCACCGGGGGCCCGCGAACATACGACGCGATCGTCGTCGGCGGCGGCCACAACGGGTTGACCACCGCCGCCTACCTCGCCCGTTCCGGGATGCGGGTCTGCGTCCTCGAGCGGCGGCCGATCCTCGGCGGCGCCTGCGTCACCGAGGAAGTCTGGCCGGGGCGGCGCGTTTCGCGCGCCTCCTATGTCGTCTCGATGCTGCAGCCGCGGATCGTCTCCGACCTTCGCCTCGAAGACTTCGGCTACCGCGCCGTCCCGCTCGACCCGGCCTACGCGGCGATGACCCCGCAGGGCCCGATCGTCTTCTACGACGACGCTCGCCAGACCGCCGAGTCGATCCGCTCGATCGCCCCCGGCGACGCCGAGCGCTTCGCGCCGTTCGAGGACCGCCTCTTCCGCGTCGCCGAGTTCCTGCGGCCGATGATGCTGCGGGAACCGCCGGCGCTCGGCTCCAAGCATCCCCGCGACCTCCTCTCGCTCGCCCGCGAGGCGACCCGGGCCGCCGGCCTCTCGCAGGCCGAGGTCCACGAGGTGGTCCGGATGTTCACGATGTCGGTCGCCGACCTGCTCGACGAGTACTTCGAGCACGACGCCCTCAAGGGATCGATCGCCTCGACCGGGGTGGTCGGCGTCTGGGCTGGCCCGAACACGCCGGGAACGGCCTACAACCTTCTCCACCACGCGCTCGGAGAGCTGAACGGCATCGAGGGCGCCTGGGGTCACGTGATCGGCGGCATGGGGGCGATCAGCGAGGCGATCGCCGGCTCGGCCCGCGCCGCCGGCGCCGAGATCCGGACCGACGCCGAGGTCGCCTCGATCGACGTCCGCGGTGAGCGCGTGGTCGGCGTCACCCTCGCGAGCGGCGAGGAGCTCCGCGCCCCGATCGTCGCCTCCGGCGCCCACCCGAAGACGACCGTCCTCGACCTCGCGGGCGCCGAGAACTTCCCCGACGAGGTCGTCGCCGACATGCGCCGCTACCGGACGCGTGGCGGCTCGGTGAAGATCAACATGGTCCTCTCGGAGCCGCCCCGCTACGAGGGCGTCGACGACGCGATGCAGGAGACGCTGCGCCACACGGGCGTCAACCTCGCGCCCTCGATCGCCTACCTCGAGCGCGCCTGGCAGGACGCGCTCGGCGGCCGCCCCGCGGCCGAGCCCTACGTCGAGTGCGAGCTGCCCTCGGCGATCGACTCGAGCCTGACTGACGACGGCACCTGGGTGATGACGATGTTCACCCAGTACGGCCCGCACGACGAGAAGGACTGGCCCGAGGGGGCCCGCGAGCGCTACGCCGACGCCTGCATCGAGCACCTGGCCCGCTACGCGCCCAACGTCCCCGACGCGATCCTCGAGCGCGAGGTCCTCGCCCCGCCGGACATAGAGCGAATCTTCGGGATGGTCGGCGGATCGATCTTCCAGGGTGAGCAGGGCCTCGACCAGATGGCCTTCATGCGCCCCTCTCCCCTGCTCTCGGGCTACTCGACTCCGGTCCACGGCCTCTACCTCTGCGGCGCCGGCACCCACCCGGGAGGCGGCGTCATGGGCGCCCCAGGCCACAACGCCGCGAAGCGGATCCTCCGCGACGGCCGTTTCTCGAAGCTGCTGCGGCGGCGCGCGGCGGCCGGCGCCTAGCCGAGGCCGAGCACGCCGATCGCCTGGGCCGCCATCCTCGCCTCGCCCAGCGCGTTGGGATGGACGACCACCGGGTTCGTGCCCTGAAGGACCGGCTCGATCCAGCGCACGCCGATCGGCTTGCAGGCGTCATGGCCGTTCGAGACCTGACTCATGTCGACGTAGGTCGAGCCGGTCGCCGCGGCCGCGCGACGGACGGCGTCGTTGAGAGTCGCCTGGATGCCGCGCACGTAGGGAACGTCGCCTTCGGCGATCGGCATCTTGTCGAAGCAGCCTCCCGAGGCGGGCATGATCCACGGATAACCGAGGATCGCGACGGAAGCCGACGGCGCCCTCGTCCGGACCGCCGTCAGCGCCCTGAGCAGTGCCGGGTAGGTCGAGTTCCTGATCGTTTCTTCGAACGAGGAGCCGTACCGGTCCCTGCAGGGGCTGCCGTGACCGAGGGTGAGGACGCCGGCGCTGCCGCAGTCGATGATCGTGTCGATGAAGACGCCGCCATCGTTGCCGCCGATCGTCATCGTCGCCAGCTGGGTGTCGCCGCCGAGCGCGTTGAGCTGGGGCGGGACCCCCGGGTACTGCGATTCGAAGAAGTCGCTCGTTTCCGCCGCTCCGCAGGTGACGTCCTTGAGACGGGCGCCGGTCGCGGCCGCGATGTCGTGCGGGTAGTTCCGGCTCGACCGCAGGCACTCGGGCGGGGCCAGGAAATCGGGCGGGAGAACGCCGGAGGCGGCGCTGTAGGAGTCGCCGAGCGCGACGTAGCGCAGCGGAGCCGCCGCCGTGGCGGAGGGTCCCGTCGCAACCGCGACCAGCATCGCGGCGGCGCTGAGGAGGGAGATTGTGAGCCGGCCGAGCCTGGGCATTGCCTCTCGAGGAGGCAACCTCCCCGATCGGCCGGGTCTCAAACCTCGCCCGCGCCTAAGCGACGATTTCCGCCGGCACCTGGGAGAGCTTCTCGGCGAGGGCGTCGATCGACTGCGCGAGTTTGCGCGTGTCGGCCGGGGCCAGCGTCGTGTAGGAGACGAAGCCGTCGCCGCGGCGGTAGGGCTTGAGGTCCGCGTAGACCTCTTCGAAGTCGGCTTCGATTTCCTTCGCCAGCTTCGGGTTCTGCCCGCTCAGCAGCGGCTCGACCGATTCGAACGCGACCTGCGCGCCTTCGACGTTGGCCTCGAAGTCGACCAGGTCGATGTGCGAGTAGCGCTCCTCCTCGCCGGTGATCTTCGAGGCCGAGACCTCGCTGAGCAGCTCGTTGGCGCCGTTGGCGATCTGGGCCGCCTGCAGGTCGACGGTCTTTGCCTTCTGCTGCAGTTCTTCGACGTCCGCGAGGAGCTGTTCGGCGACCGGCGCCACCCCCTTCGCCGTGTCTTCCTCCCAGAGCGCTTTCTCGATCCGGTGGAAGCCGCCCCATTCGCTCTTCGGGACGTCGTTTTCGCGGGCGTCGATCCTCGGATCGAGGTCGCCGAAGGACTCGGCGACCGGCTCGATCCGCTCGTAGGGGATCCTCGCCGCCGCGTAGAGGGACTTCGCCTGCTCGATTTCGCCGGCGAGCACCGCGTCGACGAACGGTTCGGTCTTGGCGACCAGCTCGGCGGTGTTCTTCTCGAGGTAGTCACGGTATCCGGCGATCGCCGCACCGACTTCTGGGCTGTTCTGGGCCCGTGGCTTGCCGGTCACCTTCAGTGTCCCGTCTTCTTCTTCGCCGCCGTTGCAGCGCAGCGTGTATTCGCCTTCCTCGAGGGTCAGCGAGAAGCTTCCGGAAAGGCCTTCGGTGAGGTTCTCCTTCTCGCCGAGGATCGTTTCACCGTCGAGCACCTCGAGCTCGGTGACGCCGCCGCTGCCGCCGTTTTCGATCTCGAAGTTGATCGGCCCCGCGGGGGCCTCGGCGTTGTGCGGATCGCACCCGGCATCGGTGAGCGTGAAGGAGAGGGTCTTCGCGCCGGCCTGGGCTTCTTCGTCGGATCCGCAGGCGGTCGCGAAGACGGCCAGGAGGCCGATCGCGGCAGTCGTCAGGCCGGCGCGGAGGGCGGTTCTCGTCATCTTTTCTCGGAAGCTCCTTAGCGGTTTGCGGGCGGGAGTTAGGGTACCCTAACTGGGGCGCTCATGAGAGCAGCGTTTCGCCGACGAACCCCCCGTCGCGCGCCGCCGGTGGGATCGCGAAGACGGCGCTGCCGACGTGCTTGATGTACTCGTTGAGGGCGTCGTTCGCACCGAGCCGGCGCTGGATCGCGACGAACTGCCTCTCCGGGTCGCGCTGGAAGCAGATGAAGAAGAGGCCGGCTTCGAGCTCGCCCAGCCGCTCGTCGACGCCGTCGGTGAAGGAGTAGCCGCGGCGCAGGATCCGCTCGCCGCCGCTGGCCTCGGCGGAGGCGAGGCGGACGTGGGCGTCGACCGGGATCACGGGGCTGCCGTTCCGTTCGGCGTCGAGCGGCAGCGGGTCGAACTCCTCACTCTCGCCGAGCGGAGCGCCGCTGTACTTGTGGCGGCCGATCGTATGCTCCTGGTCTTCGAGCGAGGAGCGATCCCAGATCTCGAGCAGCATTCGGATCCGGCGGGTGACCATGTAGGTGCCGCCGCGCATCCAGGCCGGGGCGTCGCCGCTGCCGAGCCAGACGAAGCGCCGCATCGCGTCGCCGTCCTCGGCGCGGATGTTGGCCGTCCCATCCTTCATTCCCATCAAATTGCGCGGGGTGTCCTGGCTGCGGCTCGTCGAGGAGGTTCTGCCGAAGCCGAGCTGCGACCAGCGCATCGTCACCGTGCCGCGTCCGATCCGGGCCAGGTTCCTGATCGCGTGGAACGCGACCTGCGGGTCCTCGGAGCAGGCCTGGACGCAGATGTCGCCGCCGCTTTCGAGCTCGTTCAGCTCATCGGCCGGAAGCGGCGGTATCGGCTTCAACGCCGCCGGCCGCTTGCCGGAGAGGCCGAGCCCCGGCTTCTCGAACAGGCTCGGCCCGAAGCCGAAGGTGACTGTCAGGCTCGACGGAAGCAGGCCGACCGTCTCGCCGGTGTCGTCGGGCGGCGCCAGCGGGAGGTTGTTGACGTCGCCGACCAATTCCCCCACGGTCATTTCGGCCGCAGCCAGCGACCACTCGCGCATCAGTTCCCGCAGCTCGGAGCGACTCTCGGTTTCGAGGTCGAAGGCGGCGAAATGGAGACGGTCCTGGGCCCGGGTGGCGATCCCCGCCTGGTGCTCGCCGTAGAACGGGACGCTGCCGGTGCCTTCGCCGCCGGCCTCCGCCGACTCCCGGCCGACCAGGTAGCCGCCGGCGCCGAGGCCGACGCCGGCGGCTCCGATTCCGGCCGACCTCAGCAGGTTGCGGCGGGTGATCGGGCTCATCGCGCTCGCCCCTCCGGGACGGTCTAGGCCGGGTTCTCGGCCGGCGCCGCGGCCCGATTGCGGCGCAACCCGATCCGCGGGCGCCGGCGAAGATGGTCCGGCCAGAGCACGTAGAGCGCCATCGGCACCGCGTAGACGACGTAGGCGGCGACCTCGATCGTCGTCGGCGTCGGCTGCAGTCCGAGCATTCCGGTCAGCAGCGAGCCGCTGACGGTTCCTGGCTTGACGAGCCAGGTCAGATCGAGGGCCTGACCCTGGAAGCTGTTGATCCAGCCGGCCTCGTGGGCCGTGTGGGCGGCCGAGGCGAGCAGGCCCGCCGCTACCACCACCAGCACGAGGCCGGTGATGCGAAAGAAGCGCGCCAGGTTGATCCGGACGCCGCCGCGATAGAGGCCGATGCCGATCGCGATCGCCGCGATCAGGCCGAGCACCGCGCCGGCGCCGGCGGCGGTGGTGTCGGTCGCGTCCTGGAAGGCCGCGAGCAGGAAGACCGAGGTCTCGAACCCCTCGCGAAGTACGGCGAGAAAGGCCATCCCGACGAGCGCCATCGCCGAGCCCGCGGCCAGCGCGCTCGCCGCCTCGCCCTCGAGGGTCGCCTTTATCCCCCGCGCGTGGCGACGCATCCAGATGATCATGTAGCTCACCGCGGCGACCGCGATCAGGCCGATGACGGTCTCCAGGCCCTCCTGTTGTTTCTGGGGCAGCTGCTGCCCGATCAGGTCGAGCGCGACGCCGACCCCTGCGCAGAGGGCGGCGGCGATCGCCACCCCGATCCACATCTGGCGCATCGCGTCCGATCGACCCTCCTTGGCGAGGAAGGCGGCGATGATGCCGACGATCAGGGCGGCCTCGACGCCCTCTCGCAGAGTGATGACGAATGTCGGGATCATCAGTATTAGGTGGACCTAATTAGGAGGCCCGAAAACCTAGCAGACCGCTAGGTATTTGGGTGGAACCGCCCGGTCAGTCGGTGCGGGAGCTCTCCTCGTGGCGCGGCAGGCCGTCGTCCGGGATCTCCTCCCAGGCGGCTGCGTAGGCGGTGAACTGGCGGACGCTCGGGCGGATCCCCGGATCGTCGTCGAAGGTCCCCATCCGGATGCTCATCCGCTCGTGGTCCTCGGGGTCGCGGCTCATCATCGCCGACCCGCATTCGCCGCAGAAGAGCTTTTCCCATCCCCCTCCCTGCGGCCGCCACGCCCGCAGCGCCTCCTCCCCCGAGACGAGGCGAAAGGCGCCGGGCTCCGGCCGGGCGTTGGCGGAGGCGGCGGTGCCGCTGCGGCGCTGGCAGCGCGTGCAGTGGCAGTAGTTGGCGGCGACGAGTGGGGCGCTGACCTCGTATCGCACCGCTCCGCAGCCGCAGCCGCCCGTGATCGGGAGCGCCGGTTCCGCCATCCCGTCGAGGGTACCCACATCCCGGCGGTTAGATTGACGCGATGAGCGGCGAGCGCTCGACGGTGGTCTTCTTCCCCGAGGGGGCGTACGGGCCCACCAACAACTGCGTCGGGATCGGAGACGTCCTCCGCCGCCACGGCCACCGGGTGGTATTCATCGTCGAGGAGTCCTTCGAGGGGACATTGGAGAAACAGGGCTTCGAGGAGCGGCTGATGCGGCTGACGCCGCCCCCCGAGGTCGAGGAAGTGCCCGGCCAGTTCTGGAAGGAGTTCATCCGCGACACCGCGCCGGTCTTCCGCCACCCGACGATCGACCAGCTCTCGGAGTTCATCGCGCCGACCTTCCAGGCCCTGATCGACGGCGCCCGATACGTCGACGACCGCCTGCTCGAGATCATCGACGAGCTCGATCCCGATCTCGTCGTCGAGGACAACGTCGTGACGTTCCCCGCCCTGCTGACCAACGGCAGGCCGTGGGCGCGGATCGCGTCGTGCAATCCCGCCGAGATGAAGGACCCCGATGTGCCGCCCACGTTCTGCGGCCTGCCGACGGCCGACCGCAGCGCCTGGGACGAGCACTGGGGCGCCTACCGCGCCGCCCTCGACGAGATGCACGCTTCGTTCAGCGAGTTCTGCCGGGAGCGCGGCGCCCCGCCGCTGCCGGCCGGCGATTTCATCCACGAGAGCCCGCTGCTCAACCTCTACGTCTATCCGGAGGAGATCGACTACCCGCGGGCGAGGGCGCTCGGCGAGCACTGGCACAACCTGCAGGCGAGCGTCCGCTCGACCGACCCCGAGTGGACCGTTCCCGCCGGCCTCGCCGAGCGCGACGGGCCGCTCGTCTACCTCAGCCTCGGGTCGCTCGGCTCGGCTGACGTCTCGCTGATGGAAAAGCTCGTCTCCGAGCTCGCCGACACCCGCCACCGGGTGATCGTCTCGAAGGGCCCGCAGGCGAGCGAGTACGAGCTCGCCGAGAACATGGCCGGCGAGGAGTTCCTGCCCCAGACCGCGATCCTGCCCGAGGTCGATCTGGTGATCACCCACGGCGGCAACAACACCGTCACCGAGTCGCTCTTCTTCGGCAAGCCGATGGTCGCGCTGCCGCTGTTCTGGGACCAGTACGACAACGCCCAGCGGATCGACGAGACCGGTTTCGGGATCCGGCTCGACACCTACGGACACGATGGCGCCGAGCTCAACGCCGCGATCGACCGCCTGCTCGGCGACGAGGACCTGGCGCAGCGCCTGGCCGCGATGTCGAAGAGCCTCCGAGCCTTCGAAGGAACCCGGCGCGCCGCCGGCCTGATCGAGGAAGCCGTCGGCTGAGCCCTGAGAGGAGGCGGTTCGGCAAGCCGAGGTCGCGGGTACCCGGTTGCGGTAACCAACCAGAGAGGGGCCCGGAATGGGAATTCTCGACAAGATCACCGGCAGGGCGAAGCAGGCCGCGGGCGACGTCACCGACGACGCCTCGCTGCGGCGGCAGGGCAGGCGCGAGGAGCGCAAGGGCGAGAAGAAGGAAGAGCTCGACAACGCCCAGGAGAAGGCAGACAGGAAGGCCGAGGAAGTGGCCGACCTCGAGCGCAAGACCTGACCGCGGCTACCCCTCGGAGAAGATCAGAACCGCCGCGCGGATGCGCCCGGCGTCGACGCTGAGTCGGGCCGCGTCGCCGGCCGCGACAGTCGTCGTCGAGCGCTGACTCCGCGATCGTTCAAGGGACCGGGGCCTCGACCGGCCCGCCGCTCAGCTGGCGCCGGCGACGGCCCGCTGGAGCTGCGCCTTGCTCATGCTCGAACGCCCTTCGATTCCGAGTTTCCTGGCGTCGTTGTAGAGCTGTTCGCGGGTACGGCCGCCGAGCCCGCTGCCGGACCGCTTGCCGCCGCGGCTGCTCGCCGAACGACCTCTGGTCGAGCTGCGCGAGGCGGAGCGCGATTCCCCGGACCTCGCCCTTTCCTTGTTGGTCGCCCGGGCCGCGATCTCCTCGGCCCGGCTCTCCGATCTGCCCGCTTCCTTCTCGCTCTTCTTGATCTGCTCGTACTGCCGGGCTCGCTTGCTTCCTTTTTTCACTCCACGGGGGGGCATTTCCAGCTCCTTTCGCTGTCGTCGCCAGCCCAATTACCCCACGCGGCGCCGATCATGCGGTGATCGCTTCCCGGCGCAGTCCCTACCGTCGCGGTCCGGTCGGCGCCGGCCCAGACGCCTCACCGCCTGTGCGGTTGGTCTTCTCACCCGAGCGGGAACCGGATTCGCACACCGGTGAAAGCCGCTGGGGTCTGGGCCGGCGCCAGGTCCCTATCGAGTACCCGGTGATGTCAAGCTCAGTCACGATGGCGACCACCGACAATACGACCAGCCACCGGGTGGCGATCGTCGGCGGCGGCTTCGGCGGCCTCCTCGCCGCCCAGCACCTCGCCCGGGCCCCGGTCGAGCTGACGTTGATCGACAGGCGGAACTTCCACCTCTTCCAGCCCCTCACCTACCAGATCGCGACCGGCGCGCTCTCGCCTGCCGAAGTCTGCTATCCGCTGCGCGAGATCTTCAAGCGCCAGAGGAACGTGCGGGTGATGCTCGCCGAGGTGACGGGATTCGACCTCGACGACCGCCGGGTTGCGATCGCTCCGCAGGCCGGCGACCTGCCTCCGACCTCGCTCGGATACGACACCCTGATCGTCGCCGGCGGTTCCCGCTATTCCTATTTCGGTCACGACGAGTGGCGTACGACCGCCCCCGAGGTGAAGTCCCTGGAGAGCGCGCTCGCGGCCCGCGCTCGGCTGCTGAGTGCCTTCGAGGCGGCCGAGATGGAGAGCGACGCGGAGCTGCGGCGGACGCTGCTGACGTTCGTCGTCGTCGGGGCCGGGCCCACCGGCGTCGAGATGGCGGGCCAGATCGCCGAGCTGGCGAACAGCACCCTGCCGGGCGGGTTTCGAACGATCGACGCCAAGCAGGGCCGCGTCCTGCTGATCGAGGCCGGCGACCGGGTCCTGCCGACGTTCCCGCCCTCTCTCTCGCGGCGCGCGGCGCGCTCGCTCGAGCGGCTCGGCGTAAGCCCGGTGCTCAACCGCACCGTCACCGAGATCGAGGCGGAGTCGGTGACGATCGAGGATCCCAACGGGCAATCGGAAAGGGTCCCCGCCGGGAACGTGATCTGGGCCGCCGGCGTGACGGCCTCCTCGCTCGCCGCCGAGCTCGCGAAGGGGTCCGGAGCCGAGCTCGATCGCGCCGGCCGGGTCCTGGTCGAACCCGACCTGACCCTTCCTGGCCACCCCGAGGTCTTCGCCCTCGGCGACATGGTTCGCGTCCGCGACGAGGAGGGGGCCCCGCAGCCCCTGCCGGGGGTGGCGCCGGTCGCGATGCAGGAGGGGCGCCACGCGGCCCGGGCGGTCCGCGCGCGGCTCGCCGGCAGGGCGGTCGGGCCGTACCGGTACCGGGACAAGGGAAACCTCGCGACGATCGGCCGCGCAGCCGCCGTCGCCGACCTCCACCTTGTGCGCCTCAGCGGGTTCCCCGCCTGGCTGACCTGGCTGATGGTCCACCTCTGGTACCTGATCGGGTTCCAAAACCGGCTCCTGGTGATGATCCGCTGGTCGATCAGCTTCTTCACCCGCGGTCGCGGCGCGAGGCTGATCACCGGCGCCGAGGGCGACCCGACCACCTAGCTGTATCCGACCCTCGCCGCTAGATCCCTATTCGAGGAGTACGAGCACCACGGTGATCAGGCCGAGAAGCACGCCGCCCAGCGCGAGCGCCCCCTGGGCGGCACCGAGCGGCTCCGGAAAGCGGCCCTCGGCGAGCTCGCGCTCGACCGACCGCCGCCGCAGGCTCCCGTAGGCGATCACCGCGACGCCGTAGACGGCGAAGCAGACCCCGGCGACGACGTAGGGCCAGCGGTGTCCGGCATCGGCCAGCTCGGGCACAATCCGGGCGACCGCGACCGCGACCGCGAAGGCTGTGAGGCCGGTCCTCCACCACGCCAACTCGGTCCGTTCGTTGGCGAGGCGAGTGCGGCGGCTGGCGTCCGCCGCCTCATCCAGCGGTCTCGGCCCGTCGATCATGTCCTGCTCGCGGCGGCGTCGGCGAGGGCGCGCTCGAAGGCGGACAGCTCGCGGTCGCCGAATAGGCAAAAGCGGACGAGGCCGATGTCGGGCGCGCGATCGAGCGCCTCGGATGTCGCCGAAATCGCGATCGGGGCCGCCTCCTCGAGCGGGTATCCGTAGATGCCGCAGGAGATCGCCGGGAATGCGATCGAGCCGAGACCCAGTCCGTCGGCGACCTCGACCGCGGAGCGGTGGGCCGAGGCCAGCAGCGCCGCCTCCTCTCCCCCGTGCCGGCCGTAGACGGGCCCGACCGCGTGGATGACCGTCCCGGCGCGGAGCCCGAAGCCTTCGGTGGCCACCGCATCGCCGGTGACCAAGGGGCCGCGGTTTGCGATCAGCTCATCGCAGGCCCGCTGCAGCTCGGGCCCGGCCGCCCTCGCGATCGCCCCGGCCACGCCCCCGCCGTGGGCCAGGGCCGTGTTCGCGGCATTGACGATCGCTTCGAGGTCCTCCGCCGTGATGTCGGCCTGGACTACCTCGATCCGATCCGCTGCGACCACGACCACAGGGTACGGCGCCTGCGGATGGCCTTTAAAACTCATGGGTCGCTCGTTTTGGTCACATCGACCCGGATTCGCGGGTCTACCCATATGACCCCTCGGGTAGGAGGAACGCAACGATGAATGAGCGCGACTGGCTGGCCGAAAGTTTCGAAGAGCACCGCTCGCGCCTGCGCGGCGTCGCCTACCGGATGCTCGGCTCGCTGAGCGAGGCCGACGATGCCGTCCAGGAGGCATGGCTGCGGCTCAGCCGTTCGGACGCCGCCGCCATCGAAGACATCGGTGCCTGGCTGACGACGGTGGTCGGGCGCGTCTCGCTGAACATGCTGCGCTCACGCCGAACGCGGCGCGAGGAGCCGATGACCGTCCATGTCCCCGAGCCGATCGTCGACCGCGCCGACGGAACCGACCCCGAGCACGAGGCAATGCTCGCCGACTCGGTCGGCCTGGCGCTGCTCGTGGTGCTCGAGACGATGAGCCCCGCCGAGCGGCTCGCTTTCGTGCTGCACGACATCTTCGCCGTCCCCTTCGACGAGATCGCCCCGATCGTCGACCGCTCCCCCGAGGCGACCCGTCAGCTCGCCAGTCGCGGGCGGCGGCGGATCCAGAGCGAGAACGTGGAACCGGACGCCGATCTCGATACCCAGCGCGAGGTCGTCGACGCGTTCCTCGCCGCCGCCCGCGACGGCGACTTCGACGCGCTGGTCGCGGTGCTGGACCCGGACATCGTCCTCCGCGCCGACGCCGGCGTCGGGCTGGGCCCCGCCGGAAGATCGAGGGAGGTCCGGGGGGCCGAGACCGTCGCGAGCCAGGCGATCAACTTCTCGCGGTTGGACCTCGACATCCGCCCGGCGCTCGTCAACGGCGCCGCGGGAGCGGTCACGATCCGCGATGGACGGCCGTTCTCGGTCACGGGCTTCACGATCAGGGGCGGCAGGGTCGTCGAGATGGACATCCTCGCCGACCCGGACCGGCTCGACCGGCTCGACCTGACGATCCTCGACGGCTGATCCCTATCCGAAGGTGAAGGCGTAGCCCATCACGCCCGGTTCGGGCTCGAGGCGGAGGACGTGGTGCTCGACCCTCGGCAGTTGGACGAGGCCGTAGAGCCGCTGCGAGCGGACGGTGACGATCCCGCCGTGGACGTCGGCTCCAGCGGCCCCGGCGCCGATCGGCCTGCCGTCGAGCAGGACCCGGACCCGGCGCGGGCGGTCGGCGGCGGTCCCGAGGACGAGGTAGACGCGCCGGGCGCCGAAGTTGAGTTCGAGCGAGCCGCCGGCTGCGGTCGCCGAATCGAATTCGATCCGCCAGCGGCCGTGGTAGGCGAATTCGTTCGCGGGCGGCGGCCTCGGAGCGCTGAAGTCATGCAGTCCCGGGGAGAGCATCGAGTTGGTGAAGCGTTCGGCGCGAGCGGCGCCGAGGTAGGTCTCGGGGGTCGTGACACCGGGCGAGGGTTCGATCCCATGGGCCCCCGACATGCCCCTGCCGACCCGATCGCCGGCTTCGGCGAGGAGCTGGCGGATCACCTTCTCTTTCTCGCCGTATTCGCCCTCGCCGAAGTGGACGTAACGGACGTCGCCGCGGGCGTCGATGAAGTACTCAGCCGGCCAGTACTGGTTGCCGTACGCGTTCCAGGTTTCCTGTTCGTTGTCCTGGACGACCGGGTACCGGATGCCGTTCCGTTCGATCGCTTCTTCGACGTTCCCGGCTTCGCGCTCGAACGGGAACTCGGGGGTGTGGACGCCGACGATCGTCAGCCCGTCCCTGCGGTAGCGCTCGTCCCAGGCCTTCAGGTAGGGCAGAGTGCGGATGCAGTTGATGCAGCTGTAGGTCCAGAAGTCGACGAGGACGACTCGCCCTCGCAGCCCCTTCATCGTCAGCGGCCGGTCGCCCGGGGTGTTGAACCAGCGCTCGGTGCCGACGAATTCCGGCGCCCGGCCGAGCACCGGCAGGTCGAGCCGGCCCGCTCCTGCGCTCTTCGGCGTGCCGCCCTCGACTTCGGAGCCGACCCCGTGACTGTCGCCCCGGAGGCCCGCGAGCGCCGTGCGGGCTGAGGCGGTTTCCTCGAGGCCATGGGTCGGGTTGACGAGGAAGCTCGGGAGGTCGCTCGCGATCGCGTTCTGGAAGCGGATGTCGTAGTTGCCGAGCATCGCCAGCCCGACGACGACCATCAGCGCGCCCACCGCGACCTGGAACGCGCCGCCGCGCCGGGCGAGGGGAGCGATCGCCCGCCGTCCGCCCAGCATCAGCACGTAGAGCACGGCAGCCGAGCCGAGCCCGTAGCTGAGCGCGACCGCGAGCCTGCCGGCGCTGAACGACTGCGAGGCGGAGACGGTGATGACGCCGGCCAGGATCGGGCCGGCGCATGGGGCGTACACGAGGCCCAGGCTGAGGCCGACGAGGACACCCGACCAGAAGCTTTCCCCGCCGATTCCGGGACCGTCGCCACGGGCGGTCAGGCGGCTGATCCAGCCCTCGAGCCGGGCCGCCAGAGGCGGCGCGATCAGGGTCAGGCCGAAGGCGATCAGGACGGCGATCGCCAGCTTGCGCAGGAGGTCGCCGGGCAGGCCCAGGGCGGTGATCACGTAGACGAGGGCGACGGTCGCGAAGGTGAAGGAGAAGGTCAGGCCGGCGACGATTCCGAGCGGTCGCCGCCGGCCGCCGGTGGCGCCGGCCGAGAGGGCGATCGGCAGCACCGGGAGCACGCACGGCGAGAGCGCCGTTGCCGCGCCCGCGACGAAGCCGAAGACCACCAGGAGCGCCATCTCCCCAGAATGTGACAGGGACGGGAGCTCTACTCGATCTCGATCGCCCGCATGGTGTGCTCGTCGGGCAGCTTGTCGAGGATCCGGCGCAGGACGTCGCGCTCCTCGCCCTGCTCGCGCTGGGTGTCGTCGAACATCAATTTGACGGCCGTGTGGGTGATTTTCATCTGCGGCGGCGAGAGCGGGACCTGGGCGACGCCCGGCCCGCCGGCGGCCGCCTCGATGCTCGCCAGGATCTCGCGCGCGAGGGGTCGGATCGGGGGCTCGTGGCGCTCGTCGGCGATCAGCAGGTTGAGCGCGGTCGCTACGGCCCGGGCCTCGTCCTCCTCGAGCCAGAGGTGAAATGCCGGATCGGACGCGGGCCCCATCAGACCCCGAACCAGCGCGCTCGGCGGCTGGCCCCGAACTCTTCCTTCTCGGCCGCCAGCCGCGGGGAAGCCGGGTTGAACGTGCCGGTGCGCTCCGGCCCCGAGAGAAAATCGATGTCGACGCTTGCCACCCTTCCGCCGCCAAACTCGATGTAGCAGGTGCCCTGACCGAGGTGGCGCCCGGGTGGCTCGCCATCGCAGAGCTCGGCGAGCAGGGCCCGGGCGACGATCCGCCCCGCGCCCTCGGCGAAGACGCCCGCCTTCGGCACCCCGGCGGTGGCGACGTCGCCGACCGCATAGACCCCGGGGACCGTGGTTCGGAGCGTCGCCGGGTCGACCGGGACGTAGCCGCCCTCGGTGATGCCGCTGGCGACGACGACGTCCGGAGCCCGGTGCCGGGGCACCCCGAGGAAGAGATCGAACGGGATCTCGGCGCCGTCGTCGAGAACCGCGGACCCACGCTCGCCGTCGAGGGAAGCGACGCGATGGCCGCTGATCAGCTCGATGTCCCGCTCGGCGAACTCCGATTCCAAGGCGGCCGATGTCTCCGGCGAAGGGGGCACGGGCCTGTCGAACGGGATCACGAACGAAATCTCGCACTGCTCCCGGACGCCGCGATCGCGCAGGTCGTCGTCGAGCAGCAGCGCGCACTCGCTCGGCGCCGGCGGGCACTTGAACGGCGCCCCGCAGACGCCGACCACCACCCGGCCGCGGGCGAAGCCGGGCAGGATCCCGGCGAGGCGCTCGGCGCCGGCGACCGAGTAGAACTCGTTGCCGGCCTCGACCAGGCCGGGGGTCGCGTCGAAGTCGTAGTCGGCGCCGAGCGCGATCACCATCGCATCGCCTTCGTAGCTGCCGCGCTCGGTCGTCACCGCCAGCGCCCCGGGGTCGATCGCCGTGATCCTCTCCCGGACCCAGCGCACTCCGGGCTTCTCGATCGACGCGTACGGGATCCGGACCCGATCGACCGAGGCCCGCCCGAACATCAGCTCGAGCTTCGAGAAGCCGAAGACGAAGCCCTCGCCGGCGTCGAGCAGCACCACCTCGATCGCGCCGCCGCTGCCCTCCGAGATCAGCGTCGCGACCTCGAGGCCCCCGAAGCCGGCCCCGAGGATGAGGACACGATCTCCCACGCGCGGATCCTACGGGCAGGAGTCGCCCTACCGCACACGGTAGATATGGAATACGACCTGAGCCTGGCCATGTTCGAAGCGCTTCGAGTGGATCGCCTGGCGCACGAGAAGGAGCTTTTTGTCAGGCTGCCTGGCCATTGCCGCGACGCGATCCAGGAACTGGGACCTGACCGTGAGCTTCACCAGCTTCCACCTGTTCGGCTTCTGATTCGCGGAGATCGGATTGGTCATCGGAACGCCGGATTTGCAGCTTCGCTTGCCGCCGCCACCATGACCGCAGCGGTCCCTCCTTGTCACCGCCGCGGCGCTGCCGAGGCAGCCGGGCTTGAACCGTGCGGGGCATTTCAGGCGCAGGTAGAGGTTGGGCGGCTGAAAGACGGCAGTGCCGAAGTCAGTCACCTTCGGCCGCTGCCGGGCCGCGGCGACCTCGGTCGTGGCGTCGGGTGCCGGTGGCAGAGCCTCGACGTTGCCGGCGACGTCCGAGGCGCCGGTCGCGAACGAGTATTTCCCGGGGGTGGATGCCGTGTAGGTGAAGCTGCCGGCGGCTGACCCGGGAGCGGTCGCCACCTTGGTGAAGGCCGAGGCGCCCGGGGCCTCGACGTAGAGATCGACCTGCGAAACGCCCGAGGGGTCATGGACATGCGGGCCGGGCCCGGGGGGATCGGAGGCCGTGAAGCCGACCGCGATCGGCCCCGGGGTGGCGGCGGCGGGCGCGCGCGCCGCGGAGGAGGGCGGCGTGGAGTCCGTGGTCAGCCCGTCGGGCCCCGCCGCGTGGATGGCGGTCAGTTCCCCTTCCGAGACCGCTCGTTCCCAGTAGATCGCGTCGTCGAGCAGCCCGCTGAGCTGGTTGACGAGCGTCCCGTCGCATCCCGATCCCCCTCCACTGCACCTGCGGACGGCGCCGAGGTAGAAGTCGTCGGCCTCGCCGTCGAGGTTTTCGAGCGGTCCGCTGCCCACTTCCGCGGGGGCGGCGGTGGCCGCGAGGGCGCCGTCCACGTAGAGGCGCAGCTCATTGGCCGAGGAGTCCCGCTCGAACGCCAGGTAGTGGTCGGCGCCGTCCGCGACCGTCGCCGAGCCGGTCAGGAACTGGCCGTTTTCTTCAGACGGTCCGCCGGCGTCGGCGTCTCGGATCCAGCCCTCGGCCCTGCCTTCGTCGACGAAAAGAGCCAGGGCTGAATTCGCGAGGCTCGTCGGACACGACAGACCGCACTCGTAGTGGCCCAGGAGCGTTTGTGCGCCGCTCGTGAGCGACGTCCGCACCCAGCCCGCGATCGTGAATGACCCGCTTGGATAGAGGGCGGCGCTGTCGGGGATGTCGACCGCCTGCTGCGCCTGCGTGAAGGAGAACGCCTGCCCGGAGGACGCGGAGGAGAATCCCATCCCCCCCAACAGGGTGCCGTCGTGCCCGTTGAAGGGGTCGGTGGCGTCGCCCTCTCCCTGCCAGAGGCCGACCACGCCCGACCCCACCGGAGCCAGCGCCCCGTCGGCGGTCACGGGCAGCCCGAGGACGAAAATCGAGCTGACAGCAACCGCGGAGGCGACGCGACACAGCGGCCGGGGCATCCACTGAAGCTAGTCGCCGCAAATCCGACACGTCAACCTCAATTTCTGGAAAAGTTGGGCCGTGCCGAGGGCGACTACCCACGAGGAAAGCGACGAAAGATGGACTCTCCTTCTCAGCAGATCGATACCAGAATCGTCGAGCTTGGCGATTGGCGCGGCGAGACCCTGGCCCGGATCCGCGAACTGATCAAAGAGGCCGATCCCGAGGTGGTCGAGGAGTGGAAATGGAGAGGCACCCCGGTCTGGGAGCACTCCGGCATCATCTGCACCGGCGAGACCTACAAGAACTACGTCAAGACGACCTTCGCCAAGGGCGCCTCGCTGGAGGATCCGTCCGGCCTCTTCAACTCCAGCCTCGAGGGCAATACCCGGCGCGCCATCGACTTCCACGAGGGCGTCGAGATCGACGAGGACGCTTTCAAGGGCCTGATTCGCGAAGCCGTCTCGCTCAACGCGGCCTGAGAACGCCTATGCCCGAAGGCGCCGGACCTTGTCCGAGCCGGTTCCGGTGTGCTGAAGACCGGGAAGCAGAAGGGTGCGCATGCCAATCGGCTATCTGGTGACCACGGTGCTGATGGCGACATCGGTGGTGTCGTCGTTCTCACGACTGCGCCCGCGTCGGTCAAGCCCCTTTCGCCTGCGTTCCGTCTTCGGCTTTCTGCTCAACTGGCCGTTCATCGCCGTTGGCCTGCTCGTCGCCTCAACCGGCTTGGCGATCGCCGAAGGCGACCTTGGTCCTGTCTTCTGGATCGGGCTCGGTTTGGCCACGGTCGCGGCGGCCGGGCTAGTCGTCCTTGGTCGGCGGGCGCAGGGGACGGTCCCGGCGGTCGGGCGCGCCTTGGACGAGGGGCTCGGAGCCGGGTGGCGTGAAAACGTGGACGCTGAGCTTGCCGATCGGCTCCGGCGTCGACCTTCCCTCGCCGGCACCATGTTCGCGCCTATCTCCTCAGGCCGCCGCCGTGTCGAGCGTATAGCGAACATCCGCTACGGCCCCGCGGGAAGGGGGAATTTGCTCGACCTCTATCGCGATCGTTCCGGTCGTACCGGGCGCCCAACGCTGATCTATCTCCACCCGGGAGCATTCCGCCTTGGCAGCAAGCGTCTTGGAGCGCGACACCTGATCCTTCGGCTCGCCAGCCATGGCTGGGTGTGCGGGAGCGCGAACTACCGCCTCGGCCCGTCAGCGAAGTTTCCCGATCCGCTGATCGACGTGAAGAGGGTGATCGACTGGGTGCGCGAGCACGGAGGCGAGTACGGCGCCGACCCGACCGCCGTGTTCCTCGTGGGAAGCTCAGCGGGCGGTCATCTCGCGTCCATGGCGGCGCTGACCCCGAATGACCCTAGGTTCCAGCCCGGTTTCGAGACCGCTGACACCTCGGTTGCCGGAGCCATCTGCCTATACGGCTACTACGGGTCCGTCGATTCGGGCGAGCAAGCCTCGTCGCCGCTGGCAAATGTCAGCCTCGACGCGCCTCCGTGCTTCGTCGTCCATGGCGATTCCGACACCCTCGTCCTGGTCGAGGATGCGCGCCGCTTCGTCGATCAGCTCCGCGTCAAGTCTCTCAACCCGGTCGTCTACGCGGAGCTGCCCGGCACCCAACACGGGTTCGACCTGTTCCGCTCCCGGCGCTTCGAGACGGTCGTCGACGGAATCGAGGCGTTCGCCGCCTGGACGTCGGCACGGAATGGCTGATGGCCTCGAACGACAGGCCTCCCTCAACGATGGGTTACCTGGGCGAACGAATGCAGGGCCGGCTTCGGCCGACCGTTGAGACGGAGCAGCCCGGCCGAGTCGCAGAAGTCGCACGGGGTGACGGCCGCGGAAATGTCCTGCCAGGTGAACCAGTAGGCGGCCCGCAGGTTCCAGCGGCGGCGGTTCGCGAGCAGGATTTCCCAAGCGCGCTTCAGGTATTCGGCCTGCAGCACCGGACCGCGCTCGAACTTGTCACCACCCGCGGCCCGCGTTTGGGAGCCCCAGCCGAACTCGGTGATGTAGAGGCCCTGGTGCCCCTCGCCGTGCCTCCGCATCACCGCTCGCAGGGCGCTGATGTCGGCGGCCATCAGGCTCGGGTCGGCCGCATAGGGGTGAAGGGCGACCCCATCGAACAGATCCCTGATGCCCGGGTGGCGGTAGAGGCGGTCGAGAAAGGTCGTCGCGTCGAGGGACGGCTTGGTCCTCGGGGTCGCATAGAGGCCGCCGAGCACGATCCGGGCTCCGGGGTCGACCGAGCGGATCGCCGGCGCCGAGCCGCGCAGCAGATCGGCGTAGCCGCGGACCGATGCCTCGGCGTAGCGGTGATCGTTCTCCTCGTTCCAGATCTGCCAGGTCCGGATCGGGTCC
Organism: Solirubrobacterales bacterium; assembly: GCA_036406595.1. Lineage (GTDB taxonomy): Bacteria > Actinomycetota > Thermoleophilia > Solirubrobacterales > 70-9 > VRUE01. The sequence continues at coordinate 3,778 of DASXAR010000042.1, read as the reverse complement.
CTGGGCAGCTCCGGATGAAGGGCCCAAAAGGTCCCCGACGGTCCGTAGCGCGCGACGACGGCCTGCAGGAAGGTCGACCAGGCGCGGCGCTGAGCCGGGCTGTGCACAGGCAGCCGCAGTGCCGAGCACCGAGCCGCCGTGAACCGGCACCTACCAGCGGGTGTCGGCGCCACCCAGGAGGGCGAGCCCCAGATGACGGGCAGGCGCTCGAAGCCGTAGCGCGAGGTCAATGTCATCAGGGCGTCGCTCGGCGCCCAATCGAAGACGCCCGGCGCGGGCTCGGACTGCGACCAGTAGATGAGAAAGCGCAGCGAGCCGATTCCGGTCCTCCGCATCAGGCGCAGATCGCCGCGGTGCAACGTGGTCTGCGGCGAGATCCCGATGAATGCCGACGGGCCTCCGCCTCTGGGAGTGGACTCGCTTGAAGTGGCCAACGACAGGGCGGCGAGCACCATCGCCCCGAGAGCGATTCCGCTGAGAGAGCGCCGGCTCCGGATTCGACCCTCGCTCACTAGCGCCGATGCCGGTGTGACCTCAGGATGCGGAAGCGCTTGATTGCCGCCGGGCCGCGCAGTCCGGTCGGGCCGATCGCGCGCACCCGCAGCACGTGCCGCCCGCGGCCCACCCAATATCGCAGCGGCGAGCGGCAGGGCCGGTAGCGCCCGAGATCGCGCTTGCATTCGAAGCCTTTGGTCTTCGTCGGGGAGTAGAAGCGGAAGCGGGCGCGGAGGCGGTGGTGGCGGGTGCGGCTCAACTTCCAGAAGTTCTCGGCGAAGAGGAGGATCGTGCGGGGCCGGGCCCTGCGGCGCCGGTGACTCCCGGGGGGGTCGGGCGCCGAGAACGGATCGGTCGCGGTGAAGATGCGGCCGTTGATGCCGACCAGGGCGCAGAGCGAGGTCGAGGCGCAGGACGCCGCGAAGAGCGCGTTTCGCGGCGGCTGGTATTCGCGTTCCGCGGTGGGACGGAAGGCCACGAGGTTTTCGAAGCTCCAGGAGGGGTGGCCACCGGCCGGATCGGCCGAGCTCAGGACATCGCCGTTGTTGTCGACGGCCACGCAGTTGCTAGCCGTCGGGCAGGAGATGCCGGTGATCTGGACCGAGCCGCCGGCGTTCGCCTCGATCCATGTCGCGCCGCCGGCGGCGGGCTCGGTCGAGGTGAGGATGTTCCCGGTCAGGTTGCCGGCGGCGCAGAAAAGGGTCGAGGCGCAGGAGACGCCTTCGAGGTCACCGGGCCCGCCCGGGGTCCCCGCTTCACGCCAGGCCGATGCCCCGCCGGTCGGGTTGGTGGAGACGAAGATCCGGCCTTCGCGGGCGACGGCGACGCAGAGGGACGGGGTGCCGCAGGAGACCCCACGGAGATCGAGCGAGCTCCCGAGCTGAGCCACCTGCCATTGGCCCGCACTCGGGTCAGTCGAGGTGAGAACCCTGCCGCCGTAGGAGTTGTTCGACCCCCCGGAGACTGCGACGCAGAGGGCGGGCGAGGGACAGGAGACCCCGGTCAGGTGCGTGGCGCCGGTGCCGTGAGGGTCGTTGACGGACGTCGCCGTCCAGGCTTCGCCGCCGCCCGTCGGGTCGATCGAGTCGTAGATGAAACCTTCGTAGGTGACCGCGACACAAAGGCTTCCCGATGCGCAGGAGACCCCCTGCAGCCTCCCCCCCAGTTCGTAGCAGGGCGGTTCTTCTTCCGCGCAGTTCTTCGAAGGCCCGGCCGTGGGGTTCACGACGTGCCATCTGGCGACGCCGCCCGTCGGCGCCTGCGAGAAGGCCAGCGTGTGTTCGGCCCCGACGGCCACGCAGAGGGACTCGGTCGGACAGGAAACCCCGGAAAGCGACGGCCAGGAATATCTCGTGCCCATTTCAGTGTGTTCGACAGATGAAGGGGGCAGCTGCCGCAGCGTCCAGTTCGAGGCTGCGCCCGCGGGCGCGGCGAAGGCCATGAGCGTTGCCCGCGCGCAGGAAAGAACGAGCAGTTTCCTCATCTGCTTGGACGCAACACGGAGTGGGTCGCGAAGGCTCGCAGCGGCTTGATTCAGGGTTTCTTACCATCGAGGGGATGGCGATCCAACGGATGGACCACGTCGGCATCGTGGTCGACGACCTCGCGGCCGCGACTGAGTTCTTCGTTCAGCTCGGGCTCGAGCTGGACGGCGAGGCCTCCGTGGAGGGCGGCTGGGTGGACCGCGTCGTCGGACTCGACGGCGTCCAGGCGGACATCGCGATGCTCCGGACCCCGGACGGCCACGGGCGGATCGAGTTGGCGAAGTTCCACTCCCCGCCGAGCCAGGGCAGCGGCCCGCAGGCGCCGGCGAACACTCTCGGCATCCGCCACGTCACGTTCGCCGTCGAGGACATCGACGCCGTGGTCGCCGGCCTGCGAGCCCGCGGCGCCGAGCTCGTCGGCGAGGTCGTGCGCTACGAGGACGTCTACCGGCTCTGTTACATCCGCGGCCCAGCGGGGATCATCGTCGAGCTGGCCGAGCGGATCAGCGAGTGATCTAAAACGTACGAAGTGGGCAGGCCCGAACGTAGAATCGCGGCGATGCCGTTCACGCTCACGAACCTCCGAGAGGATCCGGCGGACCTCGGGTCCAACTTCGACGGCGCGCCGGACCTGGAGTTCCGAGCGGCCACCAAGGCGCTCGAGCTCGAGCAATCCGGCCTGACCTACCAGCGCGTCCCGCCCGGCTATCGCTTTCCCTACGGCCACACGCACAAGACCCAGGAGGAGGTGTACGTGGTCGTGCGCGGTAGCGGGCGGATGAAGGTCGACGACGAGATAGTCGAAATCAAGGAATGGGACGCGGTCCGCGTCCCGCCCGGCACGTGGCGGGGCTACGAGGCCGGGAAGGAGGGTCTCGAGATCCTCGTCATCGGCGCGCCCAGTCTCGGCGACGCCCCGCGCGAGGACGTCGAGGGCCTGCGCGACTGGTGGACTGACTGAGGATGACGGGGGCGGGATTCGAACCCGCGACCTTCGGGTTATCAGAGGCCTCGACGAAATACTGTCGGCGGCTATCGGCTCTACCAAGCGATCTGAGCTGCCCTCAGATCAGCTGAGTTTCGCTCAGTTTGGTACCACCGCTGGCACCGCGGAGCTGTTCTCCCTGTGGAGATCCCAGGAGCGCCTCGCCTCGCTCTCGCGCGGCGTTCTTTTCAGTCGGGCCCCTAGCGAATCTTGAACTTCTTGTGGGCCGGGGTCAGATCGGCGACTCCGGACCGATCAATCGCCTCGACCTGGACGATGTGCCTGCCGGGCTGGAGGTGCTTGTACTTCTTCGGTGAGGTGCAGGGCTTGAATTTGCCCTTGTCGAGCTTGCATTTGAAGCTGAGGCCGCCCTCCGAGCCCGAGAAGATCACGATCGCCGTTTTGCCGTGGACGTGCACGCCCGCGATCTTGGTCGCGGGATGGATGACGCTCAAAGGCGGGCCTCCGCTCGGTCCGCCGCCCCCTCCCCCACCCGGACCGGAGCCCGGCAGGGGTGCCCAGCTGGGCTGGGCAAGCTCTGCACCGACCGGGCCGACTTCGATCGGTGTGGTCGGCGCGCCTGGCGTCGGTGCCTGGATGACGACGAAGGACCCGGAGGCGTATGCGATCAGTTTTCCGTCCGGCGACCAGGTCGGCTCGCGCTCGTAAGCGGCGGTCGACGTGATCCGGGTCTGGTTGCCGCCGCTGGCTTCCATCACGTAGACCTCGTAGTTGCCGGCATTTTGGCTGCTGATGTAGGCGATGTGAGAGCAGTCCGGCGACCACGACGGCTCGATCTCCTGTGAACCGCCGG
>DASXAR010000041.1:0-2657 GCA_036406595.1 Solirubrobacterales bacterium | reverse complement strand
GCCGGCCGCCGCCGTCCCGGTGTAGGTGACGTAGATCCGCCCCGAGCTATCGAAGTCGGGCGCGAGGGCGATCGAGAGCAGCCCCCGCTCGCTTTCGCAGCATTCGACCAGGTTGCTCAGATCGGCCCAGGTGCTGTCGCTTCCCCCTTCGTCCACCCGCACGAACCCTTCCCGCTCGGCGACGAAGAGCCGATTCGGGTTGCCGGGGTCCGAGGTGACGTAGATCGGCGTTTCGAAGCTCCCGACCGATTCCAGGCTGGCCGCCCGCGCACCCGCCGCCCCCAGCGCGGAGGCGAGCACCACCAAGGCGGCCGTCCGGCAAACCCGCCACACGATTCGAGCCTACCCGCTGCCCTGGCGCCGCGAACCAGTCCGGGTGTACGGTGCGTGCATGACGCGACGCCTCGTCTCGTCGGTCGCAGTCACCGGGTTCCTCCTCGCTTCGCTCGGGCTGTGCGGGACCGCGTCCGCCGCCGCGCCGGCGATCGTCAGCGGCAAGCTCCAGCCGGCCGCGGCCAAACTGCCGAAGTCGGCGAAGGGCGGCAGCGCCCAGGTGACGGCGATGAACGTCGACAGCGCGGCCTACGGCGGCGCGGATAACGTCGGCCGCAACGGGCGCTACTCGCTGCGGCTCCCTCCCGGGAAGTGGGCGCTGCGCACATCGACCGTCACCGGCGGCCGCTACTCGAGCTTCCTCTCCGCGGCGATCGTCACCAAGCCCGGGCAGAAGCGGACCCTGCCGCTGACGCTGCGCAAGTTCAAGAAGCCCCGCAAGCGGCGGCGCCACCACAAGCCCAGGCACCGCCACGGGCGGCCGCCGTCGGGCCACCGCTCCAACGTCAACCCGCGGGACGGGCGCTCCTACCGGGGCGTCGCCTATGCGTTCAAGGAATTCGACGTCACCTCAACCAAAGGCGCGCTCGGAGTGTTCCGCAGGGGCATGCCCGAGATGCTCCTCACCGACGTGCTTTCCGACGAAGCCTGCCCGTTCACGATGGTCGAGTGGATGCGGCGGGACGAGGTGGTCAAAGAGATCGAGCTGGAGCAGAGCGAGTACTTCGACCCGGCCACCCGGGTCGAGCCCGGGCACCTGATCGACCCCGAGGTCTTCATCCGCGGCCGCATCGAGGACCGCCCCGGCAGCCCGCCGCGGCACGCGACCGTCGTCTGGCTCGAAGACGCGAAGACCGGCGCCCGCATCTCCGGCGACGTCAGCGTCGTCGCCCTCGAAGGAGGCGACTTCACCGCCGAGCAGCGCCTGGCGAAGCTCGTCGTCAACGAACTGATCTGCGCCCGGGCGCAGTCTGAGCCGGAGCTCGGGGAGGCGCCTCCCCCGCCGCCGCCGCCGAAACCGGTCTCGAACATCTACCAGGGGTCCATCTCGGGCAGCGCGGACGCGGAAACGGGCGAAGAAGGGTCCCTGAAATTCACCTGGTCGGGCAGCGTGAGGATGGACGCCGCCCAGGACGTGTCCATCCCGCCGCCCGGCGGCCCGCCCGGCGAATACCGCCTCTTCACCCTGACCAGCGGGGAAGTCCACATCGATCTGACCGGCACGGCCGGGGAATGCACCCTGAGCGGCAGCGGCAACTTCTCCCTGGCGGGGAGCGGCGGCACTCTCTGGGTCCAGCTCGACGTCGACCATCCCGCCTACCACATCTACATCTCCACCCTGCCGATCCTCCAGGTGACGAAGTCGGGGGGCGAAGAATGCGACGAAGAATTCCCGCTGCCCGCCTTCGGGGTCCTCGCCGAAACCAAAGAAGCCCACACCTCCGGCTCGACGACCCTGAGCGATTCGGAGAGCCACGGCGCAAAAGAGGGAACCGGCTACGACTACACGACGAGCTGGAACCTCAGCCCCGGCTAGGCTGGGGCCGACAGCGAAACGACCTGACGGAAGGACAGCCATGAGCGCCACCGACCGGAAGCAGACGCCCCTCGACGAGGTGCTGGTGGCCGATCGCGAGAACTTCCAGGACGGCCCGCCGCACGAGCTGTTCCGGCGGTTGCGCGGCGAGTGCCCCGTCCACTGGTCCGCCCGGATCTCGGATTTCCCGGAGGAGGACGGCTTCTGGTCGATCACGACGGCCGACGACGTCCACGAGATCAGCCGCGACTGGCAGACCTACTCCTCCGAAGTGGGCGGCTTCACCGCCCTCAAGAACTCCATCCTGCCGCTGGAGCTTCAGCAGGCGATGTTCATCGGCATGGACCCTCCCAAGCACGATCGCATCAAGGCGCTCTTCCAGCAGGGCTTCACGCCGAAGCGGATCGCCGAGCACGAGGGCGCGATCCGCCAGATCGTGGTCGAGGTGCTGGAGCGGCTCGAGGGCCGCGAGGCCTGCGACCTCGTCGACGACGTCGCCCAGCCGGTGGTGGCGCGCGTCATCGGCAGCTTCATGGGCCTCCCGCCGGAGGACGACGAGGTCTGGGCCAGGCTGATGAACACGCTGCTCCAGGCGGGCGACCCCGATGCGACGCCCGAGGGCGCGCAGACCGTGATGGAACGCGACGTGCCCGAGATCTTCGAGCGCTGCGGAAGGATGATCGCGGCGCGCCGCGAGGCGCCGACCGACGACCTGACCAGCGTCCTGGTCCACGCCGAGATCGAGGGCGAGCGGCTCGAGGACCACGAGATAGTGATGGGGTTCGTG
>DASXAR010000040.1:0-43336 GCA_036406595.1 Solirubrobacterales bacterium | reverse complement strand
TGCTCCGCCGTGCAGGAGGTCGCATTCACCCTCTCCAACGCGATCGCCTACGTCGAAGCGGCCCTGCGGCGCGGGCTGAAGATCGACGAGTTCGCGCCCCGCCTCGCCTTCTTCTTCAACTGCCACAACAACGTCTTCCAGGAGGTCGCCAAGTTCCGCGCGGCGCGGCGGATGTGGGCGAAGATCGTCGCCGAGCGCTTCGGGGCGCAGAACCCGAACTCGATGAAGATCCGCTTCCACACCCAGACCGGCGGGGTGACGCTGCAGGCCCAGCAGCCGGAGGTGAACATCATCCGCGTCGCCCTGCAGGGGTTCGCCGCGGTCAGCGGCGGCACCCAGTCGCTGCACACAAACGGCTTCGACGAGGCGCTGGCGCTGCCCACCGAGCGCTCGGCGCGGATTGCCCTCCGAACCCAGCAGGTGCTCGCCCACGAGTCGGGCGTCGCCGACACCGTCGACCCCTTCGCCGGCTCCTACTTCGTCGAGTCGCTGACCGACGAGATCGAGGAGCGCTCGTGGGAGCTGATCGGAAAGGTCGAGGAGCTCGGCGGCTCGGTCGAGGCGCTGGAGTTCATGCAGCGCGAGATCGAGGAGTCGGCGCACTCCTACCACGAGCGTTACCGCAGCGGGCAGGACATCGTGGTCGGGGTCAACAAGTACGTCACCGACCAGGTGGACGACGTCGACATCCTCCGTGTGGACCCGGAGTCCGAGCGGCGCCAACTGACGCGGCTGGCGGCCTTCAAGGAGCGCCGCGACCAGGCGGGAGTCGAGGAGAGGCTGGACGGCCTGCGCGACGTCGCTCGCGGCGACGGCAATCTCCTGCACCCGATCCGCGCCGCGCTCGCCGCCGACGCGTCGATCGGCGAGGTCTGCGGCGCGATGCGCGACGTCTTCGGCGAATATCGAGGCGGCGCCTTCTTCTAGGGGGCTTCCCAGGTCAAGCTGCCATATCCATCCGGTTACTCGGAGCGTCAGAGCAGGATCGCCTGGGCGGTGAATGTGGAGAGGCCGCGGTCCAGGTCGCAGATGGAGCCCACCAGGACTTTCGAAACGACTCGCTCGGCGCCATCCTCCCCGATCAGAACGATCTCGCCGCCGAAGCGGGTCGTGGAACGCGAGGCATTCTCTCCTGAGGCCCGGCTTTCGCCACCGACCTCTCCGCTGGATCGCAGCTCAGCCTGCGGCTCGGTCGAGAGGCTGCGGACGATTGTCTGGACGGTATCGGCGTAGGGGACGACGTCGAGCCGGAAGAGGCCCTCGGCGAGCAGCAGCATCGAGCGGGCTCCGAGCTCGACATCGCGAGCCGCCGAGATCACTGTGCGCGCGGGCCCCCCCTCCCCGCGCGGGGGAGCCTCGATCCGCAGCTGCCCCGGCGGCTCGACCGCCCGCCCCCCGCTCATCGCATCACCAGCACGGTCCACTCATTGGCGCGGACCTCGTCGGCAACCCGCAGGCCTTGCCCTTCCCACGCCGAGGCGACGACTGGGATCTCGTTCGGCTTGAACCCGGATGCGATCAGCGTCGAGGGGACTCGCCCCAGGAGCCCCGCGAGGGCGATCTGCACGTCGGGCGGGAGGTTGGCGACGAGCGTGCCGGCCTCGGGCGCTTGCTCGGCGGCGACGTCAACACGGCGCACGTCGATCTCCACCCCGTTGCGGTCCGCGTTGCGACGGGCGGTCGCGACGCTGTTCGGCTCGATGTCGACCGCGACGACCGGCGACCAGCCGAGCCTGGCGGCCGCGATCGAGAGGACTCCCGAGCCACAGCCCAGGTCTGCGAGGGAGCCGCTGGGATCGAGTTCGGCCAGCGTCGCCAGGCAGGCCTGCGTCGTCGGGTGCACCCCGGTGCCGAAGGCCGGGGTCTGCTCGAGCACGATCTCGATCAGACCTTCGTCCCCGCTCACCGGCGCCCACTCGGGCCGCAGCAGGAAGCGCTCGGCGACGACCAGGGGCTCGTACCGCGAGAGCCGCCGGTTGCGCCAATCGTCGGAGACTTCGGCGTTGCGCAGATCGAGCAGATGCGATCCCGCGAGGTCGCGGAGCTCCTCCTCGCCGGGCGTTCCGGGACGGGCGAGGATCGCCAGCTCGACCTCGTTACCGTCCTCCCGCACGTGAAGCCCGCCGGGAAGCGCCGGCAAGACCGCGTCGAGAACCTCCTCGACGTCAGCGGCGCCGACCCGCAGTGTCAGCTCGAGCACGCTTCGCTATGTCCCAATCATGGGCTACAGGCCGACCAGGACCTGGACCGTGATCTGGGCCCCGATCTTCCCGAGCCACAGCGTCATCACCTGCGAACCGCCGCTGCCGCCGAGCATCTGCATGACCTCGGAGTGATCGCCGGTCGCGCAATCCAGGGTCTCGCCAGGCTTCAGAGTGCCCTCGCCGGACCCGCCCCCGGCGGGCAGGGTGCAGTCGGAGTGGTTGAGGTCGCTGCCGCCGATGTTGGTGATGCGCACCCCAGCACCTCCGGCGAGCGCGTCGACGCTGATCAGGTTGGGAACGTTCAGCAGGCCGACGAGGCTGTTCGGCGCGGCCGCATGGGATGCCGTGAATACCGAGCCGTCACCCTGGACGAGCGGCTCTGAGTGTTTGTAGTAGCGGGCGTCCGCATCGGCCATCTTGATGTAGGACGGGAGCTCGCCCTTGATCGTGTTGAGGTCGCCGTTGACATCGACTTTGAAGTTGTTCTCGGCTTTCTTGAATTTCTTGAAGCTCTGGTTGAGCTTCTCGTACTGCCCGAAAGACGGGACCTCGCCTTTCGCGAAATCAACGTACTTGAGCGAGTGGTTCTCGATGTTCGAGGTGTCGAGGTGGACTTTCGCGAACGCGTCAAAGGCGCTCGACCGGGCGGTCGGCGGTGGGCCGGCCTGAGCCCAGGCCGCCGCCCCGGCGATCGTTCCGGCTGCCACGAACGCGACCGCGAGCCTTGCCGCTGCCACCCGACGCTTCACTCTCTCCGCCATGCGTGACCCCCTTGGTTCGCCACTGCTTCTCAGCAGCGAACCTATGCTGGCGAGCCGGGAGCTGTCAACGGGAGATTTGTTGACCGGGAAGGAAGACTCCGGCGGCGGTTGAAGCCGCCCCCATGATCGAGATATCCAGGACCGTGATGAAGTCCGAACCCGAGCTCGCCGAGATCGTCGAGGCGGTCGAGGGGGTCGAGGTGAGCCTGGCCGAAAAGGGTTTCGGAACGCGGGTCGCGATCCGCGCCAGCGAGGAAACGGGGTTGTGCGAGGCCGACCTCGAGGCGATCATGGATCGACTGGCCGAGCCGCACAAGCGGCCCTTCAGCAGCGCCTGACGGCGCGGAAAGCGAGGGAATCCGATGAGAAGCCTCCGGCGACACCTGTCGCCCGCCAACGTGCTCTCCTGCCTGGCTCTGTTCATGGCGGTCAGCGGCGTCGCCTACGCCGCGATCGGCAAGAACGCGGTCAAGTCCAAGAACATCGCCAAGAACGCGGTCACCACGCCGAAATTGAAGAACGGCGCGGTCAGCGCGGCGAAACTCAAGAACGGGGCCGTGACCAGCTCGAAGCTGGCAAACGAAGCGGTCGTGTCGGCAAAGCTTGGCGCCGGGTCGGTTCGCTCGGTCGCCCTGGGAGGCGGAGTCGTCACCACCGCGAAGCTGAAGGACGGGGCCGCGACCGGCTCGAAGCTCGCCAACAACGCTGTCGGCAATGCCAAGCTGGATGGCGACTCTGTCAGCACCGGCAAGATCCAGGACGGCGCGGTAACGGGGTCCAAGTTGGCCGCCAGCTTCTTCGCCCAGCTCGTCAAGAACGTCTCCTACTCCGACAAAGAAAGCACCTCGAGCAACAGCGGTTCGAAGACGATCACCGCCGAATGCCCGACCGGCAAGGAAGTCGTCGGCGGCGGCGCGCGGACCCTCGGCGCAAACGCCAAAGTCGTGATCTCCGAGTCGGCTCCGAAGATCGATCCGGACGGCAAGCGAAACGGCTGGATCGCCTCGGCGCGGGAGGTCGAAGAAGAGACCGAAAGCTGGTCCGTGGTCGCCTACGCGATCTGCGCCGAACTCTGAGCACTAAATAGACTCCCGCGCGCGATGCGGGAACGGAATCCGGTCACCCACGAGGAGAAGCTCGCCTACCTGCGCGAGCTGCGCGAGGCGGCGATCCACTCCGCCTCGGAGGAGGCGGTGGAGAAGCAGCACTCGAAGGGCAAGATGACCGCCCGCGAGCGGGTCGAGAAGCTGCTCGACCCGGGTTCCTTCGAGGAGCTCGACACCTTCGTCCGGCACCGGACCTACGACTTCGAGATGCAGAAGCGGCGACCCTGGGGCGATGCCGTGGTGACCGGCCACGGCACGATCGACGGCCGCACGGTCTTCGTCTTCTCCCAGGACTTCACCGTCTTCGGCGGCAGCCTCGGCGAGGTGATGGCCGAGAAGATGTGCAAGGTGATGGACCTCGCCGCCCAGGTCGGCGCGCCGGTGATCGGAATCAACGACTCCGGCGGGGCTCGGATCCAGGAGGGCGTCGTCTCGCTGGGCGCCTACGGAGACGTCTTCGTGCGAAACGTCAAATGCTCGGGCGTGATCCCGCAGATCAGCCTGATCATGGGCCCGTGCGCCGGGGGCGCGGTCTACTCGCCGGCGATGACCGACTTCATCTTCATGGTCAAAGAGACCTCGCACATGTTCATCACCGGGCCCGAAGTGATCAAGACGGTGACCGGCGAGGAGGTCGAGTTTGAGGAGCTCGGCGGCGCGATGAGCCACAACACGAAGTCCGGCGTCGCCCACTTCGCCGCCGAGGACGAGGAAAGCTGCCTGGAGGACGTCCGCTACCTGCTCGGCTTCCTGCCGTCGAACAACCTCGAGGCGCCGCCGCGCTTCGCCCCCGACGACGATCCCGAGCGCGAGGACCCGGAGCTCGACAAGGTCGTTCCCGACGACCCGTCCAAGCCGTACGACATGCGCGATGTGATCACCCGGATCGTCGACGACGGCGAGTTCTTCGAGGTTCACGAGCACTTCGCCAAGAACATCGTCTGCGGGTTCTCTCGGCTCGACGGCCACCCGATCGGCGTCGTCGGCAATCAGCCCGCGCATCTGGCCGGGGTGCTCGACATCGAAGCGTCCGAGAAGGCGGCACGCTTCGTTCGCACATGCGACGCCTACAACGTCCCTCTCGTCACCTTCACCGACGTGCCCGGCTTCCTGCCCGGCACCGACCAGGAGTGGAACGGGATCATCCGCCACGGGGCCAAGCTGCTCTACGCCTTCACCGAGGCGACCGTGCCGAAGCTGACCGTCGTCACCCGCAAGGCCTACGGCGGCGCCTACGACGTCATGAACTCCAAGCACATGCTCGCCGACTTCAACGTCGCCTGGCCGACGGCCGAGGTCGCGGTGATGGGGCCGGAGGGGGCGGTCAACATCATCTACCGCAAAGACATCTCCTCCTCGCCGACGCCCGACGAGCGCCGCCAGAAGCTGATCGACGACTACAAGGCGCATTTCGCCAACCCCTACTCGGCGGCAGAGCGCGGCTACATCGACGACGTGATCGAGCCGCGGCAGACCCGCCCGAAGCTGATCAGGGCTCTCCGCATGCTTGAGAGCAAGCGGGTCGACCAGCCGAAGCGCAAGCACGGCAACATCCCGCTCTAGCAACGCCGCGCGCCCATGCCGGGGCGAATCCTCCCGAGCTGTTCCTTATCCGTCCATGGGACGGATAAGGAACAGCCGGAGTGGAATCTGGAGGGAGATCGCGAGGATCGCCGGGGAGCAGAACGGGGTCGTTTCGAGGAGGCAGCTGCGCGAGGCTGGGGCAAGCAAGGACGTGATCGAGGGGGCGGTGGCCTCCGGACGCCTGTTTCCCCTCTTTCGCTCCGTCTATTCAGTCGGTCACCCGGCCGTGGGCGAGCGCGGTCGCATGCTCGCTGCGGTGCTGGCTTGCGGCGAAGGCAGCGTCGTCTCGCACGGGACCGCGGCGTCTCTCCTCGAACTTCGGGAGTTTCGACCGCTCGAAATCGACGTCATCGCCCCGGTCGAAGCCGGTCGCAAGATCGCCGGGGTGAGACGTCGCTTTGTCCCGCCGCCGGGACCCGGTCAGGTCGTCACCGTCGGCGCCGTTCCCTGCACGAGTGTCTCCCGGACGATCGTCGACATGGCGGGAACCCTGCGGCGGCGAGCCCTGACCGACATGGTCGAGCAGGCCGCGGTGCTCCGGGCTCTGAACGCCTCGGAGATCGATTCGATCCTCGGCGAACATCCACGTCGGGGCGCGAAGAGGCTTCTCTCCGTGCTCGAGCCCTGGCGACGCTACTCGCCCGGGACACGGATCCGCAGTCGCATGGAGGCAAAGTTGCTCCCGCTCCTGACCCTCCACGGCCTGCCCATCCCGCGGACGAACGTGAAGCTTCGCGTCCGCGGCGAGGTCTTCGAGGTGGATTTTCTCTGGCGCCGGCAGAAGGTGGTCCTTGAAACCGACGGCGGCAGGTTCCACGACAACCCGCTGGCCGAAGCTCGCGACGGCCACCGCAATCGCGTGCTCGCGGGCGCCGGGTACAGGATGCCCCGGATCGGCTGGGACGATCTGATCGCGGATCCCGATGGAACAATCGTCGAGATCCAGCGCTTCCTCCGTCCAGCTGTTCCATAAGCGTCCCCAGGGCGGATAAGGAACAGCTGCAGCGGGATGGGGCGGTAGATGGCCGCTTCGTTCGGGTTAGGGAACGGCGGTGGCCTCGGTCTCGACGCCGCCGCCCTCGACCCTGCCGCCGCCGCCGCGTCCGGCGACCACGCCGCCTTCCTCGGAGGTGAGGCGATGGGCGAGGTAGACCGGGATGATCGAGATCAGCACCACGATCACGGCGACCGCATTCACGATCGGCCGCTGTTGGGCCCGGAAGAGGTTCTTGAAGATCCAGATCGGCAGCGTTTCTTCCCCGGCGCCGATCGTGAAGGTGGTGACGATGATCTCGTCGAAGGAGAGTCCGAAGGCGAGCAGAGCACCGGCCCCTAGCGCGCTCCGCATGTTGGGGAGGGTCACGTAGCGGAATGTCTGCCACGGGCTGGCGCCGAGGTCGGCGGAGGCCTCCTCGAAGGAGGACGAGATCCGCCGCAGCCGCGCGATCACGTTGTTGTAGACGACCACTATGCAGAAGGTGGCGTGGGCGACGATCACCGTGAACAGCGACAGCTTCATCCCGAGCACCTGGGTGAAGGTGTTGTTCAGCGCCACGCCGGTGACGATTCCCGGCAGCGCGATCGGCAGGATGACCAGGAAGGAGATCGTCTCGCGACCGAAGAAGCGGTGGCGCGCCACCGCGAGCGAGGCCAGGGTGCCGAGCAGCAGCGCGATCGTCGTCGCCGCCAGCGCGGCTCTGATCGAGGTCCAGAAGGCGTCGGGCGCCGTGCTTTCAAATGCCTTGGGGAACCAATCGAGGGTCAGCCCGGAGGGCGGCCATTCGAGGATCCTGCTCGCATTGAAGGCGTAGACCGCGAGGATGATCAGCGGCACGTAGATGAAGGCGAGGCCGACGGTGACGGCTGCCCGGAGCAGTACCTTGGATGACCTGGAGAGCCGCACTGTTCCTAGATGTGCTCGAACGCCCCCAGCTTTCTGGCGACGAGCAGGTAGCCGACCATCACTACGATTGGCACCAGCGCCAGGGCGGAGGCGAGCGGGAGGTTGTTGGAGATGTTGTTGAAGACGACGTTGCCGATGAACTGGTTGTTGGAGACCAGCCGCGGTGTGATGTAGTCGCCGAGGGTCAGGGCGAAGGTGAAGATGGACCCGGCGACCACGGCGGGAAAGGTGAGCGGCAGGATCACCCGCCTGAACGTCGTGAACGGCTTGGCGCCGAGGTCCTCGGAGGCGCTGATCAGCGAGTCGGGGATGCGCTCGAGACCGGCGAAGATCGGCAGGATCATGTAGGGGAGCCAGAGGTAGCTCATGACAAGCCAGACAGCCGTGTTGCCGTAACCGGGGCCACTGAGGCCGAACGGTTCGAGCACCCAGTCGATCAACCCGCCGCCGGAGAGCATGTTCCGCCAGGAGAGGACCTTGACCAGATAGCCCGACCAGAGCGGGACGAGAACGGCGATCACCAGCGCCGCCTTCGTTTTGCGGCTGGCGACCTTGGCCATGTAGAAGGCGATCGGAAAGGCGAGGATCGCGTCGGTGAGCGTGACCAGCGCGGCGATCAGGACGGTACGCCCGACGATCGTCCTGTAGACCGGTTCGTTCCAGAGGATTTCGAAGTTTTCGAAGCTGAGGCTCTTTTCGAGCTCACCGCTGACCGGGTTCACCGACCAGAAGGCGGCGATCAGCAGGACCGCGAGAGAGCCCAGGTATCCGATGACCAGCCAGCCCACCGGGCCCGCCAGCAGGGTCCCTGCCTGTAGGCGCGGGCGGCCGTGGAAGAGGCCGGCGAGCCTGCGGCCCGCCGACCTTCTTTCCACGACCGCCTCAGTCGCCATCGATCACTGTTTGCCGATCAGCCCTTGATCGAGGTCCACGCCTGGACCCAGTCGTTGTAGTCCTTGCAATCTTCGGACCCGTTCCCGCAGTCGGCAAGCGGCGTCTTCCAGTAGTAGACCCGCTTCCAGAAATCAGGTTCTTCTGCGTGGTATTCGGCGCAGAAGTTCGGGTTCTTGGTCTCATTGCAGGCCAGTTCCTGCGCCGGAGCCTCGCCGAAGAGTTCGGCGACCTCGGCGTTGATCTTCGGTTCGATGATCCAATTCATCCACATGTACATGCAGTTTGGATGTTCGGCCTGCGAGCTGATCATCCAGGTGTCGGACCACCCCGTCGCACCCTCTTCGGGGAGGAAGCCCTGGCTCGCCGGGCTGGCGGCCACCGGCTTTCCTTCTTCCTTCAGCACGAAGTACTGGTACTGCCAGGTCGTCCCGATCTGAATGTCGCCGCTCGCATAGGACGAGATCTGCTTTTCAGCTTCCGACCAGTATTCGCCGACCAGCGGGCGCTGTTCCTTCATCAGGCTGACCGCCGCTTCGAACTGTTCGTCGTTCAGCTCGTACGGGTCTTCGATGCCGAGGCCGGGTTCGTGCATTTTCAGATAGACCGCCGCTTCGGCGATCGACATCGGATCGTCGTACTGGCTGATCTTGCCCTTGAATTTGCTGGCGACCTTCGGGTCCATGGTCACGTTCCAGGACCGCGGACCCGGCTTCACGTCATTCGAGTTCCACATCAGCAGGTTCGCGCCTCGCCCGTGTGGAATCCCGTATGGCTTGCCGTCGAACGTGTTGTAAGGCTGGTCCTTGAGGTCGGAGAAGACGGTTTCGTAGTTGGGGACGAGATCGACGTTGACGGGGTCGACGTCGCCGCCTTCGACGAGCCGGGCGGTCGCGTTACCGGAGGCCGAGACGCCGTCGTATTCGCCGCTCCGCATCAGCTGGACCATTTCGTCAGAAGTACCGGCTTCCTTCTTGTTGACCTTGCAGCCGGTCTTCTGTTCGAACGGCTTGATCCATTCTTCTTCCACGTAGCCCGGCCAGGCGATCAGGTTGAGCTGTCCCTCTCCCTTGCCGATCTTGCTCAGTTCTTCTCCGCTTGTTTCGTCGCCGCCGCCGCCGCAGCCGGCGAGCAGGAGCATGAAGGCCAGCAGGCCTCCGATCACGAGCCACACCGAGCGGAGGCTGCTGTCGTCAGTCCTCACTGTGATTCCTCCTCTGTAGTCGATTTCCCACGGACCGCGACCGTGTGCTCCGGACGCCAGCCCACAAGGACCTCCCGCCCCTGCTCGGATCGCCAGTCGTCAGCCGACGTGCCATCCACGTTCTGCGATACGACCTGAAGCTCGCCCCCGCGTTCGAGGGCCACCGTGTAGCGGGTGATCATCCCCGCATAGGCGACGGTTGAGATCCGCCCGCGCTCGGTCATCAGGCCATCGACGCCGGCTTCGCCCGGTTCGAGCAGCTGGATCTTCTCCGGCCGGATGGTGAAGCGCCTGCCCTCACGGTCGAGGAGGTTGGAGACGCCAACGAATCCCGCCACGAATTCGGTCGCCGGCTGCTCGTAGAGCTCGACCGGCGGGCTCACCTGTTCGATCCTCCCTTCGTTGAAGACCGCGATCCTGTTGCTCATCGTCAGCGCCTCGTCCTGATCGTGCGTGACGTAGACGAAGGTGATGCCCACGTCGCCTTGGATCGCCTTCAGCTCGGTCTGCATCTGCTCGCGAAGCTTCAGGTCGAGGGCGCCGAGCGGCTCGTCGAGGAGCAGCACCTCGGGCCGGTTGACGATCGCCCTGGCCAGCGCCACCCGCTGGCGCTGGCCGCCGGAGAGCTCGCCGGGCCTGCGGTCCGCATAACCGGGCAGGCGCACCATCTCCAGCGCCTCGTCACGGCGCTTGGCTCGCTGGCCCTTGTCGACGCCGGCGACCCGCATCCCGTAGGCGACGTTCTCGCCCACCGTCATGTGGGGGAAGAGCGCGTAGTCCTGGAAGACGGTGTTGACCGCGCGGTCGTAGGGCGGAACGCCGCCGACGTCCCTGCCGGCGAGCTCGATCGTGCCCCCGGAAGGGTCCTCGAACCCGGCGATCATCCGCAGCGTGGTGGTCTTGCCCGAGCCGGAGGGACCGAGCAGCGTGAAGAACTCGCCCCGCTGGATCTCCAGGTCGATGCCCGCAACCGCCTCTACCTCTCCATAGCGCTTGGAGAGGTTGGCCAAGCGGATGTCGGGTGGAGCGGCTACATGGAGAAGTTATCCGAGCAGTTCAGGAACGCAAGGACAAACTCGCCCCAACCGGTTGGACGGAGCGGCGCAAGGCTCGTGCCTGAGGGGACCGCTCTAGTAGCCGAGCGGGTGGCGCGCGACGAAACCGGCGTTGCTGCGGAATTCTTCGTGCCAGCTCGGCCCGGTCGTCCCATCCGTGTTGCCGGAGGTGTCCCAGCGGTAGCCCGCGATCACCGCGTAGGCGTGGCCGCCATTGGCGTAGACCGTGATCCAGCGGCCCTTGCCTGCCATGCCCCAGCTCTCGAATGGGCCAGAGGGGAGAGGGCTTGTCACGAACTTCCCGCCGTGAAGCGCGTAGCTGACGGAGCCGGAGCAGTCGTAGCCGCGATCCCACCAGCTTCCGTGGCCGCCACCGTAGATGTAGGGCTTGCTGCGGATCCGGTTGGCGAACATGACCACCCGCTTCACCCGGCCAGGCGCGGACTTGGGCGGAATCAGCATGCCGTTGTCGAGCAGCCGCGCTTTCGGCGTCGGCGTGCACATGTCGATTTCCGCGGGGGTCACTCCGCCGCCCGCACAGTGGGCGGAAGCGCCGGTCGCGGTGAGGCCGAGAATGGCGAGGGCCACCATGAGCACCAGCCCCGCGCTTGCTTTCAGTTTGTTCGGGAGCAAACCGATCTCCTTCGTCTGCCTACGGGGTTAGCTGTCGGGCTGGCGCGAAAGGAGCTTGCGCCCCCGCCTGACGTAGGCGGGTTAGCCCCGAAAACGTGGTTCCCCCGTTCCCGCCGCGCCTCCCAGCGCGCGGGACTCGGCGTTCGGTTATTCGGAACGGCGGGCAGTGTAGACGATTGCCCGGCCGTCTGCTCACAAAAAGCAAACATTTAGTGGCCTTTCGCACTAACCCCCGCGATTCCTCTCCGCAATCTCCTCGGAAATCTCTTCGGCCACCCGGCTGGTACCTTGCGCGCCGCGATGGAACTTGCCGGGCGAACCGCGCTGCTGACCGGAGCCACGGGAGGGCTGGGCCGCGCGATCGCCATGGCCCTGTCCGAGGGGGGCGCGAGCCTGGTGCTGAGCGCCCGCGACCCGCAGGCGCTGGAGGCGCTCGCCGCGGAGTTGCCCGGCAGCCACAGGGCGGCACCCGCCGACCTTGCCGAGCCGGGAGCGGCCGAACAGCTCGCCGGGAGCTCCCCGCAGGTCGACATCCTCGTCGCCAACGCCGGGCTCCCGGGCGCCGGCTGGCTCTCGGACTTCACCCCGGAGCAGGTGCAGAGGGCGCTGCGGGTCAACCTGGAGGCGCCGATGCTGATGGCGCGCGCGCTCAGCCCTGCGATGGTCGAGCGCGGCTCAGGCCACCTGGTCTTCGTAGCCTCGCTGTCCGGCAAGGCGGCCAGCCCCCGCAGCGCGATCTACAACGCGACCAAGTTCGGCCTGCGCGGCTTCGCCCTCGGCCTGCGGGCGGATCTCGCTCCGAGAGGAGTCGGCGTCTCGCTGGTCTCGCCGGGCTTCATCCGCGACGCCGGCATGTTCGCCGAGGCGGGCGCCAAGCCGCCCTCCGGACTCGGCACCGGCACGCCCGAGCAGGTCGGCGACGCTGTCGTGCGCGCGATTCGCAAGGACAGGGTGGAGGTCGCGGTCGCACCCCTGCGCCAGCGCGCCCTCGCGCACATGGGCCTGGCCAGCCCCGGCATCTCCGTCCGGGCCCAGTCCGGCTCGGCGGGCCAGAAGGCGGCGAGGGAGATCGCCGAGGGTCATTCCCCCGACAAGCGGTGAGCCAGAGGGACACGCGAGTGCCCGTTCGAGGACCCACTCGCGTGTCCGTCGGCCAGCATGGGTTCGTAGGATGGAGGAATGGACCACCCCAACTCCTTCGGCTCGCGATCGGAGCTTCAGGTTGCAAATCGCGTTTACGAGGTCTATCGCCTCGATGCCCTGCAGCAGCGCTTCGACGTGGCGCGGCTCCCCTACTCGATCAAGGTCCTCCTGGAGAACGTCCTGCGACTCGAGGACGGGACCTCCGTCACGGCCGAGGACGTCGAGGCGATCGCGTCCTGGGATGCCGCGGCGACTCCGAGCATCGAGATTCCATTCCAACCGGCGCGGGTCCTGATGCAGGACTTCACCGGCGTCCCGGCCGTCGTCGACCTGGCGGCGATGCGCGACGCGATGGCCGACCTCGGCGGCGACCCCGAGCGGATCAACCCGCTCGTCGACGTCGACCTGGTGATCGACCATTCGGTGCAGGTCGACGCCTTCGGCAATGAGCGCGCTTTCGCGGTCAACGCGGAGCGCGAGTTCGAGCGCAACCGGGAGCGCTACTCATTTCTCAAGTGGGGCCGGGAGGCCTTCGACAACTTCAGCGTCGTCCCGCCGGCGACGGGAATCTGCCACCAGGTCAACCTCGAGCACATCGCTCAGGTCGTTTATGGGCGCGAGCGCGACGGGGCGATGCAGGCGTACCCCGACACCCTGGTCGGGACCGACTCGCACACGACGATGGTCAACGGGCTCGGGGTGCTCGGCTGGGGCGTCGGGGGCATCGAGGCTGAGGCGGCAATGCTCGGCCAGCCGATCTCGATGCTGCTTCCTCAGGTCGTCGGCTTCCGGCTCGAGGGCAGCCTGCCGCAGGGGGCGACGGCCACCGACCTCGTGCTCACGGTCACGGAGTTGCTGCGCCAGCACGGGGTCGTCTCCCGCTTTGTCGAGTTCTTCGGCTCCGGGATCTCCTCGCTGAGTCTCGCCGACCGGGCGACGATCGGCAACATGTCGCCGGAGTTCGGCTCGACTTGCGCGATCTTCCCGGTCGACGCCGAGACGCTCCGCTACCTCGAGTTCACCGGCCGCCCGACCGAGGCGATCGAGCTGGTCGACGCCTACTCCCGCGAGCAGGGCATGTTCCACGACGAGGGCTCCGAAGACCCTGTCTTCTCAGCGACGCTCGAGCTGGACCTCGACTCGGTCGAACCCAGCATCGCCGGCCCGAAGCGTCCCCAGGACCGGGTGCCGCTGGCTCGGGCGAAGGCCGCCTTCCTCGACGCGATGGAGGAGTTCGACCCGGATGCCGCAGAGCAGCTGAGCGGCGTCGATGAGGCGGGCGAGGAGTCGTTTCCAGCCTCCGACCCCCCGGCCGAGGACCATGATGACGCCAACGGGCGGCCACGCCCGGTGCCTTCAGCCGATACAGCCCTGGCCACGCTCGAGCGCAGCGAAGACGCGATCGATGTCACCCTCGGGGACGGGACCGTTGTCGAGCTCGACCACGGCAGGGTCGTGATTGCGGCGATCACCAGCTGCACCAACACCTCCAACCCGACCGTGATGGTCGGTGCAGGCCTGCTGGCGCGCAACGCGGTGGAAAGGGGGCTCGAGCGAAAGCCATGGGTGAAGACCTCCCTCGCCCCGGGCTCCACCGTCGTCACCGACTATCTGGCGAAGGCGGGCCTGACCGAGTACCTCGACCGGCTTCAGTTCAACCTGGTCGGCTACGGCTGCACCACCTGCATCGGAAACTCCGGGCCGCTGCCGCCCGAGATCTCGGCCGCGGTGGAGGAGAGGGATCTGGTCGTCTGCTCGGTCCTCTCCGGCAACCGCAACTTCGAGGGCCGGATCAACCACGACGTCAAGGCGAATTACCTCGCCAGCCCGCCGCTGGTCGTCGCCTACGCGCTGGCGGGGCGGATGGACCTCGACCTCACCTCCGAGCCGCTCGGCGAGGGGCCCGACGGCGAGCCGGTCCACCTCCGCGACATCTGGCCCGACCCCGACGAGGTGAAGGAGGTCGTCGGCCGCTCGATCGCCTCCGAGATGTTCACGCGGAACTACGCGGAGGTACTGGAGGGCGACGAGAACTGGCGAGCAGTCGAGGTCCCCGAGGAAGACCGCTACTCCTGGCCTGACTCCACCTACGTGCGGCGTCCCACCTTCTTCGAGGGCATGCCCGCGGAGGCGCCGGGTGTGGAGAGCATCGAGGGTGCGCGGGTGCTGGCCGTGCTCGGTGACTCGATCACCACCGACCACATCTCCCCGGCCGGTGCGATCAAGAAGGACAGCCCGGCGGGGAGCTGGCTGATCGAGAACGGGGTCGAGCCCCGTGACTTCAACTCCTACGGCTCGCGCCGCGGGAACCACGAGGTGATGATCCGGGGCACCTTCGCCAACATCCGCCTCCGCAACCGGCTGGTCGAGCGCGCCGGGGGCCACACACGGCACTTCCCCGACGGGGAGGAGATGACCATCTTCGACGCCGCAACCGCCTACGCCGCGGACGGCGTGCCGCTCGTCGTCCTCGCCGGCAAGGAGTACGGGTCGGGCTCGTCGCGGGACTGGGCCGCGAAGGGCACCAAGCTGCTCGGCGTGAGGGCGGTGATCGCCGAGAGCTACGAGCGGATTCACCGCTCGAACCTGATCGGGATGGGTGTGCTTCCGCTCCAGTTCCCGGACGGTGAGAGCGTCGAGTCGCTGGGGCTCGACGGCTCGGAGACTTTCGACGTCGGCGACCTCGGCGATGGCGATCTGAAGAAGGTGACGGTCACCGCGCGCCGCGATGGCGGCGAGCCGGTCGGGTTCGAGGCGATCGTCCGCCTCGACACCCCGAACGAGGTCACCTACTTCCGCAACGGCGGGATCCTCCAGACCGTCCTGAGGAATCTGCGGGGCTGAGCCGGCACCGGCGGCGCCGCGCAACCATGCACCTGAGGTTCCTGCGACTCGAGAAAAGAGGTACAGCGAGGGTCGCGGGAGGCAGGGGGGTCCGCGCGACCCTCACTGCACCAACGCGTCGGTAGCCAGGGAGGGATGCCGACGCGGCCGTTCCCCCGGACGGGACTGTCCGGAGAAACAGTCAGCTTCTACCTATAGCGCGTCAGAAGGCCCCGGTCAAGGCGGATGGGCGAATCTAGCGTAAATCCGGGAGGTTTTCGCCAGGTTGGGCGATTCCCCAACCCCGCCGTTCGATCAGCTCGATTCCGATCACGCTCCCCACCGGCCCGACCGGCGTAAGGGTCGCGGCGAGCAGTGTGTAGGGGGACTCTCGCCTCACGCAGGCGATCCAGATCACCACGCAGAGACCGACGAAGCCGAGCCCGTGGGCCCAGCCGAAGACCATCGTCTCGGTTTCGAATCCCGGCGCGAGCCAGAAGGTGATCAGGGCCGAGAAGATCACCAGCTCGAGCCAGGAGAGACGCTTCACCCAGACGAAGAGCTGCCCGGGGACCGGTCTTCTCATCAGGCCTCGGGGGTCAGTGCGGTGAGGACGATCCGCTCCTGCTCGCGCAGATGCGCGACCGAGTAGCCCTCGCCCGGGCTGGCGCGCGTCGGGCGGCCGACATAGCCGAGCTCGACCCCCTCGGGCAGGACCTCGGGAATGCGGCGTGACATCACCTTCCACGGGCCCATGTTCCGCGGCTCCTCCTGCGTCCACACCACTTCCTTCAGGTTGGGATAGGAGGAGATCAGCACCTCGAGCTGTTCCTTCGCGAAGGGATAGAGCAGCTCCACCCTGGCGATCGCAACACTCTCCGCCGCCCCGCGCCGCTCGCTCGCGTCGAGGTCGAAGTAGATCTTTCCGGTGCAGAGGACGAGCCGCTCGACCCGCTCGCGGCGGCCCTCGGCCGTTGGGTCGTCGAGGGTGTACTCGAAGTGGCCGTCGGTGAGCTGCTCCGGGGACGCCGTGGCGCGATCGAGGCGCAGCAGTCCCTTCGGGGTGAAGACGACCAGCGGCCGCGCCTTGCGGATCAGGGCCTGCCGCCGCAGCAGATGGAAGTACTGTCCGGCGGTGCTGGGATAGGCGATGCGTATGTTGCCCTCGGCGGCGAGGGCGAGAAAGCGCTCGATGCGTGCGCTCGAGTGCTCGGGTCCCGAGCCCTCATAGCCGTGCGGCAGGAGCAGGGTGAGGCGGCTGGTCTGCCCCCACTTCGCCTCTCCGGCCGCGATGAACGTGTCGATGATCACCTGGCCCGCGTTGGCGAAGTCGCCGTACTGCGCCTCCCAGAGCACCAGCGCGTCGGGTTTCGCCGCGGAGTACCCATACTCGAAGCCGAGGCAGGCGACCTCCGAGAGGGGGCTGTTGTAGAGCTCGAACGGGGCCGTGGCCGCGGTCAGGTTCTGCATCGGGCAGTAGGGAAGGCCCGTCTTCTCGTCATGGAGGACGAGGTGACGGTGTGAGAACGTGCCCCGCTCGGTGTCCTGGCCGGTGAGCCGTATATGGACTCCGTCCCTCAGCAGCGAGGCAAAGGCGAGGGCCTCCGCATGCCCGAACTCGATCCCGCCCTGCTCCAGGGCGTCGACGCGCTTGCCGAGCGGTTTTCTCAGCTTACGGTGAATCGTGAAGCTCTCCGGCACCTCGAGCAGGGCCTCGTTCAACTCTCTCAGCTGCTCGGCGGCGACCGCCGTGTCGACCGGTGGGCTGGCGCTGCGGTCCAGTTCACCGGTGCCGGTGGTCGCCGTGGGGTCTTCGTACTCGCCCAGCTCCATCTTCCGGCGCAGGTCCTTGAGCGCCGCCGACATCTCCTCGCGCCTTTCGCCATGTGCCTGCTCCACCTCCGGCTCGGAGACGGTGCCCTCCTCGACGAGCTTCTTCGCGTAGAGCTCGGAGACCGGAGGATGGGCCTTGATCTTCGCCGCCATCGAGGGCTGGGTGTAGGCGGGCTCGTCGGTCTCGTTGTGACCGAACCGCCGGTAGCCGATCACGTCGATCACCACGTCGCGCGCCCACCGCTCGCGGTAGGCCATTGCCAGGCGAATCGCCGACGAGCAGGCCTCGACGTCGTCGGCATTGACATGGATGATCGGAACGTTGAAGCCCTTCGCCATGTCGGCCGCGTATGGGGTCGAACGGGCGTCCTCGGGATCGGTGGTGAAGCCAACCTGGTTGTTCTGGATGATGTGGACGGTGCCGCCGGTCGCGTAGCCGCGCAGCGACTGAAGGTTGAGGGTCTCGGCGACGACCCCCTGGCCCGGGAAGGCGGCGTCGCCGTGCAGAAGGACGGGCACCGCTCGCTTCGGCTCGTGGTCGATATGCGACTCCTCGAACCTCGATTGGAGGAAGCGAGCCGCCCCGACGACGACCGGGTCGACGAACTCGAGGTGGCTGGGGTTCGGGTAGAGGCGCACGGCGATCTCCTCGCCCTCGCTCGTCACGTAGGTGCCCTGATGCCCGTAGTGGTACTTGACGTCGCCGGTGCCCCCGTGCGGGATCGCCGCGACCGCCTTCACCGCCTCGATCTGCTTCGACCCCTCGAACTCCGCCAGGATCGACTCGACCGAGCGCCCGAGATTGTGGGCGAGCACGCTGAGCCTGCCGCGATGCGCCATTCCCAGCACGACGTCGTGGGCGCCGGCACGGTGGGCCAGCGTGACCAGCTCATCGAGCATCGGGACGATTGCGTCGAGCCCCTCGATCGTGAAGACCTTCTGCCCCAGGTAGGCCTTCTCGACGAAGCGCTCGAACTCGTAGACGTCGACCAGCCGATGCAGCAGCCGCAGCTTCTCCTCCGCGGTGAGGGGCCGCCGGTGGGCCCCGGTCTCGACCATCTCCCGCAGCCAGGTCCGCTGCTGGTGCGAGGAGAGGTGCTCGAACTGGTAGGCGATCGTGCCGCAGTAGGCCTCGCGCATCCGGGGCAGGGCGTCGAGCAGGGTCTCGCCCGGGACCCCGATGCGGAGGATCGAGGCGGGGATGCGCGCCATCAGCTCCGGGGTCAGGTTGAGATTCTCCGGCTGGATCGCCGGGTCGCCCTTCGGCTCGCTGCCGAGCGGATCGAGCCGCGCCGCGAGGTGGCCGTGGGTGCGGTACGCCTTGAGCAGGGAGGTCGCCGCCTGAACGGCCTGGAGGAGCTCCTCGTCGGGCTGCTCGACCGGCGAGGGAGCCGCGACGGCAGCGCCGAGCGGAGGGGCCGAGGCTGACGCCGGGTGGGCCGCGGCGACGACCGAGGCCTCGATTCCGAGGTCGGCGGCGACCGCCTCGTAGAAGCCGTCTTCTCCCTGCAGGAGCTGCTCGATCCGCCGCAGGAAGTGTCCCGACTCGGCACCCTGGATGACGCGGTGGTCGTAGGTCGAGGTGAGCGTCATCACCTTGGAGACGCCGAGCTGCCTGATCCGCTCCGGAGCGGCATGTGCCCACTCCCGGGGGTAGGCGATCGAGCCGGTGGCGATGATTGCGCTCTGCCCCTTCATCAGGCGGGGAACGGAGGCGACGGTGCCGATGCCGCCGGGGTTGGTCAGCGAGATGTTCGTCCCCAGGAAGTCATCCGCGCTGAGCCGGTTCTCCCGGGTCTTCGTGATCAGCTCCTCGTAATAGGAGTGAAAGGCGGCGAAGTCGATGCCGTCGGCGCCCTTGATCGCCGGCACCATCAGGCTTCGGGAGCCGTCCCTGCGCTCCACGTCGACCGCGATCCCAAGGTTGACCGGGCTACCCTCGATCGCGAACGGCTTTCCCTCGCGCTCCTCGAAGACGCGTGTCATCACCGGCCACTCCTTCGCCGCCTGCACGATCGCCCAGGCGACCAGATGCGTGAAGGAGACCTTGAGGCCGCGTTCTCTGAGGACGCCGTTGAGCGCCCTGCGCTTGGCATCGAGGGTGTCGACCGCGACCGTGCGAAACGACGTCGCCGTCGGCACGGCCCGGCTCTCGTCCATCGCCTGCGCGAGCATCGCCGCCGGCCCCCGCAGCGCCTTCTCCTCTCCTTCGGCGACCGGCACCGGGACCACCACGGCTGCCCCGTCACCCGTCCCGCCGCCATTTCCCGCCGCGAGCACATCGCCCTTCGTGACCTTCGCCCCCGGCCCCGACCCGGCGACCTGGCTGAGGTCCACCCCGTTCTCGGCAGCCACCCTTCGCGCAACGGGCGTCGCCCGCACCCCATCGCCACCGTCGGGGGCTGTTGCCGACTCAGCCGTTGCTCCCGCGGGTGGCGTGGTGGAGGGTTCCCCGCCCGCAGCTTGCGAGGACGGGGTGCCCTCCGCCGCGACGGGACCCGCGGGCCGACCGGTTTGAGCCTCATCCGAGCCCTCACCCGGCGCCATCTCTGCCAGGGGAGCGCCCACAGGCACCTCCTCGTCGACCTCCGCGACCAGTTTCGTGATCACCCCGTCGGCGGGCGCCGGCACCTCTGCGTCGACCTTGTCGGTCGAGACCTCCACCACGGTGTCGCCCTCGCTCACGTGGTCGCCCTCGGCGACGTGCCACTCGAGGACGATGCCCTCGGTGACCGACTCACCCATTTCAGGCATCTGGATCTGCAGCGTCGCCGTCTCGGCCATTGCATCTGAGTCTATGGAACGGCCCCTTCCTCCTTCCCCCATGTTTCACCCGCCAAACGGAGGGGAGAGTGACCGGACCCGCCGTCGAAGGGAAGGTAGGCTGAACACGCATGAACCACTTCGTCACCGGAGCCACCGGATTCATCGGGCGCAACCTCGTGGAGCGCCTCCTCCAGCGCGAGGGCACGGTGTTCGCCCTCGTTCGGGCCGGATCGCGCGGCCGCCTCGAGGAGCTGCGGACCGCCTGGGGCGCGGACGGGGCGCGGATCGTCCCGATCGCCGGCGACCTCTCTCAGCCGGGCCTGGGCGTCTCCGAGGAGGACCTGCTGACCCTCCGCGGCAACGTCGATCACTTCTTCCACCTGGCGGCGATCTACGACATGACCGCCGGCGACGAGGCCCAGGAGGTCGCCAACGTGGAGGGCACCCGGCATGCGGTCGAGCTCGCCAGGTCGATCGAGGCCGGCTGCTTCCATCACGTCAGCTCGATCGCCGCGGCCGGCCTCTACAGAGGCGAGTGGCGGGAGGACATGTTCGAGGAGGCCGAAAGGCTCGACACCCACCCCTACTTCCGCACCAAGCACGAGTCCGAGCGCGTCGTCCGCGAGGAGTGCACGCGACCCTGGCGGGTCTACCGGCCCGGGATAGTGGTCGGCGACTCTCGCACCGGCGAGATCGACAAGGTCGACGGTCCGTACTACTTCTTCAAGCTGTTGCAACGGGCGCGCAGGGTGCTGCCCTCCTGGCTGCCCGCCCTGGGGGTCGAAGGCGGCGAGATAAACATCGTCCCCGTCGACTTCGTCGCCGCCGCTATCGACCACATCGCGCACCAGCCGGGCCTCGACGGTCAGGCCTTCCACCTCACCGATCCAGAACCTCGAACCGCGGGCGAGGTGCTCAACGTCTTCGCCCGCGTCGCCGACGCGCCCCAGGCGGCCCTGAGGCTCGACTCCGACATAACCGACCCGGTGACGAGCATGGTGCGGAGCGGGCTGCGGCTCTTTCCGCCGGCGAAGCGGGTGGGCTCCGCGGCCCTCGGCGAGCTGGGAATTCCGGCCGGGATCCTCAACTACGTCAGCTACCCCACCAGCTTCGACTCCAGCAATGCCCGGGCGGCGCTCGAGGGCTCCGGCATCGAGGTGCCGCCGCTCGAGTCATATGCGGCCCGAGTATGGGACTACTGGGAGCGAAATCTCGACCCGGACCTGTTCAAGGACCGCTCGCTGGCGAGCGCGGTGCGAGGCAAGGTCGTGCTGATCACCGGAGCCTCGTCGGGGATCGGGAAAGCGACCGCGGTCAAGGTCGCCGACGCCGGCGGGACGGTGCTGCTGGTCGCGCGCTCGGAGGACAAGCTCGAAGAGACCAAGCACGAGATCGAGTCCGCCGGAGGCCTCGCCCACATCCACCGCTGCGACCTTTCCGACACAGATGACATCGAGCGGATGGCGGAGGAGGTGCTCGCCTACCACGGCCAGGTCGACATCCTCGTCAACAACGCCGGCCGCTCGATCCGGCGCTCGGTCGAGCTCTCCTACGAGCGCTTCCATGACTACCAGCGCACGATGCAGGTCA
Organism: Solirubrobacterales bacterium; assembly: GCA_036406595.1. Taxonomy (GTDB): domain Bacteria; phylum Actinomycetota; class Thermoleophilia; order Solirubrobacterales; family 70-9; genus VRUE01. Next base: position 21,840 of record DASXAR010000040.1, on the reverse strand, counting down.
ACTACTTCGGCGCCGTGCGGCTGATCCTCGCCCTCCTGCCCTCCATGCAGGCGCGCAAATCGGGTCACATCATCAACGTCAGCTCGATCGGCACGCAGACCAACCCGCCCCGCTTCTCGGCCTACGTGGCGTCGAAGGCGGCGCTCGACGCCTTCAGCCGGGTGATCGCGTCCGAGGTGATCGACGACGGCGTCAACATGACGACGATTCACATGCCGCTCGTGCGGACGCCGATGATCGCGCCGACGCGGATGTACGACATGTTTCCGGCGATCACTCCGGAGGAGGCCGCGGAGCTGATCGCCGGCGCGATGATCTCGCAGCCGAAGAAGGTGGCGACTCGCCTCGGCACCTTCGGCGAGCTTCTCTACGCCGTCGCGCCCAAGATGAGCGACAGGATCCTCAACACCGCCTACAAACTCTTCCCCGAGTCCCAGGCTGCGAAGGGCAAGGCGGAGCAGGCGCCCGACCGCGCCCCGACGACCGAGGCCGTCGCCTTCGCCCATCTGATGAAAGGCGTTCATTGGTAGATGGCGGCAGCTGTCCTTGAGCGAAGGCTCAAGCACTGGGGGTGGGGCTACGAGGACCAGGCGCCCTCGCGACAGGAGCTGGAGCAGGCTGCCGAGGGAATCCGGGAGCGACTCGGGTTCGGCGGGCCACCGGAGCGGCCGGTCCCCCTCTCTGAGGTCGAGCTCCGCGAGCCACGGCTGAAGCCTCCGGCAGCGTTCGGCGACCTCTTCACGGATGACAGGCGGGAGCGGGTCACCCGCGCCCTGGGCAAGGCATATCGCGACGTCGTCCGCGGCTTCCGGGGCGAGTTCCAGAACCCCCCCGATCTCGTCGCGATGCCCCGCGACGAGTCGGAGATCGACGCGGTGCTGGGCTGGGCGGAGACGGAGGATGCGGTGGTCGTGCCCTTCGGCGGTGGGACCAGCGTGGTCGGTGGGGTCGAGGCGCGCGAGGTCGATCGTGCCGTCGTCTGCCTCGACCTTCGCCGGCTCGACCGCGTTCTCGAGATCGATCCGGCTTCGCTCGCGGCGAGGATCCAGGCAGGAGCGACGGGGCCGGGGCTGGAGGCCCAGCTGCGCGAGCACGGCCTCACCCTGCGGCACTTCCCGCAATCGTTTGAGTTCTCGACGCTCGGCGGCTGGGTCGCAACCCGTGCCGGCGGGCACTTCGCGACGCTCTACACGCACATCGATGAGCTGGTCGAGTCGGTGCGGGCGATCACCCCAAGGGGGGAGTGGGAGAGCCGCCGCCTCCCCGGCTCGGGGGCCGGGCCATCGCCCGACCGGGCGCTGATCGGCTCCGAGGGCATCCTCGGGGTGATCGCCGAGGCCTGGGTCCGCGTCAGGCCCCGCCCCACGCACAAGAGCTCCTGCGGGGTCGAGTTCGACGACTTCGGGGCGGCTGCGGCCGCCGTTCGCGAGATATCGCAGTCGGGCCTTCACCCGTCCAACTGCCGGCTGCTCGACTCGGTCGAGGCGGGGACGAGCGGCGCCGGAAGCGGTGAGCGGAGCATTCTCGTGCTCGGCTTCGAGTCCGCCCACCATCCCGTGGACGGGGACATGGAGATCGCCTTGGAAATCGCACGCGATCATGGTGGGCTTCCGGGCGAGGTCGCGTCAAAGGTGCCACCCGGCGATGCGGACGCGAGAGCGAGCGCCGGTCCATCTCTGTCTCCTCCGGCGCGAGCGGAAGCAGAGCAATCGCCGGTTGACTCCTGGCGCTCGGCCTTCCTCCTAGCTCCCTACCTGCGGGACACCTTCGTCGCCTGCGGCGTGCTGTCCGACACCTTCGAGACCGCGATCACCTGGGACCGCTTCGATCGGTTCCATTCGACCGTGATGGAAACGGCGCGGTCGAAGATCGCCGAGGTCTGCGACGCCCCGGCGGAGGGCCCCGGCTCGCCGCGCCTCAGCTGCCGCTTCACCCACGTCTACCCGGACGGCCCCGCGCCCTATTACACGGTGATGGCTCCCGCGGTCCGCGGCGGCGAGGTCGAGCAGTGGGACGAGATCAAGGCGGCGGCCTCCGAGGCCGTGATCGAGGGCGGAGGGACGATCACGCACCATCACGCGGTCGGGCGCGACCACCGCCCCTGGTATGACCGCCAGCGACCCGCCCCCTTTGCGGCCGCGCTGCGCGCCGCCAAGGCCGAGCTGGACCCCGCCGCGGTCATGAATCCCGGCGTTCTGATCGACCCCTAGCGACTGGTCGGGCGGGGCGTGGCGCTACGCTGCCGCGACACAATCATGGGCACGATCACCTCCGAGCACCCGACGATCTCCCCCGAAGCCACCCGGGTCATGCCCCGGCGCTCGCCGCTGCGGGCTGCGATCAAGACCGGCCGCCCCCAGGAGTGGATCAAGAACGTCTTCGTCTTCGCCGGGCTCCTCTTCTCCGGCAAGTTCAACCAGTCCCACGAGGTGCTCGAGGCGGTCCTCACCTTCGTCGCCTTCTGCGCGATCTCCAGCGCCGGCTATTACGTCAACGACCTGGTCGACGTCGAGCTGGACCGCAAGCACCCGAAGAAGCGCTTCCGGCCGCTCGCCGCCGGGGAGCTCTCCGAGCGGGCGGCGCTGACGATCGCACCGCTGCTCGCCGTCCTTGCGATCGCGCTCGCCTTCGCGACGGTGAACTGGGAAGTGGGGCTGATGGTGGTCGGTTACGGCGCCGCCCAGCTCGCCTACAGCCTCGGCCTGAAGCAGATCGTGATCGTCGACGTGATGACGCTCGCCGGCCTTTTCATCCTCCGGGTCGCGGCCGGCGCCAGCGCCGTCGACGCCCACGCCTCCGAATGGCTGATCCTCTGCACCGGCATGCTGGCCCTCTTCCTCGGTGTCACCAAGCGCCGCCAGGAGGCGGTCTCAGAGCTGCACGAGGGGACCAGCAGCAGGCCGGTGCTCGAGCATTACTCGCTCCCGTTCCTCGACCAGATGGTGGCCCTGGTCACGACCGGGACGGTGATCAGCTACTCGATCTACGCGGTCAACTCGCCGATCGTCGGCAGCCAGATGATGTGGACGATCCCCCCCGCGGTCTACTGCATCTTCCGCTACCTCTACCTGATCTACGACCGTGCGGACGATCGCTCCACGGCCGCGATCGTCGCCGAAGACCGGGGGCTGATCGCCGGCATCGTCGCCTTCGCGATCGTCGCCTTCGCCCTGCTCTACGTCTTCAACTGACCCCGGGGGCGCGGTTCAGCCGATCTCCGGTGCGGGCTGCTCCCCCTCGGTGATGTAGAAGCGGGCGCGCCCCAGCTCCTCGCCGTTGACGTGGACGACCGCGGCGTGCGGTCCCGCCGTGGTGAAGGTCGCCGCGGTGCCGATCGACATCACAAGTCGCTGCTCCTGGCCGGCGGGCATCCCGGGTGGGCGGCCGGTCTCGAACTCCGCCTCGAAGCCCTCGGTCAGCTCGGCGCCGTCCGGGTCCTGCAGGTTGAGGACGAGGCTATGTCGTTCGTTCGTCTCGTCCCAGGCGACGTCGATCCCGAGCGAGATCTGAAAGCCCCAGTCGTGCGGAAGCTCGGGGAGGCGCAGCACGTTCCAGCCTCCCCCCGTCATGTAGAGCTTGCCGTTGACGGCCTCGCTGTGATCCGCGAGCAGGAGGAACCCGATCTTCATCGGCGCACGGGGAGGTCGGAGAGGAGCTCCACGCGGCCGCCGCGGTGGAACTGGAGGTCGACGGTCTCGTTCTTGCGGTAGGTGCCGAAGAGCCCCAGGTACATGGCGAGCCAGCGCCCCTTGCCGACCGTCTCCTTGACGATCTCGCGGTTGAAGACGATCTCACCGGCGCGTAGCTCCCAGTCCACGCCCTCGCTCTGCTCGATGCCGTTGACGAAGACCGTGTAGGGCGCCTCGGCACCGGCCGGCAGCTTCAGCCGCCGACCCGCGGCATAGCTGCCCTTGGGGATGTCGATCGGCTCGTCACTCATCCGGGGCCTTCAAGAGTCTCGCGCACGAGGTCGAATGGCGTGTCGTGGGCGGAGGGGTCGAGCTCGACCCGCCTCAGTCCTCCGCGGAAGGGGACGAAGGTGCCGTCCCCGCGCACGTCGACCCCGGCGACCGGCCGCCGCAGCAGGCCGCGGCCCGAGAGCTGGAGCCTGGCATGGACCTGGTCTGCCGGTGAAAGCTCGCGCAGCATCGACGCCGGCTCGGGCGAGCCCTCGGCCCGGACCGCGAGCGCCCACTCCCTCATCGTCTCAACCGCCTGGCCCAGATCCGCAAACCTCTCGTGCGACACATCGGACCCATGCCGCACCGTCAACTTCCAAGCGGGTCGCCGATTAGCGAGCAGGCGGCGGCTTACGCTCCCCGCCGCGGCCGTTTCGGCCGCCGCGCCGGCGGCCCGACGATTTTCTCGGGCCCGTCACGGTCGGCGATCGGCACGTAATCGCGTTCGCGCTCCCCGGTGTAGATCTGGCGCGGCCTGGCGATTTTCTTCTCCGGGTCGTCGTTCATCTCCATCCACTGCGCGACCCAGCCCGCGGTGCGGGGGATGGCGAAGATCACGGTGAACATGTCGGTCGGGATGTCGAGCGCCTCGTAGATGATCCCCGAGTAGTAGTCGACGTTCGGGTACAGCTTCCGCGAGGTGAAGTAGTCGTCGTCGAGGGCGCGCCTCTCGAGCTCCCGGGCTATCTCGACCAGCGGGTTGTACTCGGTCGCCTCGAAGACCTCCTCCATGTGCTGCTGGATGATGCGGGCGCGCGGGTCGTAGTTCTTGTAGACCCGGTGCCCGAATCCCATCAATTTCTCTTCGCGGTTCTTCACCCGCTCGAGGAAGTCGGGGATGTTGTCCACCGAGTCGATGCGGCGCAGCATCCGCAACACCGCCTCGTTCGCCCCGCCGTGGAGCGGACCGTAGAGCGCCGCGACGCCTGCAGCCACGGCGGAGTAGGGGTCCACTCCGGAGGAGCCGACGCCCCGCACGGCGTTGGTCGAGCAGTTCTGTTCGTGGTCGGCGTGGAGGATGAAGAGCACGTCGAGGGCCCGCGACAGGCTCGGGTTCGGCTTGTGCTTCATTTCGGTCTTCTTGAACATCATCGAGAGGAAGTTCTCGGAGAAGTTGAGGTCGTTGTCGGGATAGACGTACGGCAGCCCCATGTTGTGGCGGTAGGAGAAGGCGGCGAGGGTCGGAACCTTGGCAATCAGCCGCACCGCCGCCATGTAGCGCTCTTCCGGGTCGTCGATCCCCTTCGCGTCGGGATAGAAGGTGGAGAGCGCGCCCACCCCCGCGAGCAGCATCCCCATCGGGTGCGCGTCATAGCGGAACCCCTCGAAGAACTGCTTCAGGTCCTCATGGACGAAGGTGTGGTGGGTGATGTCGAATTTCCAGCGATCCAGCTGGGGACCGGTGGGCAGCTCGCCGAAGATCAGCAGGTAGGCGACCTCGAGGAAGCTCGACCGCTCGCAGAGCTGCTCGATCGAGTAGCCGCGGTGTTCGAGGACGCCCGCCTCCCCGTCGATGAAGGTGATCGCCGAGCGGCAGGCCGCGGTGTTCGTGAAGGCGGGGTCGTAGGACAGCATCCCGAATTCGTCCTCCGACACCTTGATCTGGCGCAGGTCCATCGCTCGGACCGTGTGATCGGTGATCGGCAGCTCGTAGGTCCGGCCGGTCCTGTTGTCGGTGACCGTGAGGGTGTCTGAGCCTGTTGCGACCCCCCCGTCGGCGGCTGCGTCTCTGGTCTGCTGCTCGGTGGCCATCACCCCTCCTCGAGCTTGTGTCCTGGTGGTCGAATCCAGTATCGCAGCTACTCGGTGGCGGCAGGCAGGGGCTCGAAGCGCGTCATCGCGACCAGCTGCTCGAAGCGAGCCTCGATCTCCTCCCGGCTCAGACCGGCGACGCGCTCGGCGCCGAACTCCTCGACGTTGAAGGAGGCGAGCACCGTGCCGTAGCCCATTGCGCGCCGCAGGCTCGCGTCGTCGATCGCGCCGCCCTGACCGTCCAGGTAGCCGAGGAACCCGCCCGCGAAGCTGTCGCCGGCGCCGGTCGGATCGCGGACGTCCTCGAGCGGGAAGCCGGGCAGAGCGAAGAAGCCACCGGGCGTGAACAGGGCGGCGCCGTACTCGCCCTGCTTGGCGACGACGGCGCTGGGGCCGCGATCCATCACCGCCCGCGCCGCCCGGGCGAGGTTCGACTCGCCGGTCAGCTGGCGGATCTCGGCGTCATTGACGATCACGCAGTCGACCTCGGAGATCGCCGCCATTAGCGAGTCCTTCGCCGTTTCGATCCAGAGGTTCATCGAGTCGAGGGCGCAGAACCGGGCCTCTGGGCACTGGGCCCTCACCTGCCGCTGAAGCTCGGGCTGGATGTTGGCGAGGAAGAGGATGTCCGCTCCCCGGGAGGCCTCGGACAGCTTCGGCTCGAAGTCCGCGAAGACCCCGAGCTGGGTGTCCTCTGTGTGGGCGACGTTGAGGTCGTACTCGTAGTGGCCGCGCCAGAAGAAGGAGTGGCCGCCCTGCACCCGCTCGATGTCGTCGACCACCACTCCGCGCCGCTCCAGCACCTCGAACTCCGCCCCGCCGAAGTCGTCGCCGACCGGGCCGACGGGGCGCACCTCGGTGAAGAAGCTGGCCGCGAGCGAGAAGTGGACGGCGGTTCCGCCCAGCATCCTCTCCCGCTCCCCGAAAGGGGTGCGGACGGAGTCAAAGGCGATCGAACCGACGACGGTGAGCGACACGAGGCGCGCAGGTTATCCGCTGGCGTCTATGGTTCGCCGCCCATGAAGGCGATCCAGATCAACGAGTTCGGCGGGCCTGAGGTGATGCAGTACCTCGAGGTCGCCGATCCCGAGCCGGGTGAGGGCGAGGTGCTGGTCGAGGTGGCGAGGAGCGGCATCAACTTCGCCGATACGCACGCCACCCGGAACGACTATCTGGCGGAGCAGTCCCTTCCCCTCATACCCGGCGCCGAGATCAGCGGGCGAACCTCCGATGGACGCCGGGTGGCGGCGATCGTGGGGAACGGGGGCTATGCGCAGAGGATCGCCGTGCCGGAGGGGCTGCTGGCGCCGCTTCCCGACGAGGTCGACGACGACGCTGCCGCGGCGCTCCTGCTCCAGGGGCTGACCGCGATGGCGCTGGTGCGGCGCTGTTCCCGCGTCGAGCCGGGCGAGACGATCGTCGTCGAGGCCGCCGCCGGCGGCACCGGCTCGCTTTCCGTGCAGCTTGCCAAGCGCGCCGGCGCGCGGGTGATCGGCCTTGCGTCCAGCGAGGAGAAACGCGCGCTGGTCGAACGGCTCGGCGCCGACGCAACGGTCGACTCGCGGGCGGAGGACCTGAGGGAGTCGATCCTCGAGGCGAACGACGGCCACCGCGTGGACGCGGTGCTCCACATGAGCGGCGGCGACGCCTTCGACGCCGAGCTCTCGGCCCTCGCCCCGCTCGGGCGCATGGTCGTCTTCGGGATCGCCTCGCGCGAGCAGCGGGAGGTGTCGACGGCGAGGCTTCTGCGCGGCTCCAAGGCGGTCATCGGCTTCTGGCTGGTCCACCTGCTGATGCGCCGCGAGGAGGTCGGTCGGATGATCGGTGAGCTGCTCGGCGCCGTCGCCGCCGGCGAGCTCGAGGTGACGGTCGGAGGCGTCTACCCGCTCTCGGAGGCAGCCAGGGCCCACGAGGACCTGATCGGCCGGCGCACCGCGGGCAAGCTGCTCCTGGACCCTTCGAAGTAATGACGCCGCCTCCTCTGCTCTCGCTCTGGCCAGAAGAAACAGAGATGGACCGGCCCTCGCTCCCCCGTCCGGGGCGGCTGTGACCCGCTTTCAGGAGCTGGGGCTGGCGCCGGAGATCCAGCAGGCGCTCGACGAGCTTGGCTTCGAGGAGCCGACTCCGATTCAGGAGCAGGCGATCCCGGAGCTGCTCGCGGGCCACGACGTGATCGGCCAGGCACAGACCGGCACGGGGAAGACGGCCGCTTTCGGCCTGCCCCTCCTCCAGTACGTCGATCCCGCGAACGACGAGGTGCAGGCAATCGTCCTCACTCCGACGCGCGAGCTCTGCATCCAGGTAACCCAGGCGATCCGCGCCTACGCCGAGCACCTCGACGTCGAGATCGTCGCCGTCTTCGGCGGCGCTCCGATCCGTTCCCAGCAGGCCCAGCTCCGGGCCGGGGCGCAGGTGGTAGTCGCGACCGTGGGCCGGATGATGGACCTGATGTCCCGGCGCTCGCTGGTCCTAACCGCGGCACGCTACGTGGTGCTCGACGAGGCCGACGAGATGCTCGACCTGGGCTTCATCGAGGACGTCGAGAGGATCCTGCGGATGTGCCCGAGCGGGCGCCAGACGGCACTCTTCTCGGCGACCATGCCGCCTCCGGTGCAGCGCCTGGCCGAGAGCTACATGTACGACCCGGCGACGATCCGGATCACGCCGAAAAAACTGACTGTCGACGCGATCCAGCAGGCCTTCGTCGAGGTTCCGGGTCGCCGCAAGACGGAGCGGCTGATCGAGCTGTTGCGGGCCGAGGAGCCCGAGCAGGCGATCATCTTCTGCCGCACCAAAATCGGCGCCTCACGGCTCGACAAGGCACTCAGGGAGAAGGGGCTCGACGTCAAAGCCCTGCACGGGGACATGAGCCAGGGGTCCCGCGACGGCGTGATGATCGCCTTCAAGGACCACCGAGTGAAGCTGCTCGTCGCCACCGACATCGCCGCCCGGGGCCTCGACATCGAGCACGTCACCCACGTGATCAACTACGACGTCCCCGCCTCCTCGGAGGTGTACGTGCACCGGATCGGCCGCACCGGCCGGGTCGGCCGCACCGGCCGGGCGATAACGCTGGTGACGCCCGACGAGCGCGAGGAGATCGACCGGATCGAGAGGGACGTGAAGACCTCGATCGGCGAGTGGGAGACGCCGGAGGAACGGCTCGAGCATGCGCCGCGGCCACGCCGGCGCGAGCGGGCCGAGACACCCGGGGACGGCGCCGCGGCGAGCGGATCGAAGGGCGTGGTGAAGCTCTTCGTCAACCGCGGTGAGCGCAGCGGCATCGGCGAGGACGACCTGCGATGGGCGCTGCGGGAGGGGGCCGTGCTGCCGGACGAGGCCGTTCACGACGTCCGGGTCCTGCACCGCTTCTCCTTCGTCGAGGTCGATGCCGGGCAGGCCGAGCGGGCGGTCGAGTTCCTCGACGGGACGAAGCTCCGCGGCAAGGAGATCCGGCTCGAGGTCGCCAAGAGCTAGCGCCTGGCGCTAGCGCCCGGTCAGCTCGGCGATGCGGACGAAGAGCTGCTCGAAGTCGATCGGCTTGGTGATGTAGCCGCTGATTCCGAGCGCGGCGTCGGCGTCGTCGCCCTGACCGCTTTCGGCGTGCGCGCTGACGATCAGCGCCGGCGTCTGGAGGCCGACCGCACGCAGCTCACGCAGCGCGTCGAGCCCCGATTTGCGCGGCATCATCGCGTCGAGCAGCAGCAGGTCCGGGGCCTGGGTGCTGCGGTAGATGACGTCGATGGCCTCCTGCCCGTCCGCCGCGGTGTCGACGTCGAACCCCTCCATTTCGAGCCGTGTGCGAAGCAGCAGGAGGATCGTCTCGGAGTCGTCGGCGACGAGGATCCTCGGCATCAGCTCGCCACCGCCTCGACCGGCATCAGGGGAAGATGGATCCGGAAGGTCGCGCCCTGGCCCGGAGCTGATTCCGCTCCGATCGCCCCTCCGTGAAGCTCGACCAGCGATTTGGAGATCGCCAGGCCGAGGCCCGTGCCCCCGACCCGCTGCGTCAGGCCCGCATCTCCGCGGGTGAAGCGATCGAAGATGTGTTCGAGCTGGGGCCTCGGGATCCCGGGGCCGTTGTCGGTTACGGCGATCTCGACTCCGTGGTCGGAGCGGCCGGCGCGCAGCCCGATCCCGGCCCCCTCCGGGCAGTACTCGTTCGCGTTGGTGAGCAGGTTCACCAGGACCTGCCGGATCCGGTCGGGGTCGGCATGGATCGGCGGCAGGCCTTCCTCGACCTCGACCAGCAGGCTCTGCCGCTTGGAGTCGGTCTGGCCGCGCATCGTCCGAGCGGCGTCCTCGACGATGGTCGCCACCCCCACCGGGACGGGTTTGATCTCCAGCCGCCCGGCGTCGCTGCGGGCCAGGTCGAGGAGGTCGTTGAGGAGGCGGACGAGGTGGCGGGTGTTGTCGAGGATGACCTCCACCGTCTCCGCCTGCTCCGCCGTCAGCTTGTCGCGCTCCAGCATCAGCAGCTCCGCGAAGCCCTGCACCGAGGTGAGGGGGCTGCGCAGCTCATGGGAGGCGGTCAGCACGAACTCGTCTTTCATCCGTTCGAGCTGGTCGCGTTCGCCCGCCCGCCGCTGCAGCTCTCCGGCCATCTCGTTGAAGGCCGAGCCCAGGGCGGCGGTCTCCGAGAGGCCGCCGACTTTCACCCTCGCCTCGAGGTCGCCGGCCGCAAGCCTGCCGCTGGCTTCGACCAGGTCCTCGAGCGGCCGGCGCATCGAGGCGATCAGGCCGCTGAAGAGGAGCGCCGCGCCGGTCAGTCCGGCGATAAGCCCGGCGCCGACCAGGAGCGCGGTGTCGCGCGTCTCGCCCGAGATGTCGTCCCGCAGCTTCTGGCGCCGCTGCTGTTGGACGAGGATCATCCGACGCGCGGCCTCGGGATGGTGGCCGGCCACGAGCCTGCTCCGGGCTTCGATCTCCCGCTGGTAGGAGCGGGCGGTCGCGTCCTCGTAGTCCTGGCGCTGCTGGAGGAAGCGGGCGACGCCGATCACCGCCAGGCCGGTGAGGACCGCGAAGGCGATCGCGAAGCCGATCGTCAACCTGTTCGCGAGCGAGGGGCTCATCCGAAAGCTTCGGCCTGAATATGCTTGCGACTGTGGGTGCGGAGCGGCCAAGCGCGTGTCTCTGGTTCTTCTCGCAGCGGGCGAAGCGCGAACCTTAGCCAGTGGGCGACGAGGCTACAGGCACCACCGAGGCCCCGGCAGGGATAGACCGGGGCGGGGTGGAAAGTTGGTTCGCCGAGCACGTTCCCGCCGCCCGCCCGCCGCTCAGCTTCGAGCGGATCTCCGGCGGCCACTCGAATCTCACCTACCGCGTCGGCGACGCCGGCTCGGGCCGCTGGGCGCTGCGCCGGCCGCCGCTCGGCAAGCGGCTCGGATCCGCCCACGACATGGGGCGCGAGCACAGGGTCATCGGCGCTCTCGGGCCGACCGAGGTGCCGGTGGCGCCGGTGGTCGGCCTCTGCGAGGACGAGAGCGTCAACGAAGCCCCCTTCTACGTGATGGAGTTCGTCGAGGGCCCGATCCTGCGCGGGCTGGCGGAGGCCGATCTCTTCCCCGAGGAGGCCGACCGCCGTGCGATCGGCGAGCGTGTCGCCGACACGCTCGTCTCGATCCATGAGATCGATCCCGATCGGGTCGGCCTCGGCGACCTCGGTCGCAAGGAGGACTACGTCGCCCGCCAGCTGCATCGCTGGCACGGCCAGTGGGAGAAGTCGAAGACGCGCGAGCTGGCGGTCCTCGACGACGTGCACGAGCGGCTTTCCGAACGGATCCCCGAGCAGGGGCCGGCGACGATCGTCCATGGCGACTACCGCCTCGACAACATGATCCTCACCGAGGCCGGAGAGGTGGCGGCGGTGGTCGACTGGGAGCTCTGCACGCTCGGAGATCCGCTCGCCGACGTCGGGCTGCTGATGGTCTACTGGCCCGACCGCGGCGAGGAGATGCTGTCGCTGGGCCAGCCGGCAAACCTCGCGCCCGGCTTCCCCTCGCGCGAGGAGCTCCGCGACCGCTACGCGGAGGCCTCCGGCCGCGACCTCTCGCAGCTGGACTTCTACGTCGCCCTCGGCTACTGGAAGCTGGCGATCATCCTCGAGGGCGTCTACGCCCGCTACGCCGCGGGCCAGTACGGCAAGGTCGATCCAGGGATCGAACACTTCGCGCGCATCGTCGAGGCGCTCGCCGAGGCCGCGGACGAGGCGGAGCGCAAGGACTGATCAGATCGGCCGCGGCGCGTGCCGTGGCTCGAGGCTGCCCTCGGCCTCCGCCTCGGCGCGCTTCGCCCAGCGGTTCAGCTCGCGGCGGGCGAGGACCATCTTGTGAACCTCGTCGGGCCCGTCGGCGAGTCGCAGCATGCGGCTGAAGCGCCACAGCGCCGCCAGCGGCGTGTCGTCGGTCATACCGAGCGAGCCGTGGACCTGGATCGCCCGGTCGAGCACGTCCATCACCATGTTGGCGGCGACGATCTTGATCGCCGAGATCGCCTGGCGGGCCGCGCGCTTGCCCTCGGTGTCCATCTTCCAGGCCGCGTACATGGTCAGCAGCCGCGCCTGGTCGATCTCCATCCGCGAGGCGGCGATCGCCTCCTGGACGAACTGCTTCTCGCCGAGCGGCCCGCCGAAGGCCTGGCGCTCGTTGGCGCGGCGGCACATCATCTCGTGGGCCCGCTCGGCGGTGCCGATCGCCCGCATGCAGTGGTGGATCCTGCCGGGGCCGAGCCGGTCCTGGGCGATCACGAAGCCCTGGCCCTCGCCGCCGAGCAGGTTGGCGACGGGCACCCGGCATGCTTCGTAGCGGATCTCGCAATGGCCCGGGCCGGCGGCGTGCCCCATCACCGGGATCGGCCGCACCAGGTTGAAGCCGGGGTTGTCGGTCGGAACGCAGATCATCGAGGCGCGCGCATAGGGGTGCGCGTCGGGATCGGTGACGACCATCGCGATCGCCAGGTCGGCGCCGACGGCGCCCGAGGTGAACCACTTATGGCCGTCGATCACCCAATCGTCGCCGTCGCGGACTGCCCTCGCCTGCAGCAGGGTCGGGTCGGACCCGGACACCTCCGGCTCGGTCATCGAGAAGCAGGAGCGGATCCTTCCCTCGAGCAGCGGGTCGAGCCAGCGCTCGCGCTGGTCCTCGGTTCCATGCTCGGCGAGGATCTCCATGTTCCCGGTGTCGGGCGCCGAGCAGTTGAACGCCATCGGCGCCGCGGCGGGGCTGCGGCCCATCTCCTCGCAAAGGAGGCCGTACTCCCAATTCGAGAGCCCTGGGCCGAAGCGCTCGTCCGGCATGAAGAGGTTCCAGAGCCCCTCCGAGCGGGCGCGCTCGCGGACCTCGACCAGGATCTTCGGGTAGGGGACCCCCGGCGCCACCTCGGCATCGAGCCCCTCCATGATCTCCCGCTCCTGCGGATAGATGTGCTCGTCCATGAAGTCGAGGATCCGCTCGCGCAGGGTCTCGACCTGGGGGCTGGGGGTGAAGTCCATCGGCGCTGATCCTTTCAGGTCCGCTCGTAGCGGGCGAACAGCTCGCCGTCCTCCTCGAGCAGCCAGCTCAGGGAGAGCGGAGCGACGTCGGGCAGCTCGCCCTCGATGATCCTCGGCGCGTCGCCGCCCGTGATCTTCGGCGCGATCGTCAGGAAGAGATCGTCGACGAGCCCGGCGGCCTGAAGCTGGGCGTGGAGGCGGGGCCCGCCCTCGCAGAGAAGCGCCCTGACTCCCCGCTCGTCTCGCAGGTGGAGCAGGGCCGCGACCAGGTTCACCCGGCCCTCGTGGCGCACGATCCTCACCGTGGTCGCGGTCTCCGGCGGCTCGGCCTCCGAGGCGGTGAAGATCAACACCCGGCCCCGGCCCTCAGTGAAGAGGGGCGCGTCCCAGGGAAGGTCGAGGCGGCCGCTGACTATCACCATCAGCGGGTCGTGGGGGAGCCCGATCCGCTCCCGCCTCTCGCGGCGCTCCTGGCTCGAGACCGGCCTTCCATAGCGCTCCGCCCGCATCGTTCCGGCGCCGATCATCACTGCGTCGACGCGGGTTCGCAGCCCGACCAGCATCGCGGTGTCGGTCTCCGAGCCGATCGGCCCTGAGACCCCCGCGATCGTCGCCCGGCCGTCGACGGTCGCGGCGAAGTTCACGGCGACGTGCGGTCGCTCCGCGGGCGGCTCCTCCCAGGGGCGGTAGAGGTCGAGCTGCTGCTCGATCGTGGTCGGGCCCGGGTCCGGCGTCAGCCGCCTCACCCGACCACGCTCAGGAGTAGTCGTGCCAGCCGGCGAAATTGCGGCCGGCGAACTCCTGGAGGGCGGCGACGTCCTCGCCGAAGCGGCCGCGCAGCGTCTCGAAGAGATCGTCGGGGAGCTTCGGCTTCGGCGCCGGCGGCTTCTCGGGATCGTGGACGACCTTCTCCACCACCCAGCGCAGCCCCTCCGGGAGGCGGTCGAAGTTGCGGTCGAACGAGCGCAGGCCGGGGAGCTTGATCAGCTTCTCCATGAACTGGTATTTGTCGCCCTGCTTGGCGCTCGACTTCTCCCACTCGCGGTCGAACTGCTCGGAGGTGAAGCCGTCATCGACGCCGGCGAACCGGAACGCCCTGCGCATCGTCTCCTCGCGTTCCGTCTGCAGCTCCTCCTGGGTGATGATCTCGAGCTGCGAGCGGTCGAACTGCTCCAGGTAGGGCTGCATCTGCATCCAGTACATCGAGCGGTGAACGTAGGAGGTGTCCGGCTGAGACAGGGTCGGGACGAGCTCCCGCGTCTCATAGCCGGCCCCGGTCGCGTGGACCCAGTGCGAGAGGATCCGCTTGATCGGGTCGCGGACCATGTAGATGAGGCGGGCGTCGGGACAGTGCTCCCTGATCCGCTCCGCGGCCCCGGTGAACCGGGGCAGGTTTGTGTAGTGGGGCGAGGACTCGCCGCGCACCTGGAAGCGATCGTCGAAGCGGCTCGCGTACCAGTCGAGACCGAGGTCCCAGTTGAGCTCCTCGACGAAGAAGTTGAGCTCCTTCGGCTTCGACATCTGGATCTGCGGGTGCAGGCCGAGATAGTGGTGAATGCTCGTGGTCCCGCACTTGAGCCCGCCGATGATGATCAGGTTCGGCAGCTCGGCGTGCCGCTTCCTGCGCCGCCGATACCCGACCCTGCGGTCGCCCGTGTAGCGCTCGCGGGCACGCCCGCACATCGCCTCATCGGCGGGATCGCGGGGGGCCGCGGGAAGCGACTGGGTGGCATCTGGCCGTGACACGAGCGGGCTAGTGTAGCTGCGATGTTTGCAGCTGACCTTGCATCGAGCGCCGAGGCCTTCGGGCGCCACGCCTCCGAATTCTTCAGGCATCTCTCCGACATCAACTGGACGCCGTTCATGCTGGCCCTCGCCTGCCTCGCGGCGATGCAGCTTGCGCGCGCCTGGGCGTGGCGGAACGTGCTGCGGGCCGCCTATCCGAACGCGCGGATCCCGTTCCTGCAGCTGAGCGCGGCCTACCTCGCGGGGGCCGGCATCAACGCGATCATCCCGGCGCGCGCGGGCGACGTGACCAAAGTCTTTCTCGTCAAGCGGCAGATACCCGGCTCCTCCTACCCCGCGGTCACCTCCTCCTTCCTCGTGCAGACCATCTTCGACACCAGCATCGGGGTGCTGGTGCTGCTCTACGCCATCACTCAGGGCCTGCTTCCTCCGCTGCCGCGGATCCCGGACCTGCCCGCCTTCGAGATCTCGTTCTGGGCCGACCATCCACGGCTCTTCCTGATCCTCACCGGGGCGATCCTGCTGGCCTGTGTGGTCGGCGTCTACCTGCTCGCGCATCGGGTGCGTCGCTTCTGGGAGCGGGTCAAACAGGGCGTCGTGATCCTCACGACCCCGCGCCGCTACCTGCGCGAGGTCGCGGCATGGCAGGGCATCGGCTGGCTCTTTCGCTTCGCAGCCTTCTGGTTCTTCCTGGAAGCGTTCGGGATCGGCGGGTCGCTCGGCAACGTGATGCTGGTGATGAGCGTCCAGGCGATCGCCAACGTCGTCCCCTTCACGCCGGGGGGCGCTGGGGCCCAGCAGGCGCTGCTGGTCGCGACGCTAGAGGGGCCATCGCGGACAGCGGTCCTCTCCTTCTCGGTCGGTACGCAGATCACGATGGCCGCCTGGTCGGTCGTGCTCGGCTTCGCGGCGATGATGCTCGTCTTCCGAACCACCGACTGGCGCGGGCTGATCCGCCAGGCAGAAGAGGACCGCGACGAATCGGTCGTCGCCACCGGACACTGAGCGCGCGGCCCCGGTCGGTTTGACCCGCTTTGCGCGAGGCGTAACCTGGGTCTGAGGACGAAAGGAGCCCGATGACAGAGAAGACCGTCAAGAAGGTGGAGAAGACCGACCAGGAGTGGCGCGATCAGCTGACCCCCGAGCAGTACGAGGTGACGCGCAACGCGGGCACCGAGCGGGCGTTCACCGGCCCGCACCTGGGCGAGAAGCGCGAGGGGATGTATCGCTGCGTCGGCTGCGGCACGGAGCTCTTCTCCTCCGACACCAAGTTCGACTCGGGGACGGGCTGGCCGAGCTTCACCGAGCCCGCCAACCTCGAGCACGTCGAACTGCGCCCCGACGACAGCCATTTCATGCACCGGACCGAGGTCGTCTGCAAGCACTGCGACGCCCACCTCGGCCACGTCTTCGACGACGGCCCCATGGACCGCGGCGGAAAGCGCTACTGCATCAACGGCTGCGCCCTGACCTTCGAGGAGAAGTAGACCGCCGCTTTATTACTTGACGCCGCCGCCGGCGCCGAGGTAGCTGAAGCGCACGGCGAGGGCGACGGCCTCGGTGCGGGTGTCCACCTCGAGCTTGGCGATCGCGTTGCGCACGTGCGTGTGGACGGTCGCCGGGCTGAGGCCGAGCCGCTCGGCGATCTCTTTCACCCTGAGGCCCTCGGCCAGAAGCTCGAGGATCTGTCGCTCGCGCGGTGAGAGGTCGAGCAGCTTCTCCACCTCGGAGGGCTTGCCGCCGGCGAAGTCGCCGCCGAGGAAGGTGCCGCCCCCGGTCACCGCTTTCACCGCCCGGGCGATGTCCTCGGCGGGCGCCGACTTCAGCACGTAGCCCGAGGCGCCGGCCCGCAGGGCGAGGGCGAGCAGGTCCGGCTGCGCGTGGGCGGTGAAGATGATGACTTTGGTCCGCGGCCGGGCCTTGAGGACCTCCTTGGTGGCCTCGATCCCGTCGCGCTTGGGCAGCTCGACGTCGATGATCAGGACGTCGGGTTCGAGGTCCTTGACGACGTCAACGACCTCGCGCCCGTTCGAGGCCTCGCCGACGATCTGCAGGACGTTGGAGTTGGACATCCTGGCCTTGATGGCCTCACGGACTATCTCGTGGTCGTCACACAGGACGACTCTTTTTGCGTCCCGCACGCTTGCGCTCATGATCCGATCCTCTCAGGCGCGCCGTACGTATGCAAAATACTGGGTAGCGTGAATCCGCCGTCCCGATCTTGACGATTCTCCATCAAAGCAATCATGGTTCTACCCACTGCTACCGCCGTCCCATTCAGCGTGTGCACTGCTTGTGGTGATTCGCCGTCGGCGGGGCGATACCTACACGACAGACGCCGCGCCTGGAAGTCGGTCGTATTCGAGCATGATGTCACCTCGCGGTAGCGGCCCTGGCTCGGGATCCATGCCTCGCAGTCGTACTTCTTCGCGGCCGGAGCCCCGAGGTCGCCCGCCGCGACGTTGACCACCCGGTAGGGGATCTCCAACTCGCCGAGGATTCTCTCCTCGATCGCCAGCAGCCGCTCGTGCTCCGCCGCCGACTCCGAGGGGTCGACGAACGAGAACATCTCGACCTTGTCGAACTGGTGGACGCGGAAGATGCCGCGGGTATCACGGCCGGCCGCGCCCGCCTCGCGCCGAAAGCAGGTCGAGAAGCCGGCGTAGCGCAGCGGCAGCTGCTCGGCGTCGAGGATCTGCCCGGCGTGAAGCGAGGCGAGCGAGACCTCCGAGGTGCCGACCAGAAAAAGCTCATCCTTCGGGATTTCGTAGATCTGGTCGCGGTCACCAGGCAGGAAGCCGGTTCCGTAGAGAGCCTCCTCGCGCACCAGGACGGGCGGGATCACCGGCTCGTGCCCTTCCTCGCGGACGACCTCGATCGCATAGCGGACGAGGGCCAGCTCGAGCAGGACCAGGTCGCCGGTGATGTAGGCGAAGCGTGACCCCGAGACCCTCGCTCCGGCCTCCATGTCGATCAATCCCGGCTCGCCGCCGATCTCGAGATGGTCTCGCGGCTCGAAGTCGAAGCTCGGCCGCTCTCCGACCTCGCGGATCACCACCGCGTCCTCCTCGGTCATCCCTTCCGGGGCGTCGGGGTCGGGAAGGTTGGGAAGGTCCGCGGCAAGTCGCTCGAGCTCGGCCTCGACCGTCTCCAGCTCGGATTTGCCCTGCTCGATCGCCTGCTTCAGCTCCGCCACCCTCGCCATCGGCTCGCTCGCGTCCTCGCCCTTCTGCTTCGCCTCACCAACCTGCTTGGAGAGCGACTTCCGCTCCGCCTGCGCCCCCTCGATCTCGGGCAGCAGCCGGCGGCGGCGCGCGTCGAGCTCGAGCAGCTCGTCGATCGCCTCCGCCGCGCCGCGCCGCGCCAGGGCCGTCTTGACCCGCTCGGGGTCTGAGCGGATCAGCTTCAGATCGAGCATCGCTCCGGCCGGCTAGGGAGAGGGCTGGCCGGGACGGGGCGATTCTTCGGCTTCGTCCCCGGCGTAGCGGGCGACGAAGCGGGCCACTTCCTCGGCCTCTTCGCCGACCACGATGTTCTGGGGCATGATCGCCCCCGAGAAGCCGCCGTTCTGGATCGCGAAGAGCGCGTCTTCATATGTCTCGGTTCGCTGATCGAGGTTGGGCCCCTGCGTGCGGAGGCTGCGGTTGCCGGTGCCCTGCGTGCCGGCGGCCTCCAATGTGTGGCAGCCCGAGCAATGGGTCGAGAAGAGGACGGCTCCGTTGTGGGCGGGGTCATTGTCCGAGACCGAGAGCTTCTCTTCCCCGAAGCCGCAGGCAGCCAGAGCCAGGGCGGCGGTGAGGGCCATTGCTATGGCGATCGCTGGGCGCACGCGGCGGGCATCATATTGTCTGCAATCGATGGTTGATTCCCCGAGCCGACCCGATCCCGGGCAGTTCCGCGCCGCGATGGGGATGCTGCCCACCGGCGTCACAGTTGTCACCGCGGTCGGTCCCGACGGGCCCGCGGGCGCGACCGTCAACGCGGTCTGCTCACTGTCGATCGAGCCGATGCTGATGCTCGCATGCCTCGACCGGGGCTCCCGCACGCTGCTCGCGGTCCAGGCGGCCAACCGGTTCGGAATCAGCGTCCTGCACGCCGGTCAGGAGGAGATCGCGCAACGCTTCTCGACCAAGGCGCCGGTCGCCGACAAGTGGGCGGGCGTCGCCTGGACCGACCGCGACGGGATGCCGGCGGTCGACGACGCCCTCGCCTGGATCGCCTGCGAGCTGCGCGACGTGATCGCCGGCGGCGATCACGTGATCGTCACCGGCGAGGTGACCGCACTCGAGACGGGCGAGGGTGACCCCCTCGTCTTCCACGCCGGCGACTACGGGCCGCTGAACGAGGGAGGCGCGATGAGCGCGAGGAATTACGATGAGCCCTGACTACCGCCGGCCCGGCTGGTTCAGCAGGAACGTCTCCGACCGGATGGTGGCGCTGCTCACCCGCGCCGGCATCAGCGTCGCCGGCTCGCGGGTGCTGGAGGTGCGGGGCCGGAAGAGCGGCGAGATGCGCCGCACCCCTGTCAACCTGCTCGACTTCGAGGGCGGCCGCTACCTGGTCGCCCCGCGGGGGAACACCCAGTGGTCGAGGAACCTGCGCGCAAGCGGCCGCGGGCGCCTCCTCCTCGGCCGCAGGGCGGAGGAGTTCGACGCCGTCGAGCTCGCAGACGCGGAGAAGCCGGCCCTCCTCCGCGCCTATCTGCGCAGGTGGAAGTGGGAGAGCGGTGTGTTCTTCGGCGGCGTCGGCCCGGACTCGCCTGAGGAGGAGATCCGAAGGATCGGACCGGAGCACCCGGTCTTCCGCGTCGCTGATCGGGGAACCGTCTAGAAGGCGCTGCTGGTCCCGGCGGCGCGCAGGGCGAGGAAGAAGACGACGCCGCAGCTGACAGCCATGATCCCCATCTCGCGCCGCACGATGGCCAGAGCCAGCTCCTCCTGCGCGCTGCCGGAAAGCGCCTCGAAGTCGATGTCGCCGATCTCGCGCTGAGCCGCGCCCGCCCGCGCGCCCTCGGCGATGAAGGAGACCGCCAGCGGCAGGATCCCGTAGAGGTAGTGGAGGTCGTCGGCCGCCTCGTGCCCGGTGAAGACGAGCAGCCCGCCGAGCAGCGCCTGCAGGAAGACGGATGCCTGCGCGGCGCGCAGCAGGTACCAGAAGGGGACCGACGGGCGCCGCCGGAACCACGCGACGCCGCCGACCGCGCCGGCGGCGAGGTTGAGGAGGATCAGGGCGCAGCCGACGACCAGGTGGAGCCCCGCCATCAAATCCGCCCAAGAGAGTCGGGATTCCGCTTGCTGATGCGGAATATCACTATGTAGCAAGTTGTCACAAGCTGGGTGTATAACAGCGGCTGCGCGCGGGTAGCGGCGGGTCACCGGACGGGGTGAGTCGGGCTCCCACGCCGGACCTCGAAATGCTGAAGAGCTACCTGCCGATACTCGTCTTCGCCTTCCTCGGGCTCGCGGTGGGCACGGCGTTCGTGATGCTCAACCGGCTGATCGGGCCGAAGCGTCCCGAGCGTCCGACGGCGGCGAGCCGCAGGCAGGGAGAGGCGTACGAGTCCGGCATCCCGGTGGCGCCGGCGCGCGGCCTCCGCTTCGGGGTCAGCTTCTACCTGGTCGCGATGCTCTTCATCCTCTTCGACATCGAGGTGGTCTTCCTCTACCCGATCGGCGTGATCTTCAAGGACGCCGACAGCGTCTTCGTCCTCGGTGAGCTCGTCACCTTCGTCGTCCTGCTGCTGATCGCCTTCGTCTACGTCTGGCGGAAGGGAGCGCTGGATTGGAGGTAGAGCGCCAGACGATCCGCGCACGGCAGGTTCGGGCGCGCGAGATGCTTCGGGGAGACCTCGAGGGAGAGGAGCTCGAGCGCTACGTCTCCGAACGGGTCGTGATGACCAGCTTCGACAAGATGCTCGGCTGGGCTCGCGCCAACTCGATGTTCCCGCTCACCTTCGGTCTGGCCTGCTGCGCGATCGAGGCGCCGATCTCGCTGGTGACGGCGCGCTATGACCTCGCCCGCTTCGGCGCCGAGGCGCTGCGGGCCTCTCCGCGCCAGGCCGACATGATCATCCTCTCAGGCCGGGTCTCGATCAAGATGGCCCCGGTCGTCCGCCGCCTCTACGACCAGATGCTCGAGCCGAAATGGTCGATGGCGATGGGCGCCTGCTCCTCCTCGGCCGGGATGTTCGCCAACTACGCCGTCGTCCAGGGCGCCGACAAGTTCATGCCCGTAGACATCTATGTGCCGGGATGCCCGCCCCGGCCGGAGGCGGTGCTCTACGGCTTCACCAAGCTGCAGCGCAAGATCATGGGCAACCCGGACCAGGGTTGGCGGCAGCGCTACAACGCCGTCGGCACGGAGGAGTGGGCGCGCGGTGGGCCCCGCAGCGAACCGAGCCCCGAGGCCGCCGAGGCCTACGAGGCTGCGAGGGAGCTGGCGCGTGCCTGACGCACCCGGACTGGAGCTGATCCGCGGAGAGGTCGAGCAGCAACACCCCGGGGCCATCCTCGACACGAGCTTCGAGCACGGCTGCGCCGCGCTGGTGGTCGACGCCGCGCAGATCCTGCCGGTGCTGAGCTGGCTGCGCGACTCCTCCGGCCAGCGCTACCACTTCCTCTCGAGTCTCCATGCCGCCGACTACCTGCCCGCCGAGCCCCGCTTCGCCGTCCACTACGAGCTTCTCAACCGCGACCGCCGCGAGCGAATCAGGGTCAAGGCGTTGCTCGACGACCCGGGCGCCGAGGAGCTCCCGGAGATCGACTCCTGCGTGGACCTCTTTCCGACCGCCAACTTCCAGGAGCGGGAGGCCTACGACTTCTTCGGCATCGTCTTCCGCGGCCATCCCGACCTGACCCGCATCCTCTTGCCCGAGGACTACGTCGGCTGGCCGCT
>DASXAR010000039.1:0-69583 GCA_036406595.1 Solirubrobacterales bacterium | reverse complement strand
TGCGGAAGAGCGGGGCCAGCAGGCGCTGCGGGATCCAGGGAATCAGGCGCTGGAAGAAGAGCAGCAGCCCGAAGCCGCGGCGGTGCGACAGGTGGAGCCGGGTGTAGGCGGCGATCGCCCGCTCGCGGGTCTGCCGGTCTTCGAACACGGCGCGCATCTCGCGCCCGACGGCGATGCCGTAATAGAGGGCCGTCCTGATTCCCTCCGCGGTCAGCGGCAGGCACTGGCCCGCCGAGTCCCCGGTGAAGAAGACGTTCCCCTCGGTCGGAGGGCGCAGCTTGTGGGGAATCCAGTTGCCCTGATAGCGGATCTGCTCGCGGCCGAGGTCCTCGGCGATCCGGTCGGTTCCCTTGCGGACATGGTCGTGCGGCGCATAGGAGCAGGTGCCGATCCGCAGCTCCTGGCCCGCCGGGAACGACCAGCCGTAGCCGGCGCGCACGTAGCGCCGGTCGACCCAGACCTCGAGGTCTTCGCCGGTCCCGGCAGGGTGGACCTCCAGCGCCCGGGTCAGCGCCCCGTCGGGCGGCAGGAAGCCGTCCTCCACGGCGAGGATGCGTCGCCAGCCCGAGGCGTCGATGACCAGCGGTGCGCTGACCGGCCCACGGTCGGTGTCGACCGTGATCCTGCCGCCGCGCTCGCCGCCGCGGCCCCTAACGGTCGCCACCTCGAAGGTCGCGTCGCAGTCGTTCCAGAGCGCCCAGCACATCTCGTCGTAGTTGAAGGTCGAGAAGCTGAAGGGCATGTCGAGGACGATCGTTCCGCCCGGTGTGTTGACGACGAGCTCGCCGAAGCGCTGCAGCTCCAGTCCGATCATCCCCAGTTCGCGCAGCCAGTCGGTCGGGATCCCACAGGCCGAGGTTGGCCGCCCGCCGATCGGGTGGCGGTCGAGGAGGAGGACGTCGGCGCCCGATCCACTCAGCTCGCGCGCCGCCGCGAGGCCGGCAAAGCTCGCGCCGCAGATGACGACGTCGTAGCCATCCTCCAGGGGCTCGCGTTGGGCCCCCGCTCTCTGCTCCTCCTGCGCCACCTCGATGAACGGTAGCGCCTGCGCCCGCTCAGGCACGGTTAGTCCAGCAAGCGGCGTTCGACCGCCCAGCGGCTCAGCTCATGACGGCTCGAGAGCTGCAGCTTTCGCAGGACGGCGCTGACGTGGGCCTCGACCGTCTTCGGCGAGATCTCGAGGCGCAGCGCGATCTCCTTGTAGAGGTAGCCGCGGGCGATCAGCTGCAGGACCTCGCGCTCGCGAGGGGTCAGCTGGTCGAGCTCGGGGTCGATCTCGGCCTCCGGGATCTCCCCCTGGAAGGCGTCGAGCGCGAAGCCCGCAAGCCGCGGGGAGAAAACGGCGTCGCCTTCGCGAACCCGCCCGATCGCCCCCGCCAGCTCCTCGCCGGAGATCGACTTCGTCACGTAGCCGCGGGCTCCGGCCCGGATCACCGCGATGACGTCCTCGGCGGCGTCCGAGACCGAGAGCGCCAGGAATCGCTGGGCCGGTCGATCCTCAGCGACGCGGCGGATCACCTCGACTCCGCCGCCGCCCGGCATGTGGACGTCGAGCAGAACGACGTCCGGCTTCTCGCGCAGGATCGACGCCACCGCCCCTCCGACGTCCTCGGCCTCGGCGCGGACCTCGACCAGGCCCTCGAGTTCCGTCCTCACCCCGGCGCGAAAGAGCTCGTGGTCGTCGACGATCACGACGCTCGGAAGCGGCGGGCTCATCCCCCCGCCTCCGAGCTCGCCGCGGCGCGCCGGATCTCCAACCCGACCTCGGTGCCGCCCCCCGGCACCTCGCGTACCTCGGCGCGGCCGCCGGCTCGCTCCATCCTGCCGACGATCGACTCGCGCACGCCCCGCCGGTCAGCCGGCACGGCGTCTGGATCGAAGCCCGGCCCGCGGTCGCGGACGAAAGCTTCGATCCGCCCCTCTCCGACCTCGGCGTAGACGCGGATCGGGCCGGAATCGCCGGCGTGCCTGGCCGCGTTTTGGAGCGCCTCGCGGGCCGCGCCGAGCACGGCCTCCTCCGCCTCCTCGATCTGGCAGTCGCCGACCACGACCACCTCGACCGCGACCCGGTGGTCCGCCTCGACCGCGTCTGCGACCTTGCGAAGGGCAGCCGCGAAGCTTCTTTCGGCAGGCGGCCCGTTGCCACCGAGCCACGCGCGCAGCTCGCGCTCCTGGCGGCGGGCAAGCGTCGCGACCTCGCGGGGGTCGTCGGCCCGCTTTTGCATCAGGGCCAGGGTCTGGAGCACCGAGTCATGCAGGTGCGCCGCCATCTCGGCACGCTCCTGGGAGCGGACGCGCTCGGCCCGCTCGGCGGCGAGGTTGCGGCCGAGTCGCCAGAGGAACGGTGCC
Organism: Solirubrobacterales bacterium; assembly: GCA_036406595.1. Lineage (GTDB taxonomy): Bacteria > Actinomycetota > Thermoleophilia > Solirubrobacterales > 70-9 > VRUE01. Next base: position 67,234 of record DASXAR010000039.1, on the reverse strand, counting down.
AGGATCAGCGCGACGGCGACGATCACGACGACGGCGGTGAGCGCCGCGTCGCGCAGGCCGCCGAGATAGTCGTTGGAGGAGAGGAAGAGCAGCCCGGCGCCGATCACGAGCAGGATCCCGAACACCCCCCGGTAGAGGTCGCCGAGAGGCGTGCGGAGAGGCGCCGGAGCGTCGCCGTTCGCGTCGCCCCTGCGGTCGGCCGAAGAGCGCGAGCGATCCCAGAGGAGCGCGGCCCCGAAGGCCGCCAGCGCCAGCGGCCAGGCCAGCGCGTCGCTCCACCAGATGCCGAGCTGGCGAAAGGCGAGAAGGAGGGACAGGGTCAGCAGCCCAACGCCGGCGGCGACCCGCCAGTCGCCGCGGACCCGGAGGCGGGCGAGGCGGGCCGGCGCCGGTGGCGCGCGACCGGAGGCCGGGAGGGCCGCCCAGGCGACGAGGTAGGCCAGCAGCAGGAGGCCGCCTGTCGCGATCGTGGCGATCACGAAGACGACCCGAAGCACGATCAGGTCGATGCCGGTTCGAGCGCTGATCCCCGCCAGCACTCCGGCGAGGAGAGCGTGTCGCATGTCGCGCCGTAGCGGCGGTGATCCGACCGCGCTGCTCATTCCTCAATCGTGACGCTTCTCGCCGCCGTCGAGCAGTCCGCCGAGCAGCAGGATTGCCCCGACCGCCCCGGTCAGCGCCACCGCCATCCAGCCGGGGGCAAGATCGACGGCGCCCGAGGAGTCGAGGAGCAGCACGACCCCGGTGGCGGCAATCACCACCCCGGAGCTGAGCGAGACGCGGTCCACCCTCAGCCGGTCGCGCATGCGGTCGCCTCAGCCGCGCGCAGCGGCGCGGTGTCCTCGTGGAGGGGGTCCGGCCCGTAGCCCGGGTTGTCGACGCTGGCGGTGTCGCTGTTGATCACCCGCAGCTGGCCGACGTCGACTTCCGCGTCGATCTGGAGGCGCGGCACGGCGGACGAATCCGAGCCGGCACCGTGGTCGACGTCGAATCCATCGTTCAGCTCACCCACGATCTCGCTCTCGCCGGCGCCGACATGCGTGTCACCGACAACGCAGACCCGGCGTGGCACGAACACGTTGGCCTGGCCAGCGCCGAGGTCAACCTTGAGCCGCACAATCCGGTCCCGGTTCCAGTCGAGGTGTCGGAGGTCGACGATGAGGCGGCCAACACCGAGCCGGTAGCCGTCGGCCGGAATCGAGGCCGCCGAGGTCGGCGTGTATTCGCGCTCTCCGATGCCGCCGCGGAAGTCGAGGTCGGCAGCCGCCGCGGCGCCGGCCCCGATGGCGATAGCCACGGCCGGGGCGATCAGCCACCGGGCGCCGCCGCGGAAGGCGGTGAGCGCCAGCAGGGCGCCGACCGAGATCACGGCGATCGCGACGGGAACTCCCCATCCGAGGGCGACTGCGAATGCCGCCCCTCCGGCGAGGGCGAACAGCCCGGCCAGGGCGAGCGCACCGACCGCGATCAGGCCCAGGGCGCGCCAGAGACCCCGGGAGCGGAGCCGGTCCCCGATCCGCTCCGCCCAGTCGGGGTCGCCGTCGGTGGGAACGAAGATCGCGAGCAACAGATAGGCGAGCGCGCCGAGCCCGCCGATCAGGATCGAGACGCCGAAGCCGATTCGGAAGATCACCGGGTCGATCCGGAAGTAGCGGCCCAGGCCGCCGGCGACGCCGAGCAGGAGGCGGTCGCGGGAGGAGCGCCGCAGCCGGCGCGGCTGGGCGGTCTGCGTGGAGGTGTCGTCGTTCATCGAGGTGCTCCTTCGGGAGTGATTGGGTCGCATCCCAGGCTGGCATCGCTCACCCGCTCCGTCTATTGGGGATTCCCCTCAGCAGCCGGGGGTTCGCCCTAGGGGCCCAGATGGAGGACCCGGAGGCCGTGCTCGCGCTTCAGACGCTCGGCGATCAGGGATCGGTGGCAGGCGGCGGCCTCCCGCTCGACGCAGAGCAGCGCCGGCATTCCGCCACCCGAGGCGAGCTCGAGCAGCGGGGAGAGATCGGCGGGATCGAGGATCTGCTCCGTGTAGCCGGCGACATAGCCCTCGGCCAGCCTGGTTCGAGATCTTTTCCCCACGCCCTCCCGCGCGTCCTCCCTGTACTGGAGCCGGCGCATCTCGGTGGTCGGCGCCAGCTCCTTCATATGGACGTAGTCGATGCCGGCCTCGGCGAGGGCAGCCTGCAACCGCCTCGAGTTCGCCCAGGCGTACTCGGGCCCCCGCACCCCGCGCCGCTGGCGCACGTCGACGACGGTGGTCACCGCCGCTCCGTCCAGCGCGGCCAGAAAGCCGGGCAGGTCGAATCCGTAGACGCCGATCGTCGCGATTCGGTTGCCGGGGCCATTCCGCATGCAGCGGAGTCAATCGCACGGGGTACTGTGCAGGCGTGCGACACCCCACGATCGCGGTCTGCGCCCTCGCCGCCGTCGCTCTGGCGATGGCCGCAGCCGGCTGCGGCGGCGGCTCGGGGACCAGCACCTCGAGCGAGCCGTTTCAGCCGCAGGCTTCGCTGAAGGCGGTCGGGGGGACTGCCCGCACCGAAAAGCCGGCCTTCGTCGTCGACGTCGCACCCCGGCCGGGGGACCCCAACATCCGCTCGGTTGCGGTGACTCTGCCTCCGGTCGTCCTCGTCGACCCGACCGCGATCCGCCAGCTCTGCACGCGGAAGGACCTGAAGGCAGACCGGTGCGCGGGGCATCAGCGCGTCGGCTTCGCCCGGGTCCGCAGCCCCGCCTACCCGGCGCCGCTGTCGGGCCCGGTCTACGCCGTCTCGGGGTACGGCGCGCTGCCCCACCTTGCTTACGTGCTCGGGGGGCCGGCGGAGGTGCTGCTGGAAGGCCGCATCGTCTCCACGCACGGACGGATCCAGGCCGGCGCCGACGACATCCCCGACGCGCCGGTGACGTCCTTCGAGCTGACGATCGACGGCGGCAAGGGCGGCTACCTGGTGCTGAGCCGCGACCTCTGCCACGGCAATCCCACCGCCGATGCCACCTTCAGGAGCCAGGAAGGCCAGGTCCACGAAGAGGAGATCCCGCTGACGGCGGAATGCGAAGGTTAGTCCAGGCGGTTGCCTCGGGGCGAAGTTCGATTTAGGTTCGTTCTGCGTGATCCGGCAGCCTCACCGCCGCCCACGCGGCATCTAAAGAGATCGACTGGCACACGCCAGATTGAAAGGAGCACCGATGGAGGCTGGTTCTACCCCCCCCGCACGGAGCGACACGCGCTCAACAGGTTCCGACGAGCTGTCGGGTTGGCTCGCGTTTGCAGGCGTTGTCCTGATAATCGTCGGCTCGCTCGACGCCCTCTGGGGGCTCGCGGCGATCCTCAACGACGAAGTCGTCGTCGTCGGCGGTACGGGAGCGCTGATCGTGGACCTCACGACCTGGGGATGGGTTCACCTGATCCTCGGATCGATAATCGCCCTGACCGGATTCGGCGTGCTCACGGGCAACGCGGCGGCCCGGGTCGCAGCGATCTTCTTCGTCGCGGTGAACGCTGTGGCGCAGATCGTCTGGTTCCCCGCCGCTCCGCTCTGGTCGATGCTGATGATTCTCCTCGACGTGGTGATCATCTACCAGCTGACCGCCCGCTGGGAACCCTCGAGCCGCTGAGGTGATTCGGGCTGGCGCCGGCCGCTCGCCGGCGTCAGTCCGAGGCGATCCAGTCCCTTGCCGCGTCGAGCTCCGCGATGTCGAAGACCCTGATCTCGCCGGGGACGAGGAAGCCGAACCCCTTCACGAGGCGACGGTAGCCGTCGTGATCGGTGACGACGGCGATGCGCTCCCATGAGAACGGATGTCCCATGCCGACCCGCGCGTCGTCCCACATCGCCGCCGCCGAATAGCCGTCGAACTCGGAGCCGAGCAGGTACAGAAGGCGAATCTTCTCGTGACGCTTCAACTGTCTCTCGACCGCAGGGATCAGGACCTGCTCGTAGTCCTCGCCCGTCACCTCGCCCTTGGCCTCGATGGCCAGCACGTTCTCTGGGAAACCGGAAAGCAGCTCGATCATTGACCCTCCGAATCCTAGACTGAGCCCGCGATGAGCCTTCGAACCGCCCTCCGGGGCCTACTGGTCCTTCTGCTCGACGCGGCATGCCTGCTTCTGCTCTCGGTGGTGCTTCGGGGGTTCGTCCTGGAAGGGCCCGGAGCCGCGCTCGGGGCGGCGGCGCTGATCGGCCTGCTGAACGCGCTCGTCTGGCCGGTCCTCGCCCGAATCGCGCTGCCGCTGACCGTCCTCACGCTGGGGGTCGCGGCGCTGATCCTGAACGGAGTGCTCGTCACTTTCGCCATCGACCTCATTCCCGGGGCGCACCTGGACGGGGTCGCAGAGGGGGTCGTGGTCACGGTCGCGATGGCCGCCCTCACCGCCGGCTTCTACTCACTCCTCGCGATCGACGAGGACGATGCCTGGTATCGCAACGTCGTGCGCCGCCAGGCGCGGCGTCGGGGCGCCGCCGTGGAGAGCGATGTCCCCGGTGTCGTCTTCCTCGAGATCGACGGCCTCGCCCACGACGTGCTGCATCGGGCGCTTGCCGCCGGAGATGCCCCCAACCTGGCCGGCTGGCTGCGCGACGGCACCCACAGGCTGGAGGAATGGGAGACCGACTGGTCCTCGCAGACAGGCGCCTGCCAGGCGGGGCTGCTCCACGGCTCCAACCACGACATGCCGGCCTTCCGCTGGTGGGAGAAGGATCGCGACACGGCGATCGTGACCAACCATCCACGCGACGCCGAAGAGCTGGAGCGGCGCCACTCCGACGGGGCTGGGCTGCTGCATGCCGATGGCGCGAGCCGCGCGAACATCCTCTCGGGGGACGCGCCGCACTCGATGCTGACGATGAGCACGGCGCTGCGCAGGAGGCGGCCGATCGGGCGTGACTACGCTGCCTACTTCGCCCGCCCCTACGGAGTCGCGCGCACCCTGGTTCTCGCGCTCACCGACGTCGGGCGCGAGCGGCGCGCGGCCCGCAGCCAGGTTCGGGACGACGTCCGTCCTCGCATGGCGCGCAATCGCTCCTATGCACTGGTCAGGGCGTGGGCGACGGTGGTTCAGAGGGACCTGCAGGTCGCCAGCGTGGTCGGCGACATCCTCGCCGGGCGCCCGGTCATCTACACGACCTTTCTCGCCTACGACGAGGTCGCCCACCATTCCGGGATCGAACGGCACGACGCCCTTGCCGTGCTGCGCGACCTTGACCGCCAGATCGCGCGGATCGCCGCGGCGGCCGCCGACGCCCCCCGGCCCTACCGGCTGGTGGTCCTCTCCGACCATGGGCAGTCGCAGGGCGAGACGTTTCGCGACCGATACGGGCAGACGCTCGAGGAGCTGGTGCGGTCGACCTGCGACCCGGAGAGCGTGATCGCGGTCGACGAGGGTGAGGACGACGCCCTCGCCTATCTGAGCGCCGGCCTGACCGAGGTCGCCCGAGACGACACGGCGGCGGCGCGGACGGTGAGGACCGCGACACGGCGCCGCCGCGCCGGCGATGCCGTGATCCTCGACCCGGACGCGCGCGAGGAGGTCGAGCGAGCCCGGGGCGGAAGCGAGGTCCCCGAGCTCTCCGTGATGGCCTCCGGCTGCCTTGGGCTGATCAGCTTTCCCCGCGAGCCCGGACGGTTGACGATGGAGCGCCTCGAGTCGAGGTATCCCCGTCTGCTCTCGGCCCTGCGGGACCACCCAGGGATCGGCTTCGTGCTGGTTCGGTCGGAGCGCTTCGGGGCTGTCGCGCTCGGCGGCGAGGGCGTCAACTTCCTCGACGAAGAGCGGGTCGAGGGAGACGATCCGCTTGCCGTCTTCGGGCCGCATGCCGCCGATCACGTGCGTCGCACCGACGGATTCCCCCACTGCGCCGACCTGATGGTGAACAGCACCTTCTGGCCCGAGTTCGGCGAGGTCGCCGCCTTCGAGGAGCTGGTCGGCTCCCACGGTGGAATGGGGGGGACCCAGAGCCACCCGTTCGTCCTGCACCCGACCGAGCTCAGCTGGCCCGACGACGATGTGGTCGGTGCGGAGCGGGTCCACCGAATCCTCCGCGGCTGGTTGGCTTCGCTCGGCCACTCGAGCTACGAGAGCGACGTCGCCTCCCCAGGGGCCAGCACGCGCACCTCGACCTGAGGCGAGAGCCTCTCCGCCCATCGGGCGAATTCGCGGGGTGGCTCGGTGAGCCGGCCGGGGGCAAGGCGCGACAGGCCGAGCGGGTAGAGGGTTCCCCAGTGGATCGGGACGGCGATCCTCGGCGAGAGCGCCGCCGCGCCCTTCGCGGCGCGCTCGGGGTCCAGGTGGCCGGGCCCGAGGTTGGGCCCCCATCCCCAGACCGGCAGGAGGGCGAGGTCGAGCCGATCGCCGAGGCGCTCCATGCCGTCGAAGAGGTCAGTGTCACCGGCGAAATACACGCTCTGCGAGCCGGCCACGAGGAACCCGAGAGCGGCCGTGGCGCGGGCACCGAGGCGGTGTCCGCCGGCGTGCCTGGCCTCCACCGCGGAAACCCGGACCCCGCCGACGGCGACCGAGTCACCGGCCTCCAGCTCGGCGACGTCGGTGAAGCCCTGGCGCCTCAGCAGCCCTGCGGCGCCTGACGGCACGAACGCTCGCACCCCCCGGTCAAGCCGCCGCAGGGAGGGCAGATCGGCGTGGTCGTGGTGCAGGTGGGAGATCAACACGGCGTCGAGGTCCTCCGCCACAGTGCTCGCGGGAGGCGCGCCGCGGCGGCGCAGGGGACCGATCCTTTCCCGCAGCACCGGGTCGGTGAGGATCCGGACGCGGTCCAGCTCGATCAGGACGGTGGCGTGGCCGACATAGGTGACTCGCGCTGGATCGCTCAAGTGGTGGCCCGTCGGTCGCTTCGTCGGGAGTGCAACGTATCGTCCCGTAATCGCGAGGAAGCCGGCGAATGGGCCGTAGGAATCCGATCATCAGGGGCCGCCTGCGTCGCCCCGGGGCCGAGCCCGGCGGCGACGTCGACGAAGTGATCGAGATCGAGGCCGGCGAGCTGAGCGGGCTGTTCGCCGCCCCGGGATGGATGCGGGACCTGGGCTTCTCGGCCTGGCTGCTGGTCGGGGTCGCCGCCGCCCTCGTCGGCGCGATCACCCTGCTCTCGCTGACGCAGACGATCGTGCTGCCGGTGGTCACCGCGGCGATCATCGCCTCCGTCGCCTCGCCCTTGGTCGATCTGCTGCGGGGTCGGGGGGTGCCGAGGGCCGTCGGCGCGGCTCTCGTCTTCCTCGCGATCGTCGGCATCGGGGTCGCGGTCGGCTTCGTCGTCCTGACCGGAATCGCGAGCCAGGCCGACGGGCTCAGCCAGAGGCTTCAGGAAGGCGCGAGCCAGGTCGAGTCGTGGGCCAGGGACCTGGGAGTGGGCGCGGCCACCGCGGGCGACGCGAAAAGCCACGCGAGCGCCTCGGTGAGCGGAGGCTTCGAAGCCCTCACGCACGGTGTCCTGGGCGCTATCGACGAGCTGGCGTCGCTGGCCGTCTTTCTCTCCTTCACGGCGCTGAGCCTGTTCTTCATCCTCAAGGACGCTCCGACGATCGGCGCCTTCGTCGAGCGGCACATGGGGGTGCCGGTGCCGATCGCCCGCACCGTTGTGGGCAGGGTTGCGGCATCGCTCCGAGGCTACTTCGTCGGGGTCACCGTGGTGGCGGCCTGGAGCGCGCTGATCGTCGGGGTCGGCGCCCTGTTGCTGGGGGTGCCGCTGTCCGGGACGATCGCCGTCGTCACCTTCCTCGGCGGATACGTGCCGTACCTGGGGGCCTGGACCGCCGGCGCATTCGCGGTCCTGATCGCCCTCGGCGGCCAGGGCCCGGCGGCGGCGCTGGCCCTGGCGGTCATCGTCCTGCTGGCGAACGGCGTGCTTCAGCAGATGGTGCAGCCGATCGCCTACGGCGCCGCCCTTGGGCTCCATCCGCTTGCCGTCCTCATCGTCACGATCGCCGGCGGCTGCCTCTTCGGGACCATCGGGCTGATCCTCGCGGCGCCGCTGGTCTCCGCGGCGGTGCGGATCTCCGCCGATCTCTCGAAGGCGCGTTCCCCTGACGTCGGTGCTACCTAGCTCCCAAGCGGAATCGTCACGGCGCCCCAGGTACCGACGTCCTTGAACCCCTGGCCGTTCGCCTGGCCGGGCCCGCTGTCGCCGCTGAAGGTGTAGACGGGCCTGCCGTGATAGGTGATCTGGATCCTGCCCTCCGGGCGCCTCACCGTGCCCAGCTTGACCGGGCCGATCGGGCGGAGTCCGGCCCGCAGGAGGAGCGGGTGCCATGTCGCCAGGCACGCTCCGGTGCAGATGAACGTCTTTCCATGCTCGGCGCTGAGGCTGTAGAGGGTCCGCCCGGCCATGGTCGCCAGGACCGGCGCGCCAAGGGCCTGATTCTGGACCCTCTTCGCCACGCGCTTCGTCTTCGCGGCGCAATGTCGCCTGGCGCGCTTGTGATGACGAGTCCGCCTGCCTGCTTTCCGGCACCGCCTGCGGATGGGGGTCGAGCCTGGCGACCCGGTCTGCGATGGCCCGTAGCCCCCGTAGCCGTATTCGTAGCTGTAGCCCTTTGCGGAGAAGCCGGCGGTCACCGAGACGTCGGCGCCGATGGTCAGCTGACAGGAGCCCGTCCCGGTGCAGGCGCCCCCCGACCATCCGTCGAAGTTCGAGTAGCCGTCCGGCGTGGCGGTGAGGTTGACGACCGTTCCGTCTTCGAACGCGTGTGAGCATTCGGCGGAGCAGGCATCGATCCCGCCGGGCGAGCTCTGCACCGTGCCGTACCCGGCCCCGCCATGCAGCACGGTGAGGGTGTGCAGTTCGGGGCCGCCGCCACCCGAGGTGACGGTCACCGTCGCGGTCAGGTTCGGCCTCTGGCCGCTCGCCGAGCTGAATGCGCCGGAGCCGCTGTCTTCGAGGCTTCCGCTGCGGAACAGGTAGGAGCCGCTGGCGAACGGAAAGATGCACGCGTCGTGGACGGTGGCCGCGTTGTCGGGGTAGAGCCCGACCAGGTCTCCCGGCTGCACGGGAATCGAAAGGCCGGTGAAGGCATTGACGGTGCCGCCGGTGGCCGTCCCCGCGGTCAGCGTGCGCGGCCCGTCGTGTCCGACCACTTCGTAGGTGGCCGGGTCACCGACCTTGCGGAAGACCTTGAAGGTCATCTGCTGCCCCGACCCGGTCGTCGCGTTGGTGCGCCAGGCGGTGATCGTCGTGCCGCCGCTCGGGACCGCGTAGCTGGTGCCCGTCCCAGCGACGTCCTGGGCGGCTTCGCAGGTCGCCGCGGGCGGGTGATAGACGTATTCGTAGCCGGAGTATTCGTACGGATTGGGCGCCAGCTGCCCGATCGTGGTCGTCGCGGCGACGGCGTTCGCGGTCCAGGCCAGCAGCGCCAGCACACCCACCGCCAGGACAGCTCTGAGTCTTGCGCTCCCCATCTCCTTCCGGGCATACGCATGCCCGGGGAGCGCGGTTCAACCGGATCTCAGCGGGAGCGCAGCGGGCGGCGGCGGACGCGCCGGTCGCGGGCGGCGATTTCCCGTAGGTGGCGCTGCCTCTCGGCGGCGTTGGCGATCACCAGGCTGCTTGCGAACCTCATTTCGGGCCTCCGTTCGGCTCTCGTGGCGTGCGACACCGGCAATTTCCATTTGCCGGTGTTCACAACACTAGCTAAACTGGTTGGGTGGTGTCAAGCGGAAATTCAAATTCGTCCGTCGACAGAGAGGCTGGGCTGCTGGTCGACTTCGTCAACACCTGGGACCAGGACGAGGGCATCGACGCGATCGCCGACGCCGCAGCCCTGGAGAGCTGGATCCGGGGGTCGGACGGCGAGGTCGGCGCGGCGGAGATCGACGAGGCGGGCCACCATCGGGTCCTCGCCCTGCGCGGGGCCCTGCGCGCCCTGATGCTGGCCAACAACGGGCGGCCCGCAGACGACCAGGCGGTGGCGCCCCTTCGCGCGGCCGCCGCGCGCGCCCGCTATCGCACCGTGCTCGGCGCCGAGGGCGAGCTCGAGCTTGCTCCGGAGGGTGAGGGCGCCCCGGCCTTCGAGGCCCGCCTGCTGCTCGCGCTCGAGCGGCTTCAGGCGACCGGCGCCTGGCCTCGCCTCAAGGTCTGCCCGGACGAGACCTGCGAGTGGGCGTTCTTCGACGAGTCCCGCAACCGCTCGCGAACCTGGTGCTCGATGGAGGTCTGCGGGAACCGCGCGAAGACCCGCCGCTACCGCAGGCGCCGGGCGACGACCTGAGGCGGGCTCAGGACTGCGCCCGCTCGGCTCAGCTCCGGGAGGCGCCGCCGACCGCCAGGGCGGCGAAGCGCGAGGCGAGCGCGCAGGGCCCGTTCACCCGCAGCACGCCACCCTTCTCGAGCGGCACCGCGACCGAGGTGGAGCCATGGTCGATGCACCAGCCGCTCCGGTTCCCGACCTGCAGCCGGGTGGCCTCCGACGCCTCGCGACGGAGGCCGGCGAGGGAGGTCTGCTCGATCACGACGGTGATCTGCGGCCCCGAGCCGCCGGTTTCATAGATGCAGGTCGGTCCCTGCAGTCCGAGCGAGCTGTGGACGGAGCTGCCCAGTATCGCCGCCGCCTGCTTCGAGGAGACCAGGTCGCATGGATCCAGGTCTGCCCCGGTCTTGCTGGTCTCGTCGTTGTCGCGGCCGGTCGGGTAGCGGGCGACGCTTGGCGCGTCCTCGGAGGAGATCGGATTCGAGGAGGGGACGATGTAGGCGCTTCTCGTCTCCGGTTGGGAGCCTGAGTCGGTCGGTTGGCCGCTTCCGCCGCAGGCGGCGAGCACGAGGGCGGCGGCCGCCGCGAGGATCAGGGCCAGGCCGGCGGCGGCGAAGGTGGCGGGCAATCTGGGGGTCGTCGAGCGGTTCATGGCGTGAACATGACGTCGACCGAGTAGTTCGACGAGTTGAAGGTGTCGGTCGGGAAGATGCTCACCGGGCTGTACGAGTAGACGCCGTTCGGGCTCGTCGCGTTTGCCAGCGCGTGGAGCGGCGGGCTGTCAACCGCGCTCGTGAAGCCCGGTTGGATCACCGAGTAGTGGCCGTTGGGGGCCAGATAGCCGGCGACATAGACGGTGCCGGGGGCGATCGGGACCGGGCTCGCGAACTGCACCTCCTGCCAACCGGAGGCGCTCTCCCCCGTCGCCGTGTCCTGCTCGAGCAGTTCCCCGGCGGCGTTCCAGAAACTGACGACGTGGGTCCCCACGTTCCCGGGGCCCTTGTAGAAGCGAATTCCCCGGATCGTGCCCGCGACGTCGCTGGTGAACTTGACGCCGAGCTCGACCGAGTTCGAGTCGGTGTCTTCGATCACGGTCGGAACGGTCTGCTCGAAGATCGTCGCGCGCGGCATCGCCGGGTTGGAGGGTTCGGATTCCGGGCTGGAGCCGAGGCTGTTGATCGCGGTGACCCTGAACGTGTAGGTCGTGCCGTTCGCCAGGCCGCCGATCGTCGTCGAGGTGGTGGAGGCGGGAACCGTCGTGGGGGCCTGCGCCGCGTTGCCCACATATGGGGTGACGCGGTAGCTGGTGATCGCGCTGCCGCCTTCGTTGGCGGGCGCGCTCCAGCTGACCAGCGCGCCCTGGTTGCGGGCCCCGGCGGTGACCCCGGTCGGCGAGTCGGGGCCATTTCCCACCGCCGTCGGCGTGACCGGGTTCGAGGCGGTCGAGTCGGGCCCGGTGCCGATCGCGTTGATCGCGGCCACCTTGAACGTATAGGTGGTTCCGGCGGTCAGCCCGGTGATCGTTTTCGACGTTGCCGGCGCGGCGACCGTGACCGGCGCCTGGGCGGCGGAGCCGATGTAGGGAGTGACCCGGTAGCCGGTGATGGCGCTGCCGCCGTCGCTGGCCGGCGCGCTCCAGCTCACGTTCGCCCGCCCGGGGCCGGCGGTGGCGCTCACACCCGTCACCTGGCCGGGGGGCTGGGCGGCGACGGCCGGGGTGAACAGCACATCGACCCAGTAGTTGGAGGACTGGTAGCTGTTGGTCGGGAATTTGGCCGTGCTGCTGTAGATGTAGACGCCGTTGGCGCTGGCGCTGTTGGCCAGCGCGTGCAGGGGCGGGTTGTCGACGCCGGCGGAGAGCGTCGGCCCGTTCACCGAGTAATGGCCTTTCGGGGCGAGGTAGCCGGCGATGTAGGTGGTGTTCGGCTGGATCGCGACGGCGCTCGGGAATTTCACCTGCTGCCAGCCGGATGCCGTCTCGGCGCTGAAGCTTTCCTGGGCGAGAAGCGTGCCGCCGGCGTTCCAGAGGCTGCCGACATGGGTGCCGGTGTTTGCCGCGGCCTTGTAGAAGCGGATCCCGTTGACGGTGCCGGCCACGTCGCTGCGGAACTTGACGCCGAGCTCGACGGCCTTGGCGTCGCCGGCGTCGACCGTCGCGGGCGTGGCGAGGTCGAAGATCGTTGCGTATGGGGTGATTGCCGCGGATGGGGTCGACTCGGGCCCGGGGCCACCCGCGTTGATGGCCGCCACCGTAAAGGTGTAGGTGGTGCCGTTGGTGAGGCCGCCGATCGTGGCCGACGTCGCTGCCGAGCCCGTGCTGAGCGGCGTCTGGGCGGCACCGCCGATATAGGGGGTGATCCGGTAGCTGACGATCGGGCTTCCGTTGCCGGCCGCGGCCGTCCAGCTGAGCTGCGCGCCGGAGCTCTTCGCGATCGCGGTGAGGCCGGACGGCGCCCCGGGCGGGTTGGCCGGCGAGTCCACCGTGAAGCTGCGGGTCGCCGTGCCCTGGTTCCCGGCCGCGTCGGTGGCGCGCACCCGGAAGGTGTAGGAGCCGTCGGCGAGCGGGCTCGCCGGGGTGTGGGAGGCGCCCGGCCCCGAGCAGGCGCCGAAGCTCGCGGTGCCCGTGTCGATCGAGCAGGCGAAGCTCGAGCCGGCCTCGCTGGAGTGGAATTCGAAGGTGGGGGTCGAGTCTTCGGTGACGCCGCTCGGGCCCGCGTCGATCACGGCGGTGGGGGGCGTCGCGTCGATCTGCCATTCGAAGGAGGCCGGCGTCGCGTCCGTGTTGCCGGCTTTGTCGATCGCACGCGCTTCGAAGAGGTGGGCGCCGTCGGCGAGGCTCGCGTAGCTCTTCGGCGAGGCGCAGCCCGCCCAGGCGGAGGCTTCGGTCGAGTCGAGCCGGCACTGCAGCGAGCCCACGCCCGAGCCCGCGTCTTCGCCGGAGAATTCGAAGCTCGCCGCGGGACTGGTGCTGAGCGCCGCCGGGTGGGCGCCGATCTGGGTCTGCGGCGCGGTCGAGTCCTCGACGTAGGTGAGCGGCGCGGAGCAGGCCGAGCTGACGCCGGCGGCGGTCGCGGTGGCGCGTAGGGCGGTGCTGGAGTCATCGGGGACGGGGACCGTGATCCCGGCTCCCAGTTCCGCCGCGCTGCCCCCGGCGAGAGGCGTGCCGCTGCAGTTGGCGGTCGAGTAGATCGAGACCGAGGACCCGGCCGGGGCGCTGCCCACGAGCTTCGGCGAGTTCTGGTTGGCCGGGGAGGCCGGGACGGTGGAGGAGAGGATGGGAGTGGCCGGCGCGGCGCCCTGGGTGGTCCCCAGCACCTCGATCGCCGCCAGGTTCCAGCGGTCGTTGGTGGGGGCGGTGTCGTTCAACGTCACCAACGTCCCGCTGAGCGGCGTCGTCAGGGTCTGCCGCTGCACCCACATCGTGTCGCCGACCGAGGCAAGGAACTCATCGACCTTGGTCTGGTTCGGTCCGACGGTGCGCGCGGTGGCGCTGTCCCAGTCGTTGCCCACCCCCCATATCCACGAGCTCGCGCGGGTCGTCGTCAGCGAGACCGACGGGGCGCCTGTGGAGCTGCTGCCCGTCGCGGTGGTCCCGTCGACGACCTGGTCGGCTCCGATCAAGGCGACGACGGTGATCGAGCCGACGTAGGAGCCGCTCGCCCGGGTGGCGGTGACGGTGGCGTTGCTGAGCGTGGCCGGCGCGTTGGCCTGCCAGATCTCCGCGGTGCCGGGCTGGGCGTTGGAGCGACTGCGGAGACGCCAGGTCAGCCCGGCGCCGCTGACGCTCGAGAAGCTCTGGCCGCCGCCACCGGAGGGGCCGTCCGAGCTGATGAAGGCGAGCAGCAGCTCACCGGAGGCAGAGGTCGAGAAGGCCGGCGAGGAGATGCTGCTCGAGCCGCTGGTTTGATGCGCGGTCACCGTTGTGTCCACGGCGAGGCTCGGAGCGGGGGTCGGAGTGACCGGATTCGAGGCGCTCGAATCCGACCCCGGCCCGGCTACGTTGACCGCGGCGACCCTGAAGGTGTAGGCCGTGCCCGCGGCGAGGTTGGTGACGGTCGTCGAGCTCGCCGGCGCGGCGACGCTGACCGGCGTCTGCGCGGCGGAGCCGATGTAGGGGGTGACCCGGTAGCTGGTGATCGGGCTGCCGCCGTCGCTTGAGGGGGCGGTCCAGTTGACGGTCGCCTGCAGCGGCCCGGCGGTTGCGCTGACCCCGGTCGGCGCCCCGGGCGGGTTGGGGGTGGTGGGGGTGACCGAGTTGGAGGCAGCCGAGTCCTGCCCCGGCCCGACCGCGTTGATCGCGGCGACCTTGAAGGTGTACGTCGTGCCGCCCGAGAGCCCGGTGATCGTCGTCGAGCTCGCCGGCGCGGCCACGCTGACCGGCGTCTGCGCGGCAGAGCCGATGTAGGGGGTGACCCGGTAGCTGGTGATCGGGCTGCCGCCGTCGCTCGAGGGGGCGGTCCAGTTGACGGTCGCCTGCAGCGGCCCGGCGGTTGCGCTGACCCCGGTCGGCGCCTCGGGCGGACTGGGGGTGGTGGGGGTGACCGGATTGGACGCGGCCGAGTCAGGCCCCGCCCCCAAGGCGTTGACCGCCTTCACCTTGAAGGTGTAGGTGGTGCCGCCCGAGAGCCCGGTTATCACCGCGCTGGTGGCGGGGGCGGTGACGGTCACGGGCGTCTGCGCGGTGGAGCCGATGTATGGGGTGATCTGGTAGGTAGACGGGGCACCGCCGGTGGACGGCGGGGTCCAGTTGACGTTCGCCTGGAGCATGCCCGCCGTCGCGCTGACGTTCGTGACCTGACCCGGCGGCTGTGACGGGCCGGTCGGTGCGAAGAGGACGTCGACCCAGTAGTTCTCGGCGTGGAAGGTGCTCTGCGGGAAGGTGCTGGCGGTGCTGTATTCGTAGAGGCCGTTGCCGTTCCCCTTGTCGGGCAGGATGTGCAGCGGCGGCGCGTCGAGGTTGTCGGCGCCGACCGCGGGTGGATGTTCGACCGCGAACTCGGCCGCCGAGTAGTGCCCTTTGGGAGCGAAGTAGGAGGCGACGTACGTCGTGTTGGGCTGGATCGCGACCGGGCTGGAGAAGCTCACCTGCTGCCAGCCGCTTGAGCTCTCGCCCGAGAAGGTGGCTTTGGCCAGGTTCGTGCCGCCCAGCGTCCAGAGGTTGCCGACATGGGTGCCGGTGTTGGAGGAGGACTTGTAGAAGCGGATGCCGGTGACGTTCCCCGCGACGTCGCTGCGGAACTTGACGCCGACCTCCACCGCGTGGGTGTCGCCCGCGTCGACGGTTTCGGGAACCGTCGATCCGAAGACGGAGCAGGGGCAGGAGACGGAGACAGTCCGCGCGGCGCTCGCGGCCCCGATGTTGCCGGAGTCGTCGATGGCGCGCGCCCTGATCGTGGTCGAGGGGTAGCCGTGGACCGTCCATGGATAGGTCCAGGATGTGGTCCCGTTCGCCGTGTGCCAGGTCGCGCCTCCGTCGGTCGAGACCTCGACCGCGGCGACGACCCCGCCACCGGTGTCCGAGGCCGTGCCGGAGATCGTCGTGGTGTTGCCGTCAGACACGGACGCGCCGTCGGCGGGCGCGGTGAGTGCGGCGGTCGGCGCCGTCGAGTCGGTTGAGCCGGAGGTCGCGATGAGAGGCGATTGCAGCGTCGCCGGCTGGGCGCCCATGTCGGCCATCAGGTTGACCGTGGCCTGCTGCATGGTCGGGTCGGGTTTTTCGCCATCGGGACCGGCGTCGTTCCAGGCGTTGGTGACATCGAGCCCCCAGGACCACTGCACGGTGCCGGCGCCGAAGACCAGCGCGCCGCTCGGGGCCCGGTAGAGGGAGAGGCTGTGCGTCGCCGTCGCGTTGTCCTCGACTTCGGTGCCGTAGTCGATGAACGCCTGCACCCCGCTCACCGTCGTCGAGGAAAGCGGGAACCGCCCGGCGGGACGGAAGCGGTTGTCCGGGTTGACGTCCCACTCGTAGCCCAGCGTCCCGGTCCCGGGGGCTAGCGTGAGGGTCTGACCCGCGCTCAGCGTTGAGACCGCGGTGTTGCGCCAGAACCGCAGCTTGGCGAACGTCCCGGGGACTTTGATTTCGGAGGTGCCCGAGTTGATCAGGAAGAGCTGGCCGCTGAGGCTGTTCTCGGGGCGGCCGGCGTCGCCGGGCGGGCTGAATCGCGGGTCGCGCCATGTCGGGGTGGTGATCCCCGGCCCCAGCGGATCGACCGGATTCGGGAAGTGGGTGTCCTTGTAGGTGACGAGCGTTCGGTAGGGCGTGTTCGACCCGTCGGAGCTGTTCGTCCAGCGCGTCTTCCAGAAGACCTCGTTGCCGCTGAAGAAGGCGAGGTTGACCCCTGCGCCGCGGGCCGCTTCGACGTTCTGGCGCTCGCCGGCGGACCAGTACTCGTCGTGGGCGCTGGAGATGAAGACCTTGTGGTTCTGCAGCAGCGACCCGCCGGCCTCGACGTCGTGGTCGGAGACGTAGCTCATGTCGTACCCGTTGCGCTCGAGGAAGCGGATCAGCTGGTACTCGGCATAGAACGGGTCGGAGACGCCGCTGTCGGTGGCCAGGGTGCCGTCGAAGGGGCGGTTGTAGGAGACCGCATAGGCGGCCTTGTAGCCGCCCGGGTCACCCGGCGGGCAGGAGACGGTGCAGGTGTAGAGGCTGTTGCCGCCGTAGGCGTTGTAGGCCTGCCAGGTCGCATCCGAGGTCTTCAGCACGAGGTCGGAATGACTCGAGTCGTCGCGCACTACGAAGAGGATCTGGCTCTCGCCACCGGTGTCGTTGCGGACCAGGTGCGCCACATAGAGGCCGGAGACAGCCGTCGACGGCACCGTCCACGACGCCGAGATCTTCCAGTTCCCGCATTCGACCAGGCCGGTGGAGCTGGTGCTCGTGCAGCTCGGCTGGCTCTGCGGAAGCGAGGCGGAGGGCTGGATGTTGGAGGCGATTTTCCGCGCCCCGTCGCCGCCGTAGTAGCCGAGGCGAAGGATGTCGATGTGGTAGGAGCTCGCCGGCGTCTTGATCTTGAAGTCGACCGTCTGGCCGACGTTGACGCTCATCTGGGTGGCGAATCCCTGGATCGAGGCATCGCCGATCCCGTCGATCTGCCAGTCGGACGGCGGGTCGCCGGGTTTCGTGTTCTCGCAGGCGACCTTGTTGGTCACCGGAGCCGCGCATGGATCAGCCGCGGAGGCCGGTCCGCCCGGCCATGCGACGAGCGCGGTTGCGGCGAGCACGGCCGGCATCAGGCGCAGTGCCCAGAGCTTTGCCATCTATCAAGACCGAACGGGCTCGGCGAAGGCGAAGTTGCATCGCCGAAAGGACCAAATTTGGACTAGATAATTGGGGCAACCTCGTCGGCGATCAGAGCGGCGAGCGCAAGCGAGGACGTCGCCGCCGGCGAGGGGGCGTTGCGGACGTGGATCGCACGCTCGGTTCGGTGGATGACGAAGTCATCGACCAGCCGGCCGTCACGCCCGATGGCCTGCGCCCTGATGCCGGCCGGTCCGAGCGACGCCTTCGCTCCCCGGAGGTCCGGCACCAGCCGGGCCGCCTCCGCCACGAAGGAGCGGCGGCTGGCGGCGTGGCGGATCTCTCTGAGGCCGGCCCGCCAGTGCCTGCCGGCCATCCGCCAGGTTCCGGGCCATGCGAGCGTCTGGGCCAGGTCGCGGGCGCGGAGCGTCCTCAGACGGTAGGCGTCGCGCGCCCCGACCATCAGGGCGCTCGGCCCGATCAGGACCTCGTCCTGGAGCGTCCGCGTCAGGTGGGCCCCGAGGAACGGCAGGTCGGGGTCCGGCACGGGATAGACGTTCCCCCTGACCAGCCGGGCCTGCTCGGGCGGCAACCGCAGGTAGGCGCCGCGGAAGGGGACGATTCGCGGCTCGGCGGGCGCGCCGCACTGGACCGCGAGGCGATCCGACCAGAGGCCCGCGCAGAAGACCGCAGCCGACGCCGCCATTGTGCCGCGCGCGTGGATAAGGGAGATCCGGTCCGCGCCGAGAGTCGCGTCCCTCACCTCGATGCCCGGGTGGATGCTCCCGCCGGTTTCCGTGAAGTCCTTGCCGAACGCCTCCGCGACCCTGACGAAGTCGACGACCCCTGTCGCCGGCGAATGGAGCGCGGCGAGGCCCCGGGCGTGGGGCTCGATCTCGGGAATCTCGGCCGCCTCGAGCCGCCTCAGGCCCGGGACGCCGTTCGCCCTGCCGCGCCGCTCCAGCTCGTCGATCCCGCCGAGGTCCGCCTCGCGGGCCGCGACGACGAGCTTTCCTGAGCGCCGGTGCTCGATGCCCCTCCCCTCGCAGTAGTCATAGAGCGCCCGGGCGCCCTCGACGCAGAGCCGCGCCTTCAGGGAGCCGGGCTCGTAGTAGATGCCGGCGTGGATGACCCCACTCGAGTGCCCGGTCTGGTGGGCACCGAGTCGGGGCTCGGCCTCGAGCAGGCAGATCCGCGCCCCCGCGTGCCTTCGCGCCAGCTCCCGCGCAACCGCCGTCCCGAGGATGCCGCCCCCGACGACCGCAAGGTCGCACTCGGATGGTGGTTGCGCCTCTGGACGGTCTGGCATCCCGCGACGAGCGGGAATGCTAGTCGGCTAGGGGGCCGATGCCGGCAGGACCTCGACCAGCGCCAGGTCCCAGCGATCGCCGGTGGGCGCCGTGTCGTTGATGGCGACCGTCGTGCCCGCCGCCGGGGTCGGCGCATTCTGGCGCTGGGTCCAGAAGGTGTCGCCGCTCGGGCTCAGGAACTGGTCGACGAGGACTTGTTCTGACCCGACGCTGCGCCCTGTGGCCCTGTCCCAGTCCTCGCCGACGCCCCACACCCAGCTCCCCGCGCGGGTCGTGACGAGCGAGGCCGACGGCGCCCCGCTTGCCGCCGCGCCCGATCCGGTCGCGCCGTCGGCCGCGGTGTCCGCGCCGACGAACGCGGCGATCGTGATCGATCCCTGGTAGCTGCCGGTCCCGCGGGTCGCCGTTATCACCGCGCCCGTCAGCTTCGCGGGCGCCGCCGCCTGCCAGATCTCGGCGGTTCCCGCCTGAGCGTTGGCCCGCCTGCGCAGCGTCCAGGTGAGCCCTCCTCCGCTGACGGATTTGAAGGTCTGCGAGCCTCCGGAATTCGGCCCGTCCGAGGCGACGAATGCCAGCAGCAGCTCGTTCGGCCCGGCGGTCGTCAGGGGAGGGGCGGAGATGCTCGACGAGCCCGAGCTCTGGCGGGTGGTCACCGCCGTGTCGAGCGCCAGACTCGGCGCGGCCAGCGTGCTGACGGTCAGCGGCGACGAGGGTTTGCTGGCGTTTCCGGCGGCATCGTATGCCGCAACCGTGTAGGTGTAGGACATGCCCGGCGTCAGGCCGGTGTCGGTGAAGCTCGTTGACGGCGAGCTCGTCGTCGGTCCCCCTTCACGGGTGACCAGATACCCCGAGACGCCGACGTTGTCGGTCGAGGAGGTCCATTTGAGCGTCACGGAGGTCGATCCGGGTGTGGCCTGAAGGCCGGCCGGGACGCTCGGTGCTTCGGTGTCCGCGGTGACCGTCGCCGAGGCCTCGGCGGACGGTTCGCCGACGTTGCCGGCGGCGTCCTCCGCCGTCACCTTGTAGTACCAGGTTCCCACCGGAGCGCCCGTGTCCGAGAAGGTCGTCGAGCCGGTCCTGCCGACCCGGTTCGCCAGGCTGGGCGTGAAGTTGGGGGTGCTGGACCGGTGGACGTTGTAGGCGGTGACCCCGGTGTCATCGGTGGCGGCGGTCCAGCTCAGCGTCGCCGTGCCGATCCCGCCCCCGGCTTTGAGGTCGGTGGGGGCGCTGGGCGCCGCGGTGTCTTCGTAGGGAGCGGGGAATCGCACGAAGGAGGCCACCGAGGGGACGCCCTGACCGTTGACGATGAAGAGCATGTAGTAGCCGGGCGGGATGTCGTTGCGGTTCGACGGCAGGCTCACTTCGAGGCCGCCCGGCGCCTGCGAGAAGCTGAGGGACGTGGCGCGGGCGTTCTGGTCGAAGGCGTGGGTGACCGAGCCGGTGCGGATCAGCGAGACCCGTGAGATCGAGGCGGCGTCCGGGGTGCCGACGAAGGCGGTGGATCCGTATTTGACGGTGGCCGGCGCCGAGCTGATCGTCGGGCGCGGGCCCTTGAACATGTACGGCGGCGAGAAGATCTGGGCGCTCTGCTGGTCGGTGACGCCCGGGTCGCCGCCTCCGCCCGCCACGTAGACCCGCCCGTCCGGGAGAAGCACGGCGACCGAGTGGTAGAGGCGGGGAGCTGTCATCGCCGCATACGTGGTCCAGGCTCCGGACGACGGGTTCCAGTCTTCGGCCTGAAGCACGGCGTTCGCGTCGACGAATCCGGATTTGTCGGTCCCGCCGCCGGTCGCCAGCACGGTGCCGTCCGGGAGATTGGTTAGGTTCAGGAAGCTGCGGCGGAAGGCCATGTCGGAGGTCGGTTCCCATTTCGCGCCGGCCACGTTCATGTTCAGCGTGTAGGCGGTCTTGAGCGAGTTCCCGGAGAAGCCGTCGTCGGCCGCCGAGCCGGCCTTGATGAACCGACCGGGCGCGTAGTTGGCGATGCTGCCGCCGTCGATCACCCTGCTGTCGATCGTCGTCCACTGGTTGGTGGAGAGGTCGAGGACCTCGCTGGCCGTCGGGACCTCCGAGCCGCCGAGATGGGCGATTCGCCCGTCCGGCAGCTGGTAGATGAACGGGTAGACCGGCATCGAGTGGCTGGCGGCGGTGAGGCTCTGCCAGCTGTTCGTGTCGGGCGAGTACAGCTCGGGGACCGGCACGACGTCGCTCGAGTTCTTGTCATCCCCCGAGGTGGCGAGCACCTTGCCGTCGGAGAGGGTGGTTCCGGTCGCGTACCAGCGCGCGAAGTGCATCGGCGCCAGCACTCCCCAGGTGCCGATCTGCCAGTTGAAGGCGGTGAGGTCCTTGACTCCGAGCCCGCCGTCGGTCGCCGTGCCGCCGACGATCAGCACGCGGCCGTCGGCAAGCACCGCCTGACCAGCGCAGAAGAGGTCGGCCGCGGCGTCCGGCAGATGCGTCACGGCCCCGGTCTGCGGGTCGAGGACGTACTGCTGTCCTCCCACCGAGAAGTCGCCCTGGAAGAGCAGGATCTTCCCGTTCGGCAGCAACGCCGAGTGGATCGCCACCGCGGGCAGCGGGATCAGTGGCCCCCACTGGCCCACCTGGGCGGGGTCGGGCCCTCCGTTGGACACGGTCACCCTTGCGGCAGCCGAGTCGGCTTTGTTGCCGGCGCTATCGCGTGCGCGCGCCGCGAGCGTGTGCTGACCGTTCGTGACCGAGGTCGAGTCCCATGTGAGTGCGTAAGGGGATGAGGTGTCCTCTGCACCCAGCGGGCTTCCGTCGAGCAGGAACTGGACCCCCGCGATGCCGCTCGCGTCGGAGGCCGTCGCGGCGAGGCTCACGTTGCCGCTGACGGTCGCTTCGTCGGCGGGGGAGGTGAGCGACACGGTCGGAGGCGTGCCGTCACCGGCGGGCGTCTTCACTTCGAGCGGTTCGGACGCCGGCGAGACGTTCCCCGCGGCGTCGTAGGCCTTCACCGTGTAGCTATAGGTGGTCGAGGCCGAGACTTTCGTGTCGGTGAAGCCGGTTCCCGCGACTTCCCCCACCTGGATTCCCCCGCGGAAGACCCGATAGCCCGCGACTCCCTGGTCGTCGCTGCTCGCCGACCACGAGAGGGGCACCTGGCTTGCGGTCACCGTCCCCGCGGCGAGGTCCTGCGGCACCGTCGGTGGTTCGGTGTCGTTCACCGCGGGAAGGATCTCGACGGCCGTCAGGTTCCAGCGGTCGGTCGTGGGGGCGGTGTCGTTCATCGTCACCTGCGTGCCGCTGAGGGGGGTCTGCAGGTTCTGGCTCTGGGTCCAGAACGTGTCGCCGACCGAGGCCAGGAACTCGTCGATCTTCGTCTGGCCCGCGCCCACGGTCCGCGCCGTCGCGCGGTCCCAGTCATTGCCGACCGCCCAGACCCACGAGCCGGGGCGGGTCGTGGTCAGCGAGACGGACGGGGCCCCGGTGGAAGCGCTGGCCGCGGACGTCGCCCCGTCGAGGGCGAGGTCGGCGCCGTTGAATGCCGCGACGGTGATCGAACCGACATACGAGCCGGAGCCCCGGGTCGCTGTGACTTTGGCGTTCGAAACCACCGAGCCGGCGCTTGCGACCCAGACCTCGGAGGTTCCGGCCTGCGCGTTGGCGCGTCGGAGAAGGCGCCAGGTGAGGCTCCCGCCGCTCACTTTCGAAATCGTCTGGCTACCCCCGGCGGACGGCCCGTCGGAGGAGATGAACGCAACCAGCAGCTCGCCCGGCTGTGCGGTCGTCAGCGCCGGGCTGGAGATCGATGTCCCGCGGGAGGTCTGATGGGTGGTGACGGTCTGATCGAGCGCCAGCCCGGCGGCCGAGGCCGCCGCGGAGCAGAGCAGGAGCACGACCCCCGTGCATAGCGCGCCGGCGATTCCGACCCTCCCCCTGCGATTGTGGCCGTCGGTTCTCAGTGGAGCTCAAACGCCGTGTTTGTGATGTTTCTTGTGCTTGTGGTGCTTCTTCTTCTTGTGCTTGCGGACGAGCTTGGCCTTGCGGGTCAGCGTCGCCGCGGAATTGCCGGTGGGCGTGTAGGTCACCTTGATCGCGACCTTGCGCTTGCCCTTCCGGCGCAGCGCTTTTTTCACCTTGCCCTTGCCGATCACCGCGAGTTTCACGACTTCGGTTCCCGCCACCGCTTTCGATTTCGTTTTCAGCCCCTTGCCCGACAGCGTCACGGTGCCGAGGCTCGGCAGCGGCAGCCGCACGGTCAGCGTCGCGGTGCCCTTTTTCTTGTTTTTCTTCAGCTTGCCGAGCGCGAAGGCATTCGAGGGCTGGAGCTCGGCGGCGCCGATGTCGGAGCCATCGGCCCCCGGCGCCGCGGAGTTGGGGATCGTCGGGAAGTCGATCGGCCGGATCACGCCCCGCTCGTCGCTCGGCAGGCCGAACGCTGCGCCCTGGTCCACCGCCGGGCTGTTTGCCGCCGGGAGCATCGTCGGTGAGGGGCCCCCGTTGTCCTGAAGCGGCCCGAGCAGCGGGTCCGTGTTGACCCTGTCGCCCGCCGCCCCGAAGCCGCACTCGTTGGCACTCTCGATGTTGAAACCCTGCGATTCGAGTTTTTCGGCGCAGTTCGCGGCCCCCGCCGGGCCCTGCCCGGCGCTGATGATCGAGTTGGCGATCTTCACGCCCGGGTCGGGGTCGATGTTTCCGCCCTCGACGATTCCTCCGGGAGCATCGACTGAGTTGGCCGCGATCGTCGAGCTGACCAGCGTCAGGCTGGTGCCGGTGAGGTCGAGTTCGACGATCAGCCCGCCGCCTTCGACGATCCCGCCGTTGCCGGCCCCGCTCCCCGGAGCGCGGGCGCTGTTCGCGGCGACGGTCATGTTGCTGACCGTGAGCGACGGCAGTTCGGAAGCGAGGTAGATGCCGCCGCCTTCGACGATCCCGCCTCCGCCGCCCGACCCGCCGCCGGCGTTGGCGACGTTCCCGCTGATGGTGCTCGCCGAGAGGCTCGCCCCGGTGCCTGGTTCGATTTCCACATAGGCGCCGCCGCCTTCGACGTTCCCGCCTCCGCCACCCGATCCGCCATTCGCGTCGGCGACGTTGCCGGAGATGGTCGAGTTGCGGATCGTGATCGAGGTGCCCTCGAAGTAGGCGATCCCGCCGCCTTCGACGATCCCCCCACCTCCTCCGCTGCCGCCGACCGCGGTCGCCGAGTTGCCGGACACACTCGTGTTTTCGAGGGCGAGCGCGCCCGATTCGCTGTAGATGCCGCCGCCCTCGGCGATGCCGCCACCGCCTCCGCTTTCCCCGTTCACATCAGCGCGGTTGTTGGTGACGACGACGCTCTGCAGGGTCAGGCTCGCTTCTTCGTTCCGAATGCCTCCACCCTCGGCTATCCCGCCGGGTTCTCCCTCGTGCCCGTCGCTGATCGTGACGCCCCGGATCGTCACGTTGTTCCCGATGCCGCCGACATCGAAGACGCGGAACGCGCCGCCGGAGCGGATGATCGTGTCCGCGGAGCCGTGGCCGGAGATCGTCAGGCTCTTTTCGACCGTCAGCTCGTCGCTGGTCAGTGTGTACGTGCCGGCCGGGACTTCGATCGTTTCGCCGGGCGGCGCATCGGCGATCGCCTGCCGGAGCGACCCGGGGCCGCTGTCATTCGGATTGCCGACGGTGATCGCCGCCTGCGCACCTGTCGCCGGGATCAGCGCAAGGGCGGCCACCAGGGCGACCGCATGCGGGAGGCGAGGGCGCACGCTCCGCTTGTACCACCGTCCACGACTCCCGTTGGCGGTTCCAGCCTTATTTCATACTCTCGGAATGCCCTCCCGATCCCCCGTCCGCAGGGCGACCCCCGGGACGGACGACGACGCCGTCTCCGCGCTGATGGTCGACTACCTCAGCTGGGCACTGGACCGCCTGCGTGAGGAATACGGGATCGACGACCCGCCCACCGAGCCGCGGCTGGTGAGAGAGAGCCTTCCCCTCTTTCAGCAACCCGACGGGCTCACGGTTCTTGCGGAGGAGGACGACGGTCGCGTGGTCGGGGTCGGCGCTCTTCGACGCCACGGCGGCGATGTGACCGAGGTGAAGCGGATGTACGTGGCGCCGGAGGCCAGAGGTCGTCACCTCGGGTCGGCGATCCTCGATCGGCTGATCGCGGAGGCCGGTGAGACCGGGGCTCGGCTCCTGCGACTCGACACCTGCCGGTTCATGACCGACGCCCAGCGCCTCTACCGCTCGCGCGGATTCAGCGAGCGCGACCCGTATCCGGAGACGGAGATCCCGCCACGGATCCAGCGGCACTGGCTGTTCTTCGAGAGGGAGCTCTGAGGACGCTGAACCGAGCTCGGGCGGGCCGGGACCTATTCTTGCTGCGGTCGATTGCGACGGCGACGAGCCGGTAGGCGCCGGCGGCCAGAACGCGACGGCCGACCCGCCCCGTGAAGGCGATCCGGTTGCGGCCGCGCTTCAGGTTCCGCTTCACGAACTTGCCGACGCGCTTGAAGTGCTTGCAACCCTTTTTCGAGGCCCGGGGGCGCTGTACGACGAAGCGCACCCTGGCGCGATCTGCCGGTCTACGGCGGCAGGATCCAGCCCCCGCCGGAGGGGTAGGGCCTACTGCCTCTGGGTGTCCTTGCCCGCGCCGCCGATCAGCCTGTCCTTGCCGGGGCCGCCGCGGAGCCTGTCCTTGCCCGCTCCGCCGATCAACCGGTCGCTGCCCCTGCCGCCGAGCAGGAGATCGTTGCCGGCGCCGCCGCAGACGATGTCGTTTCCGGCCAGGCCGCGGATCACGTCGTTGCCGCCGAGGCCGGCGATCACGTCGCGCCGTTTCGTACCCCTGATGCGATTTCGCCCGGCCGTTCCGACGATCGTCGTCTTCTTGCCCGCACATTTCGACCGTCTGCGCCTGATCGGCTGCTTGCCCGTGCTGCTGATCGGCACGACCGGAGCGGAGGCAAGCGGGTCGCTCAGCGTAGAGCGGAAGTCGAACGGCAGTTCCGGCAGTTCGACGAAGCTTTTCGAGGCACGCTCGAAGAGCCTGAAGGTCGCTTCGCCTTCTTCTTCGTGGATCAGCGAGATGTAGGCGCCGTCGGCGCTCAGCTGGCAGAAGCGGTCTTCGTTTTCGGGGTCGTTCAGGGTGAAGGTTTCGAGCATGCCGAATTCCCCGCCGTTCCGTTCGAACAGGAAGATGTCCTTGTTGCCCGAGGTTTTTTCGGGCTTGCGCTCCACCGCGATCAGCGTCCCGTCGCCGTTGATGCAGGGATGCTCCTCGTCGACGCTTTCGCCAGCCGCCTCGTCGGGGAATTCCGGCACCTCGAGTTTTGCCGCGAGGTCCTGCATGTGGACGTCGGAGTCGCCGTCTTTGGTCGCTTCGCACATCCCCCCTTCCTCGTCGAAGCAGGTGTTGACCATGAACTTTCCATCGCCGCTCAGCCGCGGCTGACGCAGGTCGTTGGTGGGTTCGGTCAGGTCGGCGTCCCCGAGACCCACGTCGACGAACTGTCCCGTTGCCGAGTCGTAGACGTAGGTGGGCGGGTTGCTGTTGTTGTCGAAGGCGATCAGCCCGCTGTCGCTGACCGTCAGGTTTTCAGGTTTTTCCGCGACGTCGATTCCGGGCAGTGGAATCTCCTGTTCGCTCGTCCGGTCAAGGAGGTGAAGTTTGTTTTCGGCGTCCCTGAAGACGATGTAGCGGCCGTTCAGCGACATCCCCCACCGGAAGAAGGCGGATTCTTCCGGCACCGGTACGGCGGGAGCCGGCGAGACGTTCGAGCCGGTCTCCGCGTCGAACAGCTGGAAGGTGCCCTGGGCATCGAGGTAGGAGATGATCGGCCGGCGGGCCGAGGCGGAGGGTACCCCCAGAGCCCAGACGAGTGCGATCGACATGACCAGCCCGGTGGCGAGCCTGCGGAGGCGCATCGCAATTCGATACTAACCGCCCTCGTCTGGCGAGGTTTCCTTTTCCTCCCGTGGGGGAGACTCCCCCTGTGGCACGGTTCAGATGCGGGATCTCGGTCTCGTTGGACGGCTTCGTCGCCGGCCCCAACCCGAGCGAGGAGGATCCGCTCGGGGAAGGCGGCGAGCAGCTGCACGAGTGGGTGTTCGGCCTGGCCGCGTGGCGGGAGCCGCACGGCTATGAGGGCGGCGAGGTCAACGCCAGCACTGCGGTGGTCGAAGAGCTGCAGGGCAACGTCGGCGCGACGATCATGGGCCGCAACATGTTCGGCGGTGGCCCTGGCCCCTGGGGAGACGATCCCTGGGAGGGCTGGTGGGGCGACGACCCGCCGTTCCACGCGCCGGTCTTCGTCCTCACGCATCACGGGCGCGAGCCGCTCGAGAAGGAGGGTGGGACGACCTTCACCTTCGTCACCGACGGGATCGAGTCGGCGCTCGACCAGGCGACCGAGGCAGCGGGGAGCAGGAACGTCTCGCTCGGCGGCGGCGCCGAGGTCGTGCAGCAGTACCTCGCGGCGGGCCTGCTCGACGAGCTGCACCTCAGCGTCGTTCCCGTCCTGCTGGGTTCCGGCAGGCGGCTTCTCGAGGGGCTCGGCGACGCCGAGGTGGAGCTGGAGCAGACAGGAGTCGTCGAGGCTCCCGGCGTCACCCACCTCTCCTATCTGGTCAGGCGTTGAGCCGGCTCTAGATCTCCAGCCAGGTGCCGCTCGGCCCGAGGTTGCGCAGCTCGGTGTCGCCGATGCGGCCCTCGCAACCCCATGACTCGTGGATGTGGCCGCAGACGGCGAGCGGCGGGCGCTTCTGTTCGATCGCCTCGAGCAGCGCCTCGCTGCCGAAGTGATCGCCGCTGCCGTTCGTGTCGCAGTGCCCCTGCGGCGGCGAGTGGAGGACCAGGACCGCTCCCTCTGGGCAGGTCGCCAGCATCTCGGCGGCCGCACCCTCGCTGAGGTCGAAGCTCCAATCCCATGGGGTGACCGGCACGCCGGCCCCGAGCCCGAAGAACTCGACGCCCTCGATCGTGGCGCCGTGCCCGTGCAGCATCGTCGCCGACTCCCAGCCGGCGAGCGCCTCGCCCAGGGCCACGTCGGTCTCGTTGTTGCCGGGGACGAGGATCGTCGGCGCCTCGATCGCGGCGAGGGCATCGATCGTTTCGCCGAGCCCCTCGTGGATCGAGGCGAAATCGCCGGCCCCGATCACGACGTCGGCCTCCCGTGACATCTCGACCAGCTGGGCCGCCTGGCCGAGGTCGCGGTGCAGGTCGCTGAAGGCGAGCAGCCTCATGGGGTCAACTTACTCAGGTTTCGGCCGGCGCGGGCCGCCACCTCTTGCTTCGCAGCGGTTCGATACGCTGCGCGCCGCCCATGCCCGACGTCTTCTGGATCGGTCTAGGAATCGCCGCCTTCGGGGCCCTCGTGGGGCTCCTCTCCGGGGCCCGCTCGCGGAGCACGCGGACCCTGACCGGGCTGGCGATCGGCGCGTTCCTGGGCCTGATGGCCGGGTTCCCGCTACTCGCGGTCGGGCTCTCCACCAGCTAGCCCGCAGAGCGAGTATTCGCGGCCCCTCCGGGGTAGCTAGTCTCGCATCGAGGAGATCGGCCAGAGAGGAAGGTGACGCGATGGCTCAGGTGACCTCAGTCCCGGCGGTGACCCTCCACGATGGGGTCGAGATACCGCAGCTCGGCTTCGGCGTCTTCCAGGTTCCCCCCGAGGACACCCAGCGCGTCGTCGAGGAGGCGCTGCGGGTCGGCTACCGGCACATCGACACGGCCGCCGCATACCGAAACGAGGCCGGGGTCGGGGCTGCGATCGCAGCAGCGGGCATCCCTCGCGACCAGGTCTTCGTGACGACCAAGCTCTGGAACTCCGAGCAGGGCCATGACTCGACGATGCGGGCCTTCGAGCGAAGCCTCGAAGAGCTCGGCATGGACCACGTCGATCTCTACCTGATCCACTGGCCCGTCCCCAGCGCCGAAAGGTACGTCGATACCTGGCGCGCCTTCGAGCGCATCCACGACGAGGGCCGGGCACGGACGATCGGGGTCTCGAACTTCCGGATCGAGGACCTCGAGGCGCTGCGCACAGCCGGCGAGCGCCGCCCGACCGTCAACCAGGTCGAGCTGCATCCGCGCCTGCAGCAGGTCGAGCTACGTGCCTGGCATCGCGCCCACCATGTCGCGACCGAGGCCTGGAGCCCGCTCGCCCAGGGCGACCTCCTCGATGACGGGACGATCACCGCGATCGCGGCCCGTCACGAGCGGACGCCGGCCCAGATCATCCTCCGCTGGCATCTGCAGCTCGGCAACATCGTGATCCCGAAGTCGGTGACCCCGGAGCGGATCCGCGAGAACTTCGAGCTCTTCGACTTCGAGCTGGACGACGAGGACATGGCCGGGATCGGCGCCCTCGACTGCGGCGGGCGGATCGGCCCCGACCCGGCGACGTTCGTCGAACCGTAGCGAGAGGGGGACCGGCTCAGGCAGGGGCCGCTTCATCGCCGGGACGCCGCAACCGGGCCCGCGCCTCTCCGTAGCTGCGCGTCTCATAGGCGATCAGGGCCCAGATCAGGACGTTGGCGACGGCGAGCGTCAGGAGCGCGGGCACCTCCGTGGCGACGGGCACCAGAAGAAGCAGGACGACTGCAAGCCCGAGCCGCCGCCGATTGACGGTGTGGATGTGGCGGTAGCGGAAGGCGACCAGGCCGATCAGGTAGACGGCGACGCCTCCCAGCAGCGCGAAGGCGGTCTCGGGGTGGAGGTGATCGCCGAAATGGCCGATCGTCTTCTTCAGGCCGAGCGCCAGCAGGACGATTCCGGCAACCAGCAACAGGTGGATGTACGAATAGGAGTCACGGGCCAACGCGTTCTGGTCCTGTCCCGGCTCGGCCTCGACGAGGCGGCGTCCGGAGATGATCGCGACGACGTCGAAGTAGGTCCACCAGAGCGCGGCGCTGAGTGAGACGCCCATGACCGCGACGACGCCGATGCCGAAGCTGAGCTGGCCGGCGGCGCCGACCCCGATCGCGACGATCGACTCGCCGAGGGCGATGATGATGATCAGGCCGTGCCGCTCGGCGAAGTGCGACGGGGCGAGTCGCCATCCGGACGGCTCGAACGCATAGGGCCCCGCCATGTCGAGGAAGAGGGCGAGGGCCCACAGTGCGCCCTGCGCGACTCCGTCGAAGTGGGATGCCAGCGCCAGCAGGCCGATCGCGACCGCGGTGCTCGTGACCAGCCCCCCGATCACCGCGTGGCGGAGGGCGTCGTCGTCGGTGCTGGCGAAGAGGAAGAGCGCGATATGCGCGATTCGCACCGCCCCGTAGGCGAGCGCGAAGGTGAGGGCGAGGCTGCCGAAAGCGTGGGGGACCGAGAGCGAGACGATCAGCAGCGCCGCCATCGCGCCGAAGATGACCAGGCGGGTGGCGCCCGCCTCGGGGTCGACGACGCTGGTCAGCCAGGCGTAGCCGACCCACGCCCACCAGAGCATTCCGAGCACGAGCAGGCCGCGGATCAGCCCGTCCCATCCCGGGTCCGCCGACATCAGCGCCGTGCACTGCGTTATCGCCAGCACGAAGACGAGGTCGAAGAAGAGCTCGAGGGGGGTCACCCTCTCCTCTTCCCGCAGCGTGGCGCTGCGGTGGGGTCGTCCCGATTCGGCGCCTGCGGCCATCGCGCCCATCTTCTCAACCGTCCGGCGGCGGCCTGGCGCATGAAAGGATCAACGCGTGAGCGCGGAGCGCAAGCGGCCGGAGGCGCCGCGCACCGAAAGGGTCCTGCCGGGCGTCTGGAGGTTGAGGCTGCCGCTTCCCTGGCCCGGGGTGCCGCACGGGAACGTCTGGGCGGTCGCCGCCGGCGATGGCATCGTCCTCTTCGACACCGGAATTGGCGGCAGGGGCCGGCTCCGCCAGTTCGACCTCGCCCTCGCCCAGGCCGACTTCGGCCTCGAGGACGTCCGTCTGGTCGTCTGCACGCACTCCCATTCGGACCATTACGGCCTCGCCGCGCCGATCGTCGAGGCCTCCGGGTCCGAGCTCTGGATGCATCCCGCCTGGGAGCACGTGCGGCTGCTGGCCGATGACCCGGCCGCGGCTCTCGAGCAGCGGATCGAGATCGCCCGACAGAGTGGCGTCCCGGCGGCGGCGCTGGAGCGCTACCGCGAGCGGATGGAGGATGGCGAAACCGTGATCGACGCTATCGTCGAGCCCGACCGCGAGCTGCTGCCCGGCGTGGAGGTCGAGACCGATCTGGGCGTCTGGCAGGTGCACGAGACCCCCGGCCACGCCCCCTCGCACGTCGTCCTCCACCAGCCCGATCGCAGGCTGATGATCTCCGGCGACCACCTGCTGGGGCGGACCGTGCTCTTCTTCGACCATGGGCACAGCTCCGACCCGGTCGGCGAATTCCTCGGCAGCCTCGACGAGGTCGAGCCGCTCGAGGTCGATCTGGTGCTGCCCGGACACGGCCGCCCTTTCCGCGACCCGGAGGTCAAGATCGCCGAGTCGCGGCGGCAGGTGGACGACCTGCTCGCCAAGGTGAGGGAGGCGCTCTCCGACGGGGAGCAGACGGCATTCGAGATCGTCGGGCAAATCATCGGCCCCGAGAACGCCAACTCCCCGGCCAGCGCGTGGGCCCTGCAGATCGTCCTCTCCTCCCTCGACCATCTGGCGATCAGCGGCGAGGTCGCAGCGGTCGAGGGGGCCGATCCCCGGCGCTGGACCCTTCAGTAGCCTCTCGGCGTGGCCAGCTTCACTCTCGAGCGTGAGGTCGGCGCACCGCCGGAGATCGTCTTCGACGTGCTCACCGACCACCGCGGCTATGCCTCGATCACCCCGGTGCGGCGCGCCGAGCTGGAGCGTGAGGGCGAGCCGGCGCCGAACGGCGTCGGGGCGATCCGCGTGCTGCGATCGGTGGGGCCGCCGCTGCGGGAGGAAGTCATCGCCTACGAGCGCCCCGCCCGCTTCTCCTACGCCGTCCTCTCGGGGCTGCCGGTCCGCGACCACGTCGGCACGGTGGCGCTTGAGCCGAATGGCACCGGGACCAGGGTCACCTACGCGGTGAAGGCGATACCGACGGTCCCGGTCGTCGGCCCGGTCGTCGTCGCCGCGATACGCCAGGGCGTCCTGCGACTGCTCGACGGAGTCTCCGGCGAGGCCGAGAAGCGCGCGGCAGGGGTCTGAGCCGGCGGATGGGCGGCCGGATCGACCAGCGGGAGCTGCGGCGGCGCGCTATCGACGGCGTCCGCGACGAGGTCGAGGCCTTTGGCAGCGGAGCGCCCGACTCGAGGCTGATTCGCCGCGACGGCCTGCTCGCCGCCGTCGCGCCCGCCTCGCCGGAGCGCTCGGTCTTCAACTCTGTCGTCTACGAGGACGGCGGCGTGCTGGCAGCGGAGCTCGACGCGCTGGCGGCGTCCTACGACGAGGCGGGAGTGCGGGCATGGACGGTCTGGGTGCCCGACGAGGACCGTGAGGCCGCGGCGCTGCTCGACTCGCGGGGGCACCTGCTCGACGCCGCTCCACGGGCGATGGCGATGGAGCTGGAGGACGTCGGCCCGGAGCTCGAGACGCCCTCGGGGGTCGAGGCCGTGGCGGGGGACCCTGCCACGGCGGCCGAGCTCAACGACCGCGCCTACGGTTACGGCCCCGACGGCTTCAGGGGCGCCCTCGCGCAGAGCACGGCGATCCGCTGGCTGTTCGCGTCCGACGGCGAGGGGGCGCTGTGCTGCGTCGGCGCGATCGACGTCGGTGACGACTGCTGCGTGACCGGTGTCGCGACGCCTCCCGAGCACCGCGGCCGCGGTCTCGCGAGCTGGCTGCTTCGCCTTCTGCTGGGAGAAGCTCGCGAGCGCGGCCATACGACGGCGACGCTGCAGGCGACGAAGCTGGGAGCGCCGATCTACGAGCGGCTCGGCTTCGCCGATCACGGCTTCATCGAGATGTGGGAGCTGCGCCGCTGAGCGATGCGCCCGAGAGGGGGAGCCGTCTCGACAGGCTCTGGAAGCTGCTTCGCGACCCGCGGCGACTCTGGCGCGAGCACCGGCGCCTGACGATCGGCGCGGTCGTCGTGCTGCTGGCCGCGATCGTCGGCGTGATCGTCGCCTACGAGCAGCTGAAGCGCCCCCCCGACGTCCATAACCCGAACGTCGCCTTCGAACCGCAGAAGCCGAAGAAGCCGAAGCGGAAGCTGGTCAATTGGCCGCTCTACGGCTACGACAGGGCCCGCACCCGCTATCTGCCGGCGAAGGGCGTCAAGCCGCCGTTCCGCAAGATCTGGCGCTTCACGGAGGGGCCGCTGCTGGAGTTCCCGCCGACGCTGGCCGGCGGCAGGCTCTACCTGGTCAACAACAGCGGCTTCGCGCTGGCGCTCGACGCCCGCAACGGGAAACAGCTCTGGAAGCGGCGGATCGGGCGGCTCAACGCCTCTTCGCCGGCCTACTACAAACACCGCCTATACATCGTCAACCTGGTTCCCGGCCATGTGGTGAAGCTCGACGCCCGCACCGGAAAGACGATCTGGAAACGGTCGCTCCCCAACCGCGCGGAGTCCTCGCCGGTCGTCGTCGGCCGAACTCTCTACTTCGGCTGCGAAGACGGGAACCTCTACGCGCTCAGCACCCGCAACGGCAACGTGCGCTGGGCGACGCCGCTCGGCGGCCCGATCAAGTCGGCCCCCGCCTACTACGGCGGCGTCCTCTATGTCGGCGACTACGGCGGCTACATGAACGCGGTCGACGCCAGGAGCGGCGAGCTGAAGTGGCAGTCGGACTCGCTCGGGCAGGGCTTCGGGACCTCGGGCGCCTTCTACTCGACGCCCGCAGTTGCCTTCGGCCGCGTCTACGCCGGCAACAACGACACCCGCATCTACAGCTTCGACCGCAAGGACGGCACGATCGCCTGGACCTACTCGACCGGCGGCTACGCCTACTCGGGGCCCGCGGTCGCCCGCACCCGCCACACCGGCCCGACCGTCTACATCGGCTCCTTCGACGGCAACGTCTACGCGCTCAACGCGAAGACCGGAGAGCCACGCTGGATCCGCTCCGCGGGCGGCTCGGTGATCGGCTCGCTGACCGCGGTCGGCAACATCGTCTACGCGGCCGAGTTCGACAGCACCTCGACGACCGGCTACTCGATGAAGACCGGCCGCCCCGTCTTCCACTACCGGCGCGGCACCTACACGCCGGTCATCTCCGACGGCCACCACATCTATCTGATCGGCTACTCGAGCATCACCGCTCTGCGGCCCTACAAGCACAAACTCGGCCTCTCCGATCGCTTCAAGGCCCGGTAGGAAGGGCCCCTCGTTTCAGCTCGACCTCAGTTCGGCTGCAGCCCGCCGGGGGGAGGTAGCGGTCGCTGCGGCGGGGCGGGGGCGTAGGCGGGGAAGCGGCGGGAGCGGAGGGCGTGCTTGAGGACGTCGAGGCTGACCGGGTAGTTCTGGATCCTGTAGGCGCTGGTCGGGCCGAAGTCCTGGTAGTAGACGAACATCTTGCAGCGCGGGTGGCCCTGCACCCAGCCGGTCAGCCGGCTGACGTAGCCCGGGTCGTCGCCGGTTGAGACTCCCCACTCGGTGATCGCGAAGGGCTTGCCGCTGAAGCGGCGGTAGAGGCCCTTCAGGGCCTTCCAGTCCTGGTTGTCCGAATAGAGGTCGGTGCCCGCCCAGTCGACCCAGCGCGAGCCGGGGTAGAAGTTGCGGGGGCGGTTCTGCGGGACGGTCGGCGAACCGGCGGGAAGCGGGCTCCAGATGATTTCCACCGGCGCCCGCGGCAGCCCGTTCACAGGGGCCCGCAGAGGCGGCAGCCCGGCTTCGCGCAGCCGCGCGTCGATCCGCCCCCGCTTGCCGCCGCCGTGGACGAGGACGTAGATGCGGCGGAAGGCCCGTTTGTACCAGCGCGGGCTGTGGCCCCCGCCCCGCGGCTTGCCGGCGCAGTCGTAGGGGGAGTAGGGGTTGAGGCAGCGGTTGGGCTCCCCCAGCGGCCGGATGTAGGCGCGCATCCGCTTCGCCCAGAAGAGTTTGTTGAGCCTGACCAGGTATTCGTCGCCCTCGCCGGTGGCGATGCCGCGCGGCGTGATCACCTCGTGGCCGTCGCCGGTGTCCTCGGTGCTGATGTGGAGGATCGGCCGCGCCCGCGCGAACTGCCACCGCCTGATCGACTCGGGGAAGTCCGAGCCCCAGGTGCGGAAGCTCTCGATCAGCGCCGGGTGCTGGTTGACCGCCTCGCTGAAGCGACCGAAGTCGGCCGGGTCGCCGGTGTCGCTGACCCCGAAGAAGACGTGGTCCCCTCGGGGGACCAGCGAGAACGCCGGGGCCGACGTCGGCAGGGCGAGGCAGAGCGCCGCAGCGGCGATTGCCGTCGCGACTCTTTGCTTTTTGCGAATTTCCGGCACTTGACGAACGGCCCATTGTGCCGATCACGCCGATGGGCCGAAAGCCCACGACTATCGTGGGTTTGCGGCCCATCGGCGGCCCCCTTAGGGGCCGTGGGAGACTTCTTGCCGGTGATCGATCCGCTCGAGCGATGGCGCGAGTACGGGGAGAAGCCCGATTTCGCCGGGTTGCTGACCTATGGCGGAGTCCCCTATACCGAGGACCCGGCGGAGCTCGCGGGCGTCGACGTCGCGATCGTCGGCGCCCCGACCGACGACCTCGTCTCCGACCGGCCCGGCGCCCGCTTCGGCCCGCGCGGGATACGCGCCGCGAGCTGTCCGGCCGGCCCTCACCTCGAGGCCGGCGTCGACGCCATGGCGGAGCTGCGGGTGGTCGATTTCGGCGACGCGCCGGTGCTGCCGGCCGATCCGCTCGGCAGCCACGAGGCGATCGAGCGAACCGTCGGCGAGGTTCTCGACGCCGGCGCCATCCCGCTCGTGCTCGGCGGCGACCACGGGATCGCCGAGCCGGACATCCGGGCCTGCGCGAAGCGCCACGGGCCGCTCGGCCTCGTCCACTTCGACACCCACACCGACACCGGGCGGGAGGTATTCGGGGTCGAGGTCTCGCACGGGACCCCGATGTTCCGGCTGGTCGAGCAGGGCCACGTCGACCCGTCCCGGTACGTGCAGATCGGCCTCCGCGGCTACTGGCCGGGGGAGGAGGAGTTCGCCTGGCAGGCCGAGCAGGGGATCACCGCCATCTTCATGCACGAGGTCCGGGACGGTGGGATCGGCGATGCGGTCGGGCGGGCGCTCGGCGTGCTCGGCGACGGGCCCGCCTTCCTCTCGGTCGACATCGACGTCCTCGACCCCGCCTACGCGCCCGGGACGGGTACTCCCGAGCCGGGCGGGATGTCGAGCGGCGACCTGCTCTGGGCGTGCCGCGAGCTCGCGGCCGGGCTGCGGCTGGTCGGCGCCGAGCTGGTCGAGGTGATCCCCACCGCGGTCGGCTCAGCCGACATCACGGCGCTCGCCGGCGACCGCATCGTTCGCGAGATCCTCACCGGGATCGTCCTGGGGCGCAGGTAGTCACTCGCCGTCGCGCGCCCCTGAGTTTCGACGCCGTCGCAACGGGCAGATAAGAGAACCCATCCAAAGGAGGAACGGTGTCGACCCTAGCGATTGTCCTGATCGTCATTGGCGCATTGATCGTCCTCGCGATTCTCTTCGGCATGGTTTCGCGCGGGCGCAGCCGGCGCCAGTTCGGCCAGACCCAGACAGAGGCCCAGCGCGACGACGTCCGCCATCACCGCGAGCGCGCCGAGCAGAGCCGGACAGAGGCGGCGATTGCGCAGGAGAGGGCAGAGAAGGCGAAGCTCGAGGCCGAGCTCGACGAGGAGCGGGCCAGCAGGCGCGAGCACGAGCTCGGCCGGTAGCTGCGGGAGACCCGGTGGCTGCCACCAAGGCATCGAAAAAGGGCGGGTCCCGCGCTGCCCGCAAGACCGGCCTTTCGGCGGTCGGCAGCGCGGCGAGCAAGGCGAAGATCCCACTGATCGCCGGCGGCGCCGCGCTCGCCGGTGCCGCCGGTGGGTTGTTGGTAGGGACCAGGCAGGCCCGCCGACACCAGGGCCGCAGGGCGCTGCGTGAGGTGGGCAGCTTCGGAGCCCAGATGGGGCGACTCGCCTCCGAGCTCCAGCAGGCCCGCGAGGGTTCCAACGGCGAGACGCACCGCTCCCCGATCGAGGTCGTCCTCGAGGGCCTGACCGCGAGGCGCTCGCGCGCCTGACGGCGCTCCTATCCGGCTGTCACGGTGAGAGCGCCGCGCTCGTCCGAGCCGCCCGGGCAGTAGAGCGTGTAGCGGCCCGACTCCAGCGTCGCCGAGAACTCGCCGGAGAGGCCGTCGGAGAGGTTCTCCACCTCGCCGACGATCTCCTCGCCGTCGAGGACCTCGAACTCCGTGACGGCGGAGGTGCCCGCGTTTTCGACTTCGAATTCGATCGGGCCGGCGGGTGCCTTGGCCTGGTTCGGCACGCAGCCCGCGTCCGTGAGGGTGAAGGACATGATCTTCGCGCCCTTGGGCGCGGCGCTGCTCGAGCCGCAACCGATGCCCAGCACGGTTAGGGCGCCGATGCCGCACAGAAGCAGCGAGGGTCGGACGAGAGGTCGGGTCATCTTCAGGCGTCTCCTTTGGACTGCAGGTGATCGGAATTAGGGCACCCTAACAAAATCCGACACAACTAGTTGGATATCGGCTAGGCGGGGCTCTCGGCGGGCGCCGTGCGGCGGATCCGGCTCGGCGCGCGGCGCAGCCGGAGGCGGTCCGGCCACAGCACGTAGGCTGCCATCGGGACCGCGTAGAGAAGGTAGATCGCCGACTCGCCCACGGTCGGCTTCGGCTGCAGGCCGAGCATCCCGGTCAGCAGAGAGCCGGAGATCGTGCCCGGCTGGACCAGCCAGGAGAGGTCGAGCGCCTGGCCCTGGAAGCTGTTGAACCAGCCGGCCTCGTGGGCCGTGTGGAGAGACGTTGCGAGGAGGCCGGCGGCGACGAAGACGAGGATCAGCCCGGTGAAGCGGAAGAAGCGGTTGAGGTTGATGCGGACGCCGCCGCGGTAGATGCCGAGGCCGATCCCGATCGCGATCACGAGGCCGATGACCGCACCGGCGCCGGCGGCGGCGGGATCGCTCGCGTCCTGGAAGGCCGCCAGCAGGAAGACCGAGGTCTCGAAGCCCTCGCGAAGGACCGCGAGGAAGGCCATGCCGACCAGCGCCATCGCCGAGCCGGCCGCCAGCGCATGGGCGGTATCGCCCTGGAGCTGAGCCTTGATCCCCCTGGCGTGGCGGCGCATCCATACGATCATGTAGGTGACGGCGGAGACTGCGATCAATCCGATCACCGTCTCGAGGCCCTCCTGCTCCCGCTGGGGCAGCTGTTCGCCGACCACCCGGAGGATGACCGCGATGCCGACGCAGAGCGCGACCGCGACCGCCACCCCGCCCCAGACCTGACGCATCGCGTCCCGACGCCCCTCGCTCGCCAGGAAGGCGGCGATGATGCCGACGATCAGCGACGCCTCGACCCCCTCGCGAAGGGCGATTACCAGGGTCGGGATCATTCCGTCGAGCTGCCTTTCGTTGCCGTGGAAAACGCTTTAGGCGCCCCTAATTAGGGATGCCTAAAACCTAGCAGCCGGCTCGGTATTACGTCATGAGGCCGGCAGCCACGGGTCGTGCCACTGGCAGATCCCGCGCGTAAGTTTCTCCGCCTCCTTCGGTCCCCAGGTTCCGGTCTCGTAGGGGTGGACCGGTCCCGGATCGTCGAGCAGCGGCTGCACGATCCGCCAGGTCTGCTCGATCGACTCCTCCCGGGTGAAGAGTTCGGTGCGGCCGTGCAGCGCGTCGTCGAGCAGGCGCTCGTAGGGCTCGGGCTCTTCCCCGGGCGCTCTTTCGAACAGCACCTCGAGGTCGGCCGGCTCGAAGGCCTCCTCTCCGGCCTTCTTGGCGAGGAAGCGCAGGAGCGCGCCCGGTTCGGGGTCGATCCGGATCGTCAGCTGGTTCTGGCCGGGGCGCTTGCCCGAGCCGACCCCCAGCGGCGGCGGCCGCTTGAAGACGACGGTGACCTCGGTCGCCCTGACCGGCATCTGCTTGCCGGCGCGGATGAAGAAGGGGACGCCGCTCCAGCGCCAGCTGTCGATCGCCAGCTCGAGCGCGACGTAGGTCTCGGTCTCCGAGTCGGCGGCTATCCCGGCGACCTTGCGGTACCCGTCGTACTGGCCGCGGACGTACTTCTGCGGGTTGCCGCTGCGGACCGCCTTGAAGAGATCCAGCTTCTTGTCCCGGACCGAGTCGCGGTTGTTGCCGGCCGGCGGCTCCATCGCGACCAGGGCGAGCACCTGGAGGATGTGGTTCTGCACCACGTCCCGCAGCGCCCCGACCGGGTCGTAGAAGCGGCCGCGATCGTCGACGCCGAAGTCCTCGGCCATCGTCACCTGGACGTAGGCGACCTTGTCGCGGTCCCAGACGGGCTCCAGCAGCGAGTTCGCGAAGCGCAGGTAGGTGATGTCCATCACCGGCTCCTTGCCGAGGAAGTGGTCGATGCGCAGGATCTGGTCCTCCTCGAGGAACTCGTGCAGTTCGGCGTTCAGGGCCCGCGCCGAGGCGAGGTCGTGCCCGAAGGGCTTCTCGATCACCACCCGCGCCCTGTCCGTGAGGCCCGCCCTGCCCAGACCGGCGACCACCGTGGAGAAG
Source organism: Solirubrobacterales bacterium (assembly GCA_036406595.1). GTDB lineage: Bacteria > Actinomycetota > Thermoleophilia > Solirubrobacterales > 70-9 > VRUE01. The sequence continues at coordinate 27,979 of DASXAR010000039.1, read as the reverse complement.
AGCGAAGGGGGGACCTCGAGGTAGAAGACAGGCTGCTTCGCGTCGCCGATCGCCTCCACGACGCGGTCGAAGGTCTTGGGGTCCGCGTAGTCGCCCTGCATGTAGGAGATGCGGCCCGCGAGTCGGGAGAAGACGTCCTCGTCGGGGTCCTCGATCGTCGCGGCGATCGCATCGCGGGCGTGTTCGCGAAGCTGCTCCACGGTCCAATCGTCGATTGCGACGCCGAGGATCGGGCAGTCGAGCTTGCCCCGCTTCTCGAGCCGGTAGAGCGCCCGGAAGGTCATTTTCTTCGCCAGGTCGCCGGTGATCCCGAAGATCGTCAGCACGTCCGCGTCGGCCCTGCTGCTGCGCTGCTTCGCGTCCTCGGCCATCCGGGAAGCCAGGCTATCCGAGTCGTCTCTGGTCCAAGAGGTCGCATAGGGTTTAGGAGATGCAGCTCGGGATCGTCGGACTCGGTCGCATGGGCGCCAACATGGCGCGGCGGCTGATGCGCGACGGCCACGATTGCGCCGTCTACGACGTCAACGCCGATGCGATCTCCGCGCTGGCCGCGGAGGGGGCCGACGGCGCCTCGTCGCTCGAGGAGCTGGCGGCCAAGCTGACCCCGCCGCGGGCCGTCTGGGTGATGGTCCCCTCGGGTGAGATAACCGAGAAGACGGTCGACGCCGTCGCAGCGGTCCTCGAGCAGGGCGACGCGATCGTCGACGGCGGCAACTCCTACTACCGTGACGACATCCGCCGCGCCGAGAAGCTTCGCGAGGGGGGAATCGACTTCGTCGACTGCGGCACCAGCGGCGGCGTCTTCGGGCTCGAGCGCGGCTATTGCCTGATGATCGGCGGCCCGGAGGAGGCCGTCGCCCGCCTCGATCCGATCTTCGCCTCGCTTGCGCCCGGGGTCGACGCGGCGGAGCGCACCCCGGGGCGCTCCGGGGACCCATCGCCGTCAGAGAACGGCTACCTGCACTGCGGCCCCAATGGGGCCGGCCACTTCGTGAAGATGGTCCACAACGGGATCGAGTACGGGCTGATGGCGGCCTACGCCGAGGGGCTCAACATCCTCCGCAATGCCGATGCCGGCATGGTCGAGCGCGAGGCCGACGCGGAGACGGCGCCGCTGGAGCAGCCCGAGTACTACCGCTACGAGATCGACATCCCCGAGGTCGCCGAGGTCTGGCGCCGCGGCAGCGTGGTGGGCTCCTGGCTTCTCGATCTGACCGCCGCGGCGATGCAGGAATCCCCCGACCTCTCCGACTTCGCCGGCCGCGTCTCCGACTCGGGGGAGGGAAGGTGGACCTCGATCGCGGCGATCGACGAGGGAGTCCCGGCGCCCGTCCTGACCGCCGCCTTGTATGAGCGCTTCTCCTCGCGCGGTCTGGGCGATTTCGGCGACAAGGTGCTCTCCGCGATGCGCAAGCAGTTCGGCGGACACGAAGAGAAGCCGTGAGCGCGGAGCGAGCAAGCGTGCATATGTGGTTCTTCGCGACGCGAGCGAAGCGCGAACATAGATGTCCATGAACATGGAGCTGGAGGTCGTCGCGGACGAGCAGGCGGCGGGGCGGCGCGCGGCGGAGCTGATCGCCGCTGCGGGCGACGGCGCCACGGCCGAGCGGCACCCCTACTCGCTGGCGATGAGCGGCGGCAGCTCCCCGTCGACCTGGGCGATGCTGGCGATCCTCGGCGAGCTCGAGGCGATGCCCTGGCGCGACACCGAGCTGTTCCAGGTCGACGAGCGGATCGCGGCGCCCGGCAGCGAGGAACGCAACCTCACCCACATGGTCCTCGGGCTCTCGCTCGAGCACCAGGCGGCGCTGCGCCCGATGCCCGTTACCCAGAGGGACCTCGAGGCGGCGGCGCGGGAGTACGAAAGCTCCCTGCCCGAGCGAATCGACATGGTCCACCTCGGCCTCGGCCCGGACGGGCACACGGCATCGCTTGTGCCCGACGACCCGGTGCTCGAGGTGACGGACACCCGGGTTGCCCTGACCGAGACCGCCTACCAGGGTCATCGCCGCATGACCCTCACCTACCCCGCGCTCGAAGCGGCGCGGCGGATCGTCTGGCTCGTGACCGGCGAGGACAAGCGCGAAGCGCTCGCCAGGCTTCTCGACGGCGATGCCTCGATCCCCGCTGGCCGGGTGCGAAACGACGACATGGTCATCGTCGCCGACGAGGCGGCGCGCGGCGCCGCAGCGTAGATGCGCCTCTAGGCGGCGCCCACCGAGACGGTGTGGTTGGCGACGATCATCCCGTCCGGGTCCCAGCTCCGCTTCACCTTGGCGAGCCTCTCGCAGGTTTCCGCCGGGAGGATCGCGTTCAGGTCGGTGGGGCTTTCGGTGAAGTTGAAGTAGCGGCCGTCGCCGCTCCAGGGGCCCATCTCCTCCTCGATCCTCCGCAGGTGGGCGGGGATCGCCTCGGCCAGCTCCGGGCTCATCGGCATTCCGACGCTGTACATCGCGTAGCCGGCGTCGAGCTTCGCCAGCGCGCCCGCGTTCTCCGAGGCGCGACCCAGCGCGCCGCCCAGGTGGCGGATCTCACTCAGCAGCATCGGTGAGCCCGAGCCGGGGCCGGCGACGCCGACGTAGGCGTCGATCGCCTCGTCGGTGAGGTCGGAGACGAGGTGGCCATCGCCGATCCCGGGCACCGGTTGCTCCGGGTCCATGTGGATGTGGCTGAGGCCGGCGGCAGGCATCCAGGCGAAGGTGTCCATGATCGGCTCGCCGATCTCCCGCAGCGGCGCGATCGCCGCCTCCCCCTCCTCCTTGGTGCCGATGAAGGCGCCGTCGATCGTCAGCAGTAACCGTCCCCGCAGCTCCTCGGGAACGTCGGGGATCGGCGGCGGCGTCAGGAAGCGGACCACCGTCGTCACCTCGTCGGGCGCCGTCCTCGTCCAGTCGCGATAGGCGCGGACGGCGTCGGCCCCGACCTCGGCCGGGAAGAGGAGGGCGCCGGCGTAGACCTCGGGGAGCTCGACCAGGTCGACCTCCAGGGCGCAGACGATCGCATAACCGCCGCCTCCGCCGCGCATCGCCCAGAAGAGGTCGGACTCGTTGTCCGCGTCGACGGTGCGGCGCTCCCCGTCGGCCGTGACCAGGTCGATCGCCCTCACCCGGTTGCAGGCGAAGCCGTGGCGGCGGCCGAGCCAGCTGAGGCCGCCGCCGAGGGTGTAGCCGACCACGCCGACGTCGGGAGATGAGCCCGGCAGCGAGCAGAGGCCATGCGCGTTGGCCGCCTCCCCGAGCTCGAGCGAGATCACGCCGGCGTCGACCCGGGCGGTCCCCGCCTCGGGATCGACCTCGACCCCGCGCATCCGCTCCGTCTTGATCAGGATCGTGTCCTCGAGCGGCTGCAGTGGCACGGCGCCGTGGCCGGTCCCCTGACCGGCGACCCGCAGGCCATTGCCGGCTGCAAAGCGGACCGTCGCCGCTATGTCGTCGGCGCTCTCGACGAAGGCGACCGCACTGGGCCGCTGGTCGGCGACCAGGTTCCAGGCGAGGCGCGCCTCGTCCCAGTCGGAGTCGCTCGGAGTGGCGACGCGGCCCTCGATGCTGAGTTCACTGAACTCGCTCATCCATTCCCCCTCTGTCCCTCTCGATTGACCGCCTCGACCCTAGACGATCGAGTCAGATTGCCTAGCGGGTTGCGACGCTTCGCCTTTCGACCGTGGAGCCACGGCCGATCAGCACGTCGCCGACCAGCTCCGGCGGGAATAGCCCGTGAGCGGCGACTCCCGGATCGGCCTCGAGGCGCGCCGCCAGCTCCGCCGGGTCGCCGACGTTGCCCCGGTAGTCCGCGATGACACCTCCGTCGGGGCTTCGGGGCGCATCGCGCACGCTCACGTCGGACCCCAGCCTCGACAGCGTCGAGCCGAGCCCGAAGGCGAAGAGCTCCAGCGGCACCGGCCCGCTCAGCGCCTCCACCGGCTTGCTCGAGTCGGCGATCACGACGAACCGCTCGGCCGCCGCGGCGACGATCTTCTCCCGCAGGTGGGCGCCGCCGCCGCCCTTGTTCAACCATGCCTCGGGGGTCACCTGGTCGGCGCCGTCGATTGCGATGTCGAGGCGCTCGATCTCGCCGAACTCCTCGACCGGAATCCCCAGCGAGCGCGCCTGCTCCTCGGTGGCCACCGAGGTCGCGACGCAGCGGATCCCGCTCAGGCCACGGGCTGCGATCGCGGGCAGCAGGTGGGCGACGGTCGAGCCGGTGCCGAGGCCGACCGCCATATCGTCGTTGACCAGCTTCGCCGCCTCCTCTGCGGCAAGGCGCTTCTCCTCCTCCGCAGCGCTCACGGCCCGGACTCTATGCTCGCGTGGCGATGGACGCTCGGATCTGGCTAACCGTCAGGGGCGGCGAGCCCCGCTCGTTCCCGATCTCGGCGGGGCGGACCGCCATCGGCCGCGATCCGGAGGCCGACATCAGCCTCCCCGACGACGAGGCGGTCTCGTGGAACCACCTCGAGATCGAGTGCCGCGGCGGCATCCTGATGGCCACCGACCTAGACAGCCGCAATGGGACCGCCCTCAACGGAGAGCCGCTCGACAGGCCCCGGCGCCTGCGCGACGGCGACACCCTGACGGTCGGCGGCCACCGGCTCGAAGTCTCCGATCCGGAGCCCGGCCGGGGCGGCGCCACCGTCGCCGCCTCACAGCCCGCCGTCGAGCTGAGCGAAGAGGAGCGGGCGACGGCCGCGGCGCTCGTTGCGCCATACCGCAGCGAGGGTGCCTTCGCCGGGCGGCCGGCGACCCGAGCCGAGATTGCCGAGGCGCTCCATGTCAGCGAGCGCACCGCGCAGCGGCGGCTCGATGCCCTCGCCGCCAAGCTCGAAGTCGCCGGCGGCGCCGGCCGCGACCGCCCTCGGCTGATCGCCGCCCGCGTGATCGAGCTCGGGCTCGACCGCACCCGCTGACCCGGACCGGGCCAAACCCGGCCCGCTGTGGGGCGCCGCTGTCGTTGGCGCGCCCGCCCTCGCCTCCGAACATCGATCGGGCAATGGCAATCACCGAGAAAGGGAATCCAATGCTCCGTTCGATATTCACTGCTCTGCTCACCGTCGTCGCCCTGGTGCTGCTCGTCGCGCCTGCCTCGGCCAAGCAACCGTCCGGCGCGGTCGTCTTCTCCAAGGTCGAAGCCGCGCCGGCCCACACCGAAGAAAGCGGCGAAGCGAGCCCGCCCCAGCTCGAAGGCGGCCTCTACGCGGCCCGCAACGGCCGTCTCAACCAGCTGACCGAGAACCCGGCCGACAGCCAGCCGTCCTTCTCCGGCGACGGTCGCGCGATCGCCTTCGTCCGGGACGGGGACATCTACTCGATGCGCGCCGACGGCTCCGGCCAGCACGCGCTGACCAGCGGCTCCGATCTCGACGAGCACCCCCACGTCGCGCCGAACGGCCGTTACGTCGTCTTCGAGCGGCGCTCCGGAGAGGGCGCCCCGCGGGACCTCTACACGGTTCGGATCGGCGGCGGCGGTGTTCACGCGCTGACCCTGACCCCCGAGGACGAGCACGAAGCCGCGTTCGCCCCGGATGGCAGGGCGATCGTCTTCGTCCGCAGCAGCGCCGAAGCAGGCGGCGGCACGAGCGACGACCTCTACTCGGTGCGGCCCTCCGGCGCGGGCCTCGCCCAGCTCACCCACAGCGCCCGGATCGACGAGTTCTCGCCCCGCTACTTCAGGGGAGGGATCGTCTTCAGCCGCGGCCAGAGCGGGGGAGGGCCGGACGCCTACGCGGACGTCTTCACGATGCGTCGCGACGGCTCCCGCGCGCGCGAGCTGATCGCCGGGGCCGGGTCGGCCTTCGTCGAGGACGTCACCCCGGACGGCTCCCTGCTCCTCTTCCGCCGCGACCAGGGCCTCTGGGTAAAGCGGCTGGGAAGGGGGCGGGCCCGCAAGCTCACCGAAGTCGCCGACAATTCCGCGACCAACGCCGTCTTCTCCTCGGACGGACGCCGGATCGCCGCCTTCGTCGCAACCGATGAGGCGGAGTCCCTCTCGGCGGTTGACGTCAGCTCGGGCCGGCGCGCGGAATTGGCGCAGGGCTTCTCCCTGGAAAGCGGGTCTGTCGCGACGACGATCGGCCCGGTGATGGCCTGGCAGCCAGTCCGCCGCCAGCAGCCGAAGCACCGCCGCCACCACCGCTGAGCGAAGCCCCGGCGGACTCGCCACGGCTCCAGGACGGGGTCCCTCCATTTGACGAGGAGGGACCCCGTTCAGGCGGGCGCGTCGATATAACCGCCGGGTGGCAGACGACCTCGCCGTCGGCTCGACGCTTGCCGGATACCGGCTCGACGCGGTGATCGCCCGCGGCGGGATGGGCGTCGTCTATCGGGCGACGCAGCTCGCCCTCGACCGGCCGGTGGCGCTCAAGGTGATCGCCCGCCACCTGGCCAGCGACGACGGCTTCCGCGACCGCTTCCTGCGCGAGTCGCGGCTTGCGGCCCGCCTCGACCATCCCAACGTCGTCCCCGTCCTCGACGCCCGCGAAGAGGAGGGCGAGCTGATCGTCGCGATGCGCCTGGTCGAGGGAGGCGACCTGAGGAAACGGATCTCGAGCCGCGGACCGCTCCCCCCCGGGCAGGCGATCGAGCTGCTCTCCCAGATCGCGGGGGCGCTCGACGCTGCCCATGCGGCGGGCATCGTCCACCGCGACGTGAAGCCGCACAACGTCCTCCTCGAGGGGGAGAACCGGGCCTACCTCACCGACTTCGGTCTCGCCAAGGCGGTCGGCGACAGCGGCGTCCTGAGCGGCGCCTCGATCGTCGGCACAGTCGAGTACATGTCCCCCGAGCAGTGGCGAGGCGAAAGGGTCGGGCCGGCGGCGGACGTCTACTCGCTCGGCTGCGTCCTCTACGAGTCGCTGACCGGCATCGTGCCCTTCGCCCGCGGGGAGGGAGAGGAGCCGCGCATGCCCGCCGGCCTCGACGCGGTGATCGAACGCGCGGTCGCCAGGGACCCGGCGGAGCGCTACCCGACCGCCGGCGGCCTGATGGAGGCCGCCCGCCAGCTCCAGGGCGGCACGCCGACGGCGACCCGGGTCCTCACCGAGCCCGAGGACCGTCCCACCGAGGTGGAGGGTGGCGGCTGGCGGAGCCGCGTCGCCGGCTGGCCCCGGGGCTGGCTCGTCACGCCGGGCGTGATCGCGGCCTTCGTCGTCGCTGTGCTGCTGCTGCTGGGAGGCGACGAGGTCTCGGTCTCCTCTCCGATTGCGGTCGGGCGCGGCCCGCTGCGAATAGCGACCGGCGCCGACGCCGTCTGGGTGACCAGCGCCGCCGACGGGACGCTGACCCGCATAGACCCCGCCAGCCTCAGGGCGGAAGACCCGCCGCTTCGCCTCGGCAAGGGCATTTCCGGAGTTGCCGTCGGCAACGGCTCAGTCTGGGTCTCGAGCCCCAGCACCGGCCAGGTGATCCGCGTCGATCCCGACAGCGGCAGGGTCCTGGCGAGGATTGACGTCCGGGGCGAGCCGGGCGCGATCGTCTACGGCGGTGGGCGGGTGTGGGTCGCCGACGACGCCGGCTCGGGCGTGACCGCCATCAACCCGGGTGGCGACCGCGTCTTCAAGAGCGGAATCGCCCCTCACGCCACGCCGCTGCGGCTGGCGGTCGGCGCCGGCGCGATCTGGGTCAGCAGCGCATCGACCGGCTCGGTGCGCCGTATCGATCTGCGCACGGTGCGGGCCGGAGCCCCGATCCGGGTCGGGCGCGGACCGGCCGGGGTGACGGTCGGCGGCGGCCTGGTCTGGGTCGCCAACAGCCGCTCCGGGACCGTCTCCAGGGTCGATCCCTCGATCCGGGACCTGGTCGGCGACCCGGTCCGGATCGACGGGCGGCCCGGCGGGGTGGACGCGGGAACCAACGTCGTCTGGGTCGCCAACGTCACCGACGACTCGCTTCTGCGCCTCGACCTGGAAAGCGGGGAACCGGTCGGAGACCCGACCGGCGTCGGCAGCGAGCCGGGTGCGGTGAGCGTCGGCGCGCAGGCGGTCTGGGTCGCCAACAACGGCGACGGGACGATCAGCCGCATCGAGCCCTGATAGGCACGAGGCGCTAGGTTGCGGGCTATCGACCAGCTCTGCATCAACACGATCCGCACGCTGTCGATAGACGCGATCCAGAGGGCCAACTCCGGTCACCCCGGCACGCCGATGGCGATGGCCCCGGTCGCCTACACCCTCTGGCAGAACCATTTGCGATTCGACCCGGCCGACCCGATCTGGCCCAACCGCGATCGCTTCGTCCTCTCGGCCGGCCACGCCTCGATGCTGCTCTACGCGCTCCTCTTCCTGACCGAGGTGCAGGCCGTCGACCCCGACTACGAGGTGGTCGGTCGCCCTGCGGTCTCGCTCGAGGACATCGAACGGTTCCGGCAGCTCGATTCCCGCGCCCCCGGCCACCCGGAGTACCGCTGGACCTCGGGCGTCGAGACGACCACCGGTCCGCTCGGCCAGGGAATCGCCACCTCCGTGGGGATGGCGATCGCCTCCAAGTGGCAGGGGGCCCGCTACGGCGCGCAGCTCTTCGACTTCGACGTCTACGCGATCGCCGGCGACGGCTGCCTGATGGAGGGCGTATCCAACGAGGCGGCCTCGCTCGCCGGCCACCTCGGCCTCGACAACCTCTGCTGGATCTACGACAACAACCACATCACGATCGACGGCAGGACCACGCTCGCCTACGACGACGACGCCGCGGCGCGGTTCATGGGCTACGGCTGGAACGTCACCCGGGTTGGCGACGCCAACGACACGGAGCTGCTCTCCCGCGCCTTCGAGGAGTTCAAGGCGGAGGAGGGCCGCCCGACCCTGATCATCGTCGACAGCCATATCGGCTGGGGCTCGCCCCACAAGCAGGACACCGCCGAGGCGCACGGCGAGCCGCTCGGCGAGGAGGAGGTGCGCGAGACCAAGCGCGCCTACGACTGGCCGGAGGACGCCCAGTTCCTGGTGCCGGACGGGGTCAAGGAGCATTTCGCGGCCGGGATCGGCAGGCGCGGCGCGGAGCTGAACGCCGCCTGGAGGGCGCGGCTCGCCGACCTCTCGAAAGAGGATGGCGATCTGGCCGCCGAGATAGACGCGATGCAGCGGCGCGAGCTGCCGGAGGGCTGGGACGCCGATCTGCCCGGCTTCGAGCCCGACGAGAAGGGAATCGCCACCCGGAAGGCCTCGCAGAAGGTGGAGAACGCGATCGCCGCCCGGCTGCCCTGGCTGCTCTCCGGCTCCGCCGACCTCACCGACTCGACCTCGGTGCGGCTCGACCTCGGCGGCACCGGGGACTTCGAGCCCGGCTCCGCTGAGGGCCGCCAGCTCCACTACGGGATCCGGGAGCACGAGGCCGCCGCCGTCTCGAACGGGCTCTCGCTCTCCAAGCTGCGGCCGCTCTGGTCGACCTACCTGACCTTCTCCGACTACGCCCGGCCGGCGATCCGCCTCTCGGCGCTGATGGAGCTGCCGGTGATCCATCTCTTCACCCACGACTCGATCGGCCTCGGCGAGGACGGCCCGACCCACCAGCCGGTCGAGCAGCTCGCCTCGCTGCGGGCGATCCCGGGGCTCGACGTGATCAGGCCCGCCGACGCGAACGAGGTCGTCGAGGCCTGGCGGGTGGCGATCGATCGCCGCCACCAGCCCGTCGCCCTGGTCCTCACCAGGCAGGACGTCCCGGTGATCGACCGCGAGCGCTACGCATCCGCGGAGGGGCTGCGCAGGGGCGGCTACGTGCTTGCGGACTCCACCTCTATCGGCGACGGAGGCGGCGATGGGCTCCCCGAGGTGATCCTGATCGCCACCGGCAGCGAGGCGGCGCTCGCCCTGGACGCACACGAGGAGCTGGGCGCTGAGGGGATCCGCTCCCGCGTCGTCAGCCTGCCCTGCTGGGAGCTCTTCGAGCGGCAGGACGCCGCCTACCGCGAGGCGGTGCTGCCGTCCGCGGTAACCGCCCGGGTCTCGATCGAGGAGGCCTCGACGATCGGCTGGGAGCGTTACGCCGGCCTCGAGGGGACCAGGATCGGAATGCACACCTTCGGCAGCTCGGCCCCGCTGCGCGACGTACAGAGTAAGTTCGGATTCACCCCCGACAGGGTCGCCGAGGCGGCTCGTGCGCTGCTCGAGCGCGACCGGGTATAGGAGATGCAAAAGAGAAAGGAGATCGAGTGAAGCCGACCGCACGACTGCACGAGCTTGGTCAGAGCCTCTGGCTGGACAACATCACCAGGCCGATGCTGAGGGACGGGGTGCTGAAGGGCTACATCGACGACCTCTCGGTCACCGGCCTGACCTCGAACCCCACCATCTTCGACAAGGCGATCTCCGGCAGCGACGCCTACGACGAGCAGATCTCCGAGGTGAGCTCCGAAACGGAGTCGGCCGAGGAGGTCTTCTTCGAGCTGGCGATCGCCGACCTGCGCGACGCCACGGACCTGTTCGCCTCGATCCACCAGCGCACCGCCGGGGTGGACGGATACTGCTCGCTCGAGGTCTCCCCGAAGATCGCCGACGACACGGCGGCGACGATCGAGCAGGCCGCAAGGCTCCACGGCAAGGGCGGCCGGGACAACCTCTACATCAAGATCCCGGGCACCGAGGCGGGGCTGCCGGCGATCGAGGAGTCGATCTACGCCGGCATCCCGATCAACGTCACCCTGCTCTTCTCGCGCGAGCAGTACCTGGCCGCCGCCGACGCCTATCTGCGCGGGATCGAACGCCGCATCGGCGCCGGTCTCGACCCCGCGGTCCATTCGGTCGCCTCGATCTTCATGAGCCGCTGGGACGTGGCCGTCTCGGACGAGGCGCCCGAGGAGCTTCGCAATCGGCTCGGCCTGGCTGTGGGCTTCCGCGCCTACCGCGCCTACCGCGAGCTGCTCGACTCCGACCGGATGCAGCGGCTGATGAACGAGGGCGCCCGCCCGCAGCGGCTGCTCTGGGCGAGCACCGGGACCAAGGACCCCGATGCCTCCGACGTCCTCTACATCGAGGGCTTCGCGTCGCCGTTCACGGTCAACACGATGCCCGAGCCGACCCTTCACGCCTTCGCCGATCACGGAGAGATCGGCGACCTGGTCCCCGCCGACGGCGGCGACTGCGAGGACGTGCTGGCGCAGTTCGAGCAGGCCGGGATCGGCGTCGACGCCCTCGCCGTACGGCTCCAGGAGGAGGGCAAGGTCGCCTTCGCGAAGTCCTGGGAGGAGATGCTCGAGACGATCGAGTCGAAGCGGCGGGTCGTCGCCCAAGGGTGAGGATGGAGGCTCCGGGCCCGCTGCGGGCGCAGCCCGCGTGGGGCAAGCTGCAGCGCCACCACGAGGACGTCCGCGACGCCCACCTTCGCGACCTGTTCGCCGCCGACGAGAAGCGCGGCGAGCGGATGGTGGCGGACGGCGCCGGCCTCCACCTCGACTTCTCGAAGAACCGAATCACCGACGAGACGCTGGCGCTGCTCGCCGAGCTGGCCCGCGAGCGTGGCGTCGAGGAGCGCCGCGAGGCGATGTTCGCGGGGGAGCGGATCAACGTCTCCGAGGACCGGGCGGTGCTCCACGTTGCGCTGCGGATGCCCCGCGAGCGCTCGCTGCTCCTCGACGGGGTCGACGTCGTGGCGGAGGTGCACGGGGTGCTCGACCGGATGAGCGCCTTCGCCGAGCGCATCCGCTCGGGCGAGTGGACCGGCCACACCGGCATGCCGATCCGCAACGTCGTCAACATCGGCATCGGCGGCTCGGACCTCGGGCCGGTGATGGCCTACGAGGCGCTGCGCCACTTCAGCCGGCGCGAGATGACCTTCCGCTTCGTCTCCAACGTCGACGGGACCGACTTCGTCGAGTCGACGCGCGACCTCGATCCCGCTGAGACCCTCTTCGTCGTCTCCTCGAAGACCTTCACCACGCTGGAGACGATGACCAACGCCCACACGGCCCGCCGCTGGTCGCTGGACGGCCTCGGCGGCGACGAGGCGGCCGTCGCCAAGCACTTCGTCGCGGTCTCGACCAACGCCGAGGAGGTCGCAGGCTTCGGCATCGACACCGACAACATGTTCGGCTTCTGGGAGTGGGTGGGGGGCCGCTACTCGATGGACTCGGCAATCGGACTCTCGACCATGGTGGCGATCGGCCCGGAGCGCTTCGGCGAGATGCTGGCCGGCTTCCACGCGATCGACGAGCACTTCCGCGAAGCGCCGCTCGAGCGCAACCTGCCCGCCCTGCTCGGCATGCTCAGCGTCTGGTACGGGGACCTCTTCGGCGCCGAAACCTGCGCGGTGCTGCCCTATGACCAGTATCTGCACCGCTTCCCCGCCTACCTCCAGCAGCTGACGATGGAGTCGAACGGGAAGCACGTGACCCTCGACGGCGCCCGCGTCGATTACGAGACGGGGGCGGTGTTCTGGGGCGAGCCCGGCACCAACGGCCAGCACTCCTTCTACCAGCTGATCCACCAGGGGACGCGGCTGATCCCCTGCGACTTCATCGGCTTCATGCGGTCGAACAACCCGCTCGGCGACCACCAGGACCTGCTGATCTCGAACGTCTTCGCGCAGGCCGAGGCGCTCGCCTTCGGCCGGACCGCGGAGGAGGTGCGCGCCGAGGGGACCCCGGAGGAGATCGTCCCGCACCGGGTGATGGAGGGGAACCGGCCCTCGAACACGATCCTCGCCGAGCGGCTCGACCCGCGCACGCTGGGAGCCCTCGTCGCCCTCTATGAGCACAGCGTCTTCACCCAGGGGGCGATCTGGGGGATCGACTCCTTCGACCAGTGGGGGGTCGAGCTGGGCAAGGCGCTCGCGAAGCGGATCGTTCCCGAGCTGCAGGCCACCGAGGAGCCGGAGCTGGACCACGACAGCTCGACCAACGCCCTGATCCGCCGCTACCGGCGGGCACGCGACGCGGGGTAGCGGTGCCGTCGCTCGACGTCCTCCCGCTGGCGGCGTCGGAGTCGAACCTGCTGGCGGCGCGGGAGCTGATGGCCTTCACCCTCGCCTTTCACATCGTTCTCGCCAGCCTCGGGGTGGCGCTGCCGGCGACGATCCTCACCGCCAACTACCTCGGGCTGAAACGCGGCGACCGCGACGCGATGCGGCTGGCGCGCCGCTGGTCGAAGGCGATGGCGGTCACCTTCGCGGTCGGCGCGGTGACCGGCACCGTCCTCACCTTCGAGTTCGGCCTGCTCTGGCCGCAGTTCGAGGCCCGCTTCGGTGACGCGTTCGGGGTCGCCTTCGCGATCGAGGGCATCTTCTTCTTCCTCGAGGCGATCTTCATCGCCGTCTACGTCTACGGCTGGAAGCGGCTGGGAGGCTGGGCTCACTTCTGGTCCGGGGTGCCGATGGTGGTCACCGGCATCGGCGGCGCCTTCTCGGTGGTCACCGCCAACTCCTGGATGAACCAGCCGCAGGGCTTCACCCTCGATGCCGCCGGCAGGGTGGTCGAGACCGAACCGCTCCGGATCATCTTCAACCCCGCCTGGCACTACGAGGTCCCGCACATGATCCTCGCCGCCTACATGGTGGTCGGCTTCCTGGTCGCCTCGATCTACGCGGTCGGGATGCTGCGCGGTCGCCGTGACCGTTTGCACCGCCTCGGGCTGCTGATCCCGCTGACGATCGCCTGCATCGCGACCCCGATCCAGCTCTTCGTCGGCGACACCGCGGCACGCGCCGTCGCCGACCACCAGCCGGCCAAGTTCGCGGGGATGGAGTGCATCCAGGAAACCGGCACCGACCAGACCGAGTACATCGGGGGGGTCTGCACGAGCGATGGGGTGAAGGGGGCGATCGGCATCCCCGGGCTCGACTCGTTCCTGGTCGGCTTCAGCACCGACACCAGGGTGACCGGCCTCGATGACATCCCGGCCGACGAGCGCCCGCCCGCCAACACGCTCCTCCACCTTGCCTTCGACGCGATGGTCGGGATCGGCACGGCGCTGCTCCTGCTCGGGGCCTGGCTCGCGATCGCCTGGTTGCGTCGCCGCGACATTCCGCGGACCCCCTGGTTCCTGCGCGCCGTCGCCGTCTCGGGGGTGGCCGCGATCCTCGCCCTCTGGTGCGGATGGATCGTCACCGAGGTGGGGCGGCAGCCCTGGATCGTTCAGGGCTACATGCGGACCTCCGAAGCGGTGACCGAGGCGAGGGGGATCTGGTTCGCCTTCGCCGGCGTGATCCTGCTCTACGCGGCGCTCGGGGCCGGCGCGGTGCTGGTCCTGCGGGCGATGTCGCGTCGCTGGCGCGAGGAGGGCGAGGAGGGCGCGCTCGACGACGTCCCGTACGGCCCGCCCGCCGAGGAGGCGGCACCATGATGCCGATGGGCCGAAAACACACCTATACCGTGGGTACGCGACCCATCGACGGAGGAAATCATGAGTAGGGCCGACGTCGCCGCGGCGATCCTCTGGATCGGGGCGACCCTCTACGCGATCTTCGGCGGCGCCGACTTCGGCGGCGGCTTCTGGGACCTGATCGCCGGCGGCCCGGAGAAGGGGGAACGGCCGCGGTCGCTGATCCAGCGCTCCCTGACCCCGGTGTGGGAGGCGAACCACGTCTGGCTCATCTTCATCCTGGTCGTCTTCTGGACGGCCTTTCCGGAGGCCTTCGGCGCCGTCATGTCGACCCTCTATGTGCCGCTGGCGCTGGCGGCGCTGGGGATCGTCCTGCGCGGCGCCGGCTTCGCCTTCCGCAAATCGGTGCGGCGGCTCGAGGCGCGGCGCGCGATGGGGGCGACCTTCGCGCTCTCCTCGCTGCTGACGCCGTTCTTCATGGGCACGGTGGTCGGGGCCGTGGCCGCCGGCAACGTGCCGGCCGAGGGCAACGGCGCCGCGTTCTCGAGCTGGATCGCTCCGCTGCCTCTCCTCACCGGCGCCCTGTTCGTGGCCAGCGGCGCGTACCTCGCCGCCGTCTTCCTCGTGGTCGACGCCCGGCGTGCTGACCCCGGGCTGGAGGACTATTTCGCGCGACGGGCGCTTGCCGCTGCGTTCGTCGCCGGCGCCTTCGCGCTCGCCGGAATCTTCGCCCTGCACGACGAAGCGCACTACGTGTACGAAGGGCTCGTGAACGAGGGGCTGCCGCTGGTCATCGTCTCGGCCCTCTGCGGACTCGCCCTCCTCGTCGTGCTGCTGCGCGGCGGCCGGCGCGGCCTCCGCCCGCTTGCCGTCGGCGCCGTCGCCGCCGTCGTCTGGGGCTGGGGCGTCGCCCAGTTCCCCTACCTGCTGCCGATTTCGCTGAAGGTCGGCCAGACGGCGGCACCGGGCGACAGCCTCACCGCGCTGATCGCCGTCTTCGTCGTCGCGGTGCTGGTGGTCCTGCCCGCCCTCGGGCTGCTCTACTGGCTCACCCAGCGGGACCTGCTGAATGAGTGAGCGCCGGGTGAACGACGGTGCGGGCCACGGACGCATTCGCGCCGTGCTGTTCGACATCGACGGGACGCTGCTCGTCACCGGCGGGGCGGGCGCGGCCGCCTGGCAGAGCGCCTTCGAGGAGCTGCACGGAATCGGGGCGAACATCGACGAGCACACCGACGCCGGCATGACCGATCCCGAGATAGCGGCGATCGTCTTCCGCGAGGTGCTTGAGCGCGAGGGCAGCCCCGAGGAGCGCTCGCGGGCGATCGGCTGCTACCTCAAGCACCTGCCCGAGACCGTCGCCGACTCCGACGGGTATCGCCTCATGCCCGGCATCGAGGCGCTTCTACCGGAGCTGATCGAGCGGGGGGTGCTGCTCGGGCTCGTCACCGGCAACATCGAGGCGGCGGCCCACATCAAGCTGGCCCGCGGCCGGCTCAACCGCTTCTTCTCCTTCGGCGGCTACGGCTCCGACTCAGCGGACCGGACCGAGGTGACCGAAGCGGCGCTGCGGCGCGGCGAGTTGGTCTCGGGCGGCGCCCTCTCCGGCGAGGCCTGCATCGCGGCGGGTGACACCCCCCGCGACGTGCGGGCCGGCCACGGCGCGGGGATCCGCGTCGTCGGCGTCGCCACCGGCAGCTACGGCGTCGAAGAACTCAGTGACGCGGGCGCCGACTGGGCCCTCGAGACCCTCGAGCGCGGCTTCCCCGCTTGACGTGCCGGTAATTGGCCACCCACCGTCTGACGTGCCGGTAATTGGCCACCCATATGGTGGGTCAACCACCGGCACGTCCCGTCAGGCGAGGGTGCAGCGGGCCTGGTAGATGGAGAGGAAGCCCGACTCGAAGCCGTTGCGGGCCATCCGCAGGTAGAGGCGCCAGACCCGCAGGCGTTCGGGGCCGGCGAGGCGCAGGGCCCGGTCCAGGTTCTCCTCGAGCCGGCGCGTCCAGTGGCGCAGCGTTTCGGCGTAGTCGTCGGCGAACCCCTCGACGTGGTGGGTGACGAAGCCCGCCCGCTCGAGCGCCAGCAGGACCCTCGACAGATGTAGAGGCACGGCGTCGGGGAAGACGTAGCGCTCCGAGAACGGCCCGGCCTCCGCGTCGGTGTGGCGGAGTCGGGCGATGCCGTGGTTGAGGAGCCGCCCGCCCGGCGACAGCAGGCCGGCCAGGGTCTTCGCGTAGAGATCTATGTTCTCGGCGCCGACGTGCTCGACCATGCCGATGCTCGCGATCGCGTCGAAGCGCTCACCGGTCAGGTCGCGGTAGTCCATGACCCGGATGTCGACCCGGTCGGAGACGCCAGCCGCCTCGGCCCGCCGCCTCGCCTCCTCTGCCTGCGGAGGCGAGAGGGTGATGCCGACCACGCTGGCTCCGTGGCGGGTCGCGGCAAGGAGGGGGAAGCTACCCCAGCCGCAGCCGACGTCGAGCACCCGGTCCCCCTCCTTCAGCGACAGCTTGCGGGCGACCATCTCGAGCTTCTCCTCCTGCGCCTGCTCGAGCGTCTCGGCGCCAAGCGAGAAGATCGCGCAGCTGTACGTCATCGACTCGTCGAGAAAGAGCGAGAAGAACTCGTTGGAGACGTCGTAGTGGTGGCGTACGGCGCGCGCGTCGCGCTCCTTCGAGTGGCGATGGCCGCTCGGCCGCAGCTCGGCGGCGGGCCGCGGCGGCGGGAGCGTCAGCCCGGCAGCCCGCACGGCGCCGAGCAGCAGGCGAGCCCTGTCGCGCTGGTCGAGGGAGGGCGGCTGCCAGCCGTCGAGAACCTCGATCACGGCGTCGATGTCGTCGACCTCGATCTCGCCGCTGACGTAGGCGCGGCCCAGACCGAGCTGGCCGGGTGCGCGCAGGACGTGGGCGGCCGCACGCGGCGAGCGGACGTAGAAGGTCGGGCCCCCGCCATTTGTCGCGGCCAGCCTCGTGCCGTCCCAGAACTCGATCGTGAAGGGCCGCTGGGGGATGCGCGCTTCGATCTCCCGCCGAATCGGGGCCGTGCTTGCGAAGGCCATGCGCTGAAGATATCCGCTCCCAGCGGGGACGATGCTGCGCTCGCCGAGCCCCAGGCCGCCCCGATCGGGCGTATGATCGCCGCGCAGATGCCCGGACATGGTCCCCTCCCATCCGACGTGCAGCCTGTCGCGAACGAGACCCGCGACCGGATCATCACTGGGCTCGTCACCCTCGTCCCCTTCATCGCGATCGGGCTCGCCGGTTGGCAGGTGTGGGGTGAGGCGCTGCTCTGGAGCGACGTCTTCCTCTTCGTCGGGATCTACCTGCTGACCGGGCTCGGAATCACGGTCGGCTTCCACCGCCACCTCACCCACCGTGCCTTCAAAACGAAGCCCTGGCTCCATGGCGCGCTGGCCATCCTCGGCTCGGCGGCGATCGAGGGGCCGGTCATCTCATGGGTCGCCGACCACCGAAAGCACCACACCTTCTCCGACGAAGAGGGCGATCCGCACAGCCCCCACGTCGACCACGGTCATGGATTGAGCGGCGCCCTGCGCGGGCTCTTTCACGCCCACATGGGGTGGCTCTTCATCCACACCCAGCGGGGGAACAAGGAGCGCTTCGCCCCCGATCTTCTCGCGGATCCAGTGATCAGTTGGGTCGACCGGACCTTCTTGCTCTGGGCGGTGCTTGGGCTCTTCGTCCCGTTTGCGCTCGGGTGGGTGATCGGCGGCACGGTCTTCGCCGGCGTGACCGGCCTCCTCTGGGGCGGCCTCGTTCGCGTCTTCGTGCTCCACCACGCCACCTACAGCATCAATTCCCTCTGCCACGTCTTCGGGCGCCGCGACTTCAAGACGGGTGACGAGTCGCGCAACCTCGCGCTGATCGCGCTCCCGACGCTGGGCGAGGCCTGGCACAACAACCACCACGCCTTCCCCACCTCGGCCATCCACGGCCTCGGGCGCTGGCAGCTCGACGTCTCGGCAGGCGTGATCGTCTGCCTGGAGAAGCTCGGCCTCGCCTGGGACGTGGTGCGCCCCTCCCCGGAGCGGCTCGCCGCCAAGGCGACCGCCTGACCGGGCCGTCTCCCGCATTCAGGCCGGCGGTCCCCGGCCGGACGATCAGGGCGCCTCTTCGGATTCGTACCAATCGATCCAGCCGCCGCAGGCGGCGTTGAGCGGGACGACGCGGTGCGAGCCGGCGGCGACCGCCACCAGGCCGCCCAGGTAGGCCTTGCCCGCATAGCCACTTAGCTGCTGCAGCGTGCTCGGCTCGGCCGCGGCGACGGTGAATGTGACGCGGCCGCCCCGGCTGAGGTAATCGCCGGCCGGCCAGAACTGGCCGTTGTTGGCGAGGCTGATCGTGTTCGGGCGCTGCCCGTCGAGCGCCGCCGTCAGCGATTCGCTGAATCCCGGCGCGCTCAGGGTCAGGTCGAAGGGGGCGAAGTACTGCAGCGATAGGTGCCAGCGGCCGGGCGGGAGGTCGAGGGTCTGAGAGGTGCGCTCGCCGTTGCGCAGGATGCTGCCGTCCTTCCAGGCTTCTTTCTTGCCTAGCACCGCTTCGGGGAAGAGCGAGGCACGCCCGGGATAGGAGGTGAGGATGCGGATCTCCGGTGCCGCGCAATCCGCCCGCGCCCCGGCCTCGGTGCCCTCGAGCAGGACATGCCGCTGGCCGGGCAGCTTGCCGACGTTCTTCCAGAGCACGAAGGATGGCGTCGCCGCAATGCGGCGGAAGTTCGACGGCGCCTCGCTGTTCCAGGCCGCGCGACCGGTGATCACGTACGGAAAGCGGGACAGCGTGCCGGGCGTGAAGGAGTCGAAGTCGATCGGGCTGTAGGCGTCGCCGGTGTCGAAGGGCTTCTCCGGGTTCGGCGAGACCGCCTCGTCGGGGAACTCGACCAGCGGCACGTGGGTGTCGGCTCCGAGCAGCTCGTAGGCAGCGTAGCGATCCTGGCCGGCGTAGAGAACGGGCTGCCCGTGGAGGATCGGCAGGAAGGCACGCAGCTCGGCGCCATGCCCGCCCGGCCCGACCGGCGCGTCGCGCAGCACCAGCAGGCTCGACCAAACAGCGCCTGCGACGAAGACGACGGCAAGGACCGACCACGCGAGCCGCGCCGACGCCCCGGTACCGACGCCGGCCGAAGCCCTCGCCCCGTCCGCCTCCGATGTCGTATTTCTCTCCGGATAGGGGATGGAACTACGACCGCGGGGCAATAGCTCGGCAAGGAGGGGCCGGATCGCGACCAGCATCGCCAGCGGCGCCGCGATCATCAGCGCCTTGGCCTGCGAGTAGTCGCCGCTGAACGGCAGCGAGACCAGGTACACGGCGGCGGTCGCCGCCAGCGCAATCGGCACCGCCAGCTCGCGCCGTCGCAGCCACCAGATCGCCCCGGCGAGCACCGCGATCACGCCGATCGCGCCGGCGATCCCGGTCAGGTGGGCGCCGCCCGGCGCGTCGAGCCGGTAGTTAGAGGCGGGCCAGACGCCGAGCGTCTCGATCGGCGACACGGGGCCGTAGGTGTTGCTCCCCGCAACCCGGTTGAAGCCGCCGGCGAACCCGAAGGGCCCGATTACGGTCGTCACCACGGCCAGCCCGCCGAGGAGCGCGAGAGCGAGGAGCGTCGATGGGCGCAGCAGGAGGCGGAAGAGGCGCCGCGGCGCCAGCGCACTTCGAACCTCGGGCACGGTCAGGCCCCAGAGGGCGACGATTGCGATCGGCCAGGCGAGCCCGGCGAAGCTGTAGGAGAAGAAGATCCCGCCCGCCAGCACCAGGTAGGGAACCGCCCCGCGCCACGCCGACGGGCCGAAAAACCACGCATCGCGTGGGTTTTCGGCCCGTCGGCGGTCGGAGACAGCCAGCCCGACCGCGAAGGCGAGCACGAAGAGGGCCTCGGCGGTCTCCTTGAATGCGCCCTGGGCGAAATAGGAGGCGCCGAGATAGGAGACGGCGACCAGCGCGGCCGCCACGGTGCGGCGCACGGCCCCGAGGCCGGGCAGTGCACCCAGCGCGGTGAGCGCGGTGAGCGCCCCGATCGCGAAGAGCTCTCCGACGAACGCCTGCCCGAGGTTGACTCCAGGGACCGCGGCGGTGGCCGCAGCGAGCGCGTGGGGGCCGAGCGGATAGCCGGCTTCGGGAGTCGGGCCGAAGCCGCTTCGCAGCCACTCAGCCCAGGCGAGGTGCAGGCCGAGGTCGTTGTTGAAGCCCACCCCGAGCAGGCCCCAGCGACCGCTGACCGCAAAGGGGATCGAGAGCACCAGGGCGACGACGATCACGACCGGCAGCCCTGCGCGCAGGGCCCCGGCCGCCCCGTATCCAGAGCGCCAGAGGACGGCGGCCGCGGCGAGGAGCAGCAGCACCACGCCGAGCGCCGCCGAGGTGGAGTGACCGGGCGCGCGCGCCAGCGCGCCGGTCACCGTGAGGATCGCGGCGAGGCCGACCGCAGGCTCGAGCCACGACCATTCCCTCTGCCCCGCGACGCTCATCACAGCGCGCCCGACGAGGAGCGAGGCGGCGCAGATCAGTGCCGCCGAGGCATAGGTCCCGAGCATTGGAGCGCGGAAACTATCTGCTCAGAGCTTGTCGGCCGCTGCTTCCAGGGTCGGCCGTAGGTCCTCGCCCCGCAACGGCGGGGCGTGTCCAGCTCCGACCACCAGCGGTTCGAGCGCGGCCAGCTTTCGGACCGACTCCTTCGCCTTCGCGTGGTCCCACGCCCAGGCGGGATGGGGGACGCTGGCCTCCCCGGCGGGAAGGGGTTTGAGCCGAGCCGAGTCGATGAGGTAGACGACGTCGCTGACCAGGGCGACGCGGTCGGAGGCGCGCCAGAGCCCGATCAGGCCGGGTGCGTGACCGGGGAAGTGGAGGACTCCGAAGCCGGCGACCTCCTCGCCCTCCGAGACCGTGCCGGCGATCCTCACCGCGCCGCCGTCCCAGCGCCGCAGCAGGAACGGGTAGATCCACCGCACCGGCGCGACCGGCAGCTGCGAGAGGTCCATATAGGGAGCGATCGAGGCGTCGCTTTCGGCGTCGGCGACCTCGTCGGGGTGGCAGAGGATCGGCGCGTCGATTCCCGGCGCCGTGCCTCGGTGGTCAGCGTGGGCGTGGCTGAGCACCACTCGCTTGACGCCACCAAGCTGCTCTCCGGCGGCCCGCACCGCCTTCGTCATCGCGCTGCTGCCCGCGTCGAACTGGACGACGCCGTCCCCGTCCCTGAGGAAATAGACGTTCATCGACTTGCGCAGGTCCCCCCGCAGCAGCCACACGCCATTGGCGACTTCCTCCACGCGGTGAGCCTACCTCGGCACGCCGGGATTACGCTGCCGTGCGTGCCCTACCTCTGGAAAGTCGGGATGGCCGTCCTCGTCGCCTGCCTGCTCGCGTCGATGGTGATCGCGATCGTCCGCCTCGCCACCACCCCCACCGAGATCCTCGGCGGTGGCTTCCGCGGACTGCCGGCTCATTCGCGGACGCAGCGTTAGTATCCGCGCCGAGCTGAGACCCCGGGGACAGGAGGCGGCGTGTTCAATCGCATCGTGGTTGGAACCGATGGTTCGGAGACGGCAGCAGAGGCCGTTCGCCAGACGGTCGAGCTTGCCAGGCTCACCGGGGCAACGCTCAGCATCGTCAGCGCCTACGAGCCCGTCTCCTCGAGGCGTGTCCAGGGCGAGGCGGCGGACGCCCCGGCCGACGTCCAGTACGAGATCGGCCCGCGCGAGGACGTCAACCTGGTCCTAGACGCCGCCGCGGCGAGTGCCAGGAAAGAGGGGATCGAGGTGGAAACCCACCCGGTCGAGGGCGACCCCGCGGACGGGATCCTCAACGTCGCCGAAAAGTCAGGGGCCGACCTGATCGTCGTCGGCAACAAGGGCATGACCGGGGCCCGCCGCTTCCTGCTCGGCAGCGTCCCCAACAAAGTCTCCCATCACGCTCCCTGCAGCGTGATGATCGTCCAGACCACCTAGGGCTACCTGGATCGTCCAGACCTAGGGCTACTTGACGCTCGGGTCGGTCGCGCGGTCCGCGTCGATCAGGCCGGCGCCCTGTTCGAGCCGCGAGAGCCCGAGGCTCCGTGCGGTATGCGTGAGGCGACGGCTGACCGCGGTGACCCGGCGGGCGGGATTTGCGTGGTGGGCGTCGATCGCCCTGCTGGCGAGGACCAGCGCCGCGGCTCCCGAGACATGCGCCGCGGCCATCGACGTGCCGACGTAGCTGCCCGGCTCACCGAAGTCCCTCGGGCTGCCGCCCTTGAAGGTCACCTGGTAGATCGGCGCGGACGACACCGAGGGGCAGCCCGGCGCCGGCGAGCCGCCGCCCGGCGCGAGCACGTCGACCCCCTTGCCGCGCAGCGAGTAGCTGCCGAGGCAGCCGCCCTCGGTCGAGCCGCCGACGCCGATAACTCGGGGGCCGGTGGCCGGCGGGGCGATGCAGGTCTCCGAGCCGAGGTTGCCGACCGATGCAACCGCGAGGACGCCGGCATGGTAGGCGGCCCGCAGCTCTTCGTTGATCCCCGGCACCCGCTTGCCGCAACCGAAGTTGAAGCTCATGTTGATGACGTCGGCGCCGTGGGCGACCGCGTAGTGGATGCCGAGCGCGATGTCGTCCGCCTGGCCGCTGCCGTTGCGGTCAAGGACGCGGAC
This sequence comes from Solirubrobacterales bacterium, assembly GCA_036406595.1. GTDB lineage: Bacteria > Actinomycetota > Thermoleophilia > Solirubrobacterales > 70-9 > VRUE01. Next base: position 5,105 of record DASXAR010000039.1, on the reverse strand, counting down.
CGGCATCAGCTTCGCCCGGTAGGCGAGGCCGGCCAGGGCGACGCCGTTGTTCGTCTTCTCGGCGATCGTTCCGGCGACGTGGGTGCCGTGTCCGTTCTCGTCGAGGGGCAGTGAGTCCCGCCCGACGAAGTCGTAGCCGCGGGTGAACTGGCGCGAGGTGAAATCGGGGCTGCGGCGGAAGCGCTTGCCGTGCGCCCGGTAGGCGATGCCGGTGTCGAGGACCGCGACCGTGATCCCCCGGGCGCCACGATGTCCGGCGGCCATCAGGTTCCTCCAGGCGCCGATTGCGTCGATGCCCCCAGGCGAGGTCGGAAGCACCGCAGTGCCCTGACCTTCCCAGGGCAGGAAGTTCCACTGAAGCGTCACCCAGCCACCGTCCGTTCCGCCGTCCTCCAGCGGCCCCGGATCGTTCGGTATCCCGGAGGGCGGCAGCGGGTTCTGCGCCGAGGCGGTCGCGATGTAATTCGGCGCCGCGTAGGCGACGTCGGCGCGGCGGCGCAGCGCGGCGACGGCGCGGTGCACCCCAACCCCCTCAGGCAGCCTGATCGCGTGGCCCGGCGCCTCGCCCCTGAACTTGACGACGACCTGATGCGGGGCGAATCCGCGTGCCCTCGAAACCCCGATCGCGGCCGAGGAGGAGGCGCCGTCGAGGATCCCGCCGAGCAGGGCGGCGGCGCAGATTGCGACGAGGATCGGGGCGCTTCGAGTCATCTTCGAACAAACACCGGCTCGCCGGTGAAGTTGTCTGTGCGACATATTCTGCTGCATGCCAGACGAGGCAAGCCTCGGCCGCGATGCGCGGTTGATGGGGATGGCGCTGGAGCGGGCGAGAGAGGCCGAGCGGCACGGCGACGTGCCGATCGGCGCGGTGATCGCGCGGGAGGACGAGATCCTCGCGGCGGCCGGCAACGAGCGGGAGCTGCGCGGCGACCCGACCGCCCATGCGGAGATCCTCGCAATCCGCGCCGCCTCGGAGGCGCTCGGCGGCTGGCGTCTCCCCGAAACGACCCTCTACGTGACGCTTGAGCCCTGCGCGATGTGCGCCGGCGCAGTCGTGCTCGCCCGCATCCCGGCGGTCGTCTTCGGCGCCGCGGATCCGAAGGCCGGCGCCGCCGGAAGCGTCCTCGAGGTGCTCGGCGAGCCGGTGCTCAACCATCGCCCCGCGGTGCGGGGAGGGGTGCTCGGCGAGGACTGCGCGGCGCTGCTGCGCGACTTCTTCGACAGCCGCCGCTGAATGGAGGCTTGATCCACGCGTGGGATCGGCATCCAGCCAATACCCTTAGGGGCCCCGGAGAGGTGTCCGAGTGGCTTAAGGAGCGCGACTGGAAATCGCGTGGGCGGGGTTAACCCGCCTCGTGGGTTCGAATCCCACCCTCTCCGCTGAAGCGCTACGCCGCGACCCGGGCATGCGCTTCGAGTGGGACGACGATCCGCTCGCGCTCGACGACCCGGTGAGCGGGGCGGTGGCCGCGTAGCCGCTGGAAGTTGCAGACCACGTAGCACCACTCCATCAGGCGCATCCGGGAGTCCGAGTCGATGTCGACGATCGTCGCGCCGACCAGGTGGCCGTCATCCCCCCTGCGGCAAGAGCGGACCTCGACGGTCGCGGCGATCACGCTGCCGATCCCGGCGGAGTCCTCCAGCTCGAGCAGGACGGTGGGCCTGGACCCGACCGGCAGGGGCTCGGGGACCACGAGGCCGACCCCGGCCGCGCTGGCATCGACAAGGCGCGCCTCGACCCGGTCGGGTTCGGAGAAGAAGAGCTGCGCGGGCGCGTCGCCCTCGAACCGGTAGACGACCCGCCGCTGGCGGTGGCGGCCGACGATCACCAGGGTTCGGACGGCCTGCCAGAGCACGATCGCCCCCAGCACCGGCACGATCCAGGCGGCGACCCCGGGGAGCTGCGGCAGGAGGTCGACGCCGGCCGGCTCCGCGGCCCGCAGCGCCGTGCCGGCGGCGAGCACGACGGCGGCGAGCACGACGAGCGGCAGCCTCCTGACCGCCGCGAGGCCGCCCCGGTCCTCGCCCCGCTTCGAGGTCGTCCGGAAGGCGACGGCGGCGGGCCGGAGGGCGCAGCGCAGCGCCCGCGTGTAGACGCCCATCGTCAGCAGCTCGTGGTGGGTGGCCTCGCCGCTCCGCATGTAGCCGCGGGCCAGCGCCGAGCTCGCCAGCAGGTTCAGGGCCAGCGCGGGCAGCCAGAGAGTCGCCAGCGCGGGCACGCTGACCTTCATCGGCACGGCGCCCGTCCAGAGGACGAGCGCCAGGGTGAGGAGAAGGAGGAGGCGGATCGGCGGCGCCAGGTACGCGGCCAGGCTGGCGAGATGGGAGAGACGCTGCGCCGGGCGCAGCTCCCGCGCCCTGAACGGCGACTCTCGGGTGGAGAGGACGGAGAGGTTGCCGCGTGCCCAGCGGTCGCGCTGGAGCAGGTAGCCGTCGAGGTCGTGGGGCGCGAGCCCCTGGACCAGGACCTCGTCGTGGTAGCGGCTCTTCCAGCCGTGCCGCTGTAACCGAATCGTCGTGTGGAAGCCCTCGGCGATGGTCTCGGTCGCGACGCCGCCGATGTCGAGCAGCGCCTGGCGGCGCAGCAACGCCGCCGAGCCGGTCCAGTAGGCGGCGTCGTGACGGTCCTTGCCGGGGCAGACGACGCGGTAGAAGAGCGACTGCTCGTGGCGGCCGACCGCGTAGTGCTGGACCGAGTCGTGGTTGAAGAAGTCATGCGGGCTCTGGACCACAGCGACGGTCTCGTCGTCGAAGTAGCCGACCATCGCGTCGAGCGCATCGGGCATCGGAACGTGATCGGCGTCCAGCACCAACACCAGCTCGCCCCCGGTGCGCGGCAGGGCGGCGTTGACGTTTCCCGCCTTGGCATGAGAGTCGTCGCGCCGGGTCAGGTAGCGGACCCCCGCGTACTCGGCCAGTTCCTCCATCTCGACGCGGCGGCCGTCGTCGAGCAGGTAGGTCGTGTGCGGATAGGTCAGCGCATTGCAGCCGGCGAGGGTCGCGGTGACGACCTCGACCGGCTCATCGCGGGTGCAGACGTAGACGTCGATTCGTCGCCCGGAGGTGGGGGAGGGCCGCACCGCAGGTCGCCGCGTCCATGAGTACCAGGCCAGAAGGCAGAGCGCCAGGAGCGCGTAGACCTCGGTCACGAGCAGCATCGCGTAGAGAAAGGGGTTCGCTCCGCGGCCGCTCCAGCCGACGCGCCAGGTCAGATAGGCGAGAAACCAGAGCAGCGCGACGACGGCGAGCACGCGCAGGGGCGTCGGGTGCCGATCGAAAAATCGGCCAATTCGCGTCTGATTGCTTTCTGACACGGAATCTGCATCGACGCCCCGTCATGGCGCCTTGAGCGTTGGGAAGGCCCATTTCCGCAGGGCGCCCCGACGGGGCGGCGCCGCAGCCCCTCCGGGCTGTTATCCGTCGCCGCCTACGGGTAGTTGAAAGCTCGAAGGCACGGGAAGAGGCAATTGAGCGCTCGAAGGCACGGGAAGACGGAGGAAGCGGGAATGAGCGGCATCTCAACGCTGCGGCGCACGGGCGTCGCACTCACGGCACTGTTGATCGGCCTCGCGCTGCTGGCCGGGCCCGCCTCGGCGACGAAGCCTCCAGGGGAGATGGCCGCACTCGGCGACTCGATAACCCGGGCCTTCAACTCGGACGGGCCCGGCTGTCCCACCGGTCCGGCGCTCGACTGTCCGAAGAACTCCTGGGCAACGGGGACGAACCCGCTCGTCGACAGCGTCAGGGAACGGCTCGACGAGATGTTCCCGGGCCCGATTGCCGCGCACAACGATGCCGTCTCCGGCGCCCGGGCGGTCAACCTCCTGGCTCAGGCGCAGGTGGCGGCCGGCCAGGATCCGGACTTCGTCCTGATCGAGATCGGCGCAAACGATGCCTGCGCCTCGCCCGCGACTCCGACCGCGACGTTCCGCGGCCAGGTGAAGGCGGCGCTCGAAGTGCTGGTCGCGGCCAATCCGAAGGTCTATGTGCAGATCATGAGCATCCCCGACATCAACAAACTGCTCACCCTTTTCACCAACCCGCCCGATCAGAATGCGCTCACGCGGTGGTCCCTGTTCAACGTCTGCCAGGGACTGCTCGCGAACCCGCTTTCGACCGAAAAGGCCGACGAAGAACGCCGCGCTGCCTTCCGCGCGCAGGTGATCGCCGATAACGAAGCACTGGCCGCGGTCTGCGGCGAATTCAAGCGCTGCCGCTGGGACCACTACGCCGTCTTCAACTCCTCGTTCACGACGGCGGACGTCGCCACCGTGCTCAACACCAGCGGGCTCAACGCCCCGCCCTTCAACGAAATCCCGATCTTCGGCCCGGGCAACGCCAACTCCACCGCCGACTATTTCCACCCGTCCCTGCAGGGTCAGGCACTGTTCGCGGACGCCGCGTGGAGCACGACCTTTCGGGATTGGGTGCGCCGCAGAGGCGGCGTGGCGCTTGCTTCGGCGCACCACGCCCGCTAGCCACAGGAAGAATCGCCGTCTCTAGAATCCGCCCCGGACCGATGACCCGGAGGGGTGCCGGAGTGGTTGAACGGGGCGGTCTCGAAATTGACTGGCTTCGCGCCCGGGTAGGCCCCGCTTTACCGCCAAGGCACGCCGATCTTCGCTACGAAGCCCCTGCAAAACGGCGGTTCTCGTCTCGGCGACCTGATTGGGCGGCGATTCGTCCCTTCGCCGATCTCGCACGGACTGAATGCACGCCTGCCGCCTAGCGCGCCGCCTGCTTCCAATCGCAGGACGATCGCGGCCATGGGACTTCCAATTGAGCGCGACAAGAGCTAGATCATGTGCCGTGCCGAAGCGAAAGAGGCCAGAGGGCGTCGTCATCCGCCACTCGACGGGCTGCGCCATCCACGGAGGCGCCCGCTGCAGCTGCCGCCCCAGCTATCAAGCCCAGGTCTATTCGTCACGCGAGCGGCGCACAATCAGAAAGACGTTTCGATCGCTTGCCGACGCGCGAGCCTGGAGAGCAGAGACGCAGTCGGCGCTCAGCAGGGGTGCGCACAAGGCCCCCTCGCGCACCACCGTTGCCGAGGCGATCGAGCAATGGCTTAAAGGCGCCAGAGCTGGCGTGATCCGCACCCGCTC
>DASXAR010000038.1:0-53933 GCA_036406595.1 Solirubrobacterales bacterium | reverse complement strand
GACGTCTCCTCGGGCGGCTACTTCCTGATCTTCTGGATGTTCCAGAACCCGCCCGACCTCTTATTCAGCTTGATCAAGGGCATGGTGATGGCCACGGCCATCGTGCTCGTCGGCTGCTACTACGGCTACACCGCCTCCGGCGGCCCGGTCGGAGTGGGCACGGCGACGGCGAAGTCGATGGTGCTCAACATCGTGCTCGTGCACATCATCGGGATGATGGGAACGCTGGTCTTCTGGGGCGCGAACCCGAGGGCCCCTATCGGAGGCTGAGGCGGCGACCGGAGCTGCTTGCGATCGCCCCTGCCTAAACTCAGAATGACCACGCGCAAGGAGGAGACAGTTGGCTGAGCGAGAGAGCGGCCCGCGCCGCAGCCGGGCGGAGCAGATCGAGGACGAGGTGCGTGCCCCCCGCGACGACGCCGCCGACGAGGGCACGGCAGACGCCGAGGCCGTCGAGGAGGGCGATCCGCTCACCGCGCAGGGCTACGGCGAGGAGGACTTCTCCAACCGCGACTACGTCATTCCGGGCGTGGATCCCTCGGATCCCGATCCGTACAAGTGGCACACGGGCAAGAAGCGCGACCACGGGGGCGAGGACGCGATCGAGATCATCGACCTCGTCAAGCAGTTCGGCCGCGCGCGGATCCTGAACGGCTGCAACCTGGGGATCCCCGACAACATGATCTCTATGGTGCTCGGCCCCTCGGGCACGGGCAAGTCGGTGCTGATCAAGCACATCGTCGGCCTGCTGTACCCGGACTCGGGCGACGTGCTGGTCCACGGCGAGTCGATCCCGAACATGACCGACGACGAGCTCTTCGAGGTGCGCAAGAAGTTCGGCCTGCTCTTCCAGGACGGTGCGCTGTTCGGCTCGATGAACGTCTACGACAACACCGCGTTCCCGCTTCGGCAGCACACCGACAAGTCGGAGGACGAGATCGAGGAGATCGTCACCCGGCGTCTGCGCGAGGTCGGCCTCGCCGAGGCGATGTACAAGATGCCGAACGAGCTCTCGGGCGGGATGCGCAAGCGCGCCGGCTTCGCGCGCTCACTCGTGCTCGACCCGGCGATCGTCATGTTCGACGAGCCGGATTCGGGCCTCGACCCGGTGCGGACGGCGCTGCTCTGCGAGCTGATCCGGGAGGTGCACGAGGAGAACGGCGGCTGCTATCTGGTGATCAGCCACGACCTCGGCACCGCGCGACGGATCGCCGACTTCATCGCGGTGCTCTGGAAGGGCCGGATCGTCGAGTCGGGTCCCTCGGACGAGCTCTTCGCCTCGCGCAACGAGTTCGTCAGCCAGTTCCTGAACGCGGACGTGAAGGGTCCCCTAGCGATGGACTAAGCGACCGCCGTGGTCGCTAGGCGGGCAGCTTCCTCGCCCTCCGCTTGCACTTCTTGAACTTCTTCTTCAGGTGCTTCTTGGCGTGCTTGCTGAGCCGATGGCGCGCTCGCTTCTTCTTCACCGCCTTCTTGAAGTTCCTCTTGCACTTCCGGAGCGCCCGCTTCCGCTTCCCGGTGTGCCCGACGGGCACCGTCGGGCTCGGATTCGGTCCCGGACAGGTGACCGGCGTCGCGAAGCGGCTCAGGGCGGTCTGGGCGAGCGCCTGAACGTCGGCGTTGTCGTAGTCCTGCGCGTAGGCGAAGCGGAAGGTGGCGGGACACGCCGGGGTGGAGGTCCCGGTCTGGTGGAAGTAGAACTCGCTGTCGTACCCCACCGAATTGAAGGTCGCCGGAGAGGCGGGCCGGTCGAAGACGATCGCGCCCCGGCCCGTCGAGGTCTCGCCGTCAGGCGCGCCGGCGACCTTGACGTAGACCGCAGCCGGTGCCGAGTCCGAGAACTGGACGACGTCGCCCTCCTCATGGCTCGAGTAGGAGGTCTCGCCGGGGAACTTGTCCTGGACCTCGGATTCGGGGCAGTCTTCGTTGAAGCACTGGTCGTTCTGCGGCAGCAGGTCGATCGAATGCGACCCGCCGTCCGTGCTCATCCAGTTGTCGGTGATGAAGACCAGGTGACCGTCGTTTCCCTGCGTGATCGTTCGGTTGAGACGCACCCCGGTCCCGACGAAGCTCGCGCACTTCGTCTCGTCGGGCGGGAAGCTGGCGTTCCCGCACTTGACGATCGGATTGGACTCGGTGATCGTCAGGTCGCCGGTCGCCGGGTCGAGGCTGTAGTCGTAGCTGACGGCCGGGAGCCCGCTTCCTCCTTCGTTGAGGTCCCGGGCGGTGTACGGGGTGAGGGCGTTGGCGCCATCCACCTTTATCTGGGATCGGGTGGAGGCCTCTTCATTGCCGTAATTCTCGTACCACCAGTACCAGTCGGCGCAGTACCAGGTGACGGTCGTCTGCTCCAGGCTCGAGTCGAAGAGGTAGCCGTCCACAAGCCCGCAGTCGCCGGCCGAGTCGTACTCATTGGCCGCCGTGAGTTGCTGGCCCCATATGTCGTAGTCGTACTGCGTTCCGTCGTTTGGGCCATCAGAAATCAAGTAGCTCTGGCGGCTCCCCGTGGCTAGGACCGGCCCGGCGAAGGGAGCGAGATTCTCGGGGGGCGTCCCGCTCGGGACAGCGCGCAGATGACAGACCTCCAACCTGAGACCAAAGGGGTCGGCGTCCGGCAACGAGAAGCTGCCATCCGACTCGAGGGGCACCTGGTTGGCCAGGGTGCTCCAGGTCCCTCCGTGGAAGCAGTCCAGATCGACCTGGTCGGTGCTGGGATTGTCGCTGTTGGTCGTGCCCGAAACCGCGATGGTGTCCGGGTTGTCGAGGTCGTAGATGCTGTAGGTCAGGTCAGAGGGCGAGGTGATCTGCGAGGAGGTGATCGTGGCGCCCGCCTGCGGCGCGATCCAGAGCGCCACCGCCGCGGTCAACCCCGCGACCGTGGCCAGCCTTCTACTCACCCGAGTCATCCCGACCTCCCGTGCCGTGTTTTTTGGTTCAACCCGCCCGTCAGCTGGGTGCGGCAGCGGGCGGCACGCTAACGAAGGCCAGCTTGGGAGGCCATCGATCGTCCGTCCGCTTGTCACCCGCCTGACAGCTCTCGCGTGCCCGCCAAAGCAGCGCGATCTTCACATTGCGTCCCTAACCTCAGGCCCGTGAGTGCGGGGAGATTCTTCGAGCGCGTCGCGGGTGCGGCCGTGCGCTGGCCCTGGCTGCTGATCGTGCCGATCGTCGCGCTCACCGGGGCCGGGATCTTCGCGGCGACCCAGCTCGAGACCGACGCCGGAACCGACACCCTGGTCAGCAAGGGCAGCTCCGAGTTCAAGGCCACACAGGACTTCCACGAGAAGTTCGGCGACGAGCCCGTGATCGTGCTCGCCAAGGAGGACCTGCGCAAGCTCGTGCTCACCAAGGACCTCGAACCGCTCTTCGAGCTCGAGGAATGCTTCGCGGGCGGCACCCAGCTGGCGCAGGCGCTTCCCAAGCAACAGAAGCAGCCGCTACCGCCGGTCTGCGACGAGATCGCGAAGCTGCGCCCCAGCCGCTCGGTCTTCGGGCCGGCGACCTTCCTGTACCTGAGCGTCGCCGGGATCCAGCAGGCGCTTCAGGGGCAGATCGGCGGCGCTCAGCAGCAGGCACAGGCGGCCGCCGAGGCCGCCCGCAAGGCCGCCGCCAAGCGCGGCGCCTCGACGGCGGAGCAGGAGCAGGCCGCCAACGCAGCCTCCCAGTCGGTTCTCGGCCAGTTCCAGCAGACCCTCATCCAGGTGGCGCTCCAGTACGGAATCACCTCGATTCCGCGACTCGACGACCCGACCTTCGTCAGCCGAGTCGTCTTCGACCAGTCGAAGCCCGCCGGGACGCCCAAGGAGCGCTTCGGCTACCTCTTCCCGAACAGGAATGCCGCCCAGATCATCGTCCGGCTCCGCCCCGATCTGACCGACGCGGAGCGGCACCAGGCAATCAGCCTCTTCAAGCAGGCGGTCGAGGACCCGCGCTTCAAGCTCAGCGACGGCAGCTACGTCGTCACCGGCGCGCCGGTGGTCGTCGATGCCGGTGCCCGGGAGCTCCGCAGCCAGACCCTCCTCCTGCTTGCGGTCGCGGCGCTGGTGATGGCCCTGACGCTGCTGATCATCCTTCCCCGGCCCCTGCGGTTGTTGCCGCTCGCCGTGGCGGCGTCCGCCGGGGCGCTCACCCTCGGCCTGGTCTCCGCCTTCGGCGGCTCGCTCACCGTCGGCGCGATCGCGATGCTCCCGGTGCTGGTCGGCCTGGCCGTCGACTACGCGATCCAGTTCCAGGCCCGCTTCAACGAGGCCAGGGCGGAGGGCGCCCCGCCCGGCCGCGCGGTGGCGGCCGCCGCGACCGGCGGCGGCCCGGTGATCGGCGCGGCGTGCCTGGCGACGATCGCCGGTTTCGCCGTCTTCGCCCTCTCGCCGAGCCCGCTGGTGCGCTCGTTCGGCCTCCTCCTCGTGATCGGCGTCGCGCTCGCTTTCCTGGTGGCCCTCACTGGAGGCCTGGCGGCGCTCGGGCTCTCCGCGTGGCGCGGCTCGGCCCCGGCCCAGAGCGCCCCCGCGGCGCGCCGTAATGCCGGAATGAGCCCGCGGTTCCAGCGAGCGAGCGTCAGTGCGATCGCGATGGCGCTCGCCAGCCCGCGCCGGGTGCTGGCGGCGGGGCTGCTGTTGGCGGTTTGCGGCTGGGTGGCGAGCGCCGGCACCTCCGTCGAGACCGACATCCGCGACCTGGCGCCGTCCAACCTGAAGGCGCTCGATGATCTGAACGAGCTCGAGAAGGAGACGGGGATCTCCGGTGACGTCAACGTGACGATCCGTGCGAAGGACCCGACGGATCCCGCGGTGATCTCCTGGGCCGAGGGCTTCCAGCAGCGGGTTCTGGCGCGGCATGGCTTCACCGGGTCCAACCCCAGTTGCGCCGACGCCCAGATCTGCCCCGCACTCTCGCTCACGGACTTCTTCGGAGGAGCCTCGTCGTCGAGCTCGCCCGCCTCGCAGGCGAGCCAGAGCGTGGGGGACGTGCACGCGCTCGTTCAGACCCTGCCCTGCTTCATCTCGCAGATCGTGATCAGCCATCAGGGCGAATGCAGCCCCTCGGGCGGGACTCAGATCGGGGACACCGCCGACGTCGCCTTCGGCATTCGCGTGCAACCTCTCTCCGACCAGCAGGACCTGATCGACGACATCCGCGCCCAGATCGATCCCCCCGGCGGCTCGGGGCCGCCCGCCGGCACGACCGTCCAGCTGGCCGGGCTGCCCGTGCTCGCGGCCGAGGCGAACACGGACCTCTCGCACAGCCGCTGGTGGCTGCCGCTGGCTGGCCTGGTCGCGGTGGGCATCGTGCTCGCCGCGATCTACCGCTCGGCGCGGCGTGCCCTGGTCCCGCTGATCCCGGTTCTGATGGCGACCGGCTGGTCGGGCCTGGTGGTCGCCGCGCTCGGCGTCTCCCTCAACCCGATGTCGGCGACGCTCGGCGCCCTGGTGATCGCGATCGCCACGGAGTTCAGCGTGATCCTCTCCGCCCGCTACGCGAACGAGCGCCGGGCCGGCCTCTCGGTGGGCGAGGCGCTGAGGCGCACCTACCTGCGCACCGGTGCCGCCGTCCTCGCCTCCGGTCTAACGGCGATCGCAGGCTTCGCGGTCCTCGCGATCGCGGGGCTCCCCCTGCTCGATGACGTCGGCCTGATCTCGGTGGCGCCCGTGCTCCGCGACTTCGGCCTGGTCACGGTCGCCGACCTGCTCGTCGCGCTGGCGGGAGTGATGCTCGTGCTGCCGGCCGCGATCGTCTGGTCCGAGGAGGGCTTCCGGCTTCCGTGGCGGACGCGTTCTGCGCCGCTGGCGGCCGGCGAATCGGCGCCTTGAACCGCCCGCGCATCTACTCGCTGATCGTCGGGATGGTCTTCCTCGCGCTGATCGCGGTCGCCGGCGTCAACCTGATCTCGACCAAGAACAAGGGGGTCCTCGGCGCACACAACGAGGGCGATCTGCCGCTCGCCCAATTCGCCGTGCCGGATGCGCGCACCGGCGCGGGCGGCGACGCGAACATCGCCCAGGACGACTGCGACGCGGCGCGGATCCCGTGCCCGTCGGGGAACACGAGGACCCCGGCCTGCCGCGTCGACGTTCCCGGAGCGATCAGGGTGTGCGATCTCTTCGACAAGCCCCTGGTCCTCTCGTTCTGGTTCACCCGCGGCGGGGACTGCGAGGACCAGGAGGACGTCTTCGAGCAGGCCTACCGGCGCTACTCGCCGAGGGTGAACTTCCTCGCCGTCGACGTGCGCGACTCCGACTCGGAGGTCCGCAAGCTGATCGCGGAGCGTCACTGGACCCATCCGATCGGGCTCGACCGCGACGGGGCACTGTCCAACCTGTTCCGCGTCGGCGGCTGCCCCACCTTCGTCTACGCGTATCCCGGCGGCATCCTTCAGCACACCTCGATCGGCCAGCTCGATCAGGGGCGCTTCTTCCAGAACGTCGACCAGCTGATCGCGGCAACCAGGCAGAGGGACGCGACCCTGCGCTGATGGTCGACCTGCCGGATGAATCGGAGGTGGTCCCCGAGCCGGGCTGGATCACCCCGGCGCTGGCGGAGGAGTTTCCCGGCCTCTCGATCGTCCACACGGTCCTCGAGAGCGCCGGCGGTCGCAGCCCGGAGGCGCTGAGGGAGCGGCTCCGGACGCTCAGCGACCGGATCGCCGGTGCCCAGGCGATCCAGCTGCGCCAGCAGCCGATCCCCTGGGCCTACCGGGTCTTCTTCCGCCACATCGGCCTCGACCCGGACACGACCCGGACGCCGATCGAGCAGCTGATCTTCGAGCGCATCCACGACGGCAGCTTCAAGAGCCGGAATCGCATCGAGGACGCCCTGACGATCGCGATGGTGGAAGTCGGCGTCGCGCTGCGGGCCTTCGACGCCGACCGGGTGGAGGGCCGCATCGGTCTGCGGCTCTCAGCGAAGGGGGAGGGGTTCGAGGGCCGCGTCAGCCCCCTGCCGGACGGCACGATCGTGGTCGCCGACGAAGAGCGGCCGCTCGGGATCCTCTTCGACCGAACCGCGGAGGGCCGCGGCGTCCGCCGGGGCACGCGGCGGGCGATGTTGGTCGCGATCGGCGTCCGCGGCGTGCCTGACATCGCTCTGGAGGAGGCCTTATGGGTGGCGGCGAGCGCCCTGCGCGCGTAGACTGGTAGCGGTCTATGCGAGGGCGCGCGTAAGCGCGACCCGTATTGAAGTGGAGGCCAGATGCCGGAATTGCTGGTCGAACGGCCCGACATCCCTGAGTTTGAGCTCGTCCCGGAGGAGGCGGTGGTCCCGCCGGCGCCCCCCGAGGGCCTGGACACCGTCCTCTACGAGCACGATGAGCGCGCCGCGCGTGCCGACCTGCGCCGCCAGATCGCCGCGATGGAGCTTGCGCTCGCCCGGCTCTTCGGATCGGCGTTCCCGCGCAAGGGGATCGACTTCACCGTCGCGGGAATGGGCGGTCCTCGCCTGCTCTCGGTGGACGAGCTCGAGCAGATCCGGGACGAGCTCGCCTCCCGCATCCAGGAGGTGAGGACCGACCTGCACCACCACGCGGTCGTCGAGGAGTCGAACCGCGAGCTGATCGAGCGGATGACCGAGGATCCGGCGTCGTACAAGTGGGTCAGGGTCTACAACGAGGACATCGGCGAGCCCGGCTGCAAGAACTGGCACGCCAAGCCCAAATGGGGCCCCCTGGGCATGCTGATGGGCTGGTGGCGCGTCAAGATCTCCTCCGGTTGTCCGTTAGCCGAGGGGCCCCGGCCCCCTAACCGCTAGATGGCGACGAAGCGACAGCGCCGCAAGCGGCGGCGCCGACACGGCGACGCGCCGCCCGCCCAGCAACGGCCCTCCGCCGTTGCGGCGGACGACGCGCAGCGCGCCAAGGCCGCGCGCCGCAGGTCGGTGCACCTGGAACGTCCGAAGGCACCCTGGGGCGACTTTCCCCTCTCGGAGATCGTCATCTTCGTCGGCGTCGTGCTGCTCGTCATCGGCTTCTTCATCCCGCCCCCGCAGGGCTTCGTGATGATCGCCGTCGGGTTGGTGCTCGGCTCCCTCGCGGGGCTCGAGCTCTCGGTCCGCGAGCACTTCGCCGGATTTCGCTCCCACACTCTCGTGCTCGCCGCCGCGATCGGCGTACCGGTGTTCGGCGCGCTCTTCGTCGCCACCATGATCCCGACGCCGATCTGCCTCGGCGCCGGTCTGGTGGCGTTCGGGGGCTCCGCCTGGTTCTTCACCAACGCGTTCCGCCGGCGCTCCGGCGGAGCCCTCTTTCGCCTTCGCGACTAGGGCCTGGCCCTCAGTTCAGTCGGTTGGTGAGCTTCGCCTCGAGGGCGGCGACTAGGATTCGCCGCTGCCGGTCGGTCAGGGTGCCGACGCGCTTGCCCTCGCTGAGCGCGGTGGAGGAGAGGAGCTTGCGGGAGCGGGCCCGGCCCCAGCGGCGCTGTGCGCAGAGGAGCTCGCCGAGGTTCATGCTCTCGACCTCCCAGGGGGACTCCAGGATCACCTCGGTGATGCTGCGGTGGCCGGCGGAGATCTCGCGCTTCAGGGCGGCCCGGGCGAGGCGGACCTTGTTGGCGCGGGCCAGGGCCTCCATGCACTGAGCCGTCCCACTTCTCTTCGAGCCGTTCTGCTGCTCGACGATCGTCGGCTCGATCCGCCTCTGGGGCACGGACATGGGGCGGGCAGGGGCAATCGTCGAAGCAGCGGACATAAGTTCTCCCTCCTGCTAGGTCAGGAATTGTTGGCGGGTTGGTTGCGCGGGCCCCCAGTCGCTCTTGACGAGCCGGGGGAAGTGGACGGTCCTCTCCTTACTTCGTTCCCGTCCGCTCCCTGCCCCGGAAGCGCGCGGCGAGGCGAAACTTATACGCCTCTCGCGCCGAGGGTCAACACCCCAAAAATCATCCCGTTCGCTAAGAGCAGATCTTTTGTCAGAGGGGGGATCGACCGTCCATCCGGACTGGCGAATGAGTCGGCCGGTCTCGGCCGATAGCGGCGGGCGAAACCTTTTTGCTTACCCCTTCGGCAGGTCCGGGAAACCCCTGATGACGTCCGCAAAGGTCTCAAGGGCCCGATCGAGCTGCTGCCGATCGTGATTCGCCATCAAGCTGGTTCGGAGAAGAGCGCCGCCTGGGGGCACCGCGGGATGAAGCGCGACGTTGGTGTAGACGCCGGCCTCGAAGAGCGCCTTCCAGAGGAGCACGGCCTGCCAGTCCTCGCCGACGATCACCGGAACGACCGGGGTGTTGGCCTCGGTGCCGTCCGGCAGACTTCCCGGCTCGACGACCTTCAGCCCGAGATCGCGAAAGCCCTGGCGCAGGTAGGCGGCATTGTCGAGCAGGCGGGACATCAGCTCGGGCCCCTCCGAACGGATGATCCGCAGGGCGCCGAGCGCGGCGCCCACGGCCGCGGGAACGGCGGAGGCGCTGAAGATGAACGAGCGCGATGCGATCCGCAGGTACTCGATCACCTCCTCCGAGCCCGCGATGAAGCCGCCGCAGGAGGCGAGGCTCTTGGAGAATGTCCCCATCCGCAGGTCGACCTCGTCCTCGAGGCCGAACAGCTCGCTGGCGCCGGCTCCGCGCTTACCGAGTACCCCGACCCCGTGGGCCTCGTCGACCATCAGGCGCGCGCCGTAGCGGCGGCAGAGCTCGACGATCGGGGGCAGGTCGCAGACGTCCCCCTCCATGGAGAAGACGCCGTCCACGACCACCAGCGCGCCGCTCTCGTCGCCGACCGCCCGTTCGAGCATCGTCTCGAGCTTGTCCATCCGGTTGTGGCGGAAGGGGCGGAGCCGGGCGCCGGATAGCTTGCAGCCGTCGAGGATCGAGGCGTGATCGCCGGAGTCGCAGATGACCGTGTCTCCCGGCTCCAGGATCGCGCTGATCGCGCCCAGGTTGGACTGGTAGCCGGTCGTGAAGACGATCACGTCCTCCGTGCCCATCCACTCGGCGAGCTCGCGCTCCAGATCCACGTGCAGGGGGGTGGTGCCGTTGAGCAGGCGCGAGCCGGTGACGCCGGTCCCGTACTGCTCGAGGGCGTCGCGCGCCGCCTGCTTGACGCGCTCGTCGGTGGTCAGCCCCAGGTAGTTGTTGGAGCCGAGCATGATCGTCTCGCGCCCCTCCATCTCCACCACGGGGCCGGCCTGCGACTCGAGGATGCGGAAGTACGGGAGGAGATCGCCCTGCTTGGCGGCTTCGAGCTGCTCGGCCCGGTCGTGAGTACGGGCCTTCTCGAAGACGTCCACCGGCGCCTGCGTCGTGTCGGACATGCCGGGAAAGTCTCGCACCTTGTACGGTCCTCAGCCGTGCCAGGCTCAGTTGAGGTACGCCCCGTGCAGGGTCGCGGTGAGCTCACGACGTTCATCAAGCTGCCCTTTCGCCTGCATGAGGGGACCCCGTGGGTGCCGCCGCTGATCTTCGAGCGGCGCAACTTCCTGAACAAGGAGAAGAACCCCTACTTCGAGCACGCCGATGCCGAGTACTTCCTCGCCTGGCGCGACGGGCAGCCGGTGGGGCGCATCACCGCCCAGATCGACCGGCGCTGGGACGAGTTCCAGGGTGGCAGGGACGGCCAGTTCGGCTTCATCGAGGCCGAGGACGACGCGGAGATCTTCGGGGCACTGATTGGCACGGCAGAGGAGTGGGTCAGCTCCCGGGGCCGCGAGCGGCTGATCGGCCCGATGGACTTCACCACCAACGACGAATGCGGCCTGCTGATCGAGGGCTTCGACCGCCGGCCGATGATCCTGGAGCCCTGGCATCCGCCCTACTACAGGGAGCGCCTCGAGGCACTCGGCTTCGGCAAGCAGATGGACCTGTTCATGTGGTACCTGAGGATGGGCGAGCTCAGGGAGGGCCTCCAGTTTCACCCCGCCATCCACGAGGCCGCCGCGAAGGTCGAGACCGACCACGGGATCACGATCCGCAATATGCGCCGGCGTGACCTCGACGCGGAGATCGGCCGGTTCATGGAGGTCTACAACGCGGCGTGGGAGACGAACTGGGGATTCGTCCCGATCACCGAGGATGAGGTCAAGTTCCAGGCCTCGAACCTCAAGCAGATCCTCGACCCGCGCTGGGCGTTCATCGCGGAGAGGGGGGACGAGGTCGTGGGCGCGGCGCTCACCCTGCCGGACATCAACCAGGTGATGCCCAAGCTGAACGGCCGCCTGCTGCCGTTCGGCTGGCTGCGCTTTCTGCTCGGCAAGCGCAAGATCGACGAGGTCCGGGTGTTCGCCCTGGGCGTGAAGCCCGAGTACCAGCACACCGGTGTGGCGGCGAGCTTCTACATCAAGCACCTGGAGGCGACGGATCCGGACGGCGTGATGGCCGGCGAGGAGGGCTGGATCCTGGAGACGAATGAGCCGATGAATCGCGCCATGGAGGGCATGGGCGGAACGGTCGTGAAGAAGTACCGGCTCTACCAGAAGGGGCTCTAGGCCCGCTCGTAGGTGCCGAGCAGCTCGGCGCCCCCGAGTACGTGGCCATCCATCGCGTCCTCCAGCTGCTCGCGGCTCGCGCCCTCGTCGAGGTCGATCTCGACGTCGAGCGCGAAGAGCTCGTGCTGGTAGCGATGGGCGCCGTGTCCCGGCGGCGGGCAGGGCCCGCCGTAGCCGTTCTCCCCGAAGCCGTTGGCGCCCTCACCCGGCGGGTGCTCACCCTCCTCGAGCCCGCCCGCGCCCGGATCGATTCCCCAGGCCACCCAGTGAGTGAAGTCCCCGGACGGGGCGTCCGGGTCGTGAAGGACGAGCGCGAGAGAACGGGTCCCCTCCGGCGGCCCGCTCCAGCTCAGCGGAGGGGAGGCGTTCTCGCCCTCGCAGCTGTACCTCTCGGGGATCGGCTGGCCCTCGTCGAAGGCCGAGCTGGTCAACTCGAAGTCCGGCATCGGCAGATGATCTTCCCGCACGGAGCGGGGTGAAACGGAAAGGGTCTTGACCTGCCCTTAGGATGCGGGCGATGGCTGAGGCGAAGAGGACCGCGGAGCAGGAAGTGATCGAGGCCGAGCCGGTGCGGCCGCTGCCGGTCCGCGCCCAGGGCCGCACGATCGAGCTCTGGGGCCACGACGTCCCACTGGCCGTCGCCGCCGCGGGTGGCGCAGCGGCGGGGGTCGCGGTGGTCGCGATCGCACGCGCCGCCAGCCGCCCGGCCAGGCGGCCTCCCAGGCGGGGTCTCTTCCGCCGGCGCGAGAAGGTCGTCTCCAGCCGCAGCTTCCTGGTCGACGTTCACGTCCTGGGCCGTTAGGCCGCGGCCGTGTCGGCGGTGATCGAGGAGCGGGTGCTGCCTCGCTGGCCGTACCGGCTGCCGCGGAGCAGCGGGGGCGACGGGGTGGTCCGCTCGCGGGACAACGTCGTCGAGCGGCTGCTGCACGTCGGGCAGGCCCCCGTCCGCGTCAGGGCCTGGCGCACCCGCGAGGGCTACGTGCACATCCGGGCCGAGCCGATCGACCCCGCCCTGGTCAAGCATTCGATCGTTCCCGAGCGGACGCCGCCGCCCGGCGAGGTCCGCCCGGCGGGTGAGGCGGAGCTCGGCGTCGCGATCGAGCGCGTCCGGTTCTCCCTCGCCGTCGAGGACGACATGGGGGAGTTCTTCCAGACCTTCAAGCGGGACCCGCTGCTCGGGCCGGCGATCCACCACAAGCCCTGGGTCCGGCCGAGGCGCAGGCCGTGGCCCTGGGAGGCGCTCTGCTGGGCGATCACCTCGCAGCTGATCGAGGCCTTCCGCGCCGCCGAGATCCAGCGGCGGATCGTGCGGCGGTGGGCGCCGAGCTACCTGCCGAACCAGCCCGAGCCGCGTCGGCGGCGCGAGCGCTCCTGGGCCCTCCGTGACGTGCCGAGCGCGGCGGTGATCGCGGGGAGAGCGCCGGCCGAGCTGGCCTCGATGGATCTGAGCGCAGGGCGCTCGGTCGCCATGGTCCGCTGCGCGCGCGAGGTCGCCCGCGGAAGGGCCCGGCTCGACGATCCGCGATCGGACGAGCGGCTGCTGCGGATCAGCGAGATCGGCCCGTGGACCATCCAGTGCCTCGGCCTGCATGGCCGCGGCGAGCCGGACTCGCTGCCGGCCGGCGACCTCGCCTACGTGAAGCTGGTCGGCTACCTCGCCGGCCTCGGCCGCCGGGCAACCGTCGAGGAGGTGGAGGAGTACTTCGCCCCGTATGCACCCTTCCGGGGACTCGCCGGTGCGTTCGCGCTCGCCGGCTGGCACAAGGCGATGCGGGCGGGCCCGCCCGCCCGGCTCGCCGCCTAGCCCTCGCCGTCGAAATACTCGACCCCGCTCGAGCGCCAGGCCATCAGATCGTCCTCCTTGTTGCCGGTCCAGATCCCGATCTTGTCGCTGTCTGGATAGACGGTCACGGCGGGGAAGACCACCGACGAGAACATCAGCACGCGAACGGGACCCTCTGTCTCGTTGCGAACGAGGTGGGCGCCGTCCGGGCCGGTCGGGAAGCAGACCACGTCCCACGGTTCCAGAACCTCGCTGCCCTCCGGGTGGCGAATGGTCGGGGTGCCGGTCAGCACGATCAGCCACTCCTCTTCGGCGTACTCGTAGTGGTACGGGCAGATCGCCTGACCGGGTGAGAGCTCGTATACCGATGCTCCCAGCTGCTTTGCCTCGAGCAGGGGGCCGAGCCGCGCCAGACCACTTCGAAAACCCTCCGGGTCGTCGTCGGAGTACTCGAACGCGGGGTCGGAGATGTTCACGCGACGCACTCAGGCGACGCTACCAATGGCCGGCGGTTATCTCCAGCGGGGCGCGGGTACCCGGAGGACATGCGCTACTGGCTGGGATTGGCACACGAGCAGTTCCCCCCGGAGGACCTCCTCCAGCAGGCCGTCGAGGGTGAGCGCGCCGGCTTCGAGGGCATCGCCTGCTCGGATCACCTCCAGCCCTGGTGGGAGCCGGGAGAGTCCGGGCATGCCTGGGTCTTCCTGGGCGCGGCCGGTCAGGCGACCGAGAAGATGGCCCTCGGCACCGCAGTCACGCCGCCCGGTCCCCGCCATCACCCCGTGCTGATCGCGCAGGCCTGGTCGACCCTGGAGCGCCTGTTCCCCGGTCGCCCGTTCCTCGGCGTCGGTTCGGGCGAGTCACTGAACGAATCTCCGCTAGCCGCGATCTGGCCACCCGTGTCAGAGCAGGTCGAGCGGATGGAGGAGGGGCTGGAGATCATCAGCCGCCTCTTCGACGGAGAGCGCCTCAGCTACGACGGGCGCCACTTCGAGACCGACGAGGCGATTCTTCACACGCGCCCGGACCGCCGGCCGCCGATCTATGTCTCGGCCTTCGGCTCGAAGGCCGCCGGGGTCGCCGCCCGCTGGGGCGACGGCCTCTGGACGCTGGCCGACCCCGAATCCGCGCCCGACGTGATCGACGCCTACATGGGTGCCTGCGAGGACGCCGGCAAGGAGCCCGGGGAGATCGTCATCCAGGCGCAGTTCTCATGGGCCGAGGACGACTCCGCCGCCCTGGAGGGGGCTCGCGTCTGGAAGGGCGCACAGCCGGATGAGTTCTACACCGACGATTGGCACTCTCCCCGCGAGATGTACGAGGAGGGGGAGCGGCAGATCTCTGACGACGACCTGAGGGAGGCGTTGATCATCTCCTCCGATCCCGAGGCGCACATCGAGCGCATCAGGGAAGCGGAGGGGCTCGGCGCCACCACGATGGCCCTGATGAACTGCTCGGGCGCAGACCCCCACCGGGCGATCGACGTCTACGGCAGCAAGGTGCTGCCCGCGCTCGCCAAGGCGCCCGCGCGCTAGATCGAAACCGACGCTAGGGTGCCTGCAGCGTGAGGTCGGCAGGTTCCCGGAGGAGATCGGTCTTGCGGCGGATGATGGCTGCCGTGGCCGTCTGCCTGATCGTCTGGCCCGCGGCCGCCGCGGCCAAGCCAAAGCCCACGCGTGACGACGGGACCCTCGGTCACGCCGGCCGCTTCATCACGGACTCCGACGGCCGCGTCGTGACCCTCCACGGCGTGAACATGGTCAACAAGATCCAGACGTCCGGGTATGCGCCGGACGCGCTCGGGTTCGGGAAGGACGATGCCCGCTTCCTCGCCCGAAACGGCCTCAACGTGGTCCGCCTCGGCATCATCTGGAAGGGGCTCGAGCCGCAGCCGGGCGTCTACGACGACTCCTACCTCGGCCGGATCGTGCGGACCTATCGGCTGCTCCATAAGCAGGGGATCGCGGTCCTGCTCGACTTCCACCAGGACATGTACAACGAGCGCTTTCAGGGGGAGGGGGCTCCGGATTGGGCCGTGGTGGGACAGGCCGCGACGGAGCCGGCCACGCCGCAGGCGGGGTTCCCCGCCAACTACGTCCTCCAGAACGCACTCAACCATGCCTATGACGCGTTCTGGGCGAACGCCGAGGTGCCGGGCACCGGACGTGGCGTCCAGGACCTCTACGCCGCGGCCTGGGCCCATGTGGCGAAGCGCTTCCGCGGCAAGCCCGGCATCGTCGGCTACAACCTCTTCAACGAGCCCTGGATGGGGACACCGCTCCAGCAGTGCGCTCTCGCGGGGGGCGGCACCTCCCCCGACTCCTGCGGGATCAAGGAGTTCGAGGCCACGACGCTGACCGCCTTCCACCGGAGGGTGACCCGGGCGATCCGCCGGGTCGACAGGCGCACGATGGTATTCCCCGCGCCGATCCTGACCTTCGACTTCGGCGGGGTCACCGGCGTCGGCAGGGTCAGCAAGCGCGCCGGCTTCGCCTTCAACGCCTACTGCGGGCAGGCCGATCCCCTGATCGGCGCGCTGGTCCCCTACCTGGCCGGGAAGCCGTGCAGCTTCTCGGCCGACCTTTCGTTCACCCACGCGCTCGACGAGAGCCGGCGCAACGGCGATGCGCTGTTCATGACCGAGATGGGCGCCACCGACGACCTCGCGAACTTCGCCGACTACCTCAACGGCGCCAACGCGCTCGGTATCAGCTGGACCTACTGGGCGTACACCGGCTTCGATCCGACCACAACCGGCGCCGGCGACACACAAGCTCTCGTCCTCGATCCCACTCAACCGCCCGCCGGCGCGAACGTCAAGCCCGAGAAGCTGGCACTGCTCGCGCAGCCGTACGCCACCCTCACCGCCGGTACGCCTCGGGTATGGACGTTCGACCCCGCGACTCGCGGCTTCCGGTACGTCTACAGGACCAAGCCCGCCGGCAAGCGCAAGAAGTTCGGCCCGGGATCGATCAGCAAATTCAGCGTTCCCGCGATCGAGTACCTGGGCGGATATCGCGTCCGCGTCAGGGGCGCCCGTGTGTTGTCCCCGCCACGTGCCCGGGTCCTGCGCCTGGCCCAGTGCGGCCGAGCCAAGCGGGTGAAGGTCTCGGTCGCCCCGGGCAAGTTCCGCATCGGGGCGCGCAAGTGCCGCTAGCTCCCGGCGTCCGCCGCCAGCATCTTCACCAGCGTCCGGACGTCTTCACGCTCCCACGCCTCCGCGTGGCGCTCGACTCGCTCGCGCAGCCGGCGGTCATTGAGCGACCGCGCCGTTTCCTCGCCGGGGTCGTCGCCGGCTTCCCTCAGCGCCGCGCGGGCGCGTTGCAGTGAGCTGTTCGCCGCAGCGACGGTGGTGTCGAGCCTGATCGCGGTCTCGCGAGCTGAGAAACCCAACGCTTCGCGGAGGATGAGCACCGCCCGCTGCCTGGGGGGCAACACCCTCATCGCGACGATCAGGGCCCGCTCGAAGTCCTCGCGGGTCAGGTAGCGCCCCTCGGTCGCCGGCCCCGCGGCCCGCGCGTGCAGGTCATCGCGCCCACCGTGCAGGTCGATCGGCACGACCCGCTGCGGACGGCGCTTCACCTCGTCAAGGGAGGCGTTGGTGACGATGCGGTAGAGCCAGCTTCGCAGCGAGCTGCGGCCCTCGAAGCCGGGCAGAGCCCTCCACGCCCTGACCAGCGCCTCCTGCACGGCGTCCTCCGCATCCTCCGGCGATCGAACGATGCGCCGCGAGTGGGCATGGAGCTCGTCCCTATGGCGCTCGACCAGCCGTGCGTACTCGAGCTCGACCCCGGGGCGGCGTGCGCGTGTGTCCTTTGTCCGCTGCATCGACAGGGACGGCACCCTAACACAGCGTTACCGGTGTATGTAGTTTGATGGTGACGCACACGCTAGACTCCCGCCGGCGATCCCGATGACCAAGGCCATCACCAAGCCGACTCCGAGGCCCGAGCGCCAGCCCGGACACAGGACGCCGGCCCCCGGCGACCTTCGCGTCGTGCAGTCGTTCGTGAACACCAGCTGGGACCTGGACCACCAGGCGGTGGAGCAGCTTCAGAGCCCAGGGGACCTCGCTGCGTGGCTGGCCGAGCACGGCCTGCTCGAGTCCGGCGCGAAGCTGACCGCCGCTGACCTGGAGCGCGCGCTGGACGTCCGTCAGGGGCTGCGCGCCCTGCTCTTCGCCAACAACGGCGCGGCCCCGGACGGGGAGGCGATCGAGCGGCTCAACCGCGCCCTCGGCGAGACTCACCTTTCGGTCCGCTTCGACCCCGACGCGACGCCGGAGCTGGGCGCGAGAGGACGGGGCCTCGACGCCGCTCTCGGCTCGCTCTCGAGCATCGTCGCCGTAGCTCAGGTCGAGGGCACCTGGTCGCGCCTCAAGGCCTGCCGTGGGGTTCACTGCGGCTGGGCCTTCTACGACAACAGCCGCAATCGGAGCGGCAGCTGGTGCTCGATGTCGGTCTGCGGCTCGCGCTCGAAGGCGCGCGAGTACCGGCGGCGGCAGAGGAGCTGATCGCTCGGGCCTCCTGACCCGCTCGGGTCAGGGCAGCAGCTCGTTCGTGAGGACTTCGGATGGAGCCGGCGCGTCGCTGATCAGGTCGTGCGCGGCCATCCACTCGGCGTAGGCGCGCCAGGCGTTCGGATCCAGGTAGCCGTACGGCTTTCCCTGTGCGGGTGCGAGCAGCGGGAGCGTCGCGGCGACCTCGGCCCTGGTCTGCATGGGATCGAGCCCCTTGCCCGCGGAGATCACCGCATTGGCGGCCTCCTGCGGATGTGCCCTCGCGAAATCGGTCCCCCGCGCGAGCGCCTCGATGAAGGCGCGGATCGCCGCGGGATGGTCCTCGACGGTCGACTTCCGGGCGACCAGGACGAGCTCGTCATAGGTGGGGACGCCCAGCTGATCGACCGGGACGATCCGCGGATCGAGTCCGCGCAGCCGCAGGTCCACGCCCTCGATGTTCCGGAAGCCGCCCAGGATCGCGTCGACGCGCCCCCCGATCAGCGTGGGCAGCAGGTTGAGCCCTACGTTCACCTCCTTCGCCGCCGAGTCGGGTAGTCCGGCCGTCTGCAGGATCGTGTCGAGGTAGTCGCTCTGGTAGGGGATCCCGGCCGTGCCGACGGTCTTGCCGTCGAGCGCGGCGGCGCTCCCGATGCTCGCCTTGGGCAGCGAGATCAGCGAGGTGAGGGGCGAGTTCGCGATCGCGGCCACCGCCTCCACGTCGAGCCCCTTGTCCGCGGCCAGAAGGACCTCTGGCTCGTAGGAGACCGCGAGATCGACGCGCCCGGCCGCGACCTCCTTGATCGGCGCGGAGGGATCCGAGGGGACCTGCGGCTTGACGTCGAGGCCCGCCTGTCGGAAG
The DNA here is from genome assembly GCA_036406595.1 of Solirubrobacterales bacterium. Classification (GTDB taxonomy): domain Bacteria; phylum Actinomycetota; class Thermoleophilia; order Solirubrobacterales; family 70-9; genus VRUE01. Next base: position 35,389 of record DASXAR010000038.1, on the reverse strand, counting down.
AAGCCGCGCTCGATGGCCGTGTAGATCCCGGCGTGGTCGGGATTGACGTACCAGTCCAGGTCGAGGCCGAAGGGTTGCGGGTTCGAGGCGGACCCGGTCGTGACGTCACCGCCACCGCCGCCGCAGGCCGCGATGCCGCCGGCTAGGGCGGCCACCGCTGCGAGGGCGACCGCCAGCCGGGGGAGGCGCCGGCGCCGCCTCATGTCCGGGTCACCCCGCGGCTGTCCCAGGTGACGACCCTGCGCTCGATCAGCGTGACCAGCGCGAAGAGGACGATCGCCATCACCGATAGCAGCGTGATCGCCGCGAACATCCGGGCCGTCAGCAGGTTGCTGGAGGCGATCAGGATCTGATGGCCGAGGCCGGAGCTGGCGCCCGCCCACTCGGCGAAGACCGCGCCGATCACAGCCACGGCGATAGCGATCTTCGTGCCGCTGAAGAAAAAGGGCAGCGCCGAGGGCAGCTCGACCCGGCCGAGGATCTGCCAGCGGCCGGCGCCCAGGGTGCGCATCATCGTGATCAGCTGGGGGTCCACCGAGCGCAGCCCGTCGAGCGTGTTGACGGTGACCGGGAAGAAGCAGACGAGCGCGATCAGCAGGACCTTGGGGCCGAGGCCGAAGCCGAACCAGACGACCAGGATCGGCGCGATTGCGACCGGTGGGATCGTCTGCGAGGCCACCAGCAGCGGGTAGAAGGCGCGCCGCAGGGTGTCGGAGAGGTGCAGCACGATCGCGAAGGCGAGCCCGGCCGCGAGGGCGCAGAGGAAGCCGAGCAGGACCTCGCGGAGGGTGACCCAGGCGTCGTCGGCCAGCAGCGAGCGGTCCTGCCAGAGGGAGGTGGCGATGTCGCTGGGCGCGGGGACGAGGAAGTCCTGGATGTTCAGCGCGTTGGCGATCCAGTCCCACTGCGCGGCGACCTCCCAGAGGCCGAGGAGGACCACGATCACCGCGACCGGTGCGAGGTACCTGCCCGCCCGGCTCATCGCGCCGCCTCCGCGAGGCTGCGCAGCGCCCGCTCCCTGAGCTCCGTGAAGGTGGGCGAGGTCACCGCCGCGGCGCGGTCGGCCGCGCGGGGGTGCGGGATCTCGACGCGCTCGGCGACGCTCGCCGGGCGCGAGCTGAGCACCAGGACGCGGTCCGAGAGGTAGAGGGCCTCCTCCACGTCGTGGGTGACGAGCAGGACCGTGTGCTTGTCGGGGCCGAGCACCGCGGCCAGCCAGGACTGCATCTCGCCGCGGGTGATCGCGTCGAGGGAAGCGAAGGGCTCGTCCAGAAGCAGGACCGGTCGGCCGGCCATCAGGGTGCGCAGGAAGGCGACGCGCTGGCGCATCCCGCCGGAGAGCTCGCCGGGCCGGGCCGGCTCGAAGCCGCAGAGGCCGAGGCGCTCGAAGTGCTCGCCGGCGCGCGCCCGCGCCTCCTGACGGGGAACCCCGGCGACACGCAGGGCCAGGGCGGCGTTGTCGAGTGCGGAGAGCCAGGGCAGGAGCAGGTCGCGCTGCGGCATGTAGGCGCAGCGCTCCAGCCGCTGCGCCGCCTCGGCCCTCCCGGCCACGGAGATCGTCCCTGAGTCCGGATCCCTGAGGCCCGCCACGAGCTCCAGGAGGGTGGTCTTCCCGCAGCCCGACGGGCCGACGATCCCGAGGACCTCCCCGGGCTCGGCCTCGAGGTCGATCCGCTCGATCGCCCGCAGCTCACCGAATGAGTGGCCGACGCCGTCGACTCGAAGCGGTGCGCCGGCGACATTGAGGGTCCCGGCGTCGGCACGGCCTTCGCGGGCCGCGTCCGGAGTGCCTTCGCGAAGTCTCGTCAGCATGCTCCCTCCGCGCGCATTACCGCACAGGTTCAAAGGGTCAGCGGAGGGTGTGGGTGGTCCGCTATCTCAGCCCGCTTGCCCGCGAGCCCCCCTGTCGGGTTCGCTCCCAGTCTACGGTGTCCGCGATGGAGGTCGAGCGGAAGTTCCTTGTGCCGGACCCGCCGAGCCTGGAGGGGACCGAGTCCGACGAGATCGAGCAGGGTTATCTGGCGATCGGCCCCGACGCCGAGGTGCGGCTCCGCCGCAGGGGCGAGAGGCTTCTGCTGACCGCGAAGCGGGGCGGCGGCATCGCGCGAGAGGAGGCGGAGGTCGAGCTCGACCCGACAGCGTTCGAGCGGCTCTGGCCCCTCACGGAGGGCCGGCGGCTGCAGAAGCGCCGGCACCTCATCCCTGCCGGTGGGCGAACCGTCGAGCTCGACGTCTATGAGGGCGAGCTCGCGGGGCTCGTCGTCGCAGAGGTCGAGTTTGGATCGGTGGAACAGGCGCAGGCGTTCGAGCCGCCCGGCTGGATCGGCGAGGAGGTCACGGGGGACGAGCGCTATCTGAACGAGACGCTCGCCACGCGCGGGCGTCCCTCGTAGGCGGACCTCGGGCGACGGGCGCCCCCTGTCACACTGGACCGGGCTACCTCGTCTCTTACTTCCAGAACGGAAGAAGGAGGCAGCCATGAAGGTGTTCGTAGCAGGAGCCACAGGGGCACTCGGAAAGCAGCTCGTGCCGATGCTCGTCCAGGCCGGCCACGAGGTGACCGGGATGACCCGGAGCCCGGCCAAGGAGGAGCTGATCCGCGGGATGGGAGCGCGCCCCGCGGTCGCCGACGCGCTCGATCCGGAGGCCGTCGCGCAGGTGGTCGCCGAGGCGGAGCCGGACGCGGTGATCCACGAGCTCACCGACCTCACGGGCACGTTCGCGCGCAACATCGACAAGTCCTTCGCGACGACCAACCTGCTCCGCACCGAGGGACTCGACCACCTTCTCGCCGCGGCGAAGGCCGCCGGCGCTCGGCGTTTCGTCGCCCAGAGCTTCACCGGCTGGCCCTACAAGCCGGTCGGCGGTCCGGTCAAGGATGAGGAGGATCCGCTCAACGACGACCCGCCCAAGACCGTCGTCGAGAGCCTTGCCGCGATTCGCCACGTCGAGGACACGGTCACGCGGGCCGATGGCCTCGTAGGCATAGCGCTGCGCTACGGCGGCTTCTACGGGCCCGGGACCTCGCTCGCCTTCGATCCGCCCGGGGACCTCACCGAGATGATCGCGAAGCGCCGCGTTCCGATCGTCGGCGACGGCGCCGGGATCTGGTCGCTGGTCCACATCGAGGACGCCGCCTCCGCCACCGCCGCGGCCCTCGAGCGGGGGGAACCCGGCGTGTACAACGTGGCCGACGATGACCCCGTACCGGTCGGAGAGCTGATGCCCGAGCTCGCACGACAGATCGGCGCGAAGCCGCCCCGGCACCTGCCGCGCTGGGTCGGCAGGCTCGCGAGCGGGGAAGTCGGTGTGATGATGATGACCCAGGTTCGCGGCGCGTCGAACGACAAGGCGAAGCGCGAGCTCGGCTGGGAGCTGCGCTACCCGAGCTGGCGGCTGGGCTTCCGCGACGGGCTCGAGCGGAGCGGCGGCGCAGCGGTGAGGAGCGCGGCATGAGCGAGTCCGAGCTGCTCGAGGAGTTGCGTCCGAGGGCGTTCGCGATCGCCTATCGGATGCTCGGCAGCGTGAGCGAGGCCGAGGACGTGGTTCAGGAGGCCCTCGTCCGGGTTCACAACGCCATCGAGGGGGGCGAGGAGATCTCCTCGCCGCGGGCCTACGCGGCGACGATCACGACCCGCCTCGCGATCGACGAGCTGCGCTCCGCACGCGCCCGCCGCGAGACGTACGTCGGCGAGTGGCTGCCCGAGCCGATCACCGAGCGCGTCGAGGACGACCCGGCGCGGCAGGCTGAGTTGGCGGACTCTCTCTCGCTGGCCTTTCTGGTCGTTCTGGAGTCACTCAGCCCCGAGCAGCGCGCGGCCTTCCTACTCCACGACGTGTTCGACTACGACTACCACCGCGTCGCCGAGATCGTCGGGACCAGCGAGGCGAACGCGAGGCAGCTCGCCTCCCGCGCACGACGTCATGTCGATGAGGGCCGGACGCGCTTCGATGCCTCTGAGGAGCAACGCAAGGAACTGGCGGCGAGCTTCTTCGCCGCGATGGAGAACGGCGACTTCGAGGGCCTCGAGGCCATGCTGGCCGAGGACGTCGAGCTCCATGGCGACGGCGGCGGTCTGGGACCCGCGATCCGGCATCCGGTCTTCGGTCGCGCCAAGGCCGCTCAGATGTTCCGCAACTGGTGGCGGCTCGGGGAGCGCGTCGGCGGCGTTGCGCTGCGGCCCGTCGTGGTGAACGGTCAGCCTGGCGCCGAGTTCCTGGATTCCGAGGGCAGGCTGCTGAGCGTCCTTTCCCTCGACATCGCCGGCGGCCAGATCCAGACGATTCGCTCGATCGTCAACCCGGAGAAGCTCAGCCACCTCGGGCGGGTTGCCGACCCCGATGAGCTGCTCGCGCGGATCCGCGAGTCTTAGTCAGCGGAGCGGGCAGCTCCCGCGATCACGTTGACGAAGTTCTCGAGGTGCTTGGTCGTCCAGCACTCGAAGGCGCCGTCGCAGTAGGGCTCGTAGGCGGCCATCACCGAGTCGCCGTAGTTCCAGTAGAGCTTGGGCTCGGGATTGAGCCAGAAGGTGCGGCCGGCGTGCTCGGCGATCGCGCCGAAGGTCGCGGCATGCGGCTCGCGGCCGTTGGTGCGCGCGTCGCCGAGCACGATCACCGTCGAGCGCGGGCCGAGCTCCACGGCGATCTCCTCGCCGAACTCGAGCCAGACCCTGCCGTAGTCGGTGTAGCCGGAGACGTCGGCGACGCCGCCCTCCGAGGAGACCCGCTCCGAGATCTTCCGGAAGTCGCGCTCGTGCTCGAAGATGTCGGTGACCTCGCTGATCCGCTCGATGAAGACGAAGCTGCGCAGCTTGCGGAACGAGTCGTGGAGGGCGTGCAGCACCGAGAGGAAGAAGACGCTCGCCGAGCTCACCGAGGTCGAGACGTCGCAGAGGACGTAGATCTCGGGACGGCGCGGGCGCTTGGGCCGGTAGCGCAGCCGTAGCGGGACGCCGCCGGTCTCGAGGGAGGCCCGCATCGTGCGGCGGACGTCGACCTGCTGGCTGCGGGCGCGGCCGCGGGTCTCGTGCCCGAGCGTGGCGATCCGCCGCTTGAGCTGGGCGACGGCGCGATGCACGCCGGCGAGGTCCTGCGCCGGGCTGGTCGGCAGGGTGCGGTCCAGCTCGGCGAGCGGCCGGGAGGGTGGCAGCTTGCCGGTGCGCTCGATGGTCGCCCTCTCCAGCTCGCGGCGCAGGTAGCGCTCGAACTGCTTGACCTGCTCGGGGTCGAGTGCCTGCTGGCCCCCGTCGTCGCGGCGACCGCTGGCCTGCAATCCGAGTGCGCGACGGATTCGCTGCACGTCCACGCCGATCACCCCCGAGCGCTCGCCCTGGCGGCCGAAGGCCGTCATCGCGAGGAGGGCGAGATCCCGCATCGCCCCGTCGTTCCCCTCTGCGATCGCCTGCCGGATCGCCTCGCGGAGCTCATCGAGGTCGATCTGGTCGCCGCCGCCCTCGAAGCGCTCGCCCTCGGCGCCGCGCTCAAGGGCCTCGGTCTCGGCGGCGCGGAAGAAGTGCCGGTCGAAGAGCAGCTCGAAGATCCGGCGGTCCTCCTGCGACTTGGCGATGGTCGCGGCGAGCGACTCGCGGAAGTCGCGCTGGTCCGTCCAGCTCACCTCGTCGAGGGCGGCGAAGGCGTCGAGGATCTCGGACGTGCCGACGGCGACTCCCTCCGAGCGGAGGTCCTCGAAGAAGGCGAGCAGGCTGCCCGCGGTGGTCGACATGGCCTAGCTCCCGGTTGACCGCGGCGGCGTGATGCCGCCGGGCACGCCGTCCCCCTCGAGCTTCACCGCGACGCGCTCGGCGACCAGGTCGATGTCCGAGCGGTGCTTCACCAGGATGCTCATCGACTGCTCGAAGGTCTCGCGGTCGATGTCGTCGGCGCCGACCAGCAGCAGCGTGCGCGCCCAGTCGATCGACTCGGCGATCGAGGGCGGCTTCTTCAGGTCGAGCGCTCGGACCATGTGGACGATCTCCACGAGCCGGCGGGTGAGTCCCTCGTCGAGCTCCGGCGCGTGCAGGCGGACGATCTCGAGCTCCCGGTCGACCGACGGATAGTCGAGCCAGAGGTAGAGGCAGCGGCGCTTGAGAGCCTCGGTCAGCTCGCGCGAGTTGTTCGAGGTGAGCACCACGATCGGTCGGGTGCGCGCCTCGATGACGCCGAGCTCGGGGATCGAGATCTGGAAGTCGGAGAGGACCTCCAGCAGCATCGCCTCGAACTCCTGATCGGTCTTGTCGATCTCGTCGATCAGCAGCACGACCGGCTCCTCGCTCGCGATCGCCTGCATCAGCGGCCGCTCCAGCAGGAACTCCTCGGAGAAGATGTCAGAGAAAACGCCGCCTGCTCCGCTCTCACCCGGGCCAGATGAATCAGATATGGACTGGCCCTCGCTTCCCCGTCCGGGGGCGGCTTGGTCTTTGGCGGCCTGGATCCAGAGGAGCTGCTTGCGGTAGTTCCACTCGTACAGCGCCTTCGACTCGTCGAGCCCCTCGTAGCACTGAAGGCGGACCAGCTCGCGGCCGCTGGCGCGGCCCAGCGCCTTCGCGAGCTCGGTCTTGCCGACCCCGGCCGGCCCCTCGACGAGGATCGGCTTGCCGAGCCTCTGCGCGAGGTAGGAGACGAGCGCCGTGGCCTCGTCGGCGAGGTATTCGGCCCCGGCCAGTGCGTCCCGGGTCTCGGAGACTGAGGAAGGGGTTTGCGTCGGGTCGGCAGACATAGATTTCGCGCTTCGCTCAGGGGCGATGATAATCCCGCGCCGTGCCCGACCTGCTGCCCTACCTCGCCGGCATCCTGCCCCACAGCGCCACGCCCTACATCGCGCTGGTCCTGGCCGGCTTCGCAATCGGCATCTTCGGCCACCTCTCGAGCTCGCGGCGCCTCGTCGCGCTGGGCGTCGCGCTGATCTTCGTCGGAGCGCTGCTGCTGCCGGTCGCGCTGCGGCTCAGCGAAAGCCCGCCGCCGCGGCTCGAGAACACCCGCTAGAGGCCTCGCCGCTAGCCTTACGGTCCCTTTGCACCCAACCCAGGGAGGCCCCAAGCCTTGAGCAGAATCCGGTTCCTCTTCGCGAGCGCAGCGCTGATCGTCGTGGCGACCGCCTTCGTCGCCTGCGGCGGCGGTGGCAACAGCGACGCCGATCCCCAGTCCGTGATCGACGACGCGACGCTGCAGGGGATCGAAAGCGCCGACGTCGACGCCACGCTCAGGGTCAAGGCCAGCGGCAAGAAGGGCGGCAACCTCGAGGTCAGCCTCCGGGGCCCCTTCGAGAGCATCGAAGGCGGCTCGATGCCGAAGCTCGATCTGACCGCGAAGGCCAACGGCAGGCTGAACGGGAAGGACGTCGATTTCGAAGGCGGCCTCGTCCTCCTGCCGAACAGCGCCTACGTCGGCTACCAGGGGAGCGAGTACGAAGTCGACCCGACCACCTTCAGCTTCGCCGAAGCGACCCTCAAGGAAGCCCTGAGGCAGGGTGGCGGCGAAGAAGAATCCGAAGGCACCTCCGCCTGTCAGGACGCGGCCTCCGAACTCGAGGTCGGCGACTTCGTCGACAACCTCAGCAACGAAGGCGATGCCGACGTGGCCGGCACGACGACTACCAAGATCAGCGGCGAACTCGATGTTGCGGGTGGGATCGAAAGCCTCCTCAAGCTCTATGAAGGTTCCGCCTGCAGCTCGCTGCTGAGCGCCATCGGCTCCCTGCCATCGAGCGCCGAGCTGCGCTCCGCCAGGGAAGAAGTGGAGAAGTCGGTGAAGACGGCGCACGTCGACGTCTACGTCGGCGACGACGACATCGTGCGCCGCGTCGTCGCCGAGCTGGCCGTCGAACCGACCAAGCAGGAAAGCGGGCCGAGCCACGCCGAGGTGAACCTCGAACTGACCCTCGCGGGCGTCAACGAAGACCAGGAAATCGTCGCCCCGACGAAGACGAAGCCGCTCAGCGCGCTGTTCCAGAAGCTAGGCGTCAACCCGCTCGAACTGCTCGGAGCCCTCCAGGGCGAGGGCAATGGCCTCGAAAACCTGTTCGAAGAAATAGGCGCTGAATCGACGCAGGGCCTTTGAGCCCGGGGCCACTGAGCCTCGGCTTCCTGCGAAGCGCCTATGGCTGGCCCTATCTGCTGACGCCGCTGATCCCGGTTGCCGTCGCGCTCGACCTGGCGGGCGCATCGGCGACCGCGGTCTTCGTCACCTCGGCGCTCGGAATCGTGCCGACGGCCGCCCTGATGGGGCGCGCCACCGAGGAGCTGGCGGCGCGCTCCGGACCGGGGATCGGCGGCCTCCTCAACGTTACCTTCGGCAACGCCCCCGAGCTGATCATCGCCCTCTTCGCGCTCGGCCAGGGCCTGCACGAGGTCGTCAAAGCATCGATCATCGGCTCGATCATCGGCAACATCCTCCTCGTCCTCGGGGCGGCGATGCTGGTGGGGGGGATCGGCCGCGATAAGCAGGTCTTCAGCCGAACCAGCGCCAGCGTCCAGACCTCGATGCTGCTCCTCGCAGCCGCGGCGCTGCTGATGCCGGCGATCTTCGAGCTGGTCGAGGGGAAGGGCCTGCCCGCCCCGGGCGCCGAGATCATCGACTACGGCTCGACCGTCGAGCACCTCTCGCTGGCGGTTGCCGTGGTGCTGATCGCGACCTACATCCTCGGGCTGGTCTTCTCGCTGAAGACCCATCGCGATCTGTTCAATCCCGATTACGGCGATGAGGACAGCTGGGGATGGTCGGTGCGGACCTCGGTGCTTGCCCTGGCGATCGCCGGGGTGCTGGTCGGGGTGATGTCGGAGGTGCTGGTCGGCTCGATCAGCGAGGCGTCGGAATCGGCCGGGCTCTCGGAGTTCTTCATCGGCGTGATCGTCGTAGCCATCGTCGGCAACGCCGCCGAGCACTGGGTCGCGGTTCTGGTCGCCAGGAAAGACAAGATGGACCTCTCGGTCAACATCGCGATCGGCTCGAGCGCCCAGGTGGCGCTCTTCGTCGCCCCGGTCCTCGTCCTCGCCTCCCTGCTCATCGGCCCCCACCCGCTGGCGCTCGTCTTCAACGGCTTCGAGCTGGGTGCGATCCTGCTCGCGGTGGTGATCGCCAACTACATCACCAACGACGGCGAGTCGAACTGGTTCGAGGGCGTGCAGCTGCTCGCGGTCTATCTCGTCCTCGGCATTGCCTTCTACTACGCCTGACCCTCCGCCCAACTAGGCTCGGGTCCCCGTGGAAGCCGTGCTCCTCCTCCTGAGCTTCGCGATCGTCCTCGCGGGGGCACTGCTCTTCACCAACGCGGTCGAGTGGATCGGCCACCGGCTCGAGGTCGGGGTCGGCGCGGTGGGCAGCATCCTCGCCGCGGTCGGGACGGCGATGCCGGAGACTCTGATCGCGATCGTCGCTCTGGTCGGCGCCGAAGAGGGGTCCGAAGACGTCGCGGTCGGGGCGATCGTCGGCGCTCCGTTCCTGCTGGCGACCCTGGCGATGGGACTGGTCGGGCTCTTCGCCTACCTGTATCGCGAAAAACGCGACCAGGGCGTCCAGCTCAACGTCCATCGCCCGACCCTCGAGCGCGACCTGAGGTTCTTCCTGATCCTGTTCGCGATCGGTGGGCTGCTGGCCTGGGGGCCGCCGGCCGCGGTCAGGATCCCGGTCGGGCTCGGATTCTTCGTCGCCTATGCCCTCTACATCCGCATCACGCTGCTGGGGGGCGGGGAGGTGCAGAGCGAAGAGTCGCTCAACCCGCTGATCTTCGAGCGTCGCGGCGACCGGCGCGAAGACCCCGCGCTCGGCCTCTGCCTGGTCCAGGTTCTGGTCGGCCTGGGAGCGATGGTCGGGGGAGCCCACCTCTTCGTCGAGGAGCTCCTCCACATCGCGAAGAGCATCGGGGTCGAGCCGTTGGTGCTGGCGCTGATCCTGGCGCCCCTTGCGACGGAGCTGCCGGAGAAGGTCAACAGCTTCTTCTGGGTGCGGGAAGGGAAGGACGCCCTGGCGCTCGGCAACCTCACCGGCGCGATGGTCTTCCAGTCGATGATCCCTGTCGGGATCGGCCTCATCTTCACCGACTGGGAGCTGAACTGGCACGCGGTCCTCTCGATCGGCCTCGGCCTGGCCGGCGGCCTGCTCGCCTACGAGAGCCTGCATCTATCGCGCCGCTTCAAATTGCCGGCGGTGATCGGCTGGTTCGCGCTCTACGCCGCCTTCATCGTCGCCGTCGCGCTCAGCAGCTGAGGCCGGCGGGCCGCGCCGCGCCGCTGCAAACACCGGCCGCGAGGGTATGGTTGCGGCTCGGCAATGGTTCCGGAAGACGATCCCCCGGCCTCGTTCACGACGAGGTGCCCTGAGTGCGGCGCCGAATTCGGCGATCCCGAGCCGCCTGACATCGGCTGTGTGCGAGACACCGTGACCTGCACGTCGGGCCACGCCTGGACCGTCCTCGACGAAGGCGGGGCCGGGAACGTGCGCGAGTATCTGCTCGGACCGCCGCCCGACGAGTAGGCCGGGCCCGGCGCCTAGCCTTTCCGGGAGGCCACCAGCGCCAGCTGGGCGCTGGCGCCGATCAGGTACATGAGGGTCGCGGACAGGGACGCGAGGGGCCAGGCGACCCAGCCCGGAATCAGCGCCACGAGCGCGGCCGCACCGACCGCGGCTCCGACCGCGAACCAATGCAGGATGCCGGCGACCAACGTCTCGGGACCGTGGGGGAGCGGGCTTACCGCCCACATCCGGCCATGGGCGATCAAGCCGATCAGCGTGAACGCGAGCACCGCGCCCGCCGCGAATAGGAAGACCTCCCAGGGCGCCGGAGTCGAGTGGGAGTGGAGCAGCAGGGCGCCGGTGCTCCAGAGCGAGACCGTGTAGCCGTACGGCGTCGCGCTCGAGGAGACGATCGTCCCGGCGGCCAGGCTCGCGGTCCTCGCCTTCGGCTTCTCCGCGGGCTCGCCGGTTGTCGTCATTTCCGGAAGGCGGCCCTAGTCCTCGCGGCCGGGCTCCTGGCCGTCCTCGTCCTCGTCGATCTCCTCGTCGCCCTGCTCGAGGGCGGTTTCGGAGACCGAGCCGCTGGAGCCGGGGTGGTAGCGGGTCTGGAAGGTCTCCAGCAGCTGGTCGCGGCGGTCCTCGTCGACCGGGACGTCCTCGGAGACGCGGACCCAGTCCGCCCCCTCGTAGTCCTCCATGTTGAATACCTCCTGGTCGAGGGAGGTCGAGTCGTCGACGACCACCAGCACCTCGGTCTGGGGGTTGAAATAGGTGCCGGGCTGCATCAGCAGCTCGTCGACGTCGTAGACGTTGTCGTCGCCGGGCCCCGCCATCAGTCGGATCCTATGAAATCGGCGAGCTGCCGCTCGGTCTCGGCCTCGACGTCAAGCGGCGCTTCTCCATGCCTCATGCGACGTTCGTTGGCGACGACCACCAGCCGGCGGACCTCGGCGCGCAACTCGTCGTCGATCTCGGGGGCGGGCGCCGCGGAGTGGAGGAGCCGGCTCACCTCAGCCTCGACGTCGAGCGGGGCGCCGCCGCCGCGGCTTTGCCGGTAGGAGCGCGCCTCGAGCATCTGCCTCGCCTCGGTCCTCACCACCGTCTGATCGACCTGGACCGGAGGCTGCGTGGCGCTCGGCCGGGGCAGCTCCTGCTCTATCGCGAGGCGCCCTTTCCCGATTTCCTGCCAGGCCCGCCCGGAGCGCGCGAAGGCGATCGCGGCGATCGGCAGGACCAGCAGCGGGATGCCGATCAGCACGTGGCCGCTTTCGATCTTGAATGCCGCCAAGACCGCCATGACGCCAAGGGTAGGGAACCCCACGGGGCCGAGGCATCAGCTACTCTTCGTTTGGTTGACTGACCAGTCAATCGGGACCGACAAAAGGAGCTTCGAGCAGTGGTTGACTTCACCCTGACCGACGAGCAGAAGGATCTGCGCGAGCTCGCGCACAACTTCGCCGAGAAAGAGATCCGCAGGGTCGCCTGGGAGTACGACAAGGACGGCACCTGGCCCCAGGACATCGTCGACAAGGCCTGGGAGGTCGGGTTGATGAACACCCACATCCCGGAGGCCTACGGCGGGCCCGGTCTCGACTACCTCTCCGGCTGCCTGATCGAGGAGGAGATGGGCTGGGGCTGCTCGGGAATCGGCACCTCGCTGATGGCCAACGGCCTCGCCTCCGCGCCGATCACCCTCGGCGGCTCCGAGGAGACCAAGAAGAAGTACCTGGGCATGCTCTGCGAGGAGCCGAAGCTCGCCTCCTTCTGCCTCACCGAGCCCGACGCCGGCTCCGACGTCTCGGGGATGAAGACCCGCGCCGTCAAGAAGGGCGACAAGTACGTGATCAGCGGCTCCAAGTGCTTCATCACCAACGGCAGCTACGCCGACTACTTCACCGTCTACGCAAAGACCGACCCTGAGGCCGGCCACCGCGGGATCAGCGCCTTCGTCGTCGAGTCCGACCTCCCCGGGGTCACCGTCGACAAGAAGGAGGACAAGATGGGTCAGCGGGCCTCCAACACCGCGACCATCTCCTTCGACGAAGTCGAGATCCCGGCCGAGAACCTGCTCGGCGAGGAGAACAAGGGCTTCAAACTCGCGATGATGACGCTCGATCGCACCCGGCCGGGCGTCTCCGCGATGGCCGTCGGAATCGGCCGCGCCGCCTTCGAGTACGCGGCCGAGTACTCCAAGGAAAGGATCCAGTTCGGGGTTCCGATCGCGATGCACCAGGCGATTCAGTTCATGATCGCCGACATGGCGACCAAGGTCGACGCCGCCCGCCTCCTGGTCTGGAACTCCGCGGTGCTGCTCGACCAGGGCAAGCGCAACACGAAGGTGTCCTCCGAGGCAAAGCGCTTCGCGGCCGACTCGGCGATGGAGATCACCGTCGACGCAGTCCAGGTCTACGGCGGCTACGGGTTCATCAAGGAGTACCCGGTCGAGAAGCTGATGCGCGACGCCAAGATCATGCAGCTGTATGAGGGCACCAGCCAGATCCAGCGTCTCGTGATCGCCAAAGAAGTGCTGCTGCCGCGCAACGTCGACGAGCCGACTCCGGAGGCCGAAGCGAAGGCCAAGGAATCCGAGGGGAGCCAGGCCGAGCAGGCCGCGGCGACCGTCTAGCGGCCCTTGGGCCTGACGCCCTGAAAATCGGAGCCGCCGGACCCGCGGGAGGGCCGGCGGCTTCTCTTTTGCGCCGTCCCGCCTTACCTTTGTGGGATGAACGTCGCAGAGCGGGCCGAGGCCGGTCGCGCAGCGCGCAAGAAGACCCCGCGGTCGGCCCAAGGGGAATGGGCTCCCGCCGACGGCCGGCGGGACCCGGTCTCGATCCTCGAGCGGCAGGCGGAGACGCGGGTGCCCGAGCTCGTCCCGATCCGCTACGGCCGCATGGCGGTCTCGCCGTTCACCTTCTATCGCGGCGCGGCTGCCGTAATGGCCGCGGATCTGGCGCCCACCCCGGTCACCGGTCTCCGCGTCCAGCTATGCGGTGACGCGCACCTGTCCAACTTCGGCGCCTTCGCGGCACCCGACCGGCAGCTCGTTTTCGACCTCAACGACTTTGACGAGACCCTGCCCGGCCCGTGGGAGTGGGACGTCAAGCGGCTCGCAGCCAGCTTCGAGATCGCCGGACGTCAGAACGGCTTCAAGCGCAAGGAGCGCCGCGCGGCGACGCTGGAGGTGGGGCGGGAATACCGGGAGGCGATCCGCGCCTTCGCCTCGATGCGGAATCTCGAAGTCTGGTACGCGAGGCTGGCGGTCGACGACCTGCTCGGGAGGATTCGGGAAGTCGACCACTCCCGTGCGAAGCAGGTGGAAAAGGGGGCGGCGAAGGCGCGGTCTAAGGACAGCCTCCGGGCGCTCAGCCGCCTCAGCCACACGGTGGACGGCCAGCTGCGGATCATCAGCGACCCGCCACTGATCGTCCCGCTCGACGAGCTTCTCGAGGGCAGCGCCCGCAGTGAGGCCGAAGCAGCCATCCACGGTGTGCTCGAGGCCTATCACTCGACCCTCGAGGTCGATCGCCGCCGCCTCCTCGACACCTATCGATTCCGTGACCTGGCCCGCAAGGTGGTCGGGGTGGGCAGCGTCGGGACGCGCGCCTGGGTCGTCCTGCTCACCGGCCGTGACGACGAGGACCCGCTCTTCCTCCAGGCCAAGGAGGCCGAGGCGTCGGTGCTCGAGCCCTATTCCGGGTCGAGCCGGTTCCGCAACCACGGCCGCCGCGTCGTCGAGGGCCAGCGCCTCATGCAGGCCGCCGGCGACAGCTTCCTCGGCTGGTGCCCCGCGCTCGGCGTCGACGGGCAGGAGCGCGACTTCTACGTGCGCCAGCTCTGGGACTGGAAGCGCTCGGTGGACACCGAGACCCTCGGCCCGGAGGAACTGGCGCTCTACGGCCGCCTCTGCGGCTGGGTCCTGGCCCGGGCCCACGCCCGCTCGGGCGACGCCGTCGCGATCGGCGCCTACCTCGGCTCCGGAGGCACCTTCGAGGACGCGCTCGCCGAGTTCTCCCGCCTCTACGCCGACCAGAACGAAAGCGATCACGCAGCCCTCCTTGCCGCGATCGACTCCGGGCGACTCGCGGCGGAGGACACCTAGATCGTCAATCCGTGCGCCGGGCCGCTAGCCCGCTGCCGCGGCGCCCTGCCGGGCCGCCTTCTGCCGCCTGATCTTGTCCAGCTCGACCTTGCGCATGCGGACCGACTCCGGAGTGATTTCGAGGCACTCGTCGGCGCGCAGGAACTCGAGCGCCGCCTCGAGCGAGAGCCTCGTCGCCGGTGAGAGGCGCACCAGGACGTCGGCGCTGGCGGCTCGCATGTTCGTCTGCTGCTTCTCCTTGACCGCGTTCACGTCGAGGTCCTCCGAGCGGCTGTTCTCGCCGACGATCATCCCCTCGTAGACCTCCTCTCCCGGCCCGACGAAGAGGGTTCCGCGGTCCTGAAGGCCGAGCAGCGCGTAGCTCGCGCTCGCGCCGCGCCGGTCGGCCACCAGCGAGCCCGTGGGCCGCGTGCGGAGGTCTCCGGCCCATGGCTCCCAGCGATCGAAGACGTGGTGCATGATTCCGGCTCCGCGCGTCTCGGTGAGGTACTCGGTGCGCAGGCCGATCAGCCCGCGCGCCGGAATCAGGTAGTCCATCCTCACCCAGCCGGTGGCGTGGTTTGCCATCTGCTCGAGCCGGCCCTTGCGCGCCGCGAGCAGCTGCGTGACGGCGCCCACGTGCTCCTCGGGCAGGTCGAGTGCCAGCCTTTCGACCGGCTCGTGGGTCCGGCCCTCGACCTCGCGCGTGATCACGCGCGGCTGTCCGGCTGTCAGCTCGAAGCCTTCGCGGCGCATCATCTCCAGCAGGACGACGAGCTGCAGCTCGCCGCGGCCCTGCACCTCCCAGGAGTCTGGACGGTCGGTGTCGGCGACTCGGATCGAGACGTTCCCGACCAGCTCGGCGTCGAGCCGGGAGCGGATCTGGCGGGCGGTCAGCTTGTTGCCCTCTGTCCCGGCGAGCGGCGAGGTATTGATGCCGACGACGATCGAGAGCGACGGCTCGTCGACGGTGATCACCGGCAGGGGGCTGGGGTCGTCGGGGTCGGCGAGGGTCTCGCCGATCGTCACCTCCGGCAGCCCGGCCACCGCGATGATCTCGCCCGGGCCCGCCTCCTCCGCCGGCACGCGCTCGAGCGCCTCGGTCACGTAGAGCTCGGTGATCGTCGCCCGCTCCACGCTCCCGTCCGCACGGCACCAGGCGATCGGCCGGCCGGCGCGGATCGTCCCGTTCCGCACCCGGCAGAGGGCCAGCCGGCCCACGTAGGGGTCCGCGTCGAGGTTGGTGACGTGCGCCTGGAAGGCATGGTCCGGGTCGTGCTCGGGGGCGGGGATTCGCTCCAGCATCAGATCGAGCAGCGGGGAGAGGTCCGTGCCCTCGACGTCTTCCTCCAGCGATGCCCAGCCGGCGCGCGCGTTCGTGTAGACGATCGGGAAGTCGATCTGCTCCGAGTCGGCGTCGAGCTCGATGAAGAGCTCGTAGACCTCCTCGACCACCTCGGCGATGCGCGCGTCGGGGCGGTCGACCTTGTTGACCACCAGGATCACCGGCAGCCGCGCCTCGAGCGCCTTGCGCAGCACGAAGCGGGTCTGCGGCAGCGGCCCCTCGGATGCGTCGACCAGCAGCAGCGCGCCGTCGACCATCGTCAGGCCGCGCTCCACCTCGCCGCCGAAATCCGCGTGCCCCGGCGTGTCCACGATGTTGAGCTTGACCCCGGCGTGGCGGATCGCGGTGTTCTTGGCGAGGATCGTGATCCCCTTCTCCCGCTCCAGGTCCATCGAGTCCAGCACCCGCTCGGCGACCTCCTGGCCCTTGCGGAAGGCGCCGGTTTGCCACAGCATCGCGTCGACCAGGGTCGTCTTGCCGTGGTCGACGTGGGCGATGATCGCGATGTTTCGAAGGTCGTCTCGGCTGGTCATTGGCAGGTCGTCACTCGGATGGTCATTGCTCGCGCAAGCGTACGGATCTCGAACTGCATCAAGTTGCCGGTCCGGTAGGCCCCCAACTTGATGCAGTTGGGGACGGCGTGGAACTGCATCAAGTTGCCGGTCCGGTAGGCCCCCAACTTGATGCAGTTGGGGAGAGCGTGGAACGAAAGAGGCCCGCCGCGCGGCGGGCCTCTTCACAGCTGCGAGCGGTGCGCGCTTACGAGGTCTGCTGGACGCTCGCCGCGGCGGGGCCCTTCGGCCCTTCCTCGGACTCGTAGCTCACCTTGGCGCCCTCGGTCAGGGACTTGAAGCCCTCACCCAGGATCGCGCTGTGGTGGACGAAGACGTCCTTGGAGCCGTCGTCGGGCGTGATGAAGCCGTAGCCCTTGTCGTCGCTGAACCACTTCACTGTTCCGGTTGGCATGCATTGCCTCCACTTCGTGTGCTGCGAACGCGGAGGATGCGGTGAAGCAACGACGCGAGCGCTAGACACAACTTCAGCCGGCTATCTAACCGGCCCTAACGCCCGGCACCGTAGCAGGGTCGCCGGTCTGGAGTGACGTTTCATGGGTTGAGACCTATGTGCGAAACACCGATACTCAACCGGTGAAGATGCCGGGGAAAGCTCCCCTGCTCCGGGCAGGGCTGATATTCGGTGGATTTGCGGCGCTCTTTTCGGCTGCTCCAACGGGCGCCCTCGGCGCACCGGCGCTCCCCAGCGGCGAAGGCCTCTCGCCGCGGTTGGCCCAGCTGGCAAAGCCCTCGCTGCACCGCGCCTCCCACTTCCGGCAGGCGAAGGCCCTCGGCATCGCCCGCTCCGGTCCCGGCAGCCTGCTGCGCGAAGGCGAACGCGTCGTCGTCGAAGCCCGCTTTGACCGGGGCGCTGCCGCCGCCGTCGCGTCCCTGCGCGCCGCCGGGGCGAGGATCCTCAATGTCAGCCCGCGCTACCAGCGGGTCACCCTGGCGGTCGCCCCATCCGATCTGGCCGCAGTGGCCGGCGTCCCGCGCGTCGAAGCGGTCCAGGAGGTGCGCGCGCCGCTCCTGCGCGCCGAAGAATGCCCCTCCGGCGAAATCGTCTCCGAGGGAGACGCCCAGCTCCGCGCCGTCGAAGCTCGCGCGCTGGAAGGCGAACCGGACGGAAGCGGGGTCACCGTCGGCATCCTCTCCGACTCCTTCGACCAGGCGACGGAAGCGGCCGACGGCAGCGGGCCGGTTGCGACCCATGCCAAACAGGACGTCGAAGCAGGCGACCTTCCCGGAGCCAAAAACCCCTGCGGCTTCCTGACCCCCGTCAACGTCCTCGAAGACCTTCCCTCGGGCCCGGAAGAAGGCGCCGACGAGGGACGCGGCATGACCCAGATCGTCCACGACCTCGCCCCGGGCGCGGACCTGGACTTCGCAACCGCCTTCACGGGCCTCACCGAGTTCGCCGAAAACGTCGAAGCGCTCGCCACCGCGGGCGCCAACGTGATCGCCGACGACGTCGCCTACTTCGAAGAGCCCTTCTTCCAGGAGGGCCCGGTCGGAGTCGCGATCAGGAAAGCCACCGAAGGTGGCGCCGCCTACTTCTCCGCCGCCGGCAACGACAATCTGATCGACGGTGCCGGTCGCGACATCGCCTCCTGGGAAACGCCCGAATACCGCGACGCCGGCTCCTGTCCTGGGCCGCTGACCGAACTCTCCGAAATCCGCCTCGAAGAAGAAGAACAGGAACAGGAAGAATTCCCGGAAGTCGAATTCCCGCTGATCGGGCTGAACGCCCAGCACTGCATCGACTTCGACCCCAGTGCGGCGACCTCGGACCGGACCTTCCGGATCACCGTGGAACCGCACGAACTGCTGACCCTGGACGTGCAGTGGGCCGAACCATGGGAAGGCGTGGAAAGCGACATCGACGCCTACCTGTTCAGCTCTTCCGGAATCTGGCTGACCCCCGAACAGGGGACCGACGACAACCTCAAAACCCAGCAGCCGGTCGAGATCATGCAGTGGGAAAACGAAACCAATTCGAGCCAGAGCGTCCAGCTGCTTATCAACCGCTACAGCGGTGGCCTGCCCAGGATCAAGTCGATCCTGCTGCAGAACGGCGGCGGCGTCAGCTCGGTCGAGTACCCGGAATCGATCGGCGGCGACATCGTCGGCCCGGCGATCTTCGGACACAGCGGCGATGCGAGCACGATCAGCGTCGCGGCCGTGCCCTTCGACGACAACACCGAACCCGAGGAATACTCCTCCCGGGGCCCGGTGACCCACTACTTCGGCCCTGTGACCGGCACCGAACCAGCCGAAGCGCTCGAATCGCCGGAAGCCCTCTCAAAGCCCGACCTCGCGGCGACCGACTGCGGCGTCACCAGCTTCTTCGCCTTCGAAGAACTCGGCGACTGGCGGTTCTGCGGCACCTCGGCGGCAGCGCCCCACGCCGCCGGCGTCGCGGCGCTTGCGCTCGACGCCGAACCGGCGGCCACCCCGGCGGAGCTGAGAGAAGCCGAGGTCAACAGCGGCCGCGCGGTCGGTGCCTTCGGCTCCTGTGCCGTCGGCGGCGGCCTGGTCGACGCGGTCGAAACCGTGCAGGCGGTCACCTCCGGCGAACCCGGTCCCGCGCCCGAGGCGTGCACTCCGCCCCCGTCGCCGCCACCCAACGAACCCGAGGTGAAGGAACCGGAAGTCGTCGTCCAGCCTCCCCCTCCGCCGCCCGCCATCCGGCCGAATACGTTCATCCGCAGCCATCCCGCGAAGGTGGTTCACACCCGCAGGCGCCGCTTCAAGGCCGTCTTCCGCTTCGCCTCCGATCAGCCCGGCGCCGAATTCGAATGCAGGATGGATCGGGGCAGGTTCCAGGGCTGCCCGCCACGGTGGGTGCGGCGCCTGCTCTCCGGCAGGCATGTGATCCGGGTCCGCGCCCGCGACATCACCGCCGGGGTCGACGCAACGCCCGCCGTATTCCGCTTCAAGGTCCGGAGGATCCTCTCGGCGGTCGAGCGTCTGCACCGGAGGCGCTCCCACAGGGCGGGCGCATAGGAAAGCTGCGCCGGAGGCCCGCCACCGGGCGCGGCTAGGCAACCTGCCGGCGCACGGCGTAGTGCCCGGCAAAGAGCAGGGCCAGCAGCACCGTGGCGCTGCCCAGGACGAGCGGGTCGGTGAGGCTGAGGCCCTCGAGCCGGGTGCCGAAGTAGACGGCGAGCGCGGTGATCGGCAGGTAGCCGACCGCCGTCGTCCAGATGAATCGCCAGGTCGGGACCCTGGCGGCGCCGGCGGCGTAGGAGACCAGGCTGAAGGGGAGGATCGGGATCAGCCGCGCGGCGATCAGCAGCGTCGGCCCGCCCCGCTCGATCATCGACTCGGCACGCTCGAAGCGCTGCAGCCCGAGCCAGCGGTCCAGCAGCGGCCTCGCGACCGAGCGCCCGATCGCGAAGCAGAGGAGCCCCGACAGGATCCAGCCCAGCATCATCAGCAGCAGGGCGGGGAAGAAGCCGTAGACGAAGCCGGCGGCGGCATCGACGATCTCGGCCGGATAGAAGACCACCGCGTGGGCGACGGTGAGCGCCAGGATCAGCAGCGGCCCGGCGAGCCCCAGGTCGTCGACGCTGCTCCGCACCTCCGCGGAGTCACCCCGCACCGCCGCCTCGAAGGCGTCCCGCAGCGGCGGCACCGCCAGGACCAGGGCCGCGAGCACGGCGATCCCGCCGAGCGTCGATAGGACCGCGGCGAGCGACGGCCTCGGCGGCCTCATCCAGCCCGGAGCCGCTCGGCCAGGGCCGAGTGCCGGCCGCCGCCGTCGTCACGGCGCACCGCCATCGCGAGGGCGGCGGGATCGCCGACCATCACGCAGCCGCTGCGGGCGCGGGTGATCGCGGTGTACAGGAGCGGCCGGGTCAGCATCCGCGCGTGCGAGCGGTGGCAGACCGCGACGACGACGGGAACCTCGCAGCCCTGCGCCTTGTGGACGGAGATCGCGTAGGCGAGGCGCAGCGTCGCGGTCTCGTCGTAGGGGATGACCAGCTCGCCCCCGTCGTCGGTGTCGACGACGATCTCCTCCTCGTCGGGGTCGTCGCCGCGAAGGAAGACGATCGACCCGTTCATCAGGCCCAGCTCGTGCGAGTTGCGGGTCTGGATCAGGCGGTCGCCGATTCTGAAGCGGTCGTTCACCGCCGCCGCGCCGCGCGGGTTGAGGCGCTCGCGCAGGCGCTCGTTGAGGGCGTCGATCCCGACCGCGCCGCGGTACATCGGCGCGAGCACCTGCAGCTCGCGGATCGGGTCGACGCCGAAGCGCGCCGGAGCGCGGTCGGCGACCACCTCGACGACGGTCTCCAGTGCCCGCTCCGGGCTCGGCCGGTCGATGAAGAAGAAGTCGTGCTCCTGCCCCTCGGCGGGTTCGAGCCGCGGCGGCTCGCCGCGATTCACCTGATGCGCGGCCGTCGTGATCATCGACCGCGCCGCCTGCCGGAAGATCAGGTTGAGGCGCACGACCGGCGCCAGGCCGGAGTCGATCAGGTCGTCGAAGGGCTTGCCGGCGCCGATCGGCGGCAGCTGGTCGGCGTCGCCGACGAAGACGACGTGGGTCGCCTCGGCCAGCCCCCCGAGCAGCACCTCGATCAGCCGCAGGTTCAGCATCGAGGCCTCGTCGACCACGACCAGGTCGGCCGGAAGCGGCCTCCCCGGACGAAAGCCGGGCTCCCGCCCCGGCATCCAGTCGAGCATCCGGTGGATGGTGTGGGCCTCGTGGCCGGTCGCCTCCTCGAGGCGCCGCGCCGCGCGCCCCGTCGGCGCGCATAGCGCGACGGTCGCACCGACCCGCGCGGCCTCGGCGACGATGGCCCGGGTGCAGACGGTCTTGCCGACCCCCGGGCCGCCGGTCAGCACCGAGACCCTGGAGGCGAAGGCGCCCCGCACCGCCGCCCACTGCTCGTCGGTCAGGCCGGCGCTCTCGCTGTCCTCGGGCGGGGGAGCGTCCCCAGGGTCATGCTCGAGGTGCGGCGGGGCGGCGAGCCGCGCGGCCAGCGTCGAGGCGACCGCCTGCTCGGAGGCCCGAGTGCGCTCCCTGTAGACGCGCTCCCCCTCGACGACAAGTCCGTCTGCCGCGGCGACCACCTCCGGGGCCGGCTCGATGCCGAGCAGCTTCGCCGTACGGCGCACCAGCTCCCCCAGGGGCAGGAAGGTGTGACCCTCCTGCTCCGCCTCCCCCAGCGCGAAGGCGGCGGCGGCCTGCGCCCGCCGATCGGACTCCGGCGGGACGTCGCCCGCGAGCGCGATCCTGTCGGCGCGGGCGAAGGCGACCCCGGCCACCTCGGTGAGGCGGTAGGGGTCCTCGTGGAGGATCGCCATCGAGCGCTCGCCGAAGCGAGCGTGGATCGGGGCGGCGAGATGGGCCAGGCCGTGGGGGGCCAGCTGGACGTGAAGATCGCGGACCGCCCGCGAGGCGATCCAGGAGTCGGCGGCGCGGGCGGCCTGCTCGGCGCTGACCCCTCGCAGCGAGCCGAAGACGCCGGCCGGGTCGGCGGCGATCGCGCCGAGAACTCCCTCGCCGTGCTCGTCGACCAGGCGCTTGGCGCGGCTCGGGCCGATGTGGCGAAGCGTCGTCAGGTAGGCGATCTGGCCCTCGCGATCGGCAGGATCCAGGGGGAGGGCGCCGCTGGCGCGCAGCTGCCGGCCGTAGCGGGCATGCGTCTGCCAGTCGCCGCTCACTTCGGCGCGGTCGCCGGCGTTCAGGTGGGCGACCGGCCCGACCAGCGCGAAGCCCTCCCCGGAGTCGACGTCCTGGACCTCGAGCACCGCGTAGCCGTCATCCTCGGCGCTGAAGATCACGCCGAGCACCTCGACCGTCCCCGAGAACGCGGGCGCGTCGGCATCGAACAGGGTCGCTGCTCCGCTCACCCCTCAAAGCTAGCCGCTGCCCAGGCGGCGTCCGCTAGCCGGCCTCGGCCAGCTTCTCGTCGAGCTGGGCGCGCAGCGCGTCGCAGACGGCTTCGACCTCCGCATTGTGCCGCTCCGAGGCGAGCACTCCCACCAGCACCTCCGCGTCGGGCCTCGACATCTCCAGGGTGATCGTCTGTGGGCTCACTGCGCCCTCCTTTCGATTTGGCCAAGCTTCCCTCACCGTGAGCAGCCGGTCCAGCCCAATGGCCAACGGCCTCTGCGACAGCTGTGTCCACCAGCAGCTGGTGCCGAACACGCGCGGCTCCGTGTTCAGCCTATGTTTGCGGTCGCGGAGCGACGAGCGCTACCCGCGCTATCCCCGGGTCCCCGTCCTCGCCTGCGCGGGCCACGAGGCCCGCGAGGAGGGGGAGGGGCGCGCCTGGGAACCCGGTGGCTAGGTCGCCATCGGGTCGGGTTCGCCCAGCTTCGAGTTGTCGGGCGGCGAGTAGAGCCCGCCCGGCACGCCGCCGATCGCGAGCAGTCTCACCCCGTCGGGGCCGGGCCAGACCTTCCGCGCGGTTCCCGCCGCGACCCGGGCGACGTGGTCCGCGTCGAGTGGAAAGCGCTCCCCCGCGATCTCGATCTCGCCGCCTCCGCGCAGCGCCAGGAAGACCTCCTCCTGGCCGTCGCCGGAGTGATCGTGCTCCGGATAGCCGTCGAAGTTGGGGGGGAGGTCGATGATCGAGATGCCGAACGACTCGACGCCCAGCTCCGCCCGCACCCGCTTGAAGGCGCCCAGGTACACCGCCTCCATCTCGTCGATCCTCTTCACCGCATAGTCGCTCATCGCCAAACCTCCGCTGGTCGGACCTCACCGGTCGTTTCTGGGCCCCCTGGGCCGATCGCGCCGCATCCTAACGAATGTGAACGAACGTTCGTGCTATTCGCTACTCTGGGACCGTGACCGCGCCGGCCGCCGCAACAGCGTCCTCCGCCCGGGACAGCGACCGGCGGACCGGGCACAGGGGCGCGCGGACCGAGGGCAGGGGCGCCCAGACCCGCGCCGCGATCCTCGCCCGGGCCGTCGACCTCGCCTCCGTGGAGGGACTCGAGGGGCTGACGATCGGGCGGCTCGCCTCCGAGCTCGGAATGAGCAAGAGCGGGCTCTTCGCCCATTTCGGGTCCAAGCAGGAGCTGCAGCTCGCCACCGTCGCGGCGGCGACAGACCGCTTCCGGGCCGTTGTCGTCGAGCCGGCGGCTGCCGAGGCGGAGGGGCTGCCCCGCCTCAGGGCGCTGGCCGGCCGCTACATCGACCACGTCGAGGGGGGCGCCTACCCCGGCGGCTGCTTCTGGGCCTCCACCTCGGCGGAGTACGACGACCGTCCCGGGCCGGTCCGCGACGCGATCGCGGCGGCAATGGCGGCCTGGACCGGTGAGCTCGAGCGCCAGGCGGCGATCGCCGGTCTGGAGCGGCCTGCGCAGGTCGCCTTCGAGCTATACGCCGTCGGCACCGCGGCGAACTCGCGCTACCGGCTGTCCGGCGACGGGCGGGTCTTCGGCTACGCGCGGGAGGCCGTCGAGCGGCTGTTACGGTAGGCGCGCAATGGAGGAATCCTTTGCGGACCGCCCCCTGCGCGCCGAGGCCGCGGACGATTTCGCTCGACGCTTCGGCGAGTACTGGGCCGCGCCGACCCCCGAGGGTCTCGACTCCGTGCTCGCAGAGCGGGTCCGGCTCGTCGCCCCTCTGACACCGGTCACCGAGACCCTCGAGGAGGGCAGGCGGGCCTTCTCCGACCTGCTCGAGCTGATACCGGACCTGACGGCCAGGGTCAATCGCTGGGGCCCCACTCCGGATGGCGTCCTGATCGAGTTCACGCTCAGCGGCACCGCCGGCGGCAGGCCGATCTCCTGGGACGCGATCGACCGCTTCGTGATCGGCTCCGACGGGCTCGCCACCGAACGGGTCTCCTACTTCGACTCGGCGCCGCTCGTCCTCACGGTCCTGCGCCGGCCGAGAACCTGGCGAGGCTTCGTCCGCAGCCGCGTCCATCGCACAGGATGAGCCATCCGACCCCCGCCGCCGCGCTTGGCTACTCGAGCAGGCCGACCTGGCGCAGGATCGAGACCGAGTCCGAGTAGACGTCCTTGCGCTTCACCAGGCCGCCCTCGAAGGGGATCGAGTCGATTCCGTCCCAGCTGACCTCGCGCCCGCTCGCCTCCGCCTCGAGCTCGCCGCGACGCATCGTCCTGGTGTGGGTCGCGCGAGCCGTCCACTCCTGCACGACGAGGCCCTCCCGCACATAGAGGCGCCGCGTCTCGAACCTGAGGTCGGGCCAGGTCTCGAAGATCGAGGCGATGTGCGCGCGCACCTCCTCGCCGCTGGCGGACTCTCCCGCCGTGTGGTTGGCGAAGACCATGTCCGGCGCGTGCATCGCCATGATCGTCTCGAGGTCCTGCGAGTTCCAGGCCTCGTTGTAGCGCTCGATCGCCTCGGTCAGGGCCTCGATGCCGTCTGGCTCGGCCACGATGCGAGCCTAATCCAACCGCCGCCGGCCGAGAGTGCGACTTGGCTACTGTCGTCAGACCGACGGCGACGAAGGAGGCGGCAGTGGACGTTGGCATCGGACTCCCGAACGCGGTGCCCGGGGCAACCGGCGCGCAGCTGATCGAGTGGTCGCGGCGGGCCGAGGCGCGCGGCTTCTCCAGCCTCGGCACGATCGACCGGATTCGCTACGAGAACTACGAGCCGCTCGCGGCGCTCGCCGCGGCGGCCGCGGTGACCGAGCGGATCGGGCTCGCGACGACGGTGCTTTTGGGACCGTTGCGCTCGAACGCGGTCGTGCTCGCCAAGCAGGCGCTGAGCGTTCACGCGCTCTCCGCCGGCCGCCTCACCCTGGGTATCGGGCTCGGCGCTCGCGAGGACGACTACGAGATCACCGGGGTCGAGCTGCGCGGCCGCGGGCGGCGCCTCGATCAGATGCTGGAGCGCATCAGGGAGGTCTGGTCGGGAGGCGAGGTGGGGCCGACCGGCGAGGGATCGCCGCAGCTCATCCTCGGCGGCCACGCCGATGCGTCCTTTGCCCGCACCGCCCGTTACGCCGACGGGTGGATCGCCAGCGGCTCGGGGCCTGACGCGTACCGCGAGGGCGCCGAGCGGGCGCGCGCGGCATGGGAGAGCGCCGGCCGCGACGGGAGGCCGCGGACGACCGCGCTCGGCTATTTCTCGCTCGGCGACCGCGCCGAGGAGGACGCCCGGGCAAGCCTCGGCCACTACTACGCCTGGCTCGGTGACGAAATCGCCGAAGGGATAGTCGGGGCCACCCCGAAGACGGGTGCGGACGTGGCGGAGCTTGCCGCGAAGTACGACGACGCGGGCTGCGACGAGCTCGTGCTCTTCCCGGCCTCCGGCGACCCGCGGCAGGTCGACCTTCTCGCCGACGCCCTCGCGCTCTGAGCCTTGACATCGGGGCCGCCGACTCTATCCTCCGCCGGGCCATGGAGAGGGTGAAGGGGCGAGGGAAGCTGGGGCGAATTGCCGTGCTCGCGCTACTGCTTTTCCTGCTCGGCGCGGCCTCGATCGCCCGCGCCGAGCTGAGCGCCAGCGGCAATCTCTTCATCACCTTCAACGGGGGCATCGTTCCGAACGCGCTGCCGCGCCACGACCGGGCTCCGATCACCGTCTGGATCGCCGGCAAGGTGCGGACCCTGGCCGGCGAACAGCCGCCGGCGCTGCGCACCATCACGATCGCGCTGAACCGCAGCGGCCGGCTCGAAACCAAAGGCCTGCCGACCTGTCGCCGGGGCAGGATCGAGGCGACGACCAGCGCCGAAGCGCTGAAGGTCTGCGGCGACGCGCTGGTCGGCTCCGGCACCTACCGCGCCAGGTCGACCTTTCCCGAACAGGCCCGCTCGCCGACCTTCGGCAAGATCCTCGCCTTCAACGCCACGACCAATGGCCACCCGGCGATCCTCGCCCACGTCCATGGGACCAAACCGGCCCCCAGCACCAACATCATCCCCTTCCAGATCCGTCGCACCAAGGGCCGCTACGGGACGGTCCTCACCGGCTCCTCGCCGATCGGGCTGACCCGCTGGGGCTACCTGAAGCAGATCACCCTGCGGCTCCATCGCAACTACGTCTACCGCGGCCGCCGGCACAGCTACCTCTCGGCGCCCTGCCGGGCCCCGGAGGACCTCTCGCAGGCGACCTTCCCGTTCGCCTACACCTCGATGAGCTTCGTCGACGGGCGCATCCTCTCGGCGACCCTGAGCCGCACCTGCCGGGTGAGGCGCGGGACTTGAGCGCCCTGCTTTCGTGATGCGCCTGCCCCCTTCCTGGGCGGCGGCCATCTGCGTGCTCGGGGCGCTTGGGGCGCCGGCGGGCGCCGCCGCCGCCCCGTCCTGGCTCTCCGCGCAGGATCTCTCCGCGCCGGGCGGCGACGCGGGCCAGCCGCAGGTGGCCGCCGATCCCGCCGGCGACGCCGTCGCGGTGTGGGCGCGATCGAACGGCTCGGACACGATCATCCAGAGCTCGAGCAGAATCGCGGGCGGCTCTTGGATCGCCCCTGTCGACCTCTCGGCGGCCGGTCGCGACGCGGGCGAACCTCAGGTCTCCGTGGATTCCGGTGGTGATGTGGCCGCGGTGTGGTCGCGGTCGGACAGCGCCCACACGATCATCCAGGCGGCCACCAGAGGCGCGGGGGGCACATGGACCGCTCCCAAGGACCTCTCCGCAGCCGAACGCAACGCGGAAGAACCCCAGGTCGCCAGCGACGCCGCCGGCGACGTGGTGGCGGTTTGGAAGCGCTACAACGGCACCCATTTCATCGTCCAGGCCGCGACCAGGCCGGCCGGCGGCGCCTGGAGCGGACCGACCGACATCTCGGCGCTGGGCGGAAGCGCCCGCGAGCCCCAGGTGGCGCTCGACCCGGCCGGCAACGCGATCGCGGTCTGGGCCCGCGACGACGGCTCCGACTTCATCGTCCAGGCCGCGACCAGGCCGGCCGGCGGCGCCTGGTCCGAACCCATCGACCTCTCCGAAGGAGGCGAGAACGCCGAAACGCCGCAGGTGGCGCTCGACGCCGCCGGCGACATGGCGATCGTCTGGGCCCGCAAGGCCGGCGTCGACAAAATCGTCCAGGCCGCGACCAGGCCGGCGGGCGGCGCCTGGTCCGAACCCGTCGACCTCTCGGCCCCCGGGGCGGGCGCGAGCGAGCCGCAGGTCGCGGTCGACCCGGGGGGCGGAGCGGCGGCGACCTGGATGCGCTCTGGCAACGTGGCCTACTCCTACATCCAGGCGGCCACGCACCCGGCCGGGGGAGCCTGGTCGGAACCGGTCAACCTCTCGCCGGTCAACCAGATCGCGAACGAACCACAGATCGCCGCGGGCCCCGGCGGCGAGGTGCAGGCGATCTGGGCGCGGTCCGACGGCAGCCCGACGATCATCCAGGTCGCCGCCAGACCCCCCGGCGGCGGTTGGCTCCCGGCGACCAGGCTCTCCGAATTCGGCAAGGTGGCCGGTGAGCCCCAGCTCGCGCTCGATCCCGGCGGGAACGGGGTTGCGGTGTGGTCCCGAGACAATGGCTCCAACGACGTGGTCCAGGCCGCCGGCTACGACGGCGCGGGGCCGCAGCTGCGCTCCCTCTCGATTCCGGGCGTGGCCACCGTCGCGCAGCCGGTTTCCTTCTCGGTCGCGCCGTTCGACGTCTGGTCGGCCGTCCCGTCGATCGGCTGGGCGTTCGGCGACGGCGAGGGCGCATACGGCGCCTCGACGGCCCACTCGTTCGGCAGTCCCGGCACCTTCCAGGTGACGGTGACCGCCGCCGACGCGCTCGCCAACACCGGTGACGCGCAGGCGTCGATCACGGTCTATCCCAAGGCGCGGGCCGGGCGCATCGCGAGGGTGCGGCGCAAGCGCGCGATGCTGCGGCTGTACTGCCCGAGCCCTGCCGGTTGCGAGGGGTCGCTGAGGCTGATCGCCGGGATGAGGGTCCGCCATCGCAGGCATCTGGTCGGCAGGCGCGTGACGATCGGCCGCGCCTCCTTCTCGATCCCGGGCGGGCGGGCCTCGACGGTGCCGGTCAGGCTGAACCACCGGGGGGTCGTGCTGGTCGGGCGGGCGAGCAGGCGGGGGCTCAAGGCGCAGCTCACCGGCCCCGGCGTCAGGCACCGCGTCGTGGTTCTCCTTCCGCACCGCTAGCGAGCCGGCCCGGCGTCGGTTAGGGTCGGCTCAGCCCCTGCCTACCGATCGGAGCCTTCGCATGGCCTACGAAATGAAGATCCGCGGCACCGAGGACGAGGTCAAGATCCGCAGTCCCTGGGCGGTCGCCCTGCTGCCGATAATCACCCTCGGCATCTACCACTTCGTCTGGTGGTACCGCGTCAACCGCGAGCTGCGCGACTACGGCAAGGCAAAGGGGTATGACCTCGGCCAGAACCCGACCAACTCGCTCCTGGCGCTGATCCCCGGCGGCATCATCATCGTCCCGGCCCTGGTCACCTACTGGCGGGGCACGAAGCGGGTGATGGGGGCCTCGCGGATCGCCGGCAAGGAGCCACCGAGCGGCTGGATCGCGATCATCCTCTACCTGCTGCTCTCGCCGGGCTTCTGGGCCTACCTCCAGGTCTCCCTCAACGAGGTCTGGCGCCAGGAGGCGGAGGCGCTGCCGGGCCAGGAGCTGCCCCCTGCGCCCGCCGATCAGATGCCGCCGCCGCTCGCCGAGCAGGAGCCGCCGCCGGCCCAGCCGGGAGAGCCGCCGCCGAGCGGCGAGCAGCAGGCGCCGCCCGGCTCCGCCTGAGCCTCAGGGCCGCTTCAGGGGAGCCAGGACCAGCCTGTTCTGGCGCCGGCAGGCGAGCCGCCGCTTGCCGCGAGGGAGCACCCGGCAGCTGAAGCCGGCCGCGTTGGTGCGGGTCGTCCCGTCGCCGGCCCGGAGGAAGGTGGCCCGCGCGATTCGAACGATTTTCAGGGCTCGGGGGCAGCGGACCTTGCGCGACAGCACGTTGCCGCGGCAGCGCCGCCAGCCGGTGCCGCGACGGTGCTGCGATTCCGTCCCCTGGACTCCGGCGCCCGGCGGCCCCCCTGTCGAGCCGCCGGTCGGGCCACCTCCGCCGGGCTGTTCCCCTGGCGGAGGTTCTTCTTTGCCTCCGCCTTCTTCTTCCGGTGGTTCTTCTTCGGAGGGTTCCGTGTAGATCACCGTCGCGGTGAGCGGAAAGTCTTCACACGGTTCTTCGGTGCCGCTGTGCTTGCCGTTCGCGGCCAGGATGCTTACGTGGTATTCGCCGGGTTCTTCGTAGGTGTGGCTCCGGTCGAGGCCTTCCGACACGGCGAAGGTGAATTCGTCCATCTTGCCGTCGCCGTAGGTGACCGTCACGTCCCAGGCGCAATCGATCAGCTCTTCTTTTTTCGAATATTTCAAGAAGAATTCAAGTTCTTGGGCGGAATACTGGATCCGCACGGTTCCGTCGGTCGTGTGGCAGACGATCGGGGGAATTTTCGAGCACGCCGCCTCGGCCGGGTCGGAGGAGATCATCGAGATTCCGGTCAGCATCGCGAGGGCGGCCACGCCGAGGACGAGGCGTCGGCCCCACGAGGAGTTCCCCTTCCACGGCTGAGCGATCTCTGGCACTGCTCCCCTTTCTGACCCCTGCCCGTCCCACAAGGTAGCGGGTCGCGCCCGGGAGCCGGGCGGCGAGGCCGTGCGCCCCTACACTCGCGGGGTGGATAGAGAGCTTCTCTCGAGCACTCTCGCCGAGGCCGGCGAGCCCGCCTACCGCGCCGACCAGGTCTGGGAATGGCTGGCGCGTGGCGCCCGCTCCTACGCTGAGATGACGAACCTTCCGGCGCCGCTGCGAACGCGGCTCGAGGATGCCGTGCCGCTCTCGACCCTGAGCCTGGAGGCCGAGGCGAAATCCGACGACGGCACCGTCAAGGCGCTTTTCCACACCGCCGACGGGCGGCCCCTCGAGGCCGTCCTGATGCGCTACCGCGACGGTCGGCGCTCCGTCTGCATCTCCTCGCAGTCGGGCTGCCCGCTGACCTGCACCTTCTGCGCGACCGGCCAGATGGCCTTCGGCCGCAACCTCAGCGCCGACGAGATCCTCGACCAGGCGCTCCACTTCCGCCGTCGCGAAGGAATCGACCACGTCGTCTTCATGGGCATGGGCGAGCCGACCATGAACGTCGACGCGGTCCTCGCCGCCTGCGAGGGGCTGCCCGCGGTCGGCGTCAGCCACCGCCGCACGGCGATCTCCACGGTCGGCTGGGTGCCGGGGATAGACCGGCTCGCCGGGTGCGAGCTGCCGATCGCCCTTGCGCTCTCCCTGCACGCCCCCAACGACGGGCTGCGCTCGCAGCTTATGCCTGTCAACGACCGCTATCCGATCGCCGCCGTCCTCGCCGCCTGCGAGCGCTACCGGACGCGGCGGCGGCGGCGGGTCTTCGTCGAGTACGTGATGCTCGACGGGGTCAACGACCACCCCGAGCAGGCCCGCGAGCTGGCCGGGCTGCTCGACCCGCGCGGCTACAAGGTCAATTTGATCCCCTACAACCCGACCGGGGCCTACCAGGGCTCCTCTCCGGAGCGGATCGAGCGCTTCAGGGCGATCCTCGCCGAGCACCGTCTCACCGCCACGGTGCGGCTGACCCGCGGCCGCGAGATCGACGCAGCGTGTGGCCAGCTTGCCGCAAATGCAGCCGGCTCAATGCAAACTGGCCAGGCAGCCAATTAGGATCCTCGCGATGGCAACGGAGACCGCGGTCCCGAAACCCACGGCGGTGCCGAAACCGCCGCAGATGTCGTCGAGCCCCTTCCGGCGGGTCGCCGGCGACCTCGCCGCCGAGTGGCAGGGCCGCGACCGCTTCCCGCCGGGCCTGCTGAACCTCAGCTTCATGCGCACCCACGCGATGGCGACCGACCCGTTGCCGGTCCTGCTCGACGGATACGAAAAGTTCGGGCCGATCTTCACCCTGCGCCTCCTCCACAGCCGGGTCGTCTTCATGCTCGGTCCCGAGGCGAACCACTTCGTCACCGTCTCCCACCCGGAGAACTTCCACTGGCGCGAGTCGAGCTTCGGCGACCTGATTCCGCTGCTCGGGGACGGCCTGCTGACGATCGACGAGGCCTACCACGACCAGGTCCGCGCGACGATGATGCCGGCCTTCCACCGCGAGCAGGTCGCCGCCGCGGTCGAGACGATGGCGGCCGAGGCCGGCCCGGCGATCGAGGGGCTGCGCGCCGGGGAGGTCGTCGACATCTACGACTGGATGCGCGGGCTCGCGATGCGGATCGCGATGCGGGCCCTGCTCGGCCTCGACCCCGACGAGGCGGGCAAGGGAGCCGCGGCCGCCGAGCACTTCGAGCGGGCGCTGGAGTTCTACGGGATCGAATTCGCACTCCGTTTCCTGCGCGGCCCGGGCTCTCCCTGGCGCAAGATGCTCGCCTCCAGGGCGGTGCTCGACGAAATCGTCTTCAGCGAGATCGCCCACCGGCGCAAGAGCCCCGACCCCTCGCGGCGCGACGTCCTCAGCCTGCTGCTTGCGGTCCGCGACGAGGCGGGGGAGGGCTTCTCCGATCGCGAGGTCCGCGACCAGCTGATGACTCTGATGTTCGCCGGTCATGACACCTCTACCTCGACCGTCACCTTCATGCTCTACGAGCTGGCGCGCCGCCCCGACGTCGTCGCCAAGCTCCAGCAGGAGCAGGACCGGGTGCTGGGCGGCGATCCGCCCGACATCGAGAAGCTCGAGCACGAGATGCCCTACCTCGAAATGGTCGTCGACGAGGTGCTGCGCCTCTACCCGCCGGCCTGGATCGGGCCGCGCCGGGCGGTCCGCGACTACGAGTTCGGCGGCTTCACGGTGCCGAAGGGCGCCTACGTGAACTACTGCTCGTGGGCCAGCCACCGCATTCCGGAGTTCTTCCCCGACCCCGAGGCCTTCATCCCCGAGCGCTTCACGCCGGAGCGCAAGGCGGCGCTGCCCCGCGGCGCCTACGTCCCCTTCGGCGGCGGCCGCCGCATCTGCATCGGCAAGCGCTTCGGCAAGACCGAGGTGAAGCTGGTGACGACGATGCTGCTGCAGCGGCTGCGGCTCGATCTGCTGCCGGGGCGGACGATGACGGTGCGCCAGATGCCCACCCTCTCGCCGAAGGGCGGGCTGCCGATGCGGGTCCTGGAGCGAGCCGCCTAGTCCGGATACGGTCTCGTCGTGACCCAAGCGGCTCCGGTGACGCAGCTCAGCCGCTGGACGCTCTGGTTCGGGGGCCTCGCCTTCTTCACCTGCTACCTCGGGCAGACGGTGCTGGGGGTGATCCAGCCGACGATCGCCTCGGAACTGAGCCTCTCCGCCTCCGAGGCGCAGTGGGTGGTCAACTCGTTCTTCCTCACCCTGGCCCTTTTCGCCGCGCCGGGCGGACGCCTGGGCGACTACTACGGGCATCGCCAGGTGCTGCTCGTCGCCCTCTCGGTGTTCGCGATCGGCTCGCTCTCGGCGACCGTCTCGCAGGGCTTCGTCTGGCTCGTCGTCAGCATCGGCATCGCCGGGATCGGCGCCTCGACCCTCTATCCATCGAGCGCCGCGATGATCGCCAACCGGGTCTCGCTGGAGCGCCGCGGCGACGCGCTCGGCAAGTACTCGGCGATCGGCGTCACCGTCTTCGTCATCGGCCCGCTGCTGGCCGGCGTCCTCACCGAGGCGATCAGCTGGCGCGCCCTCTTCGGCTTTGAGGTCGCGGTGGGGGCGGGGCTTGCCCTGATGGGTCTGCTCAAGGTGGACAACCGCCCGGTCGGCGAGCCCGAGCCCTTCGACACCGGCGGCCTCGTCGTCCTGATGAGCGGCCTGACGGCGCTCCTCGTCTCGCTGATGCAGGCGCTCACCTGGGGCTGGGATTCGGCGGCGACCATCTCCCTCTTCGGGGTAGGACTGGCAGTGCTTGCCGCCTTCTGCTCGCTTGAGCTGCGCAAGGCCGACCCGCTTCTCGACATCGCCCTGCTGCGCCGCCGCGTCCTGCGCGGGATCGTGCTCGCGATGTTCGCCGCCCAGTTCGTCGTCACCGGCTACATCATCTACATCGCGACCTACTTCCAGCACGTGCTGGGGTACGGCCCGATCCTTGCTGCGCTCGCGATCGTGCCGTCGATGCTCGCCGAGCCCGCCTTCAACATCATCGCCGGCCGCGCCACCGATCGGATCGGCGCCCGCACGCCGGCGATCGTCGGCTATCTGGCGACCGCGGTCGCGCTTGGCTGGCTCGCGATCTTCCTCGACGAGGAGAGCTACCCGCTCCTGCTCCCGGGCCTGATCCTGCTCAGCGGTTCGATCGCCCCGATGTTCACCTCGCTGCTGACCGGGCTCAGCAATGCGGTCGGGGCGGAGGAGCGCGGCGACGCAAACGCGCTCGTGCTCACCATCCGCTGGATCGGTGCCGCCACCGGGACGATGGTTCTCGGCGTGATCATCCACTCGGGTGGCGAAACGGGTGGAATTCCCGACGCCTCTTCCTATGTGACGGCCTTCGCCGTGCTCGCCTGCGCCTGCATTGCCGGCGCCCTCGCCTGCATCTTCCTGCTCCGCGACCCGCCCCCCGAGCAGCGCCCCAGGCACCACCACTTCCGCCCGCACTTCTGAAGTTGCGATCGCATCTGAGCGGGTAGGGGGCAGGCACGAGTACGCAAGAAAAGGAGGCAGGGGAAATGCGCAAGCTCTTCAGGTCGGGCCGCCTCGTGGCGGCCATTCTCGCTGCGACTGTCGCCGTCGTCGCGGTCGCCGGAGCGGCCCTCGCCACCGGGTTCGCGACCGACTCGAGGGCGAAGAAGGTCAGGATCAGGTGCCCGCGCCAGGTGAGGACGGGCCGGAAGGTGACCTGCAGGCTGTTCGGCAGGCTGCCCCGAGGGCCCGCCGGGCCGAGGGGCCAGAAGGGCGCCAAGGGCAACCGCGGTCCGGCCGGCAAGAACGGGAAAGACGGGAAGGACGGTGTCAGCGGCTACGAGGTCGTCAGCCAGACGTTCAAAGAAGTCTTCGTCGTCAACAGCGGCGGCCAGCGCGGCCTGAGCGCCGTGCAGACCGTCCAGTGCCCCGGCAAAAAGCGCGTGATCGGGGGCGGCTCGGACCTCGGCACCAACGACGCCCAGAACGGCCAGCAGCGCCAGGTCACCGTCTCCCTCAGCGGACCGAACGGCAACGGCACGGGCTGGTCGGTGCAGCTGTTCAACAACTCGATCTCGAACGACACCTCGATCGACCTGAGGATCTTCGCGGTCTGCGCCGACACCTGAGCGACTGCTCCTCATACGACCAACGCCTCGTTCGACCGGACCTGAGCAGGAACGACGCCGCCCGGTGTTCCTTATCCGTCTCCCATACGGATAAGGAACACCTGAGCGGCCGAGGGGCCCACGATCTGCGCCGACACCTCCGCAACCGGCTCGCGCAGCCAAAACCCGAAGCACCCCGGCTGCTCCCGCGGGCCGGCTCGCCTACTTGATGAAGAGCATCTCCTCGTACTTCGGCAGCGGCCAGAGGTCGTCGGCGACGACCTTCTCGAGCTTGTCGGCGGCCTCGCGGACACGCTCCATCGCGGTCAGCTGCTTGTCGCGGGCGTGGATCGCCATCTCGAGGCCCTCGAGCCCCGGGTCGGCGTTGGCGGCTTCAAGCTCGCCCAAGCCGGAGACCAGCTCGTCGACGAGCCCCCGCACCTCTCCGTCGATCGACCCGACGCCCGACTCGTTGATCAGCGCCAGGTGGCGCAGCGCCGCCGGCAGCAGCATCGTCTTGGCGATCGAGAAGGTCGTCTCGGCCTCGATGTTGGCGCGGATCCAGTACTGCTCGACCCAGACCTCGTAGCGCGACTCGAGCTCGCGCTTGGAGAGCACGTCGTAGCTCTCGAAGGCGGCGACCGTCTGGTCGCTGAGCACCTCGGGCAGCGCGTCGGGCGTCGTGCGCAGGTTCTTCAGCCCGCGCCGTTCGGCTTCGGCGTGCCACTCCTCGGAGTAGTTGTCGCCGCCGAAGATGATCTGCTGGTTGTCCTGGTAGCTCTCGCCGACGATCTCGATCACGGCCTCGGCCGCGTCCATTCCCCCGGAGGTCTTCGACTCCAGCCTGTCGGCCAGCTCGTCGATCGCCTCGGCGAC
>DASXAR010000037.1:0-37857 GCA_036406595.1 Solirubrobacterales bacterium | reverse complement strand
CAACGTCAACGACTCGGTCACCAAGTCGAAGTTCGACAACCTCTACGGCTGCCGTCACTCGCTGATCGACGGGATCAACCGCGCCACCGACGTGATGATCGGCGGCAAGGTCGCCGTGGTCTGCGGCTACGGCGACGTCGGCAAGGGCTGCGCCGAGAGCCTGCGCGGCCAGGGCGCCCGCGTGATCGTCACCGAGATCGACCCGATCTGCGCCCTGCAGGCGGCGATGGAGGGCTACGAGGTGCGGACGCTCGAGGAAGTCGTCGGGACCGCCGACATCTTCGTCACCGCCACCGGCAACAGGGACATCATCACCGCCGACCACATGGCGCGGATGAAGCACAACGCGATCGTCGGCAACATCGGCCACTTCGACAACGAGATCGAGATGGCGGCGCTGGAAGAGTCCGACGCCGAGCGGGTCAACATCAAGCCCCAGGTCGACGAGTGGCGCTTCTCGGACGGCCACTCGATCATCCTGCTCTCGGAGGGCCGGCTGCTCAACCTCGGTAACGCGACCGGACATCCGAGCTTCGTGATGTCAAACTCCTTCACCAATCAGGTGATCGCCCAGATCGAGCTCTACGGTCAGCCCGAGGGATTCATGGCGAAGGAGGTCACGGTGCTCCCCAAGCACCTGGACGAGAAGGTCGCGCGGCTGCATCTCGAGGCGCTGGGCGTGAGCCTCACGGAGCTGTCGAAGGACCAGGCCGCCTACATCGGCGTCCCGGTCGAGGGCCCGTACAAGCCCGATCACTACCGCTACTGAGACCCATAGGTTTCGCGTATGCGGGCGATGATCCTTGCGGCGGGGTTGGGGACGCGGCTGCGGCCGATCACCTACGCGATGCCGAAGCCGATGGTCCCGGTCCTCAACCGGCCCGTGATGGAGCACATCGCGGGACTGCTGTCCAGGCACGGGCTCGTCGAGGCGATCGCCAATCTGCACTGGTTTCCCGAGGTGATCGAGGAGCGCTTCGGCGACGGCTCCCGGTTCGGTCTCGAGCTTTCATACAGCCACGAGGAGGCGCTGCTCGGTACCGCAGGCGGGGTGCGAAACGTCGCCGGGTTCCTCGGTGACTCCTTCCTCGTGGTGGCCGGGGACGCCCTGACCGACATCGACCTCGGCGCGATGCGCGAGTTCCACGAGTCCCACGACGGCCTCGCGACGGTGGCGACCAAGCGGGTCCCGGACACCGACCAGTATGGAGTCGTGATCGCCGGGGAGGACGGCCGCATTCAGGGCTTCCAGGAGAAGCCGGACCCCGCCGAGGCGCTCTCCGACCTCGCCAACACCTGCATCTACATGTTCAGGGCCGAGGTCTTCGACCACTTTCCGCCCCCCGGCGCGAGCAAGGCGGCGGAGCCGGACGACGCGCCGGAGTTCGCCGACTGGGCCCTCGACGTCTTTCCCGCCATGCTTGAGAGCGACGTGGCCTTCTACTCGCATGAGATCGATGCCTACTGGAACG
The DNA here is from genome assembly GCA_036406595.1 of Solirubrobacterales bacterium. Lineage (GTDB taxonomy): Bacteria > Actinomycetota > Thermoleophilia > Solirubrobacterales > 70-9 > VRUE01. The sequence continues at coordinate 36,385 of DASXAR010000037.1, read as the reverse complement.
ACATCGGCAACCTCGACGAGCTCAGGCAGGGCAACATGGACGCGTTGCGTGGCTCCGTGAAGCTCGAGCCGGCGGCCCCGGAGGTCGGCGACGGGGTGCGGGCCGCGAGCGACCTGGGCGGCGCGGCGGTGTCACCTCCCGCGCTGATCGGCAGCGGGGTCGAGCTGGGGGAGGGTGTGAGGATCGAAGGGCCCGCCATCGTCGGCGACGGCTGCGTGATCGGCCCGGGCGCCTACATCGCCGATTCGATCCTGCTCGAGGGCGCGGAGGTGCCCCCGAAGGGCGTCCTCGTCGGGGGCATCGCGGCGCGGATGCGCCAGTCCTGAGCAAATCCTGACCTTCGTCGCACCCTTCGTACCAGCCCGGCAGGGACGATCGGCCCATGCGTTTCCTCCAGGCCCTGCTCGCCGGGCTCGCGCCACCGCTCTGCGCCGCGTGCGGCCGCGGCTGCGGCCCCGATGCCCATCTCTGCGCTCCCTGCTCCAGGCGCCTGGCCTCGCTCTCGCCGCTCTCCGGGACCGGCCCGCCGGGGCTCGACAGGGCCTGGTCCTCGGCACCGCACGAGGGCACCGCGCGAGACCTGGTCGTGGCGCTCAAGTTCAGGCGGCTGCTGCCCGTCGCCGAGCTGATCGCCCGCCGACTCGAGCTGCTTGCTCCCCCCGGGGTGCTGAGCGGGACGATCGTCCCGGTCCCGACCGCGCCCCTCCGCTCGCTGGCGAGGGGATTCGACCCCGCCGCTGAGATCGCCACGGCGCTCGCAGGCTTGACCGGGCTGCCGACCAGCCGGGCGCTCTCCCGCCGCGGACAAGGCCGTCAGGTCGGCCGCCGCAGGGGGCGCAGGCTCGGCGACCCCCCGGCGATCTCCGCCGCCGCCTGCGTGCCGCGAAGCGTCGTCCTGATCGACGACGTCCTGACCACTGGGGCGACCCTCTCGGCCTGCGCCAGGGCCCTGCGAGGCGCGGGCGCGATCCGGGTCGCTGCGGTCACCTTTTCCCGCCGGCTATAGGCGTGCGCGGTGTCGAGCCACCCGTCCAGATGGTTGCCGCGGCGGGGGAGGCGGCGTAGCATCGGGATGACCCGAATAGGAGGAGCCATGCGAATCGAGATTCGTGGTCGGAACGTCGAGGTCGACGAGGAGCTGCGGAGTCACGTGATGAAGTGGTTCCGCAGGGTGGGCAAGCAGGTTTCCCCGCTCGCGACGCTCGACGTTGAGCTGACCGAGGAGCGCAACCCGTCGATCGCCGACAGCCAGGTCGCGGAGGCGACGCTGCGGCTGAAGGGGATCACGCTGCGTGCCCGTGAGGCCTCGCCGGAGATGACCCACTCGGTCCACGCGGTGTCGGAGGACATCCAGCGTCAGGTGAAGAAGCACCGCGAGATGCGGCGCAAGCGACGTCGTACGCGCCGCGCCGTGTCGCGCCTGCGGGGGCGGACCGCCTAGACGAATCGTTTTCGACCCTGTGGCGACGGCCAGGGCCGCCCGCTCGGCGCGTCCGCGCCATCGCTACCCTAGACAGGATGGCGACCGCCAGGGACATGGTGACCCGCGCGCTGCGCGTCGGGGAGGGTCGGAAATTCAAGGCCTACGAGAGGCGCGCTGCGGCGATCGGCGGCATCGAGCCGGAGATGGAGCTTCTCGGCGACGACGAGCTTCGCACCGAGGCCGATGCCCTCAGGGAGCGCGCTCGCAATGGCGAGTCGCTCGACGAGCTCCTCCCCGAGGCCTTCGCGCTGACCCGCGAGGCCGGCCGGCGCACCCTCGGCCAGCGTCACTTCGACGTCCAGCTGGTCGGGGGGATGGCGCTCCACGACGGGGCGATCGCCGAGATGAAGACCGGCGAGGGAAAGACGCTCACCGCGACGCTCGCCGTCTTCCTCAACACGCTGGCGGGCGGCAGCGTGCACGTCGTCACCGTCAACGACTACCTGGCCCGCCGAGACGCCGAATGGATGAAGCCGATTTACGACGCCCTCGGCGTCTCGGTCGGGGCGATCCAGGACTCCGACGATCACGCCGCCAGGCAGCGGAAATACTCCTGCGACGTCACCTACGGCACCAACTCCGAGTTCGGCTTCGACTACCTGCGGGACAACATGTCCGAAGCGCTCGAGCACTGCGTGCAGCGGGGCCATCACTTCGCGATCGTCGACGAGGTCGACAACATCCTGATCGACGAGGCGCGGACGCCGCTGATCATCTCCGGCGCTCCCGAACAGGCAGCCCAGACCTACTACCAGTTCGCTCGCCTCGCGCGCCAGATGGACGGGGTCCCGGCAAAAGACCGGCTGCGCTCCCTAGGCGAGTCGAAGGACACCTCCGAGGCCGACTACGACTACGAATTCGACGAGAAGCACAAGACGGTCTCCCCGACCGAGCGCGGCGTGAAGCGGGCCGAGGAGTTCATCGGCGTCGACAACCTCTACCTCGGCGAGCACGGCAGCCTCGTCAACCACCTCGTCCAGGCGCTGAAGGCCGAGTCGCTGTACAAACGCGACAAGGACTACGCGGTGATCGACGGCGAGGTGATGATCATCGACGAGTTCACCGGCCGCATCCTCGAGGGCCGGCGCTGGTCGGAGGGCCTCCACCAGGCGGTCGAGGCGAAGGAGGGGGTGGCGATCGGCGAGGAGAACCAGACGCTGGCCACGATCACCCTTCAGAACTACTTCAGGCTCTACGACAAGCTCTCCGGCATGACGGGCACGGCGCTCACCGAGGCGACCGAGTTCATGAAGATCTACAAAGTTCCCGTCGTCGAGATCCCCACCAACCGGCCGATGGTCCGCAATGACCTCAACGACCAGATCTTCAAAACGAAGGACGGCAAGTGGAGGGCGGTGATCGATGAGATAACGGCCCGCCACGAGACGGGCCAGCCGATTCTGGTCGGCACCGTGTCGGTCGAGGTCTCGGAGATGATCTCCGGCGAGCTGAAGCGGCGCGGCATCGAGCACGCGGTGCTCAACGCGAAGCCCGAGCACGCCGAACGAGAGGGCGAGCTGATCGCCCAGGCGGGCCGCAAAGGGGCCGTGATGATCGCGACCAACATGGCCGGTCGTGGCGTCGACATCAAGCTCGGCGGCGACCCCGAGCACCTTGCCGCAAAAGAGCTGGCCAAGCAGGGGTTGAGCGAGGGCGACGAGGGATACGAGGAGGCGCTCGAGGCCCAGCTGGCCGAGATCGAGCCCGCCTGCGCCGCCGAGGCCGAGGAGGTCCGCGAACTGGGCGGCCTCTACATCTGCGGCACAGAGCGTCACGAATCGAGGCGCATCGACAACCAGCTTCGCGGCCGCTCGGGGCGGCAGGGCGACCCGGGTGAGTCGCGCTTCTTCCTCTCCGCCGAAGACGATGTGATCCGCCTCTTCGCCGGCGACCGCATCTACAAAATCCTCGACCGGCTCGGGCCGATCGACGAGGAGGGCGGCGAGATGCCGCTCGAGGCGAAAATGCTGACGAAAACCGTAGAGGGCGCCCAGAAGAAGGTCGAGGAGCAGAACTTCCTGATCCGCAAACGGGTGCTGGAGTACGACGACGTGATGAACGAGCAGCGGCGGGTCGTCTACAAATACCGCCGCGAGGTCCTCGAGGGCCGCGACATGTCCGACGTATCCCGCGACGAGCTGGAGGCGGTGATCGAGCGGCTGGTCGACGAGTACACCCCCGGCGACGTGCTCGAGGAGTGGGACATGCCGGAGCTCGAGCAGCAGCTGCGACAGGTCTGGCCGGTCGGCGTCGACGTCGCCTCGATGGCCCCGGAGAGCGTCGACCGGGAAAAGCTCAAGGACGCGCTCGACGAAGACGCGATGCGGGCCTACGACGAGCGCCAATCAGAGCTGGGCGAGGAGCTGATGCGCAATCTCGAGCGGGCGATCCTGCTCGAGGTGATCGACAACCGGTGGCGCGAGCACCTCTACGACATGGACTACCTGCGTGAGGGGATCCACCTGCGCGGTTTCGCCCAGATCGACCCATTGGTCGCCTACAAAAACGAAGGCTTCGCGATGTTCGAGGAGCTGATGCACTCGATCTGGGAGGAGTTCAGCAAGCTGATCTTCCACGCCCAGCTGGAAATCGACCCCTCGCAGATCGGCGCCCGCGGCAACGGCGACGGCTCGCCGGAGGCGCTCGATTATTCCGGGGGGACGATGGAAGCCCAGCCCTCGGCGCTGCAGCAGGTTGCAGCGGGCGGGGAAGTCGCCAGCTACGCCAGCCCGGCCGAAGCGGGGCCGACCGGGGGCAACGGCGCGCCGCCGCCCGAGGCGGTCGAGACGGTCGTCAAGGACGAGCGTGAGAAGAACATCGGCCGCAATGACCCGTGCTGGTGCGGGTCGGGCAAGAAGTACAAGAAGTGCCACGGCGCCTGAGAGGGCGTCGTCGATGACCGACCCGGTTCGAGAGTTCATCAGGGCCTTCAACGACCGTGACCTCGATCGCTTCGTCGCGATCCTCGATCCCGACGTCGAGCTGCACTCGATGCGGGGCCTCCGGAGGGGACGCGAGGCCGCCCGGCTGTGGGCTACGCGGCCGCCCGGCGGTGTGCAGCAGACGATCGAGCTCGACCAGCTCTACGAGGACGGAACCGAGTCCGGCGGCGGGACCGCGGTGGCGCTGATCCGCCGCGTCTGGGCATGGGAAGAGGACGGCTCGCCGGCTGGGACCGACGTCATGGCCTGGCATTTCGAGCTCCGAGACCACCGCGTGCTCAGCTGGCGGCCCTACGACGATCGCTCCGAGGCGCTGCGGGTGGGCGGCTTCGCACACGGGACAGGGGTCGGATAGGCGTACCATCCCGGGTCGTGAAGACCGGTTCGTCGCCGAACAGAGAGGCGATCGACGCCTGGAGCGGGCCGCTCTTCGACCGCTTCGTCCGCTTCCGGCCCCTGGTGACCACCGCGCTTGGCGCGCATGGGAACCTGGCGATGGAGGCGCATCCTCCACCGACCGGCGGCAGGGTCCTCGACGTCGGCTGCGGCTTCGGAGACACCACCCGGCAGTTGGCCGGTCTGGTCGGCCAGGAGGGGGAGGCGGTCGGGATCGACGTCTCGGAGCCGTTCGTCGAGGCGGCGCGCCGGGAGGCGGAGGAGGCGGCGATCGAAAACGTCAGCTTCCTGGTCGGCGACGTGCAGACGATGGAGCTCGGGGGGAGGTTCGACTACGCCTTCTCGCGGATGGGCATCATGTTCTTCGCCAATCCGGTGCAGGCGCTCCGCAACGTGCGCACGGCGCTCGTCCCCGGCGGTCGGCTCTGCGCGGTCGTCTGGCGGCGCAAGCTCGACAACGAGTGGGTGCGGAGGGCCGAGGAGGTCGTCGAAGGGTACCTCGACCGCCCCGAGGAGACCGACGAGCCGACCTGCGGACCGGGGCCATTCTCGATGGCCGATGCAGACACCGTCAGCGATCAGCTGAGGATCGCCGGCTTTGAGGAGATCGCGCTTCAGCGCTGCGACCTGCCGCTGAAGATAGGCGACGATCTCGAGCAGGCGGTGGATTTCAACATGTCGATCGGGCCGGCGGGGGAGGTGCTGCGGCTCTGGGAAGACCGGATCGAGGAGATCCGCCCGAAGATCGCAGCCGACCTTCGCGAGGCGCTCGCCGAGCTGGACGGCCCAGACGGCGTGGTCGCCCGGGCGTCGACCTGGATCATCTCGGCAAGGGCCCCCCGCGAGACGCGGGCCGCGAAGGCGGCCCAATAACCTGTGCGCATGGCCGAGGCCGCCTCAACCGAATCGGTGCCGGCGCGGCTCGCCGAGATCCGCGAGCAGCTTCAACTGCTCGCGGACTACCTTTGACCCCGCCTCCCTCAAGCACGAGGTCGACCGGCTCGAGAAGGAGATGCAGCGGCCCGGGTTCTGGGACGAGCAGGAGTCGGCTGCCCGCGTCTCGGCCGCCCATGCGCGTGCGCAGGCAAAGCTGAAGACTTTCGCCGAGCTCGAGTCCGAGGTGGGCGACCTCGGCGAGCTGGCCGAGATGGCGGCCGAGGACGAGGAGATGGCAACGGAGCTGACGACCCAGCTGGCCTCGGTCGAACGGCGCCTCGACGAGATGGAAGAGGCGCGCCTGTTCAGCGGCGACTTCGACGCCGGCGACGCGGTCGTCTCCGTCCACGCGGGGGCGGGTGGGACCGACTCTCAGGACTGGGCCGAAATCCTCCTGCGCATGTATCTGCGCTGGGCCGAGCGCCGCGGCTTCGAGATCGAGATGAAGGAGGCCTCGCCGGGAGAGGAGGCGGGGTTGAAGTCGGCGACGTTCATCGCCCGCGGCGAGAACGCCTATGGCCTCTTCGCCGCCGAGCGCGGGGTCCATCGCCTCGTTCGGATCTCCCCCTTCGACTCCTCGTCACGCCGCCACACGAGCTTCGCCCAGGTGGATGTCGGCCCGCTGGTCGACGAGGGAGTCGAGGTCGAGATAGATGACGCCGACCTGCGCGTCGACACCTACAGGGCGTCGGGGGCCGGGGGGCAGCACGTCAACAAGACCGACTCCGCCGTGCGGATCACGCATATCCCCACCGGGGTCGTCGTGCAGTGCCAGAACGAGCGCTCCCAGGCCCAGAACAGGGCGGTCGCGATGCAGCTCCTGCGCTCGAAGCTGATCGAGCTGGAGGAGCGCAAACGCGCCGAGGCCCTCGCGAAGGAGCGGGGTGAGGTCAAGGACGTCGCCTGGGGCTCGCAGATCCGAAGCTACTTTCTGCATCCGGACCAGCGCGTCAAAGACCACCGCACGGGCCATGAGGCAGGGGACGCGCAGCGCGTCCTCGACGGGGACATCGACGACTTCATCCGCGACTACCTGAACAAGACCGCCGCCTCATCGGCCGACCGGGGCTGACGCCGTGGACGAGACCGGCCCGCTCCCCTTCCTGAGCAGGCCAGCGGCGGAAGCCGCAGACGGCCTGCTGCTCCTCCATCACGGGCGGGGGACCGACGAGCGCGATCTCCTCGGCCTGGCCGACGCGCTGGACCCCGGGCGCAGTCTTCACGTCGTCACCCCGCGCGGGCCCCTGCGACTTCCGGGGCTGCCCGGCAACCACTGGTATGTGGTGAAGCAGGTCGGGCACCCGGACTCCGAGACCTTCACGGTCGCGCGGCGCGAGCTTGGGGAGCTGCACGACCTCCTCTGGGAGGAGACCGGGTTGGGTCCGGAGCGCACGGTGCTCGGCGGCTTCTCGATGGGAAGCGTGATGAGCTACGCGATGGGCCTGAGCGGCGACCGTCCCGCAGTCGCCGGTCTGCTCGCGTTCAGCGGATTCGTCCCGGTCGTCGATGGCTGGCGCCCCAGCTTCGCCGATCGGATCGCAACGCGGGCCTTCATCGCGCACGGGCGCGGCGACCCGGTCATCGAGGTGGAATTCGGGAGGGCGGCCCGCGACCTGCTCGAGGGCGCCGGCCTGCCGGTCGAGTACCACGAGTCCGACGTTGGGCACCAGATCGACCCCACCCACCTCGAGCCGGCGCGCGAGTGGCTCGGTGCGACGGTGCTCAGCTGAGGCGCCGGTCGGTGGATGGATCGAGGGCGCCCTCGAGCTCGAGCAGCGCCCGCTTCATCGGCAGTCCTCCTCCGTAGCCGCCGAGAGCGCCGCCGGTGCGCAGCACGCGGTGGCAGGGGACGACGATCGGGATTGGGTTGGAGCCACAGGCGGTTCCTGCCGCCCGCACGGCGCGCTCGTTCCCGGCCCGGGCGGCGATCTGGCCGTATGTGCGGGTGCCGCCGTAGGGGATCTCCGAGATCGCGCGCAGCGCCCGCTGGCGGAAGCCCCTGCTCAGCTGCCAGTCGAGGGGAAGATCGAATGCGGTGAGCCGCCCGTCGAAGTAGCGGTCGAGCTGGCGGCGCGCCTCGTCGAGGCGCGCCGGGGCCTCCAGGACCCGCGGCGAGACGTCGCTCGCCAGCTGCTCGATCGTCTGCTCGTGATCGTAGGCCGGCAGGCTGACGCGGACCAGGCCCCGCGGGGTCGCGGCCAGCAGCAGGGACCCGAACGGGGAGTCGGCGGTCGCGTAGGCGACGTCGATCAGGCCGTCCGCATCCGCCCGCTCGGCGAACCGCTTCAGTGTTGCCTCGTTCATGTCAGTTCCTTTCTGAGCCTCTTGATGCCCTCGTGAAGGCTGCGGCGCGCGGCCTCCGGGCTGGACCCGAGTGCCGCCGCGATCTCGGCGTGGGGCAGATCGAGCCCGTAGCGGAGCGCGACCGCCGCGCGTTGCTTGGGCGGCAGCTCTGAGACGACCGACCAGATTTCCGGGTCGCTGTCCGGCTGCTCCGACGCGATCTCGGCGACCTCGGCCACCGGCAGCGGGCGCCGCCCGTTGGCCCGGTGATGATCGACGGCCTTGCGATGCGCGATCGTCAGCAGCCAGCCACGCAGATTCCGGTCGTCGCGCAGCTTCGGGTAGGCACGGAGTGCTGCCAGAAAGGTCTCCTGGAAGCAATCCTCGGCCGCGTCGCGGCCGACCGCCCCCCGCAGGACGCCCATCACGGTTTCGCCGTGATCGTCCAGCAGCGACTGGAAGGCGGGGAGTGCATTGCCTCTGGTTGCGCTCACTCTGTGGATTAAACGCTCCGGCGCCCGCGAACGTGAGATTCGCCCGGCTGGCTACGCTGCGTGCCCCCATGGACGCACTGAACGAGACCATCCGGGAGGCCGTGACCCGCGCCCTGGCCGAGGACATCGGCCCCGGTGACGTCACCTCCGAGGCGACGGTGCCCCCCGCGGCGCGCGCCCGGGCCAGGATCGTGCAGAAGCAGCCGGGGGTGGTGTTCGGCCTTGCGGCCGTCATCGAGACGATGCGTCAGTCCGGCGTGACCGAGGTCGAAGCCGAGGCGGTCGAGGGCATCTGGCGCGACGAGGTGCCGGCGAAGACGCTGGTCGCGAGCGGGCCGGCCGCGGGGCTGCTCGCCGCAGAGCGGACCGCTCTCAACTTCCTCGGTCACCTCTCGGGGATCGCGACGCTCACCGCCCGCTACGTGGAGGCCGTGAGCGGAACCGGCGCCCTGATTCTGGACACGCGGAAGACGACCCCCGGCCTGCGAGCGCTCGAGAAGGCGGCGGTCGCGGCCGGCGGAGGCCGCAACCACCGCATGGGCCTCTATGACGCGGTGCTGATCAAGGAGAACCACATTGCTCTGGCGGGGGGGCTCGCCGAGGCGGTGGGCGCCGTCCGCGCGGCCCGGCCGAATCTCGTCGTCGAGGTCGAGTGCCGCGATCTCGACGACGTGGGCGCGGCGCTCGACGCCGGCGCCGACAGGCTCCTACTCGACAACATGGATGTCGAGGCGCTGCGCCAGGCGGTGGAGCTCCGCGGCGCGCAGGGACTCGACGGGGATCCGCAGCTCGAGGCGTCGGGCGGAGTGAGCCTGGCGGCTGCGCGAGCGATTGCGGAGACGGGGGTCGATTTCATCTCCGTCGGTGCGCTGACCCACTCCGCGCCGAGCCTCGACTTCAGCCTGCTGGTCGAGAGCACGGACGGCTGAGCTCATCTGACCCTCAGGGTGAAGTGCATTTCCGACGGGTGGATGGTGCAGATGAACTTGTAGGTTCCGCGCTTGCCGAACCGCTTGGCCAGGTTGACGCCGTCGTCGTCGGTGACGCCGGATTCGAGTCTGCCGCCCGGTCCCTTGGTCTTGATCACGTCGTGCTTGCGCCGGCCGACCCACTTGAACTTGACCTTCGTGCCGACGCTGACCGTCTTCTTGCCGGGATTGAAGAAGTTGTCCCCCACCTTGATCGTTGCGCCGCTGGCGGCGCCGGCGAACGCCGGCAGCGCGGCGATCGCGAGCAGGGCAGCGACGATGAACTTGCGCATCCGGTCCTCCTTGCGGTCGTTGGCTGGTACTACGAGGAACCCGGCGTAAGGGTTCACTTCAGCAACCGCGACAGCCGCCTGTCCTTCAGCACCCGCCCGCCGGTCTGCTCCTTCGGGCAGTAATTGGTCTGGTGCTCCGCGAAGTAAACGGCCTCGATCGTCGTCCCGCAGCGGGGACAGGGCTCACCCTCGCGCCGATGGACGCGAAGCGGCATCGGCAGCTTGTCCGGCAGCCGGTCCCCGATCGTTTGCTCGTAGTGATCGATCGCGTCGTCGAGCACGTGCAGCGCCGCGTGGAGGCGCTCGATCTCGTCGTCATCCAGCTCGGAGCCCTGCCTGAACGGTGAGAGCCGCGCCTCCCAGAGGATCTCGTCGACCCAGGAGCGGCCGATGCCGGCGATGTCGCGCTGGTGCCTCAGCAGGGGATGCAGGTGCCGCGGCTGCGCGATCGCCGCGGCGAAGGCATTGAGGGGCGGCGCCGGCCATGCCTCCGGCCCCAGGGTGGAGACCAGCTCGTCCTCGCCGACCGCATCGGCAGTCAGCAGCTTCGCCCAGGCACGCTGCCTGGTCCCCAGCTCGCGAAGCCTCAGCTCCCGCCCGTCCTCGAGCCGCACGAGCACGCGCGAGGACCGGTCTTTCGGCGTGGCCCGCTTCTCGTGCGCCCGCAGGCGCCCCGCCGACATCAGGTGGATCAGCAGAGCGAGGTCGCCGAACTCGACGACAGGCATCTTGCCCACCCGGCGGATCCCGGTCAGCTCCCGCCCCGCCAGCTGATCGAGCGGAGGGTCGAAGGTCTTCATCACGTTCATGCCCGGGGCGACCGCGGACTCGACCCGGGCGCCGCCCAGGGCGACGTCGAGCCGCCTCACCGTGATCTCCACCTCGGGTAGCTCGGGCATGCCGAGAGAGTAGACTTGCGCTTAGTTCATTCGACTGGACTCAGGCGCGCGCCATGCCAGCGAACATACGACTTGCTTGGCCCTGGAGGGCCGTTTGAGGCAGGCCCATGAGAGAGCTACCGACGATCAACGAGCCGGTCCCGATGCTCCACCTCGAGCCCGACGAGCGCGAGGAGCTATCGCGCGAGGTACGCCGCCTCGCGGCCGAGCGGGACGCGGTGATCCTCGCGCACAACTACCAGGTGCCCGAGATCCAGGAAGTCGCCGACTACACCGGCGACTCGCTCGGCCTCTCCCGCCGCGCCGCGGCCTCGGGGGCGCGGACGATCGCCTTCTGCGGGGTCCACTTCATGGCGGAGACCGCGGCCATCCTCTCACCCGATAAGACCGTGCTGATACCTGACCTCGACGCGGGCTGCTCGCTGGCCGACTCGATCACCGCGGCGGAGCTTCGCAACTGGAAGGCACGCCACAGCCCCGACGCGGTCGTCGTCATGTACGTCAACACCTCCGCTGAGGTGAAGGCCGAGACCGACTACTGCTGCACCTCCTCGAACGCGGTCAAGGTGGTCCAGCACATCCTGCGCGAGCGCGGCCCCGAGACCGAGATCCTCTTCGGCCCGGACATGTGGCTGGGCTCCTACGTCGAGCGCGTCACTGGCCACAGCATGCACGTCTGGCCGGGCGAGTGCCACGTCCACGCCGGGATCCGCCCCGACGACATCCGCGCTCAGCGGGCGGCGCATCCCGACGCTGAGTTCCTCGTCCACCCCGAGTGCGGCTGCGTCACCCAGGTGATGGAGTATGTCGCGGCGGGCGAAGTCGACCCCGAGGGCGTCCACATGCTCTCGACCGGGCAGATGCTGGAGCACGTGCAGGGCAACCCGGAGGGGGAGTTCATCGTCGCGACCGAGAACGGGATGCTGCACCCGCTGCGCCAGGCGGCTCCCTCGGCGGCTCTGATCGAGGCGAACCGGATGGCCTTTTGCAAGTACATGAAGATGATCACCCTGCCGAAGCTGCGCGACTCGCTTCGGGAGCTGAAGTTCGAGGTGAGCGTGGCTCCGGATATCGCGCAAAGAGCGCGGATTCCGATCGAGCGAATGGTCGCGATCGGGTAGTAGGGTCAACGACCTTGAGCGAGGGAGCGATCGACCAGGCGACGCGGGAGCACCTCCAGGAGCTGGCTCAGCAGCTGCGGGTCGATTCCGTGCGCGCCGCCGCGGCAGCCGGCTCCGGCCACCCGACCTCCTCGATGTCCGCCGCCGACCTGGGCGCGGTGCTCCTTGCGCGCCACCTTCGCTACGACTTCGATGCGCCCGACGACCCGGCCAACGACCACCTGGTCTTCTCGAAGGGCCACGCCTCGCCCCTCCTCTACAGCCTCTTCAAGCTGGCCGGGGCGATAGATGACGAGGAGCTGCTCAGCTTCCGTCAGTTCGGCTCCCGCCTCCAGGGCCACCCGACGCCCGAGATCCCCTGGGTCGACGTGGCGACGGGCTCGCTCGGCCAGGGGCTTCCGATCTCGGTCGGGATCGCGCTCTCCGGAAAGCGGCTCGAATCCGCCGCCTACAGGGTCTGGGTGCTCTGCGGCGATTCCGAGATGGCGGAGGGCTCGATGTGGGAGGCGTTCGAGCACGCCGGCTTCGCGGGGCTGGACAACCTGATCGCGATCGTCGACGTCAACCGGCTCGGCCAGCGCGGCCCGACCATGCACGAATGGAACACCTCCTCGCTGGCGGCCCGGGCGAGCGCCTGCGGCTGGCACGTGCAGGAGATCGACGGTCACGACATCGACGCAATCGACGCCGCGTACGCGATGGCGGCCGAGGCCGAAGCCCCCGCCGCGATCTTCGCGCGGACGAAGAAGGGGTCCGGCGTGGCCGCCGTCGAGGACAAGCCCGGCTGGCACGGCAAGCCGCTCGAGGACCCGGACGCGGCCGTCGAGGAGCTGGGCGGGATCCGATCGCTCCGCGTCGAGGTTGCCTCGCCGCCTCCGGCCGCCCCGTCCGGGATCGAGGCGGAGGCCGTCGAGCAGCCCAGCTACGAGGTGGGCGAAAAGGTGGCGACCCGCGGCGCCTACGGCGACGCCCTCGCCTGGATTGGCGGAGTCGACGAGAGGGTGGTGGCGCTCGACGGCGAGGTCGGCAACTCCACCTACGCCGAGCGCTTCGCCGCCAAGCACCCGCAGCGCTTCTTCGAGATGTACATCGCCGAGCAGCAGATGGTCGCCGCCGCGATCGGGCTTCAGACCCGCGGCTGGAAGCCCTTTGCCTCCTCGTTCGGGGCCTTCCTCAGCCGCGCCTACGACTTCATCCGCATGGCGCCGATCTCCGACGCCGACCTGAAGCTGTGCGGGTCCCATGTCGGCGTCTCGATCGGCCCCGACGGCCCATCGCAGATGGCGCTCGAAGACCTGGCGGCGTTCCGCGCCGTACTTGGCAGCGTCGTCCTCTACCCGAGCGACGCGAACCAGACGGTTCAGCTCGTCGATGCGATGCGGACGCATCGCGGAGTCAGCTACATGCGGACCACCCGGGGAGCGACGCCCGTCCTCTACGGGCCGGGAGAGACATTTGAGATCGGCGGCAGCCGAACGCTCCGCGCCGGCGACGACGACGCCGTCACCCTCGTCGGTGCCGGCATCACCCTTCACGAATGCCTCGCCGCCGCGGATGACCTCTCCGATCGCGGCATCGCCGCCCGCGTGATCGACCTCTACTCGGTGAAGCCGGTGGACGCGGAGGCCCTGCTGAGCGCGGCGGCGGAGACGCGGGCGATCGTCGCGGTCGAGGACCACGCCGCCGAGGGGGGCATCGGCGATGCGGTTGCCGCCGTGCTCGCCGAGGCGGGCGCCTCGACCCCCCTGGTCAGCCTCGCCGTGCGCGAGCGCCCCGGCAGCGGTCCGCCGGCCGACCTGCTCGCCGCGGCCGGAATCGACGCCGCCCACATCGCCACGGCGGTCGAGCACGCGCTCGAGCTGAAGCCCGCCTAGGTCTTTTTGCCGGAGCCTGCCGTCGGCTTGGCTCTTTCATTACCCGGCTGAGCGGACAATTTGCTCGATCGGAAAAGAAGGAGCGAAGATGACGAGCAGAGGAGCCAGGATGGCGGCGGTGGCCACGGTCCTCGGCCTGGGCGCGCTCGGCGGCGTTGCCCTGGGGACGAACCCCGGAACCCCCGTCCCGACGGCCCGTGTTCGGACTGGGTCGGGAGCGATTGTCACCGGTGCCAGTGGCACAGCGCTGCCGGCAAGCCAGCCTGCTCTGGTGCGCGGCCCGACGACCCGCCGTCCGGTGATCGTGACGCGAGCCAGCGGCGGCGGCGCGGTTGCCCTCGAAGATTTCGACGACTGATGTGGGCCGAAGCCCGTTCGCTGAACCTTTTTCGTCCGGTCGCAGTAACCCCGACAAGCAGCGACCGGCCCGGCCACGCGACGGGCGGGCCGCCAAGCCTCAGAAAACTCTCACCGCGGCCTTAGGCAGCAATTACGGCCCGGTACCACCCTGCTCCCATCAGCGAGAGAGGAGGTCGCATGGCGTCAAAACGAAGGATCCTGCTCGTTCTCGGCCGCTCGGTCGACCTGAAGCACCTGATGTCGAACCTTCGGGAGAGGAGCCGGCTCGGGCCCTCCTGCTTCACCCTGCTGGTCCCCGCCGTCCCCAGGGGACTCGCGTGGGCCGCCGACATGACGGCCGGCTGGACCGACGCGATCGTGCGCGCCGAAGCGACGGCCGGGCTGATCAGGGAGGCGGGGATCGAACTCGACGACGTCGTCGTCGGGGATCCGGATCCGTTCGCCGCGGCCGGAGACGTCCTGCACGGCGGTCGGTTTGACGAGGTGGTCATCTCGACGCTGCCCCATGGCCTGACGCGGCGGCTCCACCTCAGCCTCCCCGAGCGCCTGCGGCGCTCCTTCGGGGTGGAGGTCAGCGAGCTGACGCCTCAGCGTGTGGCTTCCTCCACCCGCTTCCGGCGGATAACGAGACACGACCGGGCGGAGTACGACCGGTTGCTCACCACCAGATAGCAGCCGCGGTTCAGTCGTCGGCTTGACCGCCGTCGCCCTCGTCGGTCTGGGCCGGCGGTGACGATTCCACCGGCGGCCGCGTTTCGACAGGCGGCTGTGTTTCGACTGGCGGCGTCCGTCCGGTGGTCGGGGCGGGCCGGCCCCGTTGCCTGCTAGGCGCCGGTGCCGCCCGGTGGGGCCCGGTTTGGACCGCGGGCGCGAGGGCCCGCCCGGCGTCGATCGGTTCCGATGCGAGGCCGATCTGGCGGCTGGCCAGGCCGCTTGCCACGAACGCCACCCCAACGGCAACGACGATGCCAAGCAGCGCCAGGCCGACCCATCTCAATGTGCTCTTTTGCCTCATTTCTCCGGGACCTCGATCAGCGCGCGCAGGCCACCGCCATCGCGATTGGAGAGCGTCACGTCGCCACCCCACTGACGGGTCAGGTCGCGGGCGATCGGCAGGCCGAGTCCGGTCCCGCTCGGCCCGCGGCGCCCAGCCGAGCCGCGGCTGAAGCGCTCGAAAACCCCCTCCGCCTCGCCGGGCGCCAGGCCCGGGCCCTCGTCGCAGATCTCTATCCGCCCCGGCGAAGACGCGATGGTGACGCTCGAGTCGCGTGGGGAGTAGAGGATGGCGTTCTCGAGGAGGGCGTCGATTGAGCGATCGAGATCGACCGCCGCGCACCACGTGCGCGCGGGCGCCTTCGACCTGCCGCGTAGGTCGATGCCATGCTCGCGTGCGGCGCCACTCCACCTCTCGACGGCCCGGCGCGCGGCGCGCGCGAGGTCGACCCATTCTCCCGGGAGCTCATGCTCGCCGGCGCGGCTGAGGATCAGCAGCTCGTCGACGATCAGCGAGAGGCGGTCGATCTCGCCGATCGACGCGGCGATCTCCTCGTGCGCGGAGCGATCGCCACGCAGACGGTCCCCGAGGTTTTCGAGGCGCAGCCGGAGGCCCGTCAGCGGTGTCCTCAGCTGATGGGATGCGTCCGCGACAAAGTCCTGTTGAGAGCGCAGAAGGCGTCTTATCCGGCCCGTCATCTCGTTGAACGTGTGGGCGAGGGAACGCTGCTCGGAGCTCCCCTCGACCGCAACCACGGTGCCGAGATCACCGCCCGAGACCTGTCTGGCGGCGAGGTCGAGCCGCCGTATCGGCAGGGAGATCTGGCGGGCAATCAGGGCGCCGGCGCCGAGCCCGAGCAGCAGCACCACTCCGCCCAGCAGCGCGAGCCCGGCGATCGAGCTGCGCACCGCCCGGTTGACCGCCGCGACGCTCTGGGTCACCCGCACGGCGCCGTGGACGCGGCCCAACTCAAGCACCGGCACGGCGGTGGCGAGTATTTCCGCCCCCAGTGTGTTGCTGCTCCGCGTTATCTGGGTGGCGTGGCCGTGCAACGCCGCGCGCATCTCGGGCCGGTCGCCGTAGCTGCGCCCGAGGGGGGAGCCCGCGGAGTCGACGAGCAGACGGCCCCGTCGGTCGACCACGATGACCCGACCGCGCACGCTCTCGGCGGACACGTTGACCAGCCTCCTGAGCGCATCGCGCTGTTTCGCGCCGAGCAGCTCGCTCGCGCTTGCGGCCATCACGTCCGCCTGGCTGCGTGCCTGCCCACGGACCTCCGAGTCGACCCGGTCGCGGAGGCTGACCCCCAGCGGAACGCCGAACGCGATCAGCGCCAGCAGAAGCACGTAGGCCAGCGCCAGCAGCAGCGTTGCACGGAGGGTTATCGCCGCTCACTCCTCGGGTGAGGCGAAGCGGAAGCCCACGCCGCGCACCGTCTCGATGTAGGTGGGGTCGCCGGGGTCGTCGTCGAGCTTGCGACGGAGCCAGCCGATGTGGACGTCGAGAGTCTTGGTGGAGCCGAACCAGTTGACGTCCCAGACCTTGGCCATCAGGTCCTCGCGGGGGACGACGTGGCCCGCGTGCCGCATCAGCTCGGCAAGCAGGTCGAACTCCTTCCGCGACAGCTCCAGTGGCTCGTTCCGAAGGCGTGCGATGCGGGCGGCGGGATCGAGCTCCAGCTCGGCAACCTGGATCGGCTCGATGGGGCGTTCGTCGCGCCCGGCGCTCCTGCGCAGAACGGCCCGGATGCGCGAGATCACCTCTCGGGCGCTGAAGGGCTTGACAACGTAGTCGTCGGCTCCGAGCTCCAGCCCGACCACCTTGTCCATCTCGGTGCCGCGCGCCGTGAGCATCACGATCGGCACGTCGGAGCGGCGCCGCAGCTCGCGGCAGACATCGCGGCCATCGCCGTCGGGCAGCGCGAGGTCGAGCATCACCAGGTCGGGTTCGGCGTCGGCGGCAAGCTGGAGCGCCCCGGCGGCCGTTCCGGTCACCAGCGGTTCGAAGCCGGCGCGCCTCAGCGCCTCTGCAAAGGGGCCCGAGATCGATTCCTCGTCCTCGACGACGAGAATTCGGCCCTTCGTGGCCTGCGAATCGGCCATTTGGCAACTGTAACGCCGCGATTCGGCAGTCCAGACGGGCCGGGGACAGGTTTTGCCGGGTCTTTACCTGTGCGTTCACCGCCCTTGCCGAAGCCGTCTTCACACTCGCCCTCCAAGCTCAGCTCAGGAGGTTTGCAAACGTGAGAAAGGTCAAGGCCAGGGTCGCAACGGGGGCAACGGTGGTCGGTCTGGGCGGCCTCGCCGGTCTGGCGCTCAGCTCCAGCCAGCACAGGGCCGCCCACGTTGTGGCAGACAAGCCGCTGGTTCACACCAAGGTCATCCGCCGCACGATTCACGTCACCAAGCACGCCAGGCCGAAGCACCCGCCGATCGGTGGCACGACCGGATACGTGGCCGCGGCCGGGGCGCCGACCCCAACGACCGGGTCCTCTTCGACGGGATCGGGTGCCTCCTCGGCCTCGAGCCCCGTGACCACAGCGGCAAGCTCCACGTCTTCGGAACCTGCCAGCCCGGAAGCTGCCCCGGTCGTAACCCACAGCAGCGGCAGCCACGCGGGCTCGGGTGGCGGTAACAGCAGCCCGGTCGTAACCCACAGCAGCGGCAGCACGGGCGGGGGAGGCGGAACCAGCACGCCTGTCGTCACGGGCAGCAGCAGCGGCGGCGGCGGCGGAGAGGTCGATCGGGGCGATGGTGGCGACGGTGGCGACGGAGGCGAGCACGGTGACTGAGGCCCGCCGAAAGCCACGCCGACCGGGCCCCGGCGCCGTGATCTGGGGCTCGATCGCGCTGTTCGCCGTGCTCTTCGCGCTCCTCACCTACCAGTTGAGCTCGTCGAGCGGGCCCTCTACCCCTCCGGTCGTCCTCCGCAAGGTGGTCAAGCGCCGTGTCGTGACGACCATCGTCCCGACCCCGGGCAGGTCGTCGGTGACGGCCGGTCCCGTGGTCAGCTCGCAGTCGACCTCGGGGGCGAACCCGGTGACCACCAGCGCCTCATGAGCGAGCACGACGTCATCTTCGATGCGATGGGCAGCCACGTGCGCCTGCTGATCGGCGAGCCGGGGCCGGGCATGGCGCCGGCCCCGGCGGCGGCCGAACGGGCCCGACGTTTCGTGGTCGAGTTCGACGCTGCTCTATCGCGCTTCAAGCCCGGCAGCGAGCTCTGCGAGCTGAACGCGGACCCTCGGGAGCGGGTTCCCGCGTCGGATCTCATGCGCGAGGCGGTCAGGGCCGGACTGGCGGCGGCGCAGCGAAGCTGCGGCCTGGTCGACCCGACCCTGATCCGGGAGATCCAGTCGGCCGGATACACGGAGTCCCGCGCGGGAATGCCCGGCGCGCCGCTCGGAGCTGCGCTGGAGGAGGCGCCCCCGCGGCGTCCGGCCCGGCCTCACTCCGCGGCCAGATGGCGGAGCTTCTCCGTCGACGACGATGGCGGCGAGATCGTTCGCCCTCCCGGGGTCCTCTTCGACACCGGTGGGGCCGGGAAGGGGCTCGCCGCGGACATGATCGCGCGCCAGCTTCACGGCTACTCGCGCTTCGTCGTCGATTGCGGCGGCGACATCCGGATCGGCGGCGCCGATGCCCTCGTCAACCCCTATGAGGTCCATGTCGAGCATCCGCTCACCGGCGAGCACGCCTTCGTCCTGCGGCTCGGGGGTGGAGGTGTCGCCACCTCCGGCCTCAACGTTCGAATCTGGCGCGGCGAGGACGGCCGCTATGCGCACCACCTGCTCGACCCCTCCACAGGCGAGCCGGCCTGGACCGGCCTGATCGGGGTCACCGCGCTTGGGGGCACGGCGGTCGAGGCCGAGACGCTTTCCAAGGCGGCGTTGCTGAGCGGCCCACACGGGGCTCGATCGATACTGACCGAGCAGGGCGGCCTGATCGTCCACGATGACGGACGGGTCGAGCAGGTCGGCCCGCTCGCGGTCCGGCCCCGCTTCCGGATTCCCGCTTCGACGACGCCGCGGATGGCGGCATGAGCTCCTCGGCCGGGACAACCCTCGAAACCCACGGCTGGTGGCTCGCCAGCCGCGCCTCCGGTCTGGTCGCGATGGTGCTGATCACGATTTCGGTCGGCCTCGGGCTGGCGATGGCCGGAAAGGTCATGCGCCGGCCCGGGCTCTCACGCAAGCTGCTGGCCGTCCACGAGCACACGGCCGTCGCCGGGATCATCGCGATCGCCGTGCATGGGATCACCCTGCTCGGCGACCCGTGGCTCAACCCGGGCGTCTCGGGGATCGCGGTCCCGTTCACGATGGCCTTCCGCCCACTCTGGTCGGGGCTCGGGATCGTCGGCGGCTACCTGGCTGCCCTGCTCGGGCTGAGCTTCTACTTCCGCCGCCGCATCGGGGCCCGTCTCTGGCGCAAGGCGCATCGGGCGACCATGCTCGTGTACGTCTTCGGCCTCGCGCACGCACTCGGCTCGGGAAGTGACGCCTCGGCCAGCTGGTTCCGCTGGTGGGTGGTGCTGACGGCGCCCGTGATCGGCGGCCTTTTCGTCTACCGCGTTCTCGGCGGTCGAGTGAAGCGGAGCGGCGCAGAGCAACGCCGGCCACGGCCGGCCCGACCCGGCCGTGGCCGGATCTCCGGATCCCCGGCCCTGGAGGAGGCATAGATGCACCCAGAAGGAGTCGTCATCGTTGGGGGCGGCCTCGCGGCCCAGCGCTGTGCCGAGACTCTGCGCCGGCGCGGCTACGACGGCTCGGTGCGGATCGTCTGCGCAGAGTCCGACCCGCCGTATGACCGGCCACCCCTTTCCAAGCAGGTTCTGGCCGGTGAGGCCGCCGCGGAGGAGGTCGCCTACCGGCCCGCCTGGTGGTACGAGGAGAAGCGGGTCGAGCTGCTGCTCGGAGTGCGAGCGGTCGGGCTCGACCCCGAGGCGAAGCTGCTCGCACTCGACCAGGGAGGCGAGCTCGCCTTCGAACAGCTCGTGATCGCAACCGGCGGCAGGGCCCGCCACCTGCCCTTCCTCGAGGGCTTCGAAAACGTCCACTATCTCCGCGGCCTTGCCGACGCCGGGCGGCTGCGCGGCGAGATGCAGGCCGGCGGAAGGCTCGCGGTCGTGGGCGCGGGCTTCATCGGACAGGAGGTGGCGGCGACCGCGCGGCGCCTCGGCCTCGAGGTTACGATGGTCGAGGCGCTGGCGGCGCCGCTCGCGCCGATCCTCGGCGAGCGTTTGGGCGGCTGGTTCGCGGAGCTGCATCGCGAGGAGGGTGTTCGGCTATTCACCGGGGCCCGGCTTCGCGAGGCGCGCGGCCGGGGCAGGGTGGAGGAGCTGGCTCTCGAGGACGGCACCGTGGTCGCTTGCGACGCGGTGGTGGTAGGGGTCGGCACAGCGCCCGCCACGGGCTGGCTTGCGGGCAGCGGCCTGCCGGCGGAAGCCGTGCGGACCGACACCGCCGGGCGCAGCGCGATCCGCGATGTGTTCGCGGCCGGCGACGCGTGCCAGGCCTTCGACCCGCGCTACGGCGAATACGCGAGGACCGAGCATTGGGACGCCGCCGCCTGGCAGGGGGCGGCGGTCGCCCAGGCGATCCTCGGCGAGTACCCCGGCACGCCGCCGCTGCCCAGCTTCTGGAGCGATCAGTACGGGCTGCGGATCCAGTGCGTTGGCCATGCACGACGCGCCGACGCGGTGCTGTTCGAGGGGAAGCCCGAGAGCCGCGACTTCGAAGCGATCTTCACCAGGTCCGGGCGCGCGGTTGCCGGCCTCGCCGTCGGCCGTCCGCGCGCGATCCCTGCACTGCGGCGCCGCATCGACGCCGAACGCTGGCCCGGAAGCGACCGGAACGAGGAAGCGGCATGACGTACGTGCCGACCATCGATCCCGATCAGTGCAGCGCTCACGGCGATTGCGTCGAAATCGCCCCTGAGGTGTTCCGGCTGAATGAGACCGCGGTGGTGATCGGCAGCGGCCCCGACGATCTGCTTCTCGAGGCGGCTGAAGCCTGTCCGGCTGTGGCCATCTCGATCGTCGACAGCGAGACCGGGGAGACGATCTTTCCCTGAGATCGAACCGAGCTCGAGGAATACCAGCGATTGCTCACAATTCGTTAAGCTGTCGCTCATCTGATTTGGGCGGGGACTTGCGCGGCCGGCGGCGCGCAGGAGTCACCCTTCAGCTGGAGAAGGGACGGCCGCGTGGCGAGAATCAAAAAGAGAAGGCAGGGCGGGGAGCACCCACGAGGGCGCCGCAAGGGCGGTCCCCCGATCGTCGAGCTGCGCGACGTGACCAAGGTCTACCCGGGCGGGCACATGGCCCTGGACCGGGTCTCGCTTGCGATCAACCGCGGCGAGTTTGCCTTCCTCGTCGGCCCGACGGGCTGCGGCAAGTCGACCCTGATCAAGCTGCTGATCCGCGAGCTCGAGGCGACCGACGGCAGCGTGCGGATCGCCGGGCGCGACATCGGCGCGATGTCGGACAACAAGGTCCCGCAGCTGCGGCGCAACATCGGGACCGTCTTCCAGGACTTCAAGCTGCTCCCCGACCGCACGGTCTATGACAACGTCGCCTACGCCCTGCAGGTGATCGGCGCTTCACGAGCCGAGATCCGCACCCAGGTCCCCGAGATCATCCGGCTCGTCGGCCTCTCGACCAAGCTCAACAGCTACCCGGACGAGCTCTCCGGCGGCGAGCAGCAGCGCGTATCGATCGCTCGTGCCTTCGTCAACCACCCTCCGCTGCTGCTTGCCGACGAGCCGAGCGGAAACCTCGATCCCGTCACCTCGATCGGCGTCATGCAGCTGCTCTACCGGATCAACAAGACCGGCACCACCGTGCTGGTCGTGACCCACGATCGCGAGATGGTCGACAACATGCGCCGCCGCGTGATCGAGCTCTACGAGGGCCGAGTGGTCCGCGACGAGGTCAGCGGCGGCTACACCGAGGAGTCGACGAACGAGTTTGGCATGCGCATGCGCGCCGAGATGGGCGTCGCCCCCGAGGGCCAGACCAACGGGCACGACACGGATTTCTGATCGATGTCACGGTTCTTCTTCTTCATCCAGGAGGCCTTCCGGGCGCTGCGCCGCAATGGCGCGCCGAGCATGGCCGCGGTCGTCACCACCGTGGTCACCGTGATCCTTCTCGGGGTCCTGATCCCGATCTTCCAGACGACCCAGGCGAAGAGCCAGCAGGTCCGCGAACAGCTCGAGATACGGGTAGCGGTCTACGACGATGCGACGCCCGCCGAAACGGACCAGCTTCAGCGCAGGCTCGAAGCGATTCCGCACGTGGAGTCGGTGACCCTGATCACCAAGGCGGCGGCGCTGAAGGAACTTTCGAGGGACCTCGGCAAGGACAAGAGCGGCGAACTGCTCGCCCAGCTTCACTCCAACCCGCTGCCGGCCAACTTCCGGGTGAAGGCAGACGACGCGAGCAACCTGGACTCGGTCCGGGCCGCCGTGACCCCGCCCGGCCCCGATGGCAAGCCGAAGGCGATCTCGCCGATCGTCCAGGACGTCTTCGACCGGCAGGAACAGTCCGAGAAGATCGAGCAGGTGACGAGTGCCCTGAAGATCGTCCTGACCGTGATCACGGCGCTCCTGATCGTCGCCTCGCTGATGCTCGTCGGCAACACGATCAGGCTCTCGATCTATACGAGGCGGCGGGAGATCGAGGTGATGCGCCTGGTTGGCGCGACGCGCTGGTTCATCCGCTGGCCGTTCATGATCGAGGGCGTCGTGGTCGGTTTCATGGGCGGCCTTGTGGCCATACTGGTCCTATGGATCGGCAAGGTGACGATCGTCGACCCGCTCAGCGACACGTTCTCCTTCCTCGCAGCGCAGAACTCGAGCACCCTTTCCTTCCCCGCCCTGGTGGCGATCCTCTTCGCCGCCTCGGTGCTCGTCTCCGCGGTCGGCTCGGGCGTCACCCTGCGGCGCTT
The DNA here is from genome assembly GCA_036406595.1 of Solirubrobacterales bacterium. Classification (GTDB taxonomy): domain Bacteria; phylum Actinomycetota; class Thermoleophilia; order Solirubrobacterales; family 70-9; genus VRUE01. The sequence goes on along the minus strand of DASXAR010000037.1, from coordinate 13,394 downwards.
CCTGAAGGTGTAGAGCAAGCGTGAGCCCCGGCCGGATCGCGGCGCTGACGGCGTCCCTGCTCGCGATGCTGGCCGCCGGCCTCTGGGTGGGCGGCCACCCGGCGAGGATGCCCCCCTTCCTGCGCGATGTCTTCGTCGACGATTCCGGCGGGCTGACGGTCGAAGCGACGGAACTGATCGAAGACAATTACTACCGCCCTGTGTCGGGGCAGGAACTGAGCGACGGCTCCCTGCAGGGCATGGTCAGGGAGCTGCGGCGTCGCAACCACGACCGCTTCTCCGACTATTTCTCGGCCGACCGCCTGCAGCGCTTCAACGAGGAAATCGCCGGTCGCTTCTCGGGCATCGGCATTGCCGTGACACCCGTCCCCCGAGGACTGCGCGCGGCACACGTCTTCAAGCGCTCGCCTGCCGAACGCGCCGGGATCCAGGTCGGCGACGTGATCGTCTCCGTCGGCGGCCGTCCGATCGGCGACCTCAGCACCGAGGCTTCGACGGCGCTGATCAAGGGGCCGGAAGGGACCGAGGTGACGCTGGGGGTCGTCAGCCCCCCCGGGCGAAGCGCCCGCCCCGTAAAGCTAACCCGCGAAGAGATTTCAGTGCCGGTGGTCAGCAGCAGGGTGCTGTCGGTCGATAGCGAAAAGCTCGGCTACGTTCGTCTCTCGACCTTCAGCGAAGGTGCCCATGCCTACCTGCGACGCGGGGTCGAAAAGGTCGAGCGGAAGGGCGCGAGGGGCCTGGTCCTCGACCTTCGCAGCAACGGCGGGGGCCTGCTGCAGGAGGCGGTCCTCTGCGCCAGCATCTTCCTGCCCGAGGGCGAAGTCGTGGTGACCACGGATTCGCGCAGCCAGGGCCACGCCGTCTACCAGACGCAGGGTGGAAACCTCCCGCCGCGGCCGATCGTCGTCCTGATCGACGGCAACACCGCCTCGGCGGCGGAGATCCTCACCGCGGCGCTTGCCGACGACGCGGGCGCCGGCGTCGTCGGCGAACAGTCGTACGGGAAGGGGGTCTTCCAGCAGGAGATCGGACTCTCCAATGGCGGCGCCCTGAAGCTGACCGTGGGGGAGTACTTCACGCCGGACGGCGTGAACCTGGCGGGCAACGGGATTCGGCCGGACGTTGAAGCGCGAGACCTTCCGGGGACCGCCCGGGACGAGGCCCTGGATCGCGCCCTTCGCGTCCTCGCCTCGCAGCGGGAACAGGGGTGAGCCGCGGCGGGCCCGGGCGGGGGCGCCGGGGCCGGCGCGGGCGCCGCGACGCGCAGCCGGGGACGGCCCGGGAGGCAGTCGAGGCGCTGCTGCGCGAGGAGCTCGAGGGGCGAGGGTTCCGCGCCTCGCTGGAGCTTGAGGCCGCAAGGACGGCGGAGGAGGCCGAGGCCGCCCCGGGACGCCGCCGCGACCTGACCGGGCTACCCACCTTCACCGTCGACCCCGCCACCGCCCGCGACTTCGACGATGCCGTCTCGGCCTCTCGCGAGGACGACGGCGTTCGTCTCTGGGTCCACATCGCGGACGTCGCGGCCCACGTCCGGCCCGGCTCGCGCCTGGACAGCGAGGCCCGCGACCGAGGCAACAGCACCTACGTCCCCGGCGCGGTCGAGCCGATGCTGCCTCGCGCCCTCAGCGAGGAGGCCTGCAGTCTCGCTCCCGGAGCCGAACGGCTCGCGGTGACCGCCGAGATCGAGCTCGGGGCCAACGGCCGGGTCCGCAGCGCCGCCTTCTACCGCAGCCGGATTCGCTCCGACGCGCGGCTCGACTACGACCAGCTCGATGTCATCTTCTCGGGCCGCGTCGAGCCGCCTCCGGAGGTCTCCGAGCCCCTTTCCGTGGCGCGAGAGGCAGCCGCCGCGCTCGGCGAGCGCCGCGGCACGACGAGCCTCGACGTGGAGTCCTTCGAGCCGGAGTTTCGCTTCGACGGTGCCGGCGACGTCATCGGAGCGCGGGCGGTCGTGCAGACCGAGTCCCACCGCCTGATCGAGCGGCTGATGATCCTCACCAACGAGCAGGTTGCCGGCCTTCTGGAGCGCCGCCGCGTCCCCACCGTCTACCGGGTTCACCCTCCGCCCGATTCCTCTCGGGTCGAGCAGCTGATCGAGCAGCTGGACGCCCTCGGGATCCCGACGCCCCCGATCGGTCAGGGCCTCGCGCCCAGCCAGGCGGCGGAGGTCGCCGCGGAGGCCAGCAGGCTGGTCACGAGGGAGGCCGCGCGGCGTGGCCACGGCCGCCAGGCGTATACATCTCTCGTGCTCAGATCCCTCCAGCAGGCTCGTTACAGCGAGCAGAACAGCGGTCATGCCGGTCTCGGCAGCGCCGCCTACTGCCACTTCACCTCTCCGATCCGCCGCTACCCCGACCTGCTGGTGCATCGTGCTCTGCTCGCCGCCCTGGGCGAGGAAGAGGCGCCGCCCGGCGCCGCCGAGGTACGCGAGGCGGCCTGGCACTGCAGCGAGCGGGAGCGGGAGTCGATGCGGATCGAGCGGGCGGCGGACGACATCTGCTCCGCCTTCCTGCTCGAGCGGGAGCTGCGCGCTCGCCGCACGGATCCCACCTTCCAGGGGGAGATCTCCGGAGTGATCAGGTCGGGCGCCTTCGTCTCCTTCGCGGGGGAGCTCGGCGACGTCTATGAGGGGTTCCTGCCAGTCCGGCGGATTGACGTCGGACGGCTCGAGCTGAACGAGACCCAGACGGCGCTCACCGGACCCGACCTGCGCCTGCGCCTCGGCGATCCGATCTCGGTGGGGGTCGGCCGTGTCGAGGCCGCGCGGGGCAGGATCGACCTGGAGTGGCGCCGTGGCTAAGAAGAAGGGCGGCGCGCGGGCCCCCGCCTCGGGCGACGTCGCGACGAACCGGCGGGCGCGGCACAAATTCGAGCTGGTCGAGAAATTCGAGGCGGGGATCGTGCTGCGCGGTTCGGAGGTGAAGTCGCTGCGCGGGGGGAAGGCCCAGATGGCGGACGCCTATGCGGTGGTCGACGACGGCCAGGTCTGGCTGCGCAACCTCCACATCCCGCCCTATGAGCCGGCCAGCCGGGAGAACCATGACCCGGAGCGACCTCGCAAGCTGCTGCTTCACCGGGCCGAGATCGAGCGGCTGGTCGGCAAAACCGCCCAGAAAGGCCTGACCCTGATCCCCACCCGGATCTATTTCAAGGGTTCCCGCGCGAAGGTCGAGCTCGGTCTGGCCCGCGGCAAGGAGGGGCGCGACAGGCGGCGCGAGATAGCGGCCCGGGACGTGCGGCGTGAGGTCGAGCGCGAATTCAAGGGCCGAATGAGGTAGCTTCGAGGCCGTGCTTGCCCGAATTTCGCTGCTGCCGTACGCCGATTCCTTCCCCAGCGAAGCCGGTGAATTCGTGAGCGACAACATCGCCTACTTCGTCGCCGGCCTGGTGATCGCGATCCTCGTGCTCTTGCTGGTGATCAGCATCACGCAGAGGCGCAGCAAGGCGAAGGCGAAGAAGGCTCCCGAGAAAGGCGCGCCGCCACCGCCGCCGCCGCCGAAGCGCAGCGAGGAGAAGGCCACGACGGAGGCCGCGCAGACAGAGGTCTCCCCGCCCCCGGCACAGGCCGAGGCGCCGGCGGCCGCCGCGGCGTCGACACCGTCAACAACGCCTTCCCCGGCGCCGCCTCCGCCTCCGCCCTCGGCACTGAGCGCCAAGGACAAGCGCAAGCAGGCCCGCGAGCAGCAGCGCGCCGCCCGCCTCGAGCAGCGCAAGCGCCGGCAGCTTGCCGCCAGACAACGGCGAGAAGAACGGGCCCGCAAACGAGCCGAACGGCGCGGTGGAGCTGCCGCCGGGCCTCGATCGAGCCGCCGGGCGAAGAGGGAAGCCGCGAAGGCGGAGCGCGAGCTCGCCGCGGCCAAAGCGGCACAGGAGAGGGCGCTGCTGGAGCAGCAGAGCGCGCAGATGGTCGCCGGAGTCCCGCCGATGCAGCCCGGTTATCAGCAGCAGCCGACCCAACCCTTCCCGGCGGTCCCCGGCCAGCCTCCCTACGCCGCGCCGCCGCCGCCATTCCTCCAGGCGCCGCCGCCGCCGATGCAGCCACCGATGCCACCGATGCCGATGCCGCCCCAGCAGCAGATGCCTCCCCCGGTGCAGCCCCCGCCGATGCCGCCGCCCGCGGCGCCGATCCCCCCGGCGGCGATGCCGCCGCCACTCGGCGGGTACGACCCGGCGACGGCCGAACAGCGCGTCCAGGACCGGGTCGCCGAAATCCAGCGCGAGGAGCAGCGGATCCGCGCCGAGGCCGAGCAGCGCATCAGGGAAGCCGAACAGCTCCAGCGTGGAGCCGGCGGGGCCGCCACGCCGGGCGAACCCGGCGCCTCGACGCAGAGCCTCGAGGCGGTACCGGGCGACCTTCAGACCGCTGAGCAGCGTCTCCAACAGGAGCGCGAAGCCCAGGAGCGCACCCTTCAGGAAGCTCAGGAACGGCTGCAGCGGATCGAGCAGCGCACCAAGGCCGCCGAAGAGCGGGCCGCCGAGGCCGAGCGCCTGACCAAGCTCAAGTCGGAGGAGGCCGCGCGTCAGCAGCGACTCCAGGAGCTGAACGACAGCCTCGCCGAGGCCGAGAACCGCGCGCGCGAGGCGGAGCGCCGGGCCGAGGAAGCCGAGCAGGCGGTGATCAGCTCCGGGGAGGCCCCGCGGCCGTCCGATGCCCCCGCGTCGTCTCCTGCGCCACCTCCGCCTCCGGCGCCCCAGCCCCCCGGACCGCCGCCACCCCCAGCCGCCGCCGAGCCGCCTCCGCCTCCTCCGGCCGAGCCGCCTCCGCCTCCTCCGGCCGAGCCGCCTCCGCCTCCTCCGGCCGAGCCGCCTCCGCCTCCGCCTCCTCCGGCCGAGGCAGGGCCCTCAGAGGGCCAGGGCCCGTCGCTCGGACAGCCGGGCGACACGATCGAGCTCAATGCGATCAGCTTCGAGCAGCTTCGAGACCAGGGCCTGTCGGTTACCCAGGCGACCCGGGTGCTTGCTCATCGCGAGCGCGTCGGTCGCTTCTCCTCGATCGACGAGCTCGACGAGATACCGGGCATCCCGCGTGAGGTGGCCGAAGACCTGAAGCGCCGCTCGACCCTTTAGCGCCCTGCGTCCTCGATCTACTTGGCTACGCGCCCCCGGTCACACGCGGCCGTGGAACCGACCATCTAGAGCCCGGACGCTTCGAGAAGCTTCAGCCAGATCTCGCTCCGCGTCGGGTAGGCGGCGACGGCGTGGCGAAGCTGCGGCAGGGTGACCTCGCCCACCACGGCGATCGTCGCCGCGTGCAGGAAGTCCGCCGTCTCGAAACCGCTGAAGGTCGCCCCTACTATCCGGTCGGTCGCCCGGTCGACGACGAGGCGGGCAGTGCCGCCGGTGTTCTTGCCCTGGAAGCTCGCGCCGGCGGTTCCGTCGGTCGGCACGTCCACGGCGCGGGCGTCGATCCCGTCCTCCTCCGCCTCGGCCAGGGTCTTCCCGATTGCCGCCACCTGGGGGTCGGTGAAGGTGACGCGGGGCGATCCGATCGATTCGGCGACAGCGTCGACCTGCCGCCCGAGGATGTTCTCGGCGGCGACCCAGGCCTGGTACTTGCCCATATGGGTGAACAGCGCCCTCCCGTTGACGTCGCCGACCGCGTAGAGCCAGTCGCGGCCCCCGACCCGCATCCGCGGGTCGGTCTCGAGATAGCCGCCGTGCCCCGTCTCGACGTCCGCGGACCCAAGGCCAATGCCCTCGGTGCGGGCGGTGCGGCCGACCGCGACCAGCAGCTCCTCCGCCTCCAGGTGGGTGCCATCCTGGAGCTCTACGGCAACGCCGTCGCTCCGGGCCGCGACGCTGCCGGCCAGGACGCCGGTCCTGACCACCACGCCATAGGCGTCGCGAAGCGAGGCCTCGACCTGCGCGCCGGCGAACGACTCCTCCCGCGGCAGCAGCCGGTCCTCACCCTCGACCAGGGTCACCCGGGTGCCCAGTGTCGCCCAGGCCTGGGCCAGCTCGGCGCCGACCGGCCCGCCGCCGAGGACCACCATGCTCTCCGGTATCCGCTTCGAGGTGGTTCCCTCACGGTTGTTCCAGACCCTGATCGAGTCGAGGCCGTCGATCGGTGGCATCGCGGCGCCGCTTCCGGTCGCCACCACGATCGCCCGGCGCGCCAGCAGCGACTTCTCGCCCACCTCGACCTGGCGCTCGCCGTCCAGCCGACCCTCTCCGCGGAACAGCTCGATGGCCCTTTCCCGCAGCCAGGGGAGCTGTCCGCTGTCGTCGAGGTCGTGAATCACCTCATCGCGGCGATCGAGAACGGCCTGCGGATCGAGCTCGCCCGTGACGGCCGCCGAGACGCCGGGCACCCGCCGCGCCTCGGCGAGCAGCTCGCCAGGTCGCAGCAGCGCCTTCGAGGGCATGCACGCGTAGTAGCTGCACTCGCCGCCGACCAGATGCTGCTCGACGATCGCCACCTCGAGGCCTCCTTCCGCCAGGCGGCCCGCGCAGACCTCGCCGGCAGCCCCGGCCCCGATCACGATCACGTCGAATTCCCGGGACATTGGTCGTCAGAGCCCCCGCTTCGCTCGCAGCGCGAAGAACCAGATATGGACGCTTGCTCGCTCCGCGATCACGGGAACACCGTACAATCGAGGGAGACATAGCACGGGGGCGACAGGCTTCGACGTGGTCGATCCGTGCGAAAGGTTGCAGGTCGAGGTGGCCGGAGGCCTCGTTAAACACCGGCACCAACCAATACGTGCGGACCATGAGTTCGCCCTCGCCGCTTAGTCAATAGCTAAGTGATGTGAGAGTCGGCCCTCCCTCGCCCGCGGGGAGGGGCACCGGCTTCAATTGCGGGCTCACCCGAGCGGATCGCCCCGTCCGCCAGGGGAAATCTCAGAGGGCTTTGCTTCCCGCAGTGCCCGCCGGCGCGGACCCCGGGAGGCGAGAGCCAAGCGCCGGCTAAACCTGTAGATGCCTTCGCGCTACGGCCGCGGACGTCGGTTCGATTCCGACCGCCTCCATCGCAGCCACCCGAGCACCTCGCCGGCATCCCGATCGGGGGGGAACACCGGGTAGAGGACCTTGACGATTCGGCCGGCCTCGGCGATCAGGGTGAGGCGGCGATAGAGCGTCATGCCCTCGACCTCGAAGGTCGGGAGACAAAGCTCGCGGGCCAGCTCGAGGCGGGGATCGCTCAGTAGCGGAAAGGAGATGTGCTCGCGCTGCGCGAACTCGCGCTGCTGCTGTGGCGACTGGGCGCTGATTCCGACCACGGCGGTGCCCAGGGCCGCGAAACGGTCGATGCTGTCCCGGTAGGCGCAGCTCTGCGGAGTGCAGCCGCGGGCGCCGGGAATGTCGTCCCAGCCCGCGGGTGAGGGCTCCCCCGGGATTCCCGTTCGGGGATAGAGGTAGGCGACGAGCAGCCCCCCGGCAAGCGAGGCGAGATCGAGGGCGGCTCCGGCGGTGGACTCGAGGCTCAGCCGCGGCACCCGGAGACCCTCGAGATGGTCCGCGGCGCCGTCGTCCTCCGGCACGGGGAGGTCGGGGGGGAGCTCCAGGAAGTCGCTCACGCCGGCATCAGGCATCGGCCCTCGGCAGCGCCGCAAGGCGCGCGTCGGAGCTGACCGCGCCGATTTCGTCGGGAAGGTCGGAGAGGCGGGCCGCCGTGACGAACTCGAGCGGCCGGCCGAGGGGCCGGAAGAAGTTGTCGTAGTGAGTCGGCACGACCACCGCCGGGTCGAGCCGCGGAAGGATCCGCTCCCAGTAGCGCTCGGTGAAGTTGCGGCCGGCGACGCCGGCGAGGAACACGTCGACGCCGCGCTCACGGACCGCGTCGTCGACAAGGTTGGCGCTGCCCTGGTGATAGAAGCGCATTCCTGCGACGTCGATGGTGATTCCCCAGACCTGGCCGCAGCGATAGGCCGCCGGCGAGAGCGAGTCGAGGTGCTCGCAGGTGAGCTCGCCGTCGTATGGAACGGCGAGGCCGAGCAGCAGCTTTGAGTGGGCGCTGGGGGTGAAGCTGACCACGAACGGGCCCAGCTCGTAGCTGCGGTAGGGCTCGACCTCCACGGCCTGGCCCGCCAGGCCGTGGAGGGCCATCAGCTTCACGAGCGAGGCCGAACCGTACGCGCTGCACCCGTGGCGGCGGGCGATCGCGGGGGCGTCGACGGCGTGATCGAAATGGGTATGGCCGACAAGCACCCCGACGACCTCTCCCGCGGAGCCGCCGAAGCGGTCGAGCGCGCCCGGGTCGGGCAGCGCCCGGCGGCGCAGCAGCAGGTCGCGCAGCGGGACCCTCGAGAAATACGGGTCGACGTACAGGGTCCGGCCCTGGTGGCTGAGCCGGTAGCCGGAGACCCCGAGCCATTCCAGCTCGAGCCCCGCCGGAAGCTCCAGCGCCCTTCCCTCCAGCTCCCGCAACGCATCGCCGTCCTCTCGCGCGGTCGAGCGCCTGCGCGCGCTCGCCCTCGCCAGGTCGCCGAGGTGTCGGAGTGGGCTCGCCATCCGGGACGGCCAGGTTACGCCGAATCGGCCTCCTCTAACTTGAGCAGGCGATGGCGATCGTGACCGCGACATCACTGCGCACCCATGCCGGCGGCGAGCTGCTCTTCTCCGACGTCTCCTTCAAGCTCGAGGCGCGCGACCGGATGACCCTCTCGGGCCGCAACGGCGCCGGGAAGTCGACCCTGCTGCGGTTGCTGGCCGGCGAGGCGACCCCCGACCCCGGCAGCGTCGTCCTGCAGCGCGGCGCCCGGGTCGCCCTCCACGACCAGCGGCCGCCGCGCAGCGGCAATCTCTCCCTCGGCGACTACGTCCTCTCGGGCCGCGCCGAGATGATCGAGGCCGAGCGGGAGCTCGCCCGGCTGGAGGGGGAGATGGCCGGCGGCAGCCCTGGGGAGGAGACGCTGCGCGCCTACGCCGACGTCCAGCAGGGATTCGAGCACGGCGGCGGCTACAGATGGAGGGAGGCGGTGCTCGCGGTGCTGAGCGGGCTCGGGTTCCCGCCGAACGAGGGAGAGCGTGCGCTATCTACCTTCTCGGGCGGCGAGCTTACGAGGGCCTCCCTTGCCCGGGCGCTGGCGGCGCGCCCGGATCTGCTCCTCCTCGACGAGCCGACGAATCACCTCGACATCCCGGCGCTCGAATGGCTCGAGGAGTATCTGCTCGACCTCGACGCAGCGGTCGTCCTCGTCGCCCACGACCGCTGGTTCCTGGAGTCGGTCGGCACGTCGGTGCTCGAGCTGGAGGCCGGCAGGGCGCGCTTCTTCGCCGGCCCGTGGCACGCCTGGCGCAAGGAGCACGCCGCTCGCCAGATCGCACTCGGGAAGGCGATCGAGCGGCAGCAGGCCGAGATCGCGAGGATGGAGCGCTTCGTCGAGCGCTTCCGCTACAAGGCAACGAAGGCCAAGCAGGCGCAGGAGCGGCTGAAGCGGATCGAGAAGGTGAGGCGAGATGGGATCGCGCGGGACCCGCGCGACCGCCGTCGCCTCGGCTTCTCATTCGCCACCCCCGAACGCCCCGGCAAGGTCGTGCTCAAAGTCCGCAACGTCGAGATCGCGGTTCCAGGTCGAACGCTGCTGTCGGAGGGCAATCTGGAAGTCGAGCGCGGCGAGCATCTGGTGCTGGTCGGCCCCAACGGTGCCGGCAAGACGACCCTGATCGAAGCCCTGGCCGGACGTCGCGAGCCGGCGGCGGGCTCCGTGAACGTCGGCCACAACGTCACGATCGGGTATCTCTCCCAGCACGCGGAGACCGCCGCCGGGGAGGGCACGGTGCTGGAGGCGGCGCAGCGGGAGACTGGCCTGACCGGCCAGCGGACGCGTGACCTGCTCGGCGCATTCCTGTTCTCGGGCGCCGAGGTCGAGAAGTCCCTAGCCGACATCTCGGGAGGCGAGCAGCGGCGACTCTCGCTGGCGATTCTCGTCGCCTCGGGCGCCAACGTTCTCGTGCTCGACGAGCCGACCAACCACCTCGATCTCGAGAGCCGCGAGGCACTCGAGGACGCGCTCGCGTCCTTCGAGGGCGCGGTCGTTCTCGTCTCGCACGACCGGGCGCTGCTCGAGGCCGTCGGCAGCAGGACCCTGGTCCTCGAGGACGGGCGCCTCAGCAGCCACCCGAGCGGCTGGGCCGATTACCGGCGCGATCGCGAGGAGCGTGAGGCGGCCGCCGCGGCGGCGCAGGAGCGCCCCGCGCGTACGCCGACGAAGGCCCGCAGATCGCGCCGGCCCGGGCAGCGAGCGGCTCGCAGGGCGAGCCGCATCGCCGGGGAGATCGAGCAGGCGGAGGCGAGGCTGCGCGAGGTCGAGGACGAGCTCGCCGACCCCGAGGCCTGGTCGAGCCCGGGCCGCTCGGAGCGGGCCAGCCGGCGGCACGCAGCCGCGAGGCGGGCCGTCGCCGAGCTCTACGAGCAGTGGGAAGAGGCCGAGCGCGAGGTCAGCGGAGCGGGCGATCGAGAGTGACCGTCGCGCCGTTTCCGGGCGCGAGGGTGATGTTCCGAACCTTCGGCTTCTCGGGCCTTGGATCGGGTGCGCTGAGCTCGGCGCGCTCGAGGATGGCGCGAAGCACGACCCGCATCTCGTATTCGGCGAAAGCCGCGCCGATGCAGCGGCGGACGCCACCACCGAACGGGATCCACGAGTACGTGTCCGGCTTCTTCTCGAGGAAGCGCTCGGGCCGGAATCGCTCCGGTTCCGGAAAGAGGTCCTCGCGGTAGTGAAGCGCGGCGATCGCCGCCATCAGGTAGCTCCCCCGCTGCAGCTCATGGTCGCCGACGCGAACCGGGGCCATCACCCGGCGGGCGACGTCGACGATCACCGGACGGGCGCGCAGCGTCTCCCTCGCCGTTGCCTCCAGGTAATCCTCCTCGCCGGCGGCGATCGACTCGCGCAGGCGCCCCATCGCCTCGGGGGTGCGGAGCAACCGCTCCATCGCCCAGGCGAGGGCGGTCGCCGTCGTCTCGTGCCCGGCGCCGAGCACGGTGACGAGCTCGTCCCTCAGCTCTTCGTCGCTCATCGGACTGCCGTCCTCATGGCGCGCCGCCAGCAGCAGCGAGAGGACGTCGTCATGCTCGTGCTGGTCGCGCTCAGATTCGGCTCGACGCAAGGCGATCTCCTCGTAGATGAACTCGTCGAGTGCCTCCCGAGCGCGGAGGAAGCGAGCCCACGGGCTCCATGGCCCCAGGTTGCGACGCAGCGGGGGGAAGGCGGTGATCAGGTTGACGCGGGCGCTGAAGGCGTCGATCAGCCGCTCGAAGCGGAGCAGCCGCTTCTCGTCGTGGACGCCGAAGACGGCGCGCATGATCACCGCCAGGGTGATTCGCTGGGTGTGCGGGCGCAGCGCGAACGGCTCGCCGACCGGCCAGCTCTCCATCTCCTCGAGGGTGATCTCTCTCATCAGCTCGCCGTAGAGGTCGATGCGATCGCCGTGGAAGGGGGGCAGCAGCAGCTTTCGCTGCCGCATGTGCGGCGCCTCGTCCAGCGTCAGCACCGAGTGGGGCCCCAGCGAGGGCTCGAGCACAGTCGCGTTCGCCTCTCCAGCATGAAGCTGTTCGGCGGAGGTGGTGAAGAGGGCTTTGACCAGCGCCGGGTCGGCGACGTAGACCAATCGGCCGAAGTAGGGAAAGGAGACGCTGAAGACGTCCCCGTAGCGCCGGTGGTACTTGATCAGGAAGCCGAGGGGGTCGCGCGTGTAGCGAAGGGCCTGCACGAGGGCGGGCAAACGCGAGCCGGGCGGGGCGGCGCGCCCGACCACCTCTGTGGGTCGTCGAATCGTTGCCTGCTCCATGGCCTGCACACTACGCCATTTCCTGGCTGGCCAGCCAGGGCTCAGAAGACGATGGTGCGGGCTCCGTCGAGGAGCACCCGGTCGTCGAGGTGGGCGATGACCGCACGGGATAGCACGAGCCGCTCGATGTCGCGCCCAACCCGGATCAGGTCCCCGACCTCGTCTCGATGGCTGACCCGCGTCACGTCCTGGTCGATGATCGGCCCGGCGTCGAGCTCCTCGGTCACGTAGTGGGCGGTCGCGCCGATCAGCTTGACGCCGCGCTCGTGGGCGCGGGCGTAGGGATCGGCCCCGACGAAGGCGGGCAGGAAGCTGTGGTGGATGTTGATCGCCGGCGCGTTCAGCTCCGCCAGGAAGTCGGGCGAGAGGATCTGCATGTAGCGGGCGAGAACGAGCAGGTCGACCTCGCCGCCCAGCAACTCCAGGACCCGCTGCTCCGCCTGCTCCCGGTCGCCCTCGACCGGGACGTGGTGGAAAGGAAGACCCAGCGAGGTGACCTGCGCTCCGTGATCCGGATGGTTCGAGATGACGCAGATGACCTCCGCGCCGAGCTCGCCGCTGCGCCAGCGCCACAGCAGGTCGGAGAGGCAGTGGTCTTCGCGGGAGACCATGATCGCGACGCGCTGCCGGTCGCCTGACTCCGCGAAGCGATGGTCCATCCGCAGCGGCGTCGCCACCTGCTCCTCGAAGCGCCCGTAGAGCTCTTCACGCTCGCCCTGGGGCGCGGGCTCGAACTCCATTCGCATGAAGAAGCGTCCCTCGTTGCTGGAGTGCTGGTCGGCGTCGACGATGTTGCGGCCCGCCTCCGCGAGGAAGCCGCTGACGGCGGCGATCAGCCCGGGCTGATCGGGGCAGGCGAGCAGCAGCCGGGATGTCTCGTGATTCGCCGACATCGCCCAGATGATGGCGGTTGCCGAGGACCCACATCCTCGTCGCAGGGACCATCGGAGCGCCATCCGGCGCCGATCGGCTGCAAGATCCGCTGCGCCGAGCCGACCAGTGGGTGGCGATCTGTGCCTGGCCTAGTTCGTAACAGCACTATCTCGCCGGCATCTGTGATCGCGGTCACACTTATCCCTTGAAAGTATGTATAATGGTCGCATGGCTGCAAACGACAGGAACAACCCGGTCCGGCGTCCATCGTCTGATTCCGACCTTTCCGTAGTCGAGTTCTGGCGGGAGTACCCCGACGATGCCGCTTGCCTGGAGCGCCTCTGGCGCGAGCGATACGCGCCTGACGGCCACCACGCGCATTGCCCGGTCTGTGAGAAGGAACGGAAGTTCCATCGCACCAAGACGCGGGCCTCCTACACCTGCGACACCTGCGGGAAGCACTTGCATCCCATGAAGGGGACGATTTTCGAGAAGTCCACGACTTCTCTACAGCTTTGGTTCTACGCCATGTTCCTCATGGCAAGCACTCGCTGCGGGATATCCGCCAAACAGCTGGAGCGCGAGCTTGGAGTGACCTACAAGACGGCCTGGCGCATGTTCAACAAGATCCGCAACGAGCTTATGTCCGATGAGGACGACGACCAGCTTGGGGGCGACGTAGAGGTCGATGAGACTTCCTGGGGCGGGAAGCCGCGTCGCAAGCTCAAGAACTACTCGGAGGTCGCCAAGCATCGGGAGAACAAGACGACGATCCTCGGGATGGTCGA
>DASXAR010000036.1:0-10049 GCA_036406595.1 Solirubrobacterales bacterium | reverse complement strand
CGATCACCGAGGCCAACGGCACCAACCCCCTGTTCGAGCTGGAGCGCGGCGAGATCACCGAGGCGAGGTTCCTCGAGCAACTGGCGGTCGGGCTCGAGCCCGGGCTCGGGCACAGGCCGGAGCTGCACCGCTTCAAAGAGATCTACTTCGAGGCGCTCGAACCGAACCCGCCGATGATCGAGCTGATGCGGGAGCTGAAGGGCGAGGGGTACAGGATGGCGATGCTGACCAACAACGTGCGCGAGTGGGAGCCGCTGTGGCGCTCGATGCTGCCGGTCGACGAGATCTTCGAGACGGTGGTCGACTCCGCCTTCGTCGGCTGTCGCAAGCCGGAGTCGAGGATCTACGCGATCGCGCTCGAGCGCATCGCCCTCCCCGCCGAGTCCTGCCTATTCGTCGACGACGTCGAGGTCAATTGCGAAGGCGCCGAGAAGGCGGGAATCGCCGCCGTCCACTTCCGCGACAACGAGCAGGCGATCGCCGAGATCCAAAAGAGACTGGAGAAGTAGCGCCCAGGCCGGGGAGATCGGGGGACGCAGGGAGGACGACGAGGGGAGCGCACCTTCGTGCGTGACCCGAGGAGCCCGACCGAGGGCCCCGATACACCCGGCCTGGGCTAGTTCTCCGAGCCCGCTCTGTCCCAGACGTAAAGATCCACTGCCTCGACCGCGAGGTCCATGAGGCGCGGCGGCGAGAGCAGGGCAAGGACCAGTTCGAGCGCGTCCTCCTCGGTGACCCCGGCGTCCACCGCCTCCTCGCCGCGGAACCCGGCGGCGAGCTTCAAAGCCTCCCGGCGGTTATCGCCCAGCGAGCCGAAGGCGCCCATCAGGAAGTCGCGGTTGGGCAGTGGCTGGCCGACCTCGAGCGAGGTGTGCCAGGCCGCGAGCATCGAGAGATCGTGCTCGTCGAGCTCGGAGAGCGCTTTGGCGTAGTGAACCTCGAGCTCCTGCTCGGGAATCTCGTCGACCCAGGCGCGCACCGCCTCACCGAGCAGCTGGCGGCGTGCCTCGCGGCCGATCGAGTCGGCGATGGCGCGGATCGCGTCGGCGGGGTCTACGAAGCAGAGGGACATGACGCGCCCCAATGTAGAGACGGCGCAAGACGTCAAAGCGGCCCCGGGCCTGCCTGGAGCGCGCCGGACGCGTGCCTATGCTGGATCGCTTCCCGATGCCACTCCAACTCGTCACCGGCCCACCCAATTCCGGCCGCGCCGGGCACGTCCGGCGCGGCCTGCTCGAAGACCTCGATCGCGATCCGGTGCTCGTGCTGCCGAACGTCGACGACGTCTACGCCTTCGAGCGCGAGCTATGCGAGGGAGGCGCCGTCCTCGGCGCCACCGTGACGACCCTCGGCGGCCTCTTCCGCATGGTCGCGGCCGCCACCGGAGCGCCACCCGGGCCCGAGCTGACGCCGGCCCAGCGCCTCGGCGCCGTCTCGCGGGCGATCGGCGAGCTGCGCGGCCGGCTCGGGCCGCTCGGCCGCTCGGCCCGGCGGCCCGGCTTCGCGCCTGCACTCGAGCGCCTCCTCGACGAGCTGCAGGCGGCGGGACTCGAGCCCGCCGAGGTCGAGGCCGCCGCTGCGACCCTCGAGGGCTCCGCCTACCTTGCCGACGTCGCTGCGCTCTTCTCGGGCTACGCGGCCGTTCGCGACGGCCTCGGCATGGCCGACGTGCACGGTGTCGCCCGCGAGGCGATCGACTCGCTGCGCGCCTCTCCCGACTCGTGGCGCGCCCGTCCCCTTTTCCTCTACGGCTTCGACGACCTCACCCCGATGCAGCTCGAGCTGATCGAGGTGCTTGCCGCTGCCACCGAGGTGACGGTGGCGTTGCCCTTCGAGCCCGGCAATCGGCCGCTCGAGTCCCGCGTCGGCCCCCTGCTGACGAGCCTGCGCGAGATCGGCGTCGGATCCACGCTGGAGACCCCCGCCGACCCCGCCAACACCGATTCACCGCTCCTCTTCCACCTCGAGCGGGGTTTCGGCAGCGCCGAGCCGGGCCGGCGGGCGCCCGAGGGGTCGCTGCGCATCCTGCGCTCCGCCGGTGAGCGCGGCGAGGCGGAGTCGATCGGCCTCGAGGTGGCCCGCCTTCTCGCCGCCGGCTGCCGGCCGGAGGAGGTCGCGATCGTGCTCCGCGACCCCGGCCGCCGCGGGCCGCTGATCGCCAGGGTGCTCGAGAGCTACGGTGTCCCGGTGGCGCTCGAGGCCGAGCTGCCGGCGGGGACGACCGCCGTCGGCGGCGCGCTGATCGCCCTCCTCGACGCCGAGCTCGGCGAGGGAACGGCGGCCGACCTGCTGCGCTACATGCGGGGGCCGTCGGGCGTCTCGGCGAGGAGGGTCGACTGGTTCGAGCGGGAGCTGCGCCGCCGGCGGGTCGAGGATGCAGCGGCGGCGCTGCGCGCCTGGAAGCAGCGCCACGGGGAGCTCCCGGGCGACGTCGCCTCGGTGCGTGAGGCCGCCGGCGAGCCGCGGAGGTTGGCGGGCCTGGTCGCCGGTCTCGCCGTCGAGATGGCCAGCCGGCAGCCGGACGCACTCGAGTCGAGCGCCGCGGCGGCGATCTCGAGCGCGCTTTCCGACCGCGCCGAGCTGGAGGGGCTCGAGCCGGAGCCCGCCCACCTCTCGCGGGCCGTGGCCGAGGTCTCGGTGCGCGTCTGGAGCGGCCCGGTCGAGGGAAGGGTGAGGATAGCCGACCCCTATCGCCTCCGGGCCGGGCGCTTCGACCACGTGTTCGTCGCGTCACTCCAGGACGGCGAGTTCCCGCGTCGCGACCGTGGTGCAGACCCCTTCCTCTCCGAGCGGCAGCGCCAATCGCTGGGCCTGCCGCCACGCCGCGACACCGAGGCGGAGGAGCGCTACCTCTTCCACGCCGCCCTCGCCCTGCCCCGCAAGAGCCTCTTTCTCTCCTACCGCGACAGCGACGAGAACGGGGGCGCCGAGCCACGCTCGCCGTTCCTGGACGACGTCCGCCGGCTGATCGAGCCGGGGCCCGTCGCGGGTGAGCCGGACCCGACCGAGGGCGGCCTCACCATAAGCCGCGATCTCGCGCAGGTCGTCCACAGGGTCGGCGAGGCGCCATCGGAGGACGAGCTGGCCCGGGCCGTGGCGGCGCATGGCCGGGCCGCCGAGCCGGCATCGCTCCTGGCGGTCGCCGCCCCGCCCCCGGAGGCCGCCGAGCGAGCCGAGGCGCGGCTCGTCTCCGCTCGCGCCGTCGAGGCGGCGAGCCGGGCACCCGGGCCGATCACGAACCCGGCTGTCCTCGAGTCCCTGGCCGCCGTGCCCGCCTACGGGGGGACCACCCTCGAGGGCTTCGAGACCTGCTCGTATCTGTGGTTCGTCTCCCACGAGCTCTCGCCGCAGCCGCTCGACCCGGTTCCCGATCCGCTCCTGCAGGGCGGCCTCATGCACGAGGCACTCGAGCGCCTCTACCGCGAGCGGCCCGGAGGCGATGCCCTTCCCCGGCCCGCCTCGCTGGCGGCCTGGACGGCGCGCGCGGCCGAGATCGTCGAGGAGGTCGCGCAGGAGCGCCGGATCGGGGGGCAGCCCGGCGAGATCGCGATGCGCCGCAGGGTCGAGGGGCTGGTGCGCCGCTTCCTCGCCGAGGAGGCAGGGCGGGACCCGGCAGGGTTCGAGCCCTGGCTGCTGGAGGCGAAGTTCGGCGACTCGGAGGAGAGCGAGAAGCCGGATCTGGAGCTGGACGGCTGGCGCCTTCACGGCGCCATCGACCGGGTCGACCGGGCCGCGGACGGGCGCGCCCTGGTGCTCGACTACAAGCTCTCGAGCTCGGTGACGTCGCTGGCGAAGCTCGAGGAACGGGGAAAGCTTCAGCTGCAGCTGTATGTGAGCGCGCTCGAGCGGCTCTGGGGCGTCGAGGCGGTTGGTGGCCTTTATCACCCGATGCGAGGCGGATCGGACCGGCACCCACGCGGGCTGTACCTGGAAGAGGCACGCGAGGACCTTGCCTCATACGCCCCGGTCGGCACCGACGCGGTCGATCGCGATCGGTTCTCCTCGGAGCTGGCATACGCCCGCCGCCGCGGCGGTGAGATCGTCTCCCGCATGCGGGCCGGCGACATTCGGCGCGACCCGGGCCCCCGCGAGGGACTTCGCGGTCATGACGTCTGTCCTGCCTACTGCCGGTTCGCCCCGATCTGCCGCCGCGACCGGGCACCGGTCGAGCCGCTCGAGGAGGAGGATGAACGGTGAGCGCGGAGCGAGCAAGCGTGACGGTGAGCGGGCGCGCCCCGACGCCCGAGCAGCGGGTGGCGATCGAGACGGAGGCCCGCACGGTCCTCGTCGAGGCCGGCGCCGGGACCGGCAAGACCGGCGTCATGGTCGACCGCTACTGCCGCCTCGTCTGCGACGAGGAGCTGCCGCCCGATTCGATCCTCGCCCTCACCTTCACGGACAGGGCGGCGGCCGAGCTGCGCGAGCGGATCCGCGCCGAGATCGTGACGTGGGCGGAGGCGGGCTCCGAGCGCGCGCGCGACCTCCTCCCCGTCCTCGGCAGCGCCTGGGTGACGACGATCCACGGCTTCTGCAACCGGCTGCTGGCAGGCCATCCGGTCGCCGTGGGCATCGATCCCCGCTTCCGGGTCCTCGACGCCCCGGAGGCCGAGCGCGCCGCGGCGGAGGCGTTCGGCAGGGCGCTGGAGGATTTCCTGCGCGGGGGCGACGCGGCCCGAGAGCGCACCCTCGCAGCCTTCGACGTCGCCGGCCTGCGAGGAATGGTCATCGGCGCCCACGCCGAGCTGCGCAGCCGTGGCGACGCCGAGCCCAGCCTGCCCGACCCTCCCGAACCCGACGTGACCGCCGCCCTGTGCCGCGCTCGGCGGGAGGTCTCCGCGGCGCTCGCCGAGTCGAAGCCGAGCAACTCAGCCCGCGAGCTCCTGGAGCGGGCGATGGTGGTCCTCGGCGACGGGGACGGGCCGGCCCCGGGGCTCGAGGAGCTCTGCGCTCTCTGCACGAAGGGCGGAGGCAGCGCCCTCGCCGCCTACCGGGAGGCGATCACAGCGGCCGCGTGCCGCACCGCCGAGGCCGGCGAGGGCGGTCTTGCCTACCGTCACCTTCAGGAGCTGCTGGGGCTCTTCTCGAAGCGCTACCTGGCAGCGAAGGAGCGCCGCGCCGGGGTCGACTTCGAGGACCTGCAGCTGCTCTCCGCCGAGCTGCTCGAGCGCGGCGAGACCGGAGCCCAGTACAGAGAGCGGTTCGCCCACATACTCGTCGACGAGTTCCAGGACACGAACCGGCTGCAGATGCGGCTGATCGAGGCGCTGCGGGGCCCGCGCACGCAGTTGATGATGGTCGGCGACGAGCTGCAATCGATTTACGCCTTCCGTCACGCCGACCTCGACGTATTCCGCGGGCGGCGATCCGAGATCGCGGCAGGAGGCGACGGCGAGCTGCTCGCGCTGAGCGGCAACTTCCGCTCATCGCCCGAGCTGATCGGAGCCGTCAACGCAATCGGCACCGAGCTTCTGGAGGACGACTTCAGGCCGCTCCGAGTCGGCGCCCTGCCCGAGCCCCGCCTCTCCGAGGACGGGTCGGTGGTCGAGCTGCTGCTCACCGGCAGAGACGGCTGGGACGAGCAGGGCGTCGAGCTCGAGCCGGCCACCGACGCGAGGTCTCCGGCGAACGTGCTCGCCGAGGCCCGTTTCGTCGCGGAGCGGCTGGGGGCGCTGGCCGAGTCGGGCGTCGAGCGGAGCGAGATGGTCGTGCTGCTCCGCGCCTTCACGCACCTCGACGCCTACGAGGACTCGCTCGAGCGGGCCGGACTGCGCCCTTACGTCGTCGGAGGGCGCGGCTACTGGTCCCAGCAGCAGGTCGCCGACGTCTGCGCGCTGCTGGCCGTGATCGCCAACCCGCTGGACGACCAGGCGCTCCTCGGAGCCCTCGCCTCGCCGGCCTGCGGGGCCGCCCCGGACACCCTCTGGCTGCTGCGCGCAGCGGTCGGGCCGGGCCGTCACCTCTGGCCGGCGCTGGAGCACCTGATCGGAACGTCGGAGGAGCCGCCCGCGGCCGCCGAGCGCCTCGATGCGATTCCAGAGACCGAGCGGGCTCTGCTGCGGCGGCTCGGGGAGACGGTCGAGCGGCTGCGCGGTCGCGCCCGGCTGCTGCCGTTGGCCGATCTGGTCGACGCGGTGGTCACGGAGACCGGCTATGACCTCGCGGTGCTGATGCGGCCGGCGGGCGAGGCGCGGTTCGCCAACGTCCGCAAGCTGATGCGCGTGGCCGCAGAGTTCGAAGCGGTCGAGGGCCGGGACATCCGCGGCCTGCTGGACTTCCTCGCCGCGAGGGCGGATGCCGACGCCGACCCACAGGCCGCGACCGCCGTCGAGGGCCACGACGGCGTGCGAATCATGACCGTCCACAGCGCCAAGGGCCTCGAGTTCGGCGTGGTCGCCGTGCCGCAGCTCGGACGGCGTCTCTTCGCCGCGGGCTCCCGCGAGCCGGCGCTCATCCTGGGTCGGGAGTCCTCGTCCCCACGCGTCGGCATGCAGCTGCGCCGGCTCGGCGCAAGCGCGTTGAGGCTCTTCTCCCAGCCGGAGCTCTTCGAGGAGCAGAAGCAGCGGGAAGTCGGGGAGGAGCTGAGGCTCTTCCACGTTGCGATGACGCGAGCGCGCCGGCGGCTCATCCTCAGCGGGGTGATCGCTCCCCAGGAGCCCCGCCACTCGCTCGGGACCTCGGTCGTCGAGCGCCTCGTCGCCGCGTTCGACATCGACAGGGAGAGGGACTCGTCCGTCTCCTTCCCGCCAGCCGAGCCGCGCGCCGGGCTTGAGGCTGAATTCGCCGAGTCGCATCTTCCCGTCCGGGTCAGCCTGGCCTCGCCGCAGCGTGCCGAGGAGCTCCGGGTGGGGCGAGCCGAGCCGGCCCGCGCAGCCGAGCCCGGCAACGGGCCAGCACCGCTGCTCGGGCACCTCCCCTCCCCGCCCCCCGGCCGCGCCCTCTCATACACGGCCCTTGCCGAGCTCGGCCAGGAGGCCTTCGAGAGCCAGGAGATCGGGAGCGGCGGAACCGGGACCGCGGGGTCGCGGATCGACCGCGCGAGCGCAGCCGCAACCGGGGTTGCGGTCCACGCCCTTCTGGAGTGGAGCGCCGTCAACGGCTGGCGGGATCCCCCACCCGAGCTGGTCCGGCGCATCGCGCTTGCGGCGGAGGGCGAGCACCGGTCGGGAACCGGCGCCGACCGGCCGGAGGTCGGGGCGCTGACCGTCCCGCTGCGCGCCTGGCGCAGCTCGCAGCTCTTCGCCGAGCGGGTCCGCGATGCCGAGTCGATTCGCCCCGAGGTACCCCTCCTGCTGCAGATCGAGGGCAGGATGGTGCGCGGCTCGATCGACCTCCTGGTCGAGCATCCCGGCCGCCCCCCGCTGATCGTCGACTACAAGACCGACCGCCTCGACGGCTCCCGGCCCGCCGCCCTCGCCGAGCGCTACGCCACCCAGCGCGCGATCTACGCGCTGGCCGTGGCCGGGGCTCGAGGCATCGACGAGCTCGATGTCGCCTACGTCTTCCTCGAGCGTCCCGACCAGCCGGTCCTCGAGCGGCTCTGCGCCGAGGACATCGAGCGTGGGCGCGCGGACCTGATCGAGAAGGTCACCCTGCTCGAGGCCGCCTGAGCTACGGGCAGCGGCGATCCGCCGACCGCTGCCCAGCGATCAGCTGGCGGCTCGGAAGGTGAGGCCGCTCAGAACGGCGGCTTCGTCAGCGCTGATTACGGCACCCGAGAGGTCTTCGCCCCCGAGGATGACGTTCGTGCCCAGAACGATGATCGTGTTTTCGCCGGGTTCGTAGAACTCCGCGGTTCCCGCGGGGGGGCGGAACCCCGGCGGCAGCGTGAAGATGCGGCCGTCTTTGCCGGTGACCTTTGCCACGCCTTCCAGGTGGACGACTTCATCGTGGTCCTTGAAGAAGCCGACCGGCGGGAGGTTGACGCCGGGCGGCACCGCACCGAAATTGGAGGAGCCCTGGCTGAACGGCGGCTCCCCCGGCCCACCCACCGGGTGAACGCCTTCCCGCGGCGGCACCGTGTTGGCGATTTCCGCCGAGGGCACCGTTCCGAGCTTCTTCAGGTTGATGTCGGAGCGGGTCAGGGTGTGCTTCTTCACCTTGCCGGTGGTCACGGCGTTCTTCCTGATCTTCGCCTTGGTGACGCTGTTCTTCTTCAGCTGCTTGGTGCCAACGCTGTTCTTCGGCAGCTTCAGGGCCGCATAGCCGGTTCCGGCAAGCGCCGCGACGAGGGCCACGATCGAGATAACGACGGCCGTCGAAGGATGGCGGTCCAGAAACCCTTTCATTTGAGTCCTCTCGAGCGATTGATGGCCACTGGGAGACTAGTCAGTCGCGATCGGCGGCCGTCCGATCAGCTTCCGGCTCGAAAGACGATCCCGCTGAGGAGGGCTTCTTCGCTGGCCAGCACCATTCCGGAGATGTCTTTCCCTTCGAGCACCACGTTCGAGCCGGCGATGATCGAGAGGCTTTCCCCAAAGGTTTCGTATAGCTGGACGACTCCGCTCGCCGGACGGAAACCCGGCGGCAGAATGAACACGAGCTGCTCCGGATTGGTCACTTTCGCCGCCCCTTCGAGGTGCACGACATCGTCGTGGTCCTTGAAGAAGCCCACCGGCGGAAGCGAGACGCCCGGAATCGCTGCGCCGATGTTGCCCGTCCCGGCCGCAAACGCCGGCTCTCCCGGGGCGCCGACGACGTGAACGGCTTCGCGCGGCGGCACCGTGTTGGCGGTTTCCGCCGAGGGAACCGTGCCGAGCTTGTTCAGGTTGATGTCGGAGCCGGTCAGGGTGTGGGGCTTCACCTTGGCGCTCGTCACCGCGTTCTTCTTGATCTTCGCCGTGATGACGCTGTTCTTCTTCAGCTGCTTGGTGCCGACCGCGTTCTTCGGCAGCTTCAGGGCGGCATAGCCGGTGCCCACCGTCGCCATCACCAGGGCGATCAAGGCGACGATCATCGCCGGCGATGGCCGGCGGGCCAATGCGCTTCTCATCGGATTGGAACCTCCTCGGAGGTGGATGGGTGGGCGCTTCGCACCCTAATCCGGCGGAGCCCGCGAATCCAGTGGCCCGCGGCAAGGCGCGGGCCGAGCTTCTTCAGGTTGATGTCGGAGCCGTTCAGGGGCGCGATCGCAGCCTAATCCGCCGTCCGGCAGCTGAATCCGGGGCGCTATCTGCCCTTGAGGACCTGTTCGAGTATCGCCGACACCGAGCCTTCGCCCTGCTTTTCGGAGGGGCCGCCCGACTGCTTTTTCCGCTTGCCCTCCTCCAGCAGTTCTCTGAGGACCTGGCGAGGGTTGCGCAGAGTTCGTGATCCGCCGGACTTCTTCGGCTTTTCGTGCAGCAGCTGATGGATGATGCGACGCGCTTCCGCCGCCGAGCGGCCGCCGCCCTGGACCCGCAGCGTCCGGTGCCCGCCTGGAGGTATCGGAAGCAGTTCTCGGCCTTCTCGCCCGTTCTTGGACCGGGGCCGCGGTTGTGCATCGGGCGTCCTGGTGGCGTCCGGCGGCTCAGCTTGCCGCGGGGTGGTGGCGGTCGTCCTCTCCGCTCTCGTGGGCTCGGTGGGCGAAGCATCTTCGCCCCCTCCGCAGCCGCCCAGGCCCAGCGCCATCAGCAGGAGCGCCGCCACGCCGAATGAAATCGCCGTTCGCTGCACCTTCGGCATCTTCACAGAAGCGAGCGACGCGCCCCGGAGCGGGCCGGGGCGCGTCGCAGGATCCATGCTTCCCGGCTGGCTCTCGGCCCGGAAGGTGACGCCTTCGAGCGAGACGATCGAGCCGTTGGTCGAGATCACGCCGCCTTCGAGGTTGAATCCTTCGGCACTCGTGTTGGAGCCGGCGACCAGGAGGGTGTTGTAGTCGGATGGCGGGCCAGGAAGCCTTTCATCGGGGTCCCCTCCTCTTGGGTTTGAGTTGAACGCAGTGGCAGGCTATTTCAGCCGTCGGTTGCCGTGTCGCCTTCGGGCGCGGCGTCGAGCTTCGCCGCGAGCTCGTCGAGTCGGAGCTCCTTCAGCCCCTCCCCCACCGCGTCGAGCTCCGCCGCGCAATAGCTGAC
>DASXAR010000035.1:0-11467 GCA_036406595.1 Solirubrobacterales bacterium | reverse complement strand
CCTCGACCTCTGCGCGGGCCCCGGCATCAAGAGCGGTCAGATCGCCGCCCGCATGGGGGACAGGGGCGAGGTGATCTGCGTCGAGATCGACCCTGAGCGCGCCGCGGAAGTCGCCGCGCAGGCGGGCAGGCTCGGCCTGCGCAGCCTCACCGTGATCGAGGCCGACGGCGCGGCGTCGCCGATGGCTCCCATCTTCGACCGCGTGCTCCTCGACGCCCCCTGCTCCGATCTCGGCGCACTCGCCTCGCGGCCCGACGCGCGCTGGCGCAAGTCCCCGCGGACGATTGAGCGCCTCGCGGCCCTTCAGGGCAAGCTGCTCGCCAGGGTTGCGACCGCGCTGCGTCCCGGCGGCGTCCTCGTCTACTCGACCTGCACCATCTCCCGGCGCGAGAACGAGGAGCAGATCGCGGCGCTCCTCGCTTCGGCGGGACGGGAGGGGATTCCATCTCTCGTCGTGGAGGACCTCGGCGCCCTGGCGCCGTCGCTCGCCTCTCCCCACGATTCGCGCTGCCTGCAGGTTCGCCCCGATCGCGATCGCACCACCGGGTTCTTCATCAGCCGCCTGAGAAGGGATGATGCGCAGACATGAGTGCGGATAAGGACGCCGAGGCGATGCCGGCCCGGGCCAGGTGCCCGAGCTGCGGGGAGCCCTGGCTGCGGCCCACCCAGCTCCCGGGCCGCTTCCGCTGCGTGTACTGTCTGCGCCGCTTCGAGCTGGTCTCGCAGTGCCCCGACTGCGGCGAGCACCAGACGATCGCGCGGATGAGCAGCACCGAGGACATGACCTGCCAGACATGCGGAAGCTCGATGTTGAAACCGATATGACGGCGAGCGTGGAGCTGCGATGAGCGAGCGGATGGCGGATCTGCTCGAGGAGCGACGCGTTGCTCCCTCGATCCTCTCGGCCGACTTCTCCCGGCTCGGCTCCCAGGTCGACGAGGTGATGGAGGCGGGAGCGAGGGTGATCCACTTCGACGTCATGGATGGGCATTTCGTCCCCCCGATCACGGCGGGGCCCGTGGTCGCCGGATCGATCGCGGAGCGGGTCCACGCGGCGGGCGGCGCGCTCGACGTGCACCTGATGATCGAGGAGCCCGAGCGCCACATCGAGGCCTTCGCCGACGCCGGCGCCGACTCGATCACCATCCACGAGGAGGCGACGCCTCACGCCAACAGGACGCTCGCGGCGATCCGCGAGCTCGGGTGCCTGGCCGGGGTGGCCATCAATCCCGGCACCCCGGTCAGCGGTCTCGCCGAGCTGACCGGCCTGGCCGACCTGGTCCTCTGCATGACCGTCAACCCGGGCTGGGGGGGCCAGGAGTTCATCGAGCGCTCGCCCGACAAGATCAACCGGCTCTCGCATTTCGTCGGCGACGCGACGATCGAGGTCGACGGCGGGATAGACGCGTCGACCGCCGGCTCGGTCGCCGAGGCCGGTGCCTCGCTCTTCGTCGCCGGCTCCGCCATCTTCGGCGCCCCCGACCCCGTCGCCGCCTACGCCGAGATCGCCGCCGCGGCCGGGGCAAGGTAGCGCCGGTCAGCCCCTTGCTATCAGGGCGCCGATCACCTCCTGCCACCAGGCCCGCTCGGCCTGATCCTCGCCGGCCCGCTCGGCGCGGCGCTCGCACCAGCGGGCGAGGGCATGCCGGCCTCCGATCGCGACGAACGGCTCTGAGGTGACGGCGAACCGGCCGTCGGCCAGGGCGACGAGGGCGCTGTCGCGGTCGCGGCGGCTGCGCAGGATCGAGACGACCGCGACCCCGTCGACCTCCCGCGGGGCGGAGGGCTCCACGACGTCGCCGCCCGGCCGCACGGTGAATACCTGGGGGGCTCCACGCGGAGGCAGCACGGCCGGCGCCGGCCGCTTGACCGGGCCCTCGTGCCAGCGGCGGGTCAGCTCCTCGACCTCGTCGCGCAGCTCGCCGCGGACGAGGATGTGCAGCTCGTCTCCCTCCATGACCTTGGTGGAGCCGCGAGGCGGAATCGCGCGCCCGTCGCGGACGATCACGTTGACGAGCGCCTCGCGGGGCAACCCCAGTTCCCGCACCAGGTGGCCGGCTGCGGCCGCGCCGGGCCGCAAACGGTGGGAGACGACGTCGCCCCCCATGCGCCGGATGCGGCCCGACTCGAGCAGGCGCCGCGGCAGCGCGGGCTCGTCGGTGGTCAGCCCGAGTCGCTCCGCCAGCGGCTCGAAGGTGGCTCCCTGGACGAGGGTCGAGGTGACGACGACGAAGAAGACGATCGAGAACAGCTCCTCGCCCGTGCCCACGCCGGCGACCACCGGGAAGGTGGCCAGCCAGATCGGCGCGGCGCCGCGCAGGCCGGCCCAGCCGAGCATCGCGCGCTCGCGCATCCCGAGCGGCGAGAGCACGGTCGCCACGACCGCGGCCAGGGGGCGGGCGACGAGGATCAGGACCGCCGAGAGGGCCAGGCTTTCCACCGCGACGTCGCCGAGCGCGCTGGGGAAGACGAGAAGGCCGAGCAGGATGAAGAGACCGATCTGGGCGACCCAGCCGACCCCCTCGTGGAAGGCGACGATCGTGCGGCGCGCCGGGATGTTGCCCGAGGCCAGCGCCAGGGCGGTGAGGTAGGTGGCGAGCAGCCCGGAGCCGTGCGCGACCTCCGCCAGCCCGTAGGCGAGCCCGGCGATCGCAACCGTGGCGACCGGGTAGATGCCGTCGGTCGGCAGCCGCGCCCGGTTCAGCACCGCCACGGAGCCGCGACCGAGGAGGATGCCGATCGCCGCTCCCAATGCGAGTTTCAGGACCAGCAGGCCGGCCATGTCGGCGGCGCCGTAGTCGGGCTTCTGGATCCAGTCGATGAACCCGATCACCAGCAGCAGGGCGACCGGGTCGTTCATCCCCGACTCTCCCTCGAGCGAGCGGGCGAGCCGCTTCTCCAGGGTCGAGTGGCGCAGGATCGCGAAGATCGCCGCCGCGTCGGTGGCGGCGATCGCCGCGCCGACCAGCATTCCTTCCAGGACGCTGAGGTCGAAGATCCAGTGCGCCGCGATGCCCGCGAGAAGGGCGGTGCCGAGCGTTCCGATCGTGGCGAGGGAGACCGCGGTGCCGAGCACCGGCCGGATCTCCGACCAGCCTGAGGTGAGGCCGCCCTCGAAGAGGATCAGGATCAGCGCGATCGTCCCCAACGTCCTCGCCAGCTCGGCATCGTCGAACTCGATCCCGCCGATCCCCTCGGAGCCGGCGAGCATGCCCAGCCCGAGGAAGAGGAGCAGGCCGGGGATGCGGATGCGGTCGGCCAGCAGCGCACCGAGGATGCCGGCGGCGAGCAGCCCGCCGACGATCAGGATCAGCTCGGCGTCGTGCTGCATCGACGGAACCTATTGGACGGCTACACGGACTCGTCGATCGCCGCCAGGCGTGCCTCGAGTTCCTCCGGGGAGCCGGCCTCCGGGACGTCCTCCGACCGTTCCACCGGGCGCCGGTAGGCGAGGTAGAGAAGCGCGAAGAGGACACCGGCGGCGAGCGCGAAGCCGATCTCGACGCGGCGGAACTCGTCGCCGACGATCGGGAGGAAGTTCCAGGCGACGAAGACGGTGGCGCAGGCGACCCAGCGCGCCGAGGCGCGGCGCACCTGCCCCTGCGCCAGGCAGGCCTGGTTGACGGTCACCGAGCTGAGGTAGAGGCCCATGCCGAGAGTGACCAGGAGCAGGCCGACGCGGTCGTATTCGAACTTCTTGCTGAAGGCGAGCTGCATCAGCTGCGGCCCGGCGACGATCACCGCGAGAGCGGTGATGGCGGTGAACACGGCGACCGCGGCCAGCACCATCCGCACCGAGCGGTGAAACTCCCGCTCACTGTCCGGGGCGCTGCTGGTGTGGAGGCTGGTGAGGTGGGGGAGGATGCTCGTCGATACGGCCTGGAAGAGCTGCAGCGGCGCCCGCGCGATCATCAGCACGTTGAAGATGAACCCCGCCGCCGCCGCCCCCTGGAGGCCGCGCACGATCAGCGGCCCGGCGTTGAGGAAGGCCTGTTCGCTGAACATGATCAGCAGCACCGCGCCCGCGAACCCGGTCCCATGGCGGAGGGAGAAATCGGCCGATTCGGATGCCGGGGGAGGGGCCTCGATCCGTTTCGCCCGGCGTGCGAAGGCAAAGGGCACGACGATCAGCGATAGCGAGGGGGCGGCGACGATCCCGATAGCGACCGCCGACTGGCCGCTGAGGAGGCCGATCGCCACCAGGACGGCGAAGGAGGTGCGGAAGACCGACTCGGAGAGGATCAGCGCCGTGAAGAGACCGAAGCGACGGCTGCCCGCCAGGAAGCCGCGGGCGAAGTAGCTCGCGGCGTAGAAGAGCACCGCCGAGAAGAAGACCCAGTAGAGCGTTTCGTTTCCCTCCAGCATGTCGTTCTGGAGCGGGTCGCGGAAGGCGAGGGCCAGCACCGCGAAGACGACCCCGAGGCCGAGCTGGATCGTCGCCGCGACGCGCATCGGCTGGCCGATCGGCTCTCCCTTGACGCGGTGTTCGGAGATGTGCCGCGAGAGCAGCTGTTCGATCGGCCTGTAGAGGGTCGAGATCGTGATGAACACGGCCGACCAGAGCACGGTGATCTGCCCGTAGTCGGGCTTGGAGAGAACGTGGGAGGCGATGAAGAAGTAGACATAGGTGATGACGCCCGTGAGGCCGACACCGATCGCCAGGAAGCTCGCCGTCTTCCCGTAGTCGGTCGAGCTGACGCCGCCGCCCGCGGCGGTCTCCTCTCCGCCCTCGGCTGCCATCAGTCGCGCGCCGCGCCGCGCTCGTAGTGGGACGGCTCGACATTCATCGCGAGCTCGACGCGCCGCACGCGCTCGAAGACGCGCTGCGTCATCACCCTCTGCCCGGCGAGAAGGTCGCCGATCACGCCGAGGGCCACCAGCTGCATCGCGGCGATGAAGAGGACGGCACCGAGGATCAGGGACTGGATGTGCCCGGTGCTGTCGCCGTTGAGGATCCAGTCGGCGAGAAAGGGGATCCAGGCCGCGAGGGCCAGTACGGCGACGAGCAGCCCGGCGGTGGCGAAGACCCGCAGCGGCTCGTAGCGCGCGTAGATCCTCAGGATCGAGACCGCGTTCCTGCGCACGTATGCCCCGGTCGATCCGAACAGCCTCGACTCGCGAGTCTGCGGGTTGGTCTCGATCTCGACCTGGTCGACGGCGACCAGCATCTTCCCGGCCTGGATCAGGCTCTCGAGCGTGTAGGTGAACGAGTCGACCACCAGCAGGCCGAGGGCGGCCTCGCGGTTGTAGGCGCGGAAGCCGGACGTCGTGTCGGCGATCTCGGTCCCGGAGAGGCGCCGAACCACCCAGCTGCCGAGGCGCTGCAGCCATTTCTTGGCGCCGGAGAAGTGCTCGATCGAGCCGATGCGGCGGTCGCCGACCACCATGTCGGCCTCGCCGGCGAGGATCGGCGCGACGAGCTTCTCGACGTCGGCCCCCCTGTACTGGTTGTCGGCGTCGGTATTGACCACGATGTCCGCGCCCAGCTTGAGGCAGGCGTCGAGGCCCGCCTGGAAGCCGGCGGCAAGGCCCTTGTGGTTGGTCAGCCGCACGATGTGGTCGACCCCGTTCTCGCGCGCCACCTGCACCGTCCGGTCGGTCGAACCGTCGTCGATCACTAGCAGCTCGATCTGCTCGACCCCGTCCAGCCGGCGGGGCAGGTCGGCGATCGTCGCCGGCAGGGTCGCCTCCTCGTTGAGGCAGGGGATCTGGATGATCAGCTTCACGGGCGGCCCAGGGTATCCCGAGACCCCGTCGCGACGGGAGTAGAATGAAATTGATTGACGAGTCAATCGGTCGCATGAACGCCCAGCTCACAGCCACGGATCGCTCCCATTTGAAGCGGGCGCTGGAGCTTGCTGAGGGTGGTCGCGGCCGGGTCAGCCCCAATCCCCTGGTCGGTGCCGTAATCGTGCGCGACGGGCGGGTGATCGGGGAGGGCTTCCACGCCGCCCTCGGCGAGCTCCACGCCGAGCGGGCGGCGCTCGAGGACTGCCGCCGCGGCGACGAGGACCCGGCCGGGGCGACGATGTACCTGACGCTCGAGCCTTGCGCGCACCAAGGACGTCAGCCGCCCTGCGTCGAGGCGGTCCTCGAGGCGGGGATCTCCCGGGTCGTGATCGCCTCCGATGACCCGAGCGAGAAGGCCTCGGGCCGGGGCCCCGGCATCCTCCGCGACGGCGGGGTCGAGGTCTCCTTCGCCGCGGGCGCCGAGGCGACCGCGGCCCGCCTCATCAACCAGTCGTTCCGCAAGCACTCTCGAACGGGCCTCCCTCTGGTCACCCTGAAGCTCGCGATGTCACTCGACGGCCGCACGACGACCGCCCCCGGAGACTCGCCCTGGATCTCCGGCACCGAGAGCCGCGAGCTGGTCCATCGCTGGCGGGCCGAATCGGATGCGATCGCCGTCGGCATCGGCACCGTCCTCGCCGACGACCCTCTTCTGACAGCTCGGGGTATCGAGCGGGCGCGGCAGCCGGTTCGCGTCGTCTTCGACTCCAACGCCCGCCTTCCACTCGATTCGCAGCTGCTGCGCACCCTCGATACCTCGCCCGTCCTCGTCGTCGTCTCGGATCAGGCCGGCTCGAGTCGGCTCTCGGCGCTGCGCGATGCCGGCGCCGAGGTGCTCGTCGCGTCAGGATCGACACCGGCCGAGCGCATCGCCTCGGCGCTCGCCGACCTCGGCCGCCGGAACGTCACCAGCCTCTTCCTCGAGGGCGGCCAAACTCTCGCTTCGGCGTTCTCGGATGCAGATCAGCTCGACCGAGCCAGAATCTTCATCGCCCCTGTCATTCTGGGAGGGGGCCCCCCTGCGGCGACAGGACCCGCGCGCCGCGCGGCTCTGTCCCGAACCGTCGAGGAGATCGGCGACGACGTTCTGATCACCGCCCGTTTGAAGGAGTGGTGAGGGTGTTCACCGGGTTGATCGAGGACGTCGGGACAGTTGTGTCGGTGGAGAGCGGTGGGGACGGCGCGCGCCTGCAAGTTGAAACGCGTCTGGCCGAAGAGCTGTCGACGGGCGACTCCGTTGCCGTCAACGGCGCCTGCCTGACCGCTGTTTCTGTAGACGACGGCGGATTCGAGACGGATGCGATGAACCAGACGTTGAAAGTGACGGCCCTGGGCGATCTCGAGGCCGGAGCGAATGTGAATCTGGAGCTGGCGATGAAGGCCTCGGACCGGCTCGGGGGGCACATCGTGCAGGGACACGTCGACGGCGTGGGCGAGGTCCTGGCCGTCGAGGACGACGGGTTCGCCCGGCGCCTGCGAGTGAAGCTTCCGAAGGAACTGACCAGGTACGTGATCGACAAGGGGTCGATCGCGCTTGACGGAGTGAGCCTGACGGTCGCCGAGCTGGGGGAGGGGTGGCTCGAGGTCTCGCTGATTCCCGAGACTCTGGAGCGCACGACCTTCGGCCACGTGGAGGTGGGCCGCAGCGTGAACGTCGAGTGTGACGTGGTCGCAAGGTACGTGGAGCGGTTGCTGGGAAGCGGGAGTGTGTGATGTCACCATTCGCTGGAAAGGAGCGAGCGTGAGCCGTATGACGGAGCCCAGAGCAGACGAGGCGCAGCAAACGACGGGCGAGGGCCCGTTCGCGACCATCGAGGAGGCGATCGAGGAGATCCGCCAGGGTCGCATTGTGGTCGTCTGCGATGACGAGGACCGCGAGAACGAGGGCGACCTGACCATGGCCGCCCAGTTCGCGACCCCGGAGGCGATCAACTTCATGGCGAAAGAGGCGCGCGGCCTGATCTGCCTTGCGCTTACTCCCGAGCGCTGCGACGAGCTCGGCCTCGACCTGATGGCGGCGAAGAACGAGACGCCGCTACAGACCGCCTTCACGGTCGCGATCGAGGCCCGCGAGGGGGTCACCACCGGGATCTCCGCCGCCGATCGCGCCCACACCATCCAGGTCGCCGTCGATCCCGGTGCGAGCCCCCGCGACCTCGTTCAGCCCGGTCACGTCTTCCCGCTCAAGGCGAAATCGGGGGGCGTCCTCGAGCGCACCGGGCAGACCGAGGCGGCGGTCGACCTGGCGCGGCTTGCCGGCCTCAACCCCGCCGGCGTGATCTGCGAGGTGATGAACGAGGACGGGACGATGGCCCGCATCCCGGACCTGGTCCCCTACTGCGAGCGCCACGGGCTGAAGATGATCACCGTCGCCGACCTGATCGCCTACCGGCGCCGCACCGAGAAGCTGGTCGAGCGCGTCGTCTCGACCGCCCTGCCGACCGTCTTCGGTGACTTCACCGCGGTCGGCTATCGCTCGCTGGTCGACGACAAACACCATGTCGCGATGGTCAAGGGCGACGTGTCGGGCGCCGAGGACGTGCTGGTCCGCGTCCACAGCGAGTGCCTGACCGGCGACGTCTTCCACAGCATGCGCTGCGACTGCGGCGAACAGCTCGCCTCGGCGCTGTCGATGATCGAGCAGGAGGGGCAGGGCGTCCTCCTCTACCTCTCGCAGGAGGGGCGGGGGATCGGCCTGCTCAACAAGCTGCGCGCCTACAAGCTGCAGGAGCAGGGCGCGGACACGGTCGAGGCCAACCTCAAGCTGGGCCTGCCCGCGGACCTGCGCGACTACGGGATCGGCGCCCAGATCCTGGTCGACCTCGGGCTGACGAGCATCCGCATCCTCACCAACAACCCGAAGAAGATCCACGGGCTCGAGGGGTACGGCCTCTCGGTGACCGAGCAGGTCCCGATCGAGGCGATCCCCAACCAGCACAACGAGCACTACCTGCGCGCCAAGCGCGACAAGCTCGGCCACATCCTCCACCATCAGGGCCTCGCCCTCGACGAGGAGATGCTCCACGACGAGGAGATGCTTCACGACGAGGAGGCTCGGGGTGGGTGAGGATGGCGCTTTCCTCGAGACCTTCAGCGACGGCGAGAAAGCGATCCTCTCCTCCCTGAGCTTCGCGGTCTGCGTGGGCCGCTTCTATGAGGACCTGGCCGAGCGCCTCTCGCGCGGCGCCGAGGAGGGTTTCGCCATGGCCGGCGTCCCGGCCGCAGCGATACGGCACGCGTCGGTACCGGGCGCCTACGAGCTTCCCTTCGCGGCCAGGCTTCATGCGCAGAGCGGAGAATTCGCCGGGGTCGCCTGCCTCGGCGTCGTAATCCGCGGCGAGACCGACCACTACGACTTCGTCTGCGCGGAGTCGGCTCGAGGCATCCAGGACGTGCAGCTCGAGACCGGGGTCCCCTGTTCCTTCGGGGTGATCACCTGCGACACGATGGAGCAGGCGCTGGCGCGGGCCGGCGGCGGCAAGCGTGACCAGGGCCGTAACGCCGCCCTCACCGTGGCCCGGATGGCGCTTCTGCAGCGCCAGCTCGCCTGACGAGCACCCGTTCCGGCTACTATCCGCCGTCCAATGAGTGCGGAGCGGGCAAACGTCGCAATCTGGTTCTGCGTGCAGCGAGCAAAGCACGAGGATTCGTGATGGCGAAGGTATGCCACAGCTGCGGCAAGGGGCCGGCCTTCGGCCAGTCCCGCAGCCACTCGATGGTCGCCACCAAGCGGCGCTTCGACCCGAACCTCCAGAAGGTGCGGATCGAAGAGCACGGCCGCAAGCTGCGCACCTACGTGTGCACGCGCTGCCTCAAGGCCAACAAGGTCACCAAGGCCGCCTGAGGCGGGCTTCAGATGCTCTCGACGGCCGGCTCCTCGCCGGTTGCCGGCGCGTCGCGCTCGGCGGGCTCGACGTGGAGGCGCGGGAGCGAGCGCTCGAGCCACCCCGGCAGCCACCAGGCGCGCTCGCCGAAGAGCTGCATCACCGCGGGGACGAGGACCGAGCGGATGATCACGGCGTCGATGAGGACGGCGGAGGAGAGGCCGAGACCGAAGAGTTTGATGATCCGGTCTTCGCCGAGCATGAAGGAGGCGAAGACGGTGACCATGATCGCCGCGGCGGCGGTGATCACGCGACCCGTGAGGGCGAGCCCGCGGGTGACGGCGGCGGTCGCGTCGCGGTTGTGTTCCCACTCCTCGTGGATCCGCGACATCAGGAAGACCTCGTAGTCCATCGAGAGCCCGAAGACGATCGCAAAGAGGAAGATCGGGAAGAACGAGATGATCGGGCCGGTGTTGTCGACACCGATCAGGCTCGCTCCCCAGCCCCACTGGAAGACCGCGACGACGAGGCCGAAGGCCGCGCCGATGCTGAGCAGGTTCATCACCATCGCCTTCAGGGGCACGAGCACCGATCGGAAGACGATCATCAGCAGCAGCGCCGAGAGCAGCACGACGACGCCGATGAACAGCGGCAGCTTGTTGGCGATCGCGGTGCCGAAGTCCTCGAAGATGGCGTTGATGCCGCCGACGTGCAGCTGCGCCCCGGTCCGCGCCTCGAGCGGTGGGATCACGTCGCCGCGGATGTGGTCGAGCAGCTCGGTCGTCGCCGCGCTCTGGGGCGAGGTGGCGGGATAGACCTGGCAGACGCCGGTGTTCTTCGCCGGGTTGAGCATCACCGGGGTGACGCTCGCCACCCCGGGTTCCCGCCTCAGCCCGTGGCAGAGCTGGGTCAGCGCTTCGTCCTGCCCTCTGGCGGGGAGCGCGGCGACCATCACCAGCGGGCCGTTGAAGCCGGGCCCGAACCCTTCGGCGAGCAGGTCGTAGGCCTCGCGGGTCGTCTTCCCGGAGGGATCGGTGCCGGCGTCGTTGGTGCCCAGCCGGAGCGACAGGGTGGGGACGCAGAGCAGAAGCAGGAGCCCGCCCGAGAGCAGGGCGGAGAGGACCGGCCGCCGCTGTATCTGGCGACTCCAGCGGAACCAGCGGCCGCCCTCGTCGAGGCTAGTCGCCCGCCTCGCAAGGAAGGGGATCCGCAGCCGGTCCACCCGGCGACCGATGATCGTCAGCAGGGCCGGGAGCAGCGTCAGGGCGCCGATCATCGTGCAGAGGACCGCGAGCGCCGCCGCGGCGGCCACTCCGTAGAGGAAGGAGAGGCCGAGCAGGAACATCCCCATCAGCGAGATGATCACCGTGATCCCCGCGAAGAGCACCGCGCGGCCCGCCGTGTCGACGGCTTTGATCGCCGCCGCGCGCGGCTCGAGCCCCTCGTCGAGCCCGTTGCGGAAGCGGGTGAGGATGAACAGTGCGTAGTCGATGCCGACGCCGAGGCCGATCATCGCCGCCAGGATCGTGGCGAAGTCGGCGGTGTCGAAGACGTGCGTGCCGAGGATCACCAGGCTGATTCCCACGCCGAGGGCGAAGAGGGCGGAGACGATCGGCAGGCCCATGGCGACCACCGAGCCGAAGGTGAGCAGCAGCACGACCACGGCCGCCCCAAGCCCGATCAGGAACGAGGTGTCGCCGCCTTCTTCGCGCGCTTCCTCGATTGGCTGGCCGCCCAGCTCGACCTGCAGGCCCGGTCCCGACGCCGCCTGCGAGTTGGAGATCAGCCTTTCGACGTCGGACTTTTCGAGTTCGTTGTTGAGGACGTCGTACTGGACCGTCGCGTAGGCGATC
>DASXAR010000034.1:0-24481 GCA_036406595.1 Solirubrobacterales bacterium | reverse complement strand
GGCAGCGCCGAGTCCATCCCGACCGTCGCCTGCAGGCCCTTGTAGATGAGGATCGGGATCACGACGATGTGCTCGCCATGCGGGTCGAGAATCGAGTGCTCGTTGAACCCCGGCCGGTAGACGAGGAAGGTCCAGTCGTCGAGCAGGAAGGTCAGCTTCGAGCCGAGGATCAGCAGCAGCGTCCCGGAGGCGACGACGGCGATCGCGAGCAGCACCGGGACCAAGCCGCTGGAGCGCTCGAGGCGGGTGGCCACGGCCGCATCTATACCCGACCGCGATCCCATGCCGCTGCCCGATGCTCGATCATCTACGGCCGATGGCGGTACAAACCGGGCAGATCGACGCATCCCGCGAGGCGGACGGCTCCGCTTCGGCGGTCGTGATCGAGGCGACGGGCGTCGAGAAGAGCTTCCGCGTCCCGACCCATCGGATCGATTCGCTGAAGGAGCGGATCACGACCTTCTCGCAGGGCAGCTTCAAGGACCTGCGGGCGCTGCGGGAGGTCAGCTTCGAGGTGCGCCGCGGGGAGTTCTACGGGATCGTCGGGCGCAACGGGTCGGGCAAGAGCACGCTGCTGAAGATCCTCGCCAGCATCTACGCGGCTGACGGCGGCCGGGTCCGGATGGCGGGCCGCCTTGCGCCGTTCATCGAGCTCGGCGTCGGCTTCAACCCGGACCTGACGGCGCGCGAGAACGTCGAGCTGAACGGGGTGATGATGGGACTCCCGAGGAGCGAGGCTCGCAGCCGGCTCGGCGCCGTGCTCGAGTTCGCCGAGCTGGAGGAGTTCGTCGACATGAAACTGAAGAACTACTCCTCGGGGATGCTGGTGCGGCTCGCCTTCTCGGTGATGATCCAGTCCGACGCCGAGATCCTGCTGATCGACGAGGTCCTCGCGGTCGGCGACGCGGCCTTCCAGCAGAAGTGCGCCGACGTCTTCAGGGAGATCCGCGAATCGGACCGCACGGTCGTCTTCGTCACCCACGACATGAACGCCGTCGAGCAGTACTGCCACCGGGCAATGCTGCTCGATCGCGGCGCGGTGCGGGAGATCGGGGCCGCCGACGAGGTCGCGCGCAGCTACCTGAGGCTCAACTTCGAACGTGCCCCCGACGCCGGCGTCGAGGACGCCGGCGACGCGACCGCCGACATTCGCCTTCTCGACGCCTGGGTCGAGGACGAGGGGGGAAAACGGGTGAACACGGTGGACGCGGGGGCACCGATCCGGCTCAACGTGGAGATGGAGGCGGTTCGCGAGGTGGAGGGGCCGAGCTTCGGCTTTGCCTTCGCCAACGCCGAGGACGTCGAGGTGATCGGCCTCGGCCTCGCCCTCCCCGGCGAGCGGCCGGACCGGCTCCGGCCCGGAGAGCGGATCCGCGTCGCGGGGCCGATCGACAACCGCCTCGCGCCCGGTCGCCACGTCCTCAAGTGCTGGATCCACCGCGACCACAACCTCTCGAACCTCGTGCTTCACTCGCCGCACGTGCTCGACCTGGTCGTGCTCGGGGCGCCGATCAGCGGCGTCGTCTCGGTCGAGCACGATGTGACGGTCTCGGTTGACGAGGAGCAGCGGTGAGCGCGGGGGCGCCTCAGCTGGAGCTCCGCGAGGTCCACGGCCCCTCGGCGCTCGGGGGCGGCTCGCGTCGCTTCTTCGAGCTGCTCTGGCTCGTCTCCGTGACCGAATTCAAGAAAACGTTCTTCGGCACGGTGCTGGGCTACGTCTGGTCCCTGGTCCGCCCCCTGCTCCTCTTCGCCGTCCTCCTCCTCGTCTTCACCCAGATCTTCAAACTCGGCAGCCAGGCCACGCACTATCCGGTTCTGCTGCTGTTCAACATCGTTCTCTTCGGGCTCTTCCAGGAAGCGACAGGCGCAGCCGTCACCTCCGTCCTCGCCCAGGAGGGGATCGTCCGCAAGACGCAGTTCCCGCGCCTCGTCATCCCCCTCTCGGTCGTCCTCACCGCCCTCTTCACCTTCGGGCTCAACATGATCGTCGTCGTCGTATTCCTGCTCGCCTTCGGGGTCGACCCGATGTGGACCTGGCTGCTGCTGCCGGTGATCCTCTCGGCGCTCCTGCTCCTCACCTGCTGCCTGGCCGCCCTGCTGTCGGCGCTCAACGTGCGCTTTCGCGACGTCGCGATCATCTGGACGGTGATCGCGCTGGCGCTCAACTACGCGACGCCGATCATCTATCCGCTCAACATCGTCCCCGAAGGCCTCAAGCACCTGCTGATGGCCAATCCGCTCACCCCGATCTTCCAGCAGGCCCGCATCTGGATCATCGACTCGCAAGCCGAAAGCGTCGGGTCGGCGGCGGGGGGTCCCCTGCCGTTGATCGCCGCGGCGGCGATCTACGTCGCGGTCTGCGTCCTCGGCGTCTGGGTCTTCCGGCGCGAGGCGCCGCGGATCGCCGAGATGCTCTGAACGGCCCGCTGGGTCATCGGAGGTAGCCGCGGCCCGTCTCCAGGGGGCGCAGCTCGATGCCGCTCTCGTCGAGGAGGTACTCGTAGCCGATCGCCTGCTCGGCGGCGTCCGGGTCGAGCCGCCGGTATCGCTCGAACCGTGCCCGCCGGTCCGCCGGCTCGATCATCCGCAGGTGGTAGAGGCGCAGGTCCGCGGGCGGGTATTCCCCCGCGGCCGGCGGCCACGGCGCCCAGATCGAGTGCAGGCGTCGCTCGTCGAAACGGTGGTCGCGGCGCGACTCGAACAGGCAGGCCTTGCGCTTTGCGGCCCAGACCCCGTCGACCCGCACCTGGTCGGGGCTTCCCCACAGCTCTTTGAACGGGACCCAGAGGGCCGCCTGCCCTTCGCCCTCGGCGCGATCGATCTCGGCCTCGGCGCGCCGCCTGAAGTCCCGCTCGACCCGCTCGTCGGCGTCGATTCCGAGCAGCCAGTCGGCGTCGTGGCGCCATGCCGTCTCGATCAGCGCGCGATGGTTCCTGCCGTCCTCGAGCTCGCCCTGGGCGCCGCTCGGCACGACCAGCAGCTCGAGCAGCAGGGGCTGGGCTTCGACGAACGCCCTCGACCCGTCGCTCGACTGGTCGTCGAGCGCGATCACCCCGTCGACCTGGCCGCTCAGGTTCTCGAACAGACCCGGCAGGAACCGCATCTCGTCGCGGAACGCCAGCAGCGCCACGAGCCGCCGCCGTCTCCGCGGCCACAGGCGCGCAAGTCGCATCGCCGCACCGCGTCTCAGGTCGAGGCGAAGAGGTTGACCGAGCCGATCCGCCGCATCGGATAGTCGTCGTAGGGAATGTCGCCGCGCCAGCGGTTGTGGACCTCGGCGGAGACGAAGTAGGCCTCCGGGTCCCCTTCGAGCCTCGCGATGGCGTGATCCAGCTCGTCGTTCGATAGCCCCATCGCCGCCACGATCCGCTCCAGTTTCTCGCGGTGGGCGTCCGCGCCCCAGCCGGCGACGACATGGTCGACGGCGTGGATCGAGGCGCCGCCCCCAGGGGCGAGCAGCTCACGCGCCGCGCCGATCACGCCGTCGATCTGCTCGAGCGGGACGTGCTCGAGCACCGAGATCGAGTAGACGGCGCCGACCCCCGCCTCGATCGCGTCGGCCGGTGGGAACTCCTCGCGGATGAAGTGGACGTCCGGGTAGGCGGACCTGAACGTCTCGTACTCGCGCGGCCCGTTGCCGCTGCCCATGTAGGGGTCGACCACGGTCACGTCGTAGCCGAGCCGCGAGAGGACCCCCGCGACCAGGGGCTCGCCGGCGCCGATCTCGACCAGGCGGGTGCCGCGGGGGACGTTGCCGAGGATCGCCTTGACCGTCCAGCAGCGCTGCATGTCCTTCATGTCCATGTTCGCCCCGGCCAGGCCCGGGAGGTGGTCGATGCTGTCGCTCAGGTCGCGCGCCGTCCCGTAGGAGATCGGCGACAGCTCGAAGTCCGCGTAGCGTTCCGCGAGCGGCTCCAGCGACCCGGCCGGAAGGGTCCAGGCGGAGGCGTTGCCGCGGGCCCCCCCGACCGGCATCCGAGTCAGCAGCTTGCCCGCCGCCTTGCGCAGGGTCGGCGAGCCGGCCACCTGCGCCCGCACCCGGCGTGCCTGGCCGACGACGCTCAAGGCACCACCTCGCGCTTCGCGCTCATGCCAGCTGGTCCGCGACCGGAGTCGCCATCGTGGCCCTGTAGAAGTCGGCGAGCGCGGTCGCGTTTGCCGGCCAGCTCAGCTGCTCGAGCGCGAAGGCGCGGGCACCGCGGCCGAGCCGCTCGGCGAGCTGTGGGTCCGCCATCAGTTCCTCGACTCGTCCGACGATGTCAATCGCGTTTCCCTCCTCGAGCAGCAGGGCGTTCTCGCCGTGCTCGAGGTCGTGGCCGATGTTGCAGTGGGGCAAGATAACCGGGCGGCCCATCGCGAGGAACTCGGGCAGCTTCGACGGCAGGCGGTAGCGGTTGAAGTCGTCGGGCGCCCCGGGCTGCACGTAGGCATCCGCCAGGGCGAGGTACGCGGGCATGTCGCGCCACGGCACCGGTCCCAGCTCGATCACTCCCTCGCCCATCGCCCGGAAGGCGAGTGGGTCGACCCCGCCGAACTCGGTGTGGCCGATCCTCACCAGCCGCACCCGCCTCCCCTGCCTGCGGAGCAGTTGCACGGCCAGGTAGAGGCTGAGCATCTCGTGCTGGTTGGCGTAGTGGACGGTCCCGTGGTAGACGAGGACGAAATCGTCTACCCCGAGGCCGAGCTGGCGGCGGCTGACGGGTGGCTCGAGGTCGGGCTCGAACCGCTCGGAATCGATTCCCGGCCGCGCCACGTGGTGGGGCCGGCCCGCCACGTTGAACTCGTTCAGCTCCTCGGTGATGACGGTGACCGCGGCTGCGCCGCGCAGCAGGTCGAGGTGGCGGCTCGGATGGATCACGTCGATCGGGGTGATGTGGTCCTGCTCGCGCATCGGCAGCCGCTGCAGCTCCTGCAGCGACATGTGGAGGGTCGATTCGAGCAGGAAGCGCTCGTTGTCCTCCAGGTGAACGACGTAGGGCGCGTCGAGCCGCGCGGCCAGCGGCTCGACCAGCCTGCGAACCCGCTCCCGCGGGGTCCAGGCGATCACGATCGTCTCGCCGTCGCCGCGCGGCAGCCGTCCGGCGGTCGACCCGATCTCGTCGTGCGAGATGACGGTGAAGCGAGCCTCGCCGACCGCGGCCATGCGCCGCGTGTCTCCCAGCCCGGCAAGCACCACCTCCCATCCCTGATCGGTCAGCTCGTTGCCGAAGTGGAACGCCTGGATCGCGCTGTTTACGTCCAGGGGGCCGAAATAGACGAAGAAGGCCCTCATCGGATGCCCAGCGGAGCAGCGGCCCGATAGACCTTCTCGCGCCATCCGGCCGGCACGTAGTCGGCCCTCTGGCTGGCGAAACCAGGGTTGAAGAAGGGATCCCCGGCCTTCAGCTCGTCGTACCAGCAGTCGACGAAGAGGGCGCGGTCGACGATGTCGATGCTCGCCCGGATGTCCGCCTCGGTGCGGTGGGTGACGACGGTGGGCCGCGCAGCGTAGACCGCCTTTCGCCCGCGGCGAGCCAGCCTTCGGCAGAGGTCGAAGTCCTCGTATTCGCGGCTGTACATCTCGTTGAAGCCCCCCGCCTCCTCGAAGTCAGCCCTGCGCACCAGCATGCATTCGCCGCTCAGGGCAGAGACCTCGCGGGAGCATGGCAGGGCTCCGTAGTAGCCGTCACCGTCGGCGGAGAGCCCCGCCAGCATCGGCATCGCGGGCTCCTTCAGGCCGATCGCGACGCCGGCCTGC
This sequence comes from Solirubrobacterales bacterium, assembly GCA_036406595.1. Classification (GTDB taxonomy): domain Bacteria; phylum Actinomycetota; class Thermoleophilia; order Solirubrobacterales; family 70-9; genus VRUE01. The sequence continues at coordinate 18,744 of DASXAR010000034.1, read as the reverse complement.
GCGACCCGCCCGCCGGGCCGGGCGATCATCGGTCCGACGGCAGCGACGCCGGGCACCGCCGCATGAAGGACGAGCAGCTCGAGCCAGTCGGCGTCGACAGGCTCGAGGTCGGGCCCGGCAAAGAGCAGGAAGACGCCCTCCGCGGCCGCTGCCCCGACGTTGTGCGCTCGCGCCCGCCCGAGCCGCGCTCCCTCGTCAGGGACGACCCTGACCCTTGCGTCCTCGGTGTCGAGGCTCTGGTCGGCGCCGGCGAGTATCACCTCGTAGTCGGGATGGGAGGTTCGGCGGAGGATCGACTCCACCGTGCGGCGCACGCCGCTGCGATTGCGGGTCGCGTCGATCACCACGCTCACCCGTCCCCGGGGGGCGGTGGCGTTGCCGTTGAGAGGCGCGAGGACTGCCCGGTGAGGGATCCGCTCGTGCGGGACCGCCCTGGCCTCGACGCCGATCCGCGCCAGATGCTCGCTGACCGCCCGCGCCTGCAGCTCCTCCACCCCCGACTTCTGATCGGTCCCGGCGGCGATGCTGCCCGGGATCGCGCGCCAGTGGTAGAGGATCTGCGGGATGTGGTGAATGCGGTCCGTCTGCTCGGAGACGCGCATCATGAACTCGAAGTCCTGGATCGTGTCGAACGCCGAGTCGAAGCCCCCTGCCGCCTCGGCGACCGAACGGCGCACCACCAGCAGGTGCCCGATGTACATCGCCCCGAGCGCATAGACCGGGGACCAGTCCGGCTTCAGGAACGGGTCGGCGCGGATCCCGTGCAGGGTCAGCTTGTCCTGGTCGCTGTAGACGACGTCGATCTCGGGATCGGCCGTGAGCACCTGCGCGAACCGCAGCAGCGCGTCGGGGGTGAGGGTGTCGTCGTGGTCGATGAAGCCGACGAACTCGCCGCGGCACATCGACATCGCCTCGTTGGTGGCGGCCGAGATGCCCCGGTTCTCGGGCACGGCCCTGAACCTGATCCGCTGGTCCGTGCGCGCGTAGGCGGCCAACGCGCTCTCGAGCTCCGGCCGCCCCGAGCCATCGTCGGCGATGCACAGCTCCCAGTCCGGATAGAGCTGGCCGCGGACCGAGTCGATCGCCTCGCGCAGGTACTTCAGGTTCGACCTGTAGGTCGGCATCACGAGGGAGATCAGCGGCCGCTCGGGGAGCGCCTGCAATTCCTGCAGCGCCGCCCGCCGGCGGGCGCGCGGGCCCGAGAACCGCAGCCGCCGCGCGCGCCGCCCCAGCTCCCGCAGGCGTCGCAGCGCCCCCACCATCCGGGGGGGGAGGATCGAGCGAAGGGTGCGGAGGTCGAGTGGGCGCACGTCAGCGTCGCCGCAGCCTCGAGAGGAGCTCTCTGACCATTCGGATCGGCTTCGTGATCCGCCAGCTCAGGGTCGATTCGAAGACTTTTCCTTTCTCGACCACCGCCTCTTCCAGCTCGCCGATCCGGTACTCCTTGCGAATCAGCTCGCGGTTCAGCTCCTCGCGCTGGTCCTCCAGTCTGCGCCGGAGGCCGGAAACCTCCTCGCGGAGCTCGGCCAGCTCCTCGTCTTTCGAGCGTGTATCGGTGGTCATGCGGGCGCCTATCCTAGGCACGGGGAGGGCGTCGTGGAATCAACTGACTTAGGGTTGCAGGGTCGCGATGGAGACCTTGAAGGGATTGATCCTCTCAGGCGGGGCCGGTACCCGACTGCGTCCGATCACGCACACCTCCGCGAAGCAGCTGGTGCCGGTCGCGAACAAGCCCGTCCTCTTCTACGGGATCGAGGCCCTGGTCGATGCGGGAGTGACCGAGATCGGGATCATCATCGCCCCCGAGACGGGCGAGGAGATTCGCCGGGCCGTGGGCGACGGCTCGGATTTCGGGGCGGAGATCACCTACATCCCTCAGGACGAGCCGAAGGGCCTGGCCCACGCCGTGCTGACCGCCGAGGACTACATCGGCGGCTCGCCGTTCGTGATGTATCTGGGCGACAATCTGCTCGCAGACGGCCTCCAGGGCTTGGTCGGCGCCTTCCGCGACTCCGAGCCCGACGCCCTGATCCTGCTCACCCCGGTCGAGGACCCCAGCTCCTACGGGGTCGCCGAGCTGGAGGGGGAGAAGGTCGTGCGGCTGGTCGAGAAGCCCAAGGAGCCGCCGTCAAACCTCGCGCTGGTCGGGGTTTACCTGTTCGGGCCCTCGATCTTCGACGCCGCCCGCACCCTCGAGCCGTCCTGGCGCGGCGAGCTGGAGATCACCGAGGCGATCCAGACCCTGATCGAGGACGGCCACCGAGTCCAGTCCGAGGTCGTCAGCGGCTGGTGGAAGGACACCGGCCAGCTCGCCGACATGCTGGAGGCGAACCGCCTCGTCCTCGAGGAGGTCGAGACCAGGCTCGAGGGAGAGATCGACGAGCGCTCGCGCGTCGAGGGCCGGGTCGTCCTCGAGAAGGGGGCGTCGCTGGTCGGCTCCGTGGTGCGCGGCCCGGCGGTGATCGGCGCCGGCGCGAGGATCGAGGAGGCATATGTCGGCCCCTACACATCGATCGGCGAGGACGTGAGGATCTGCCGCTCGGAGATCGAGCACTCGATCGTCCTTGCGGGCTCCGTCGTCGAAGACCTCGGAGCGCGCATGGAGGCCAGCCTGCTTGGCCGCGACGTGAAGCTGAGGCGCAGTGACGGAGTCCCCAAGACGCTGCGCCTGCTGATCGGGGACCGGTGCGAGATCGAACTCGTCTAGGCGACTGGGAGGCGAACATACGCGGGGCTTGGGGGGCGTTTTTGCCCAGCCGGTTCGTGGTGTTCGGGGTCGCTGCCTGGGTCACTGTCGCCGGGCTGCCGACCGCGGCACCGGACGTTGTGACCAGCCTGGAGCACCCCTTCACCGGCTGGCCGGGGGAGAACCTCCTCGATCTGATCTTTTCCCCGCTGGCCAAGTGGGACAGCCTGCACTACCTCTCGATCGCCTACGACGGCTACGTCGGAGGGCATTCGGGCCTCACGGACCCTGCGATGCGGCCGGCCTTCTTTCCGCTCTATCCCGGGATCGTTCGAGTCCTGAGCGGATTCGCAGCCAGCCCAGGGCTTCTCCTCATCGTCGCCTACGCGGTCTCGCTGGCCTGCTTCTTCGCGGCGCTCGTGCTTCTCCACCGGCTCACCACGATCGAAATCGGCGAGCGCTACGCGAGGCCCACGCTCCTCCTGCTCTGCTTCTTTCCGACCTCGTTCTTCTTCGGCATCCCGTACAGCGAGTCGCTCTTCCTGCTGTTGGCCGTCGCCGCCTTTCTTGCCGCCCGGACGGGCCGCTGGGCGATTGCCGGAGCGGTCCTCGCGCTGGCGTCCGCAACTCGCGCTCCGGGTCTGCTGCTGATCGTCCCGGTCGCCCTGCTCTACCTGTACGGGCCTCGGGCCGACCGCGAGCCTGCGACCGCCGGCGGCCTCCTGCCCCGATATCCCATCCGCCGGAATCTCGCCTGGCTGTCGCTGGCGCCATTGGGGTTCCTCGCATACTGCGTGTACCTGCACTACGCGGTGGGCGACGCGTTGGCATGGAGCCATGCGCAGTCACTTTTCGGTCGCCACACAGTCGATCCGTTGACGGGGATGTGGGCAGGGGTACGTGAGGCCGGGAAGGCGATCTGGCACGTCGGTCACGGCACCTACCGAGGCACCTACGACTATCTGAACATCGGACAGCTCGCCTTTGTCGCCTTTGCGGTGGTCGGGGGGATCGGCGCGCTCAGAGTGCTGCCGCCGGCCTACGGGGTTTGGGTTCTTGTCTCGCTCGTGCCGATTTTCATGGCCGAACATCCCTCCTTTCCCTTCTACTCCTCGATGCGCTTCGTCGCGGTTCTGTTTCCGCTTTTCCTCTGGCTGGCGATCCACTGCGAGCGACGCGGCGCGACGACTACCGTCGTCGCGGTCTTCGCTGCCGGAATGGCGGTCCTCGCCGCACAGTTCACGCTCTGGTCCTTCGTGGCTTGAGCGGCGCGGGAGCCACTACTGTCTCGGGTCATGCAGAGCCGCGAACTCGAGAGGACCAGCGGATGAAGCTGCTGATTGCGGGCGCCGCCGGGATGCTCGGCCGCGACATGATGCTCGCCGCGGGGAACGCCGGCCACGAGGTCATCGGCTTCGGGCGCACCGAGCTCGACGTCACCGACGGCGAGGGGGTGGCCGCGAAGATCGAGGCCGAGCGCCCGGGCGTGGTGATCAACTGCGCCGCCTGGACCGATGTGGACGGCGCCGAGTCCGACGAGGAGAGCGCGCTGGCGGTGAACGGGGGCGGCGCGGGCAACGTCGCCGCCGCCGCCGCGAGCGTGGGCGCCGCGGTGCTCTATGTCTCCACCGACTACGTCTTCGATGGCGCGAAGGGCTCGCCGTACGTCGAGACCGATCAGACGGCGCCGCTCTCCGCCTACGGACGCAGCAAGCTGGCTGGAGAGGAGGCGACCGCCGCCGCCAACAAGCGCCACTTCATCGTCCGCTCCTCGGGCCTGTTCGGAATCGGTGGCTCGAACTTCGTCGAGACGATGCTGCGGCTCGCGGCCGACCACGGCGAGGTGCTGGTCGTTCGCGACCAGGTTTCCTCGCCCACCTACACCTGGCACCTGGCCTACGGGATCGTCCGCCTGATCGAGGGGGTCGAGTTCGGCATACATCACATGGCGGCCGGCGGCGCGTGCTCCTGGTACGAGTTCGCGCGTGAGATCTTCGAACAGGCGAAGATCGAGTGCAACGTCCTCTCCTCGACGACCGAGATGCTCGGGCGCCCCGCCGCGCGGCCGCCGTTCTCGGCTCTGCAAAGCCAGCGCGAGCACGCGATCGTGCTGCCGCCCTGGCAGGACGGCCTGGCCGGCTACCTCGCGCAGCGCTCCGCGGGACAGGAGGCCGCGTGAAGATCCTGGTCACCGGCGCCGCCGGCTTCATCGGGTCGAGCTATGTGCGCCTGGCCGGGGCCGAGCACGAGATCAGGGTGCTCGACAAGCTGACCTACGCGGGGCGCCGCGAGAACCTGCCAGAGGGCACCGACCTCGTCGTCGGCGCGATCGAGGACCCGGCCTCGGTACGCGCCGCGATGGAGGGCTGCGACGCGGTGGTCAACTTCGCCGCGGAGTCCCACGTCGATCGCTCGATCTCCGACCAGGATGCCTTTTCCCGGACGCACGTCGTCGGCACCGGAGTGCTGCTCGACGCGGCGCGTGAGCTCGGCGTCGAGCGCTACCTTCAGGTCTCGACCGACGAGGTCTACGGCTCGATCGAGTCGGGCTCGTTCACCGAGTCCTCGCCGCTCGACCCCTCCTCGCCCTATTCGGCGACGAAGGCCGCCGGCGACCTGCTCGTCTCCGCCCACTTTCACACCCATGGGCTGGAGGCGGTGATCTGCCGCGGCTCCAACAACTACGGGCCCCGCCAGTACCCGGAGAAGCTGATCCCCCTGATGGTCCTCAACGCCCTGCACGGCGACTCGCTGCCCGTGTACGGGGACGGCCGGCAGGTCCGCAACTGGCTCTACGTCGACGATTTCTGCCGCGGGATCCACGTGGTGCTTCTGCGGGGCCGCCCCGGCGAGGCCTACAACGTCGGCGGCCCCGACGAGTGCGAGAACATCGAGGTGGTGCGCCGCGTGATCGAGCTGACCGGCGCCGACGAGTCGCTGATCGAGCACGTCACCGACCGCCCCGGCCACGATCGCCGCTACTCGCTGGGCAGCGAGAAGATCCGCGACGAGCTCGGGTGGGAGGCGCAGATCCGCTTCGAGGAGGGGCTCGAGCGCACCGTCGGCTGGTACCGCGATAACGAGGATTGGTGGGCGCCGATCCGGTCCGGCGAGTACCGGGCGTACTACGAGAAGCAGTACGGCAGGGCGTTGGGCTGATGCCGAGGAGGCTTGAGACCCGGCTCGACGGGGTGGCACTGATCGAGCCGGAGGTGCATGGGGACGCGCGCGGCTTCATGGTCGAGACCTTTCGCCTCGATGCCTGGGCGGAGTGCGGCGTGGACGTCGAGTTCGTCCAGCACAACCACTCCCGCTCGGTCGAGAGGACCCTGCGCGGCCTCCACTTCCAGACCGACCCCGGGCAGGCGAAGCTCGTCCGCTGCGCCCGCGGCGCAATATTCGACGTCGCCGTCGACCTGCGGCGGGGGTCGCCGACCTTCGGCGCCTGGGAGGGGCACGTGCTCGACGATGAGGCGCACCGGCAGCTGTTCGTGCCGGTCGGCTTCGCGCACGGCTTCGCCGTGCTGAGCGAGGTCGCCGACGTCAGCTACCAGCTGTCGAGCCTCTATGACCCGGCGACCGAGTCGGGCGTCGCCTGGGACGACCCCGAGATCGGCGTCGAGTGGCCGGTGCCCGAGCCCCTTCTCTCCGACCGCGATCGCTCGGCCCCGCCCCTCGCCGATCTCGCCGAGACCCTTCCCTTCTAAGGGGTGCGTCGGCGGCTGCCCCCGAGGTAGCGGATCAGGCCGAAGCCGATCCCGCTTGCAAAATGCCCGCTCGTCACCGTGCCTCCCACGAGGATGCGACCGCGGCGATCGACGAGGACCTGTTCGGCGGATGCTTTGGCATCACTGCCGAAACCGGTGAGCGCGATGCCGCGATGTCCGAAGCGTCGGTTCCCTCCACCGTCGGAGCGCATTCGAAGCGTGGCGAAGATCGAGATCGGCCCCTTTCCTGGAATCTCGTCGCAGCCGTTGCACGGCCTCGTCGTGCGCGATCCGGCCACCAGGATCCGTCCGCGACGGTCGACGCCGATCGTCTCGAATTCCGTATTGGGACCGAGGGGCAGCGTCGCGGCTCCGCGACGCCCGAACCGCGGATCGCGCTGTCCGTTCGGCCGTAGCCGCACGACGCGGAGGGCATGCGGTTCGTACCGCTCCTGGAGGAGAGCGATCCGCCCGAGGCGATCGACCGCCATCGTTTCGCGGAACCAGAAGCCCTCGGCCCCGTACTGGATGTGACCGAGCCCCTTCCATCCGTTCGGCCAGGCGGCGGGGCTGGCCTGGCCCCGGGCGTTGAGGCGGCCCAGCCCGAGGATGTAACCGGAGGAAGCGAATTCGCACGCAGCGGCGGAGACTCCGAGGTAGAGGATGTGGCCGGAGGCGTCGATAGCCGGCGCGTATGCCGAGTTCGGGCTGTCGTCGACCCGCGCTCCCGTCTCGTGAAAGGTGGGGTCAAGCCCGCCGTCCCCGGTGAGCCGGGCGACAAAGGTGCGGTCGTAGGTCGACCAGGAAGCTCCTGCCTTGCACGTATTGATTTCGACGGCCCCCTGCCCGGTGAAGACAGGTCGGTCCTCGTCGTCGACCGCGATGCCGGTCGCCCGCACGACGGGCGCTTCGCATCGCAGGGCGGGGCCGGCGGTCGGCGGGGGAAGGCCGAGGTCAGTCGATACCGCGCCATGCTCTCCGAAGCTCTGGTCTCGCTGACCGCTTGGGGTGAAGCGAAAGACGGTCGCCGACGACGGCGGAATGGTCCCGCCTCCAAGAGAAGGGGTTCCGCACCACATCGGTCGCCGTGGCGACGGGGTGGACGTCCCGGCGAGGAGCACACGCCCCTGTGAGTCGACCGCGATGCCCGCTGGCGAGAACTCCGTTCCCGGGAGGGCCTCGATGCGCATCTGCCCCCGATCAGCGAAGCCACGGTCCAGCTTGCCGTCCTGCCGGTAGCGGAGCACGATTCCCCCCGCCTGGATGATCACCTTGCCGCCGGGCGCAAGCGCGAATCGGACGTGCCCTTCCGACGCTTGCGGGATCGCCCGCATTGCCCGACCATCCACGCCGAAACTTCGGTCCAGAGTGCCCGGCCCCGCCTTCGCGCTGGTGGGCGCCGCCGCGAGCAGTGAGATAAGCGTCACGGCCACCAATGCGTTGCCGCCGACCAAGATTCGAACGGTCGCCGATGGACGTGAAACGGTGATCATCATCCCCTGCCTTTCGGAAGCGTCCTTCAATGCGGCACTAACGGAAACCGTCGCCAACTCGATTTGTCGCGCTGGCAGCAGTTAGGGGTTTCTCAAGTTACGATCCCGCGCCGACCCCCTTCCCTTGAGCATGAGAGAGCAGACCCGCAGCAGGATCGCGACCGGCCTCGAGCGAGCCGGGCTGCTCGGCCCCGTGGCAAGGATGCGGGAGGGCTGGCTCTCGCTGCGCGCCGGCCGCGGCCCGGAGATCGGCCCGGACGGGCTTCCCCTGCCGCCGCCGCGGCTGCGGCTCCTGGTCGACGGCCGCAGCGCGGGTGCCGAGCATTACCTTCAGGTCGGCGCCCAGATGTTCTCCTCGATCCGCGCGGCGGTGGCGGACGCGGGTACCCCGGCTGAGCAGCTGGGCTCGGTGCTCGACTTCGGTTGCGGCTGCGGACGCGTCGCCCGCTACTGGACGGGGGTCGATGGCCCGGAGCTCAGCGGCTGCGACTACAACGGTGACCTGACCGGCTGGTGCGAGGCGAACCTGCCCTTCATGCGCGTCGCTAAGAACGACGTTGCGCCGCCGACGCCGTACGAGTCGCAGAGCTTCGACCTGATCTACGCGCTCTCGGTGCTGAGCCACCTTGACCGGCCGCTGCAGGAGGGATGGGTTAATGAGTTCCGGCGCCTGCTGCGGCCCGGCGGCCTGCTCGTGATCAGCGTCCTCGGTGAAATGGTGCGCCACCGACTCAGCCCTGAGCAATCGGAGCGCTTCGCTCGGGGGGAGCTGATCGTCGAGCGGCCGCGGATGGCCGGCCGCAACCTCTGCACGGCCTACCACCCCGAGAGCTTCGTCCGCGACGACCTGCTCGCCGATTTCGCCGAGGTGAGGCGTTTCGAGCTCGGCAGCCCGGAGCTCGTCATGTCACAGGACGCCTACCTCGCCCGAGTGCCGTGATCGCCAGGCTGAGGCCGAGCTTGGCGCCGATTCCCGCGTAGACCGCGGCGTTGACCAGCGGGTTGCGCCGGCCCGCCTCGAAGCGACGGTAAAAGCGGCCCATGCCGCGGTGGAAGGCGATGTCGCGGCGCGGCGAGCGACGTCCTCCGCTGGAGCCTCCCTTGACGTGGAGGGCGACCGCCGCGGGCTCGTAGAACACGCTCCATTCCGCCTCCCAGAAGCGCCGGCACCAGTCGAGGTCCTCCATGTAGAGCCAGTAGCCCTCGTCGAGCAGCCCCACCTCGCGGACCGCCGCCGAGCGGCAGAGCATGAAGGCGCCGTTGACCGCGTCGACCTCTCCGGGCTCATCGTCGCCGAGGTGGGTCGCCCGGTATTGGCTGAGCGTCGCCGAGGCGCCCGCCCGGCGCCCGACGCCTGTGAAGTGGCCGAGGGCGCCGAGCGGCGTCGGGAACGAGCGCTTGCAGGCATGGTCGAGCTCGCCCGTCTCGGTGAGGAGCTTGCAGCCGACCATGCCGATCCGCGGCTCGGAGTGCAGCCGCGAGAGGACGGTGTCGAGCGTTCCCGCGTAGACCTCCGTGTCGGGGTTGAGCAGCAGCACCGAGTCCGCCTCGCTTTCGGCGAGGACGAGGTTGTTGGCCGCGGCGAAGCCGATGTTGGCCCGCCGGATCAGCCGCACCGCGGGAAACTCTCGCTCGACCATGTCGGGGGTCGAGTCGGGGCTGCCGCTGTCGACGACGGTCACCCCCATCGGGACGGCGGCGGGATTCTCGGCCAGCGACCGCAGGCAGCGCCGCAGAAGCGGTTCGGCGCCGTGGCTGACGATGATGACCTCGAGGTCCGGAGAGCTCTCCATCACCCGGCTCAGTAGGCGCCCTCGCCGCGGAAGATCGCCCGCGGAGTGCGCAGCAGGATCGCGAGGTCCCCGGCGACGGAGAGGTTGTCGAGGTAGTCGCGCTCCATTGCGAGCCGCTCCTCGAAGGTGAGGTCGCCGCGGCCGTAGACCTGCATCGGGCCCGTCAGGCCCGGCTTGACCGCCAGCCTCACCCTTTGGCGCTCGTCGTAGAGAGCGACCACGGCCTCCTCCTCGGGTCGCGGGCCGACCAGCGACATGTCACCGCGCAGCACGTTGATCAGCTGCGGCAGCTCGTCGAGGCTGGTTCTTCGCAGGAAGCGCCCCACCCTCGTCACCCGCGGGTCGTCTGGGATCTTGAAGGCGGGCTCGTCGAGCTTCTTCAGGTCGACCAGCTCCCGCAGCCGCTCCTCGGCGTCGACGACCATCGTCCGGTACTTGAGCATCGTGAACGGCTCGCCGTCGCGCCCGGCCCGGCGCTGGCGGAAGAAGACCGGCGGCCCGGTGTCGAGCAGGATCGCGACCGCGATGGTCAGCATCAGCGGCGAGAGCACGGCGATCAGGATGCCGCTGACGAGCACGTCGATCAGGCGCTTCATCGCCATCGTCGAGCGGGGAGGGTCGGAGAAGCGGAAGTCCAGCACCGGGAGCTCGGCGAGCCGGTTGAGCTCGATCCCGGGCCCGAGCAGGCCGAAGTGCTGCGGCAGGAAGGTCAGTCCGAGCCCCGCCGCCTTGCACTCCTCGATCAGCTTCTCTGCCGCCTGCTCGCTCATCTCGCGCTCGGTGACGACGACGCGCTCGACGTCGTGCTCCCGGGCGACCTTCGAGATGTCCGCAGGCGATCCGAGCCGCGGCAGCTCGGCGGCGGGGGACTCGCCGGCCGGGGCCAGGTATCCGACCAGGTGCAGGCGTGCCTCCGGGTGGGTCGAGAGGCGCCGCGCGACCATGTCCGCGGCTGCCGCGGGGCCGATCATCAGCCCGACCGAGGTGCCGGTCAGCTGGTGCCAGAGGAAGCGAAGGACGCCGCGGACGAAGAAGCTCGCGACCAGGAAGCCGAAGCCGACGATCAGAGCGCTTTCCGCCGATAGCGGCCCGACTGGCGTCAGCGCGAGCAGCCCGTCGAGCGCGAGGGTGCCCAGCGCGCTCACCGAGATCAGCGCCGGCAGCTCGTCGAGGGTGCTGTGGCGGATGCGGCGGTGGTCGTTGTCGTAGAGGCCATGGACCTTGACCACCATCAGCCAGACGGGGCTCAGCAGGGTCGCCCAGAAGAGCGTCGCGACATCGGTGGAAGCCGTCGCCGCCGTGGCGACGCAGAGCGCCGCGATCAGCGCGGCCCAATCCCCCGCAGCGAGCAGCCGGCGCAGCAGGGCGCCGCGCCTGCGCAGGCCGCTCGGCCCGGTCAGGCCGAGGCGGCTGGCGGCGCCGCTCGGAGCCTCATGCCTTGGCGCCGGGGCGGCGCTTTTCTCACCGGTCTCGCGGGCCGCGGTGTCATGGGCGTTTCGGGTCATCACCGGCTCACCCGCAACCTGCCTCGGTCCGCAGGCACTTCGCCAGCGGGTTGAGTTCCCGGGCCCGTTCGAGGTCGCTCCGCGCCGCCGCTTCGTCTCCCGCCCCCTGCTCCGCCTTGGAGCGGAGGTAGAACCACTGCCAGTTCTGGTCCTCGCGGTCGATCGCTTCGCCGAAGCGGGAGATCGCCCCGGGATAGTCGCCCTCGAGTTCGGCGAGCAGGCCGAGCTGGACGTACGGCGAGGCCGCCCACGGCTCGATCGAGCGGGCGCGATCGGCGTGGTCCACCGCCTCCGCCAGGTCTCCATCCGCGGCGGAGCTGCGGCTCGCGTTCAGTTCGTGTTCGACCAGCAGCGGGCCGATCAGAGCGATCGCCGAGATCCAGGCGACCGCGAGGCCGGCCGCCGCGAACCCCCAGCGGCGGTCCTCGAACCTGCGCCCGGGCTGTGGCCGATCGAGCTGAGCGCACCGGGCCGCGACCAGCGCTCCCGCGCAGAGGAAGAAGACGCCGCCGACCGCGGCCAGCTCCCAGAACCAGTCGATCGCGGCGCCGACGGCGAAGGCGGTCATCGCGGCAAGGAGGACCGCGTGAAGATCGCGTTGTGGCTCGGGGGCCGCGCGCCAGGCCGCGAACCCTGCCCAGAGCAGCAGCCCGACGAGCGCCAGGACCAGCGCGCCCCCGATTACCCCCAGCTCGGCGAAGCTCTCGAGATAGAGCGAGTGGGCGTCGTGCACGGGTTGTTCGATCGAGCGGTGGTGCTCCCAGGCGAACTGGTAGGTGCCGGCGCCGATGCCGTGGACCGGCTCTTCGCGGAAGGTGTCGAGCGCGACCCGCCAGAATTCCTTGCGGCCGGCGCTGCTCAGGTCGGAGAAGTGGGACTCGGCCCGGTTGGGGAACTGGATGTCCGAGCTGGAGAACTGATCCCAGGCGCGGCCGCCGACGGCGATCGCGGCGGCGAGGGCGAGCACCGCCGCGGCGGCCGCGATGACCTTCAGCACCGTCGGGTTGCGCGAGGCCTCGACCGCCCGTCCGGTCAGGCTGCCGCCGCTGCTCTCGGCCCAGCGCAGGGCGACGAAGAGAAGCAGCGCCAGGGCGATCCCGGCGAGCAGGACCAGCAGGACGGTCACCCCCTGGTCGACGGTCGCGCCTTCGGCAAGGTTTTCGGCGATGCCGCGGCGGTCCTGGACCGCCAGCACCGCGGGCACGGCGCCGAGCGCGCCGATTGCGAGGGTCGCCAGCATCCAGAGGCGGTCGCGTGAGAGGGCGATCGTCGCCCCGGCGGCGATGACGAGCGCCAGCAGGCCCCCGCGCGAGTAGGTGAAATAGAGGGCGAGCAGGAGGGCGGGCATCAGCGCCACCGCGGCCCAGCGCAGCCAGGACATCAGCGCGCGCCTGCTTGCCCAGAGAAGCATCGCGACGCCGATCCCGAACATCTCGCCGTCCGCGTTCGAGTAGCCGAGCGGGTAGCGCAGACGGGGGCCGCCGCCGAGCGATTCGAGATGCAAGACGTGGGGCAGGAGGCGGCTTCCCAGGCCCAGCAGGGCGATGAATGCAAGGGTTACGGCGAGGCCTTCAGCGAAACGTTGGCGCCTCGCGTCGGTTTGAGCCACTAGGAAAGCGGCAACAAACATTCCGAGGTAGACCAGAACCCGGTCCGCCTCGATGACGCTCAACTCGACTGAGCCCGACCAGAAAGATGAAATTGCACAGAGAAGCGCGAGAGCTGCGATCAGGCCGGCGCCCCAATAGAACGATCGTCCAAGCTTTGCCGAGGACGCCGCGCCGAACACCAGCAGAACGACCACCACAAGCCAAACGGCAAGGCCGGCGATGTGACGGTCCGTCACATCGAAGCCTCCGCCAGCCACGGCCAGCCCCCCGATCAGGGCGACGGGCGAAAGGAACGCCGCCATTTGGTCTAACCTTGCGCGCGATGGACGGGACGCGCCTCTGCCGAAACCGGGCCTGGGTCTGGTCTCTGTCAGTGCTGGCTCTGCTTGCATTGGCCTGCTTTCCCGTGCTCGCGAATGCGAGCTCGGAAGGCGTTCAGTACGAAGATGCTCCCCCCACCGCGACCGGCGGGGGCGGTGGCGGGACTAGCACCCGGAGCCACCTCGAACCCCCTGCCAAGTCCTCGACCGCCGGCGGCGGCAGCACCGCGCCGAGCGCCAGTGGTGGCGGCTCGGGCTCCTCAGGAGCGGGGTCTTCGGCCGGCAATTCATCTTCTAAGTCGGGCGCCAAGGCGCCGACCGGCGGCGTCGGCGGCACCGAGCAGCAGGGTAGCCCAGGCGGCGCCTCCAACGGTGGGTCTGCCACGAAGCCGCAGGGGATCGGCCAGGAGCCATTGTCGGCAGCCACCGAAGGCGAAGACAACGGAGGTGGCTCTCCGCTCGTTCCGATCCTGATCGGGATCCTGGTTCTCGCCGGCATCTCGGTTGTCGCCTTCACGATCCTCCAGCGCCGCAGGCGCGGCGCCACTCCCGGCGCACCCGCCTCTTCGAAGGCGGGCTAACGTGAGGCGGCATGGTGAGAGGCGCCCGCTGCGGCGGGTCCGTGCTCTGGCGGCCGGAGCTCTGGTCGCGGTGCTCGCGCTGGCGCTCGGTGCCTCACCCGCACTGGCTGTGCCGGCCAGGTTCTGGGGCGTCGTCCCGCAGGCGACGCCGACGATCGAACAGCTGCGAGAGCTCAAGGAAGGCGGGGTCGACAGCATCCGGGTCCCGATCGGCTGGAGCGCCGTCCAGCCGGTCAGGGGAGGGCCGATCGACTGGTCTGGTACGGACCTGATGGTCGAACGATCCGTCAGCGCCGGCCTCGAGGTGCTGCCCTTCCTCAGCGGCGCTCCCAGCTGGGCGGTCGGGGTCGACCACCGCTACCAGAGCCCTCTCAATCTCCCGGTCAGGACGGGGTTGCAGCGCTCGGGCTGGAAGAACTTCGTTCGCGCGGCGGTGCTTCGCTACGGGCCGAACGGCAGCTTCTGGTTCGAACACCCGGGCCTCCCCAAGCGGCCGATCCGGACCTGGCAGATCTGGAACGAGGAGAACTTCATGTACTTCGTCGCCAGGCCGAACCCGGCCGAATACGGGAAGCTGGTGAAGCTCTCCAGCACCGCGCTGAAGAGCGCCGACCCCGGCGCCAGGCTGATCCTCGGCGGTCTCTTCTCTCGCCCCAAGCAGGCGCAGTTCAAGCGCAGACCGCCGCTCGCCTACTTCGCCAGGGACTTCCTCTCGAAGATGTACCGGCAGACCCCGGGGATCAAGCGGAAGTTCCAGGGGATCGCCCTCCATCCATACACGGCGACGTACACCCGCCTCACCGGCTACATCGAAGAAGTGCGGCGGGTGCTGAAGGCGAACCACGATGCCGGCAAGGGGCTCTGGATCACCGAGCTCGGTTGGAGCTCGCAGCCGAGGACGCACGGGAACTCGTTCGCGAAAGGCCGCTCCGGCCAGGCCAAGCAGCTGAGGGGGGCGTTCAGATTGCTCAGCAAGAAGCAGCGCAAGTGGCATGTGCAGCGGGTCTACTGGTTCTCGATCGACGACTACGGCGGCACCTGCAACTTCTGCGACGGGTCCGGCCTGTTCGGCTCCGGCTTCATCCCGAAGCCGGCCTGGCGCGCCTACGTGCAGTTCGCCGGCGGTCACAGCTAGCCCACCGGCCCGGGGGCGCCGCTCCGAGGCCGGATGGTGACCCGTGGGGTCGCGGAAGCGACCGACGCATGCGCGTAAGATCGGTGGGTTGTCCACTGACGCGAAAAGAGGCGCGCGATCCGACCCGCTGGAGCCGTTCAGCCCCGAGGTAAGGCGCTGGTTCGAGGCCTCATTCGAGGCGCCGACACCCGCCCAGGCCCGTGGCTGGGAGGCCATCTCCCGTGGCGAGAACGCCCTGATCTGCGCTCCGACCGGCTCGGGCAAGACCCTTGCCGCCTTCCTCTGGGGCATAGATCGCCTCTCCTGCACCGCCGACGGGCCTGAAAGTGAAGATATGGGCCACTCGGAGGCCCATCGGCAGCGAGACGGGGTTCGGATCGTCTATGTCTCGCCGCTGAAGGCGCTCTCCTATGACATCGAGCGGAACCTTCGCGCCCCGCTGAAGGGGATCGGCGCCGATATCTCGGTCGGGCTGCGCACCGGCGACACGAGCCAGGCCGACCGCCGGGCGATGCGCAAATCGCCTCCCGACATCCTGATCACGACCCCTGAGTCGCTCTACCTGATCCTCTCCTCCGGCGCCCGCGAGATCCTCGGTGGCGTCGAGGCGGTGATCGTCGACGAGATCCACGCGGTGGCCCAGACCAAGCGCGGATCGCACCTCGCGCTGACCCTGGAGCGGCTCGAGAGGCTGAGCGAGGCCGAGCGGGTCCAGAGGATCGGCCTCTCGGCGACGCAGCGGCCCCTGGAGCGGGTCGCGCGCTTCCTGGTCGGCCCGCAGCGGGACTGCGAGATCGTCGACGCCGGCGCAACCAAGGAGCTCGACCTGGAGATCGTCGTGCCGGTCGAGGACATGTCGGAACCGGGTGCCCCGAGCTATCCCAGCGCGGACGGGGTGCCGCCGGAGGGCGAGCCGCTCGTCCACCAGCGCTCGATCTGGCCGGCGATCTATCCCGAGCTGCTGAGGCTCGTCCGCGAGCACACCTCGACGATCATCTTCGTCAACGCCCGCCGCGCCGCCGAGCGCCTCGCCAAGCGCCTCAATGAGCTGGCGAACGAGGAACCCGACGCCGAGCTGCCCGCGACCGAGCAGGCGGGAAGCGCGGCCCCCGAGGCACCTCCGGAGGAGATCGCGAGGGCCCACCACGGGTCGCTGTCCCACGAGGAGCGCACGGTGGTCGAGGAGATGCTCAAGTCCGGGCAGCTTCCGTGTCTCGTGGCGACGTCGTCGCTCGAGCTGGGGATCGACATGGGGGCCGTGGACCTGGTGATCCAGGTCGAGTCGCCGAAGTCGGTCAGCCGCGGGCTGCAGCGGGTCGGCCGGGCCGGCCATTCGCTCGGCGAGGTCTCGCGCGGGCGCATCTTCCCGAAGTTCCGCGCCGACCTGCTCGAGTGCGCGGTGGTCGCGAGGCGGATGCGCGAGGGCGCGATCGAGGAGACGGTGATCCCCCAGAACCCACTCGACGTGCTGGCCCAGCACCTCGTCTCGATGGCGGCGCTCGACGAGTGGGAGATCGACGACGTGGAGCGGCTCGTCACCGCGACCGAGCCCTTCCACGACCTCTCGCGCGAGCAGCTCGAGAACGTGCTCGACATGCTCGACGGCCGCTACCCCTCCGACCGCTTCGCCGAGCTGCGGCCGCGAATCGTCTGGGACCGCACGAAGGGCACGATGCACGGCCGCAAAGGGGCCCGGCAGCTGGTCGTCACCAACGCCGGCACGATCCCGGACCGCGGCCTCTACGGCGTCCACCTCCCCGACGGGCGCCGGGTCGGCGAGCTCGACGAGGAGATGGTCTATGAGGCACGTCCGGGCCAGACCTTCCTGCTCGGGGCGACCACCTGGCGGATCGAGGACATCACCCGCGACCGCGTCATCGTCACCCCCGCCCCGGGACTGCCCGGCGCGGTGCCGTTCTGGAAGGGCGACGGGGTGGGCCGGCCGGCGGAGCTGGGCCGCGCGATCGGCGCCTTCGCCCGCGAGGCCGTCTCACGCGAGCCGGCGGAGCTGGCCACCGAGTACGACCTCGACCGCCGCGCTGCCGCGAACCTCGTCGCCTACCTTCGCGAGCAGCAGGCGGCGACCCGCGTCGTCCCCTCCGACGAGACGATCGTCGTCGAGCGCTTCCGCGACGAGATCGGCGACTGGCGCCTCTGCGTCCTCTCCCCCTACGGCGGGCGCGTGCACGCAGCCTGGGGGCTGGCGCTGGCGCAGAAGATCCGCAGCGAGCGCGACCTCGAGGCGGACGCGATCTGGTCCGACGACGGCATCGTCGTCCACCTCCCCGACGCCGACGACCCGCCCCCGGCAGACCTCGTGATGATCGAGCCGGACGAACTCGAGGAGCTGGTCGTGGCCGAGCTCTCGGGGTCGGCGCTGTTCGGGTCGCACTTCCGCGAGAACGCCGCCCGCTCGTTGCTCATCCCGCGCGCCTATCCCGGCAAGCGGACTCCGCTCTGGCAGCAGCGCCTGAAGTCGCAGAGCCTGCTCGAGGTGGCGCGCGACTTCTCCCGCTTCCCGGTCGTGCTCGAGACCTATCGCGAGTGCCTCCGGGACGTTCTCGACCTGCCCTCTCTGGCCGAGCTGCTGCGCAAGCTGCACTCGCGTCGCCTCGACCTGGTCGAGGTCGAGACGCCGACCGCGTCCCCCTTCGCCTCCTCGCTGCTCTTCGACTACGTCGCCACCTACATGTACGAGGGCGACACGCCGAACGCGGAGCGCCGGGCCGCCGCGCTCGCCCTCGACCGCGACCTGCTGCGCGAGCTGCTCGGCCAGGAGGAGCTGCGCGAGCTGATCGACCCCGCGGCGTTGGCCGAGGTCGAAGAGCAGCTCCAGCACCGTGCTGAGGCGGGGCGGGCCGGGGACCGCGACGCGCTCCAGCAGGTCCTCCGCAATCTCGGCGATCTCACCCCCGAGGAGTGCGAGGAGCGGGTGGGGGAGGGGTATTCAGCCACATCTATGCTCGAGAAGCTGGTCGCCGAGCGCCGGGCCTCGCTGGTCCGGATCGGCGGCGAGGAGCGCTACATCGCCGCCGAGGACGCCGGGCTCTACCGCGACGCGCTCGGCGTGCCGCCCCCGCCGGGATTGCCGGAAGTGTTTCTCGAGGACCATCCCGACGCGATGCGCGCCCTGGTGCGCCGCTACGCTCGCACCCACGGCCCCTTCCCGACCGCCCAGCTCGCTGCCCGCTACGGCGTCGATCCCGGGCCCGCGCTGCGCGAGCTGGAGAGCGAAGGGACGCTGGTGCGCGGCGAGCTTCTCCCGGCCGGGAGCGAGCGCGAGTGGTGCGACGCCGACGTGCTGCGGCGCATCCGCCGCGCCAGCCTCGCTCATCTGCGTCGCGAAGTCGAGCCCGCCGCACGCGACCGCTTCGCGCGATTCCTGCCGAGCTGGCAGAACGTCGATGCGCACCGAGCCGCCGGCGCCGGGCCGGACCGGCTCCGCGACGCGCTGGTGCCGTTGCAGGGAGTCACCCTCTCGCCGAAGGTCTGGGAGACCGATGTGCTGCCGCGCCGGCTCGGCGCATACTCGCCGACCTGGCTCGACGAGCTCTGCACCAGCGGCGAGCTGGTCTGGATCGGGGCCGGTTCGCTGGGACGCAACGACGGACGCATCGCCCTCTACTTCCGCGAGGACGTCAGGCTCGCGGGCCCGCCGCCCGCCAACGCGAAGATCGAGCCGGTCGAGGGCGAGCCGCACGACGCGATCCGCGAGCGCCTCCTCTCCGGGCCGTCGTTCTGGCTCGACCTCCTCGCCGACCTCGAGTTCCCGGCGGAGGAGCTCCACTCGGCGCTCTGGGACCTTGCCTGGTCGGGCGAGGTCACCAACGACGCCTTCGCGCCGCTGCGGGCACCGCGCCTGCGCTCGGTCCCACCGCAGGAGCGCCAGGGTCGCCGCTTCGGCCGCCGGCGCT
>DASXAR010000033.1:0-43362 GCA_036406595.1 Solirubrobacterales bacterium | reverse complement strand
CACCACCAAGCAGTCCACCTTCGGCGCCACCCTGCGGACGACGATCCTGTTGGCCTCGCTCTCGGGCCTGCTGGTCGTGATCGGCGCCCTGATCGGCGGCCCCAGCACCGCTGCCCTCTTCCTCGGCATCGCCCTGCTGATCAACCTCGGCTCCTACTTCTTCAGCGACAAGATGGCGCTGGCGATGAGTCGAGCCAAGCCGATCGAGGAGTCGGAAGCGCCGCGGCTCTACCAGATCGTGCGCGAACTGACGACGCGCGCCGACCTGCCGATGCCGCGCCTCTACATGATCCCCCAGGAACAGCCCAACGCCTTCGCGACCGGCCGCAACCCCAAGCACGCCGCCGTCGCCGTCACCCAGGGGATCACCAAGCTGCTCTCCGAGGACGAGCTGCGCGGCGTCCTCGCCCACGAGCTTGCCCACGTAAAGCACCGGGACATCCTGATCCAGTCGGTCGCTTCGGCGATCGGCGCCGCGATCACCTATCTCGCCTACATGCTGCTGTGGTTCGGCGGCGACGACGAGTCGCCGCTCGGGGCGATCGCGGCGATCGCCCTCGTCCTGCTGGCTCCGCTCGCAGCGAGCATCATCCAGCTCGCGATCTCGCGCCAGCGCGAGTACGCGGCCGACGCAGGCGGCGCGCAGATCTGCGGCAACCCCGAGTCCCTGGCCAGCGCGCTGCTGCGCCTCGAGCAGGGGGCCAAGGAGATGCCGATGGAAGTCAACCAGGCGGCCGAGCCGCTCTACATAGTCAGGCCGTTCTCGGGCCGCGGGCTCTCCAACCTGGTCTCCACCCACCCGCCGATCGAGGAGCGGGTGAGGCGGCTGCGCCAGATGCGGCCGAGCCTCGGCTAGCCCGGTTCCCCACGGCATTCGGGTCGCCTGCTCCCTCGGGCATTCGGGTGGCCGGCCCCCTCGCCGGGGGCCTTGGCGTCCTGCGGGACCGCCGGTGATCCGGGGCCCTTGGAGTTCTCGCTATACTTTTTGAAGTAAAAGCGGATCAGGTTTCGGGTATTTAGGAGAAGCATGGCTACGAGCGCGCAGGCGAAACCACGGATCGAGGAGATCGAGCCGTTTGAGGCGGCGGCGGAGATCGAGGGGGGCGACGTCGTCCTGATCGACACACGTGAGCCGCACGAGTACCAGGAGGCCCACCTCGAGGGCGGCAAGCTCGTCCCCCCGGGCCTGCTCGCCGACGAGATCGCCGCGGCGGCCCCCGACAAGTCGGCGCGCACGATCCTCTATTGCCGCAGCGGCAACCGCTCCTACAAGGCCGCCGAACAGCTCGAGGCTCTGGGCTACGAGGACGTCGCCTCGATGGCGGGCGGGATCCTTGCCTGGCAGGAGCAGGGCCTGCCGGTGGTCGCGGCTTCGGGCCTCACTCCCGAGCAACGCGACCGCTACTCGCGCCACATCCTGCTCCCCGAGGTCGGGGTCGACGGCCAGCTGAAGATGCTGAACGCAAAGGTGCTGCTGGTCGGCGCCGGCGGGCTCGGCGCGCCGACCGCGCTCTACCTGGCGGCAGCGGGAATCGGCACGCTGGGGCTCGTCGACGACGACGTGGTCGACGCCTCCAACCTGCAGCGCCAGGTGATCCACAGCACAGAGCGGATCGGCATGCCGAAGACCGAGTCGGCACGACTGACGATCGAAGGGCTGAACCCCGACGTCGACGTCGTCGAGCACCGCGGCCGCATGACCGCCGAGAACGTCATCGAGATCATCGGCGACTACGACGTGATCGTCGACGGCGCCGACAATTTCCCGACCAGGTACCTGCTGAACGATGCCTCGGTGCGGCTGCGCAAGCCGGTCGTCTCCGCCTCGATCCTCAGCTTCGACGGGCAGATCTCGACCTTCGTCCCCTTCGAGGGCCCCTGCTACCGCTGCCTCTACCCGACCCCGCCGCCGGCGGAGCTGGCGCCGAGCTGCTCGGCCAACGGCGTGCTCGGCGCGATGGCCGGCACGATGGGCCTGCTACAGGCGAACGAGGTGCTGAAGCTCGTCCTCGGGATCGGCGAGCCTCTGATCGGCCGCCTGCTCCTCTTCGAGGCGCTCAGCACGCGCTTCACCGAGCTCAAGGTGCGGCGCGACCCCAACTGCCCGATCTGCGGCGAGAACGCGCCCGAGATCGCCGACGAGGACCTCGGCAGGTTCCCCGACTACGAGCTCTTCTGCGCCGGTTGAGGCGGCTGCAAGCCATCGCATCTCGGAGTCCTCGGTCGGGTGGCTCGGGCCACGCACCTAAGTGCGCTCACCTCGCCATCCTCCCTGCGTCCGCCGAGCTGCTCGGTTTTCGCCGCCTCAAATAGGATCACGCGATGGCGACCGTGAAGATCCCACCGGTGCTGCGACCCCAGACGGGCGGCCAGCCCGAGGTCGAGGCCGGCGGCGCCAGCGTCGGCGAGGTGCTTAGGACGCTGACGGCGCAGCACCCCGACACGCAGTCGCAGCTGTTCGGCGAGGACGGCGACCTCAACCGCTTCGTCAACGTCTATCTCAACGACGAGGACGTGCGCGTCCTCGACGGCCTCGACACCTCGGTCGCCGACAGCGACACGGTGGTCATCCTGCCGGCGATGGCCGGCGGGCGCTGAGCCGCTCAGCGGTCGAGCACGAGCCCGAGGAAGCGCTTCGTCCGCTCCTGCTGGGGATCCTCGAGAACCCGCGACGGCTGGCCCTGCTCGACGATCACGCCGCCGTCGAGGAAGAGGACTCGGTCTCCGACGTCGCGGGCGAACCCCATCTCGTGGGTAACGACGATCATCGTCATCCCCTCGGAGACAAGTTCGCGCATCACGTCGAGCACCTCCTTGACCAGCTCCGGGTCGAGGGCGCTCGTCACCTCGTCGAAGAGCATCAGGTGTGGGTCCATTGCAAGGGCCCTGGCGATCGCGACCCGCTGCTGCTGGCCTCCCGAGAGCCGTTCCGGGTACTGGTCGAGCTTGTCGCCGAGGCCGACCCGCTCGAGCAGGTCGACGGCCTTCCCCCTCGCCTCCTCGCCGGAGCGGCCAAGGACCTTTTCCGGTGCCATCGTGACGTTCTCCAGCGCCGTCCGGTGGGGGAAGAGGTTGAACTGCTGGAAGACGATCCCGACCCGCTGGCGCACGTAGTCGAGCTGCCAGCCCGTCTCTCCGGAAGGCGCCCTCGGTCCCTTGCAGATCGAGCGCCCCTCGAGATAGATGTTGCCCTCCTCGGGCGGCTCGAGCAGGTTGACGCAGCGCAACAGGGTGCTCTTCCCGGAGCCGCTCGGGCCGATCACGCAGACGACTTCGCCCCGCTTCACCTCCAGGTCGATGCCCCTGAGGACCTCGAGGTCGCCGAAGCGTTTGTGGACCCCCTCCAGCCTCAGCAGCGATCCGTCGTAGGCCGAGCCGTCATCTGCCGTCACGGGATCCGTCAGCTCGGTTCGCTCCTTCACAGCGCCTCGACCCGCGGCGCGCCGCGGCTGAAGCGGCTCTGCTCGCGGGAGATCAGCTTGTCGACCAGGCGGGCGAGCGGCAGCGTGACGATCAGGAACATGATCGCGCCGAGGGTCAGCGCCGAGCTGTTGAAGGCCTTGCCCTGGATGTCCCTGCCGACCAGGGCCACCTCGTTGAGGGCGATCACGCCGACCAGCGTCGTGTCCTTCATCAGCGCGATGAAGTCGTTGAGAAGGGGCGCGAACACCTTGCGCACGGCCTGCGGGACGATCACGTTGCGCATTGCCTGGCGATGGCTCATTCCAAGCGAGCGTGCCGCTTCCATCTGCCCGGTCGGGACCGCTTCTATCCCGGCCCGGTACACCTCGGCCATGTAGGCGCCATAGGTGATCGTCAGCGCCATCACGCCGTACCAGAAGGAGTCCGGTTTGCCGAACCAGTGGGGGATCGTGAAGGCGTCGGGCAGCGGCAGGAAGGCGAGGCTGCCCGAGATCAGAAGGATCACCATCAGCAGCGGGATCCCCCGGAAGACGTCGATGTAGGCGATTGCCAGCAACCGAATCGGTGCGAGCGGCCTGCCGGGCAGCTGCCGGAGCAGCGACAGGATCAATCCCCAGAGGAGGGCAAGCGCACCGGCTATGACGGAGAGTTCGAGGGTGATGACGAAGCCGTTGAGGACCTCGTCGAAGTGTTTCGACATCTGCGAGATGTCGAAGTACTGGGTGATGATCTCGTGCATCGCGTTCTCCTGATCTCTGTGCCCCGGCGAGCGTTCCCAAAAGAGAGGGGCGCCCGATGGCGCCCCCCCAAGTGTGCCTGATGCCGCCCTCCGGCCGAGCGGCTCAGGTCGGTTCGTGCGGCGTCGCGCGGAAGATTTCCGGCGAGGGCGGCTTGCCGAACCACTTCTTGTAGATCGTCGCGTATTCGCCGCCGTCGATCACTTCTTCCAGCCCTTCGTTCAGTTCTTCGCGGAGTTCGTCGTCGCCCTGCTGGACGACGAATCCATATTCTTCTTCCGTTTCGATCCCGCCCGAGATTTCCAGGTCGGGATCCTGTTCGACGGCTTTTTCGGCGACCGGCCGGTCGATCACGACAGCGTCGATCGTGCCCGCCTTCAGCGCCGGGAACGTGTCGGGTCCCTGCGGGTAGGTGCGGAGTTCCTTTGTGTCGATTTCTTCTTCGACGTATTCCTCACCCGTGGTGCCCTGCTGGACGCCGACGACCTTGCCTTCGAGGTCTTTTTCGGTTTTCAGGCCGCTGGTGCCCTTGACGACCACGATCGATTGCGCCGACGGCAGGTAGTAGGGGTTCGTGAAGTCGACCGATTCCTCGCGTTCATCGGTGATCGTCGTCGCCGATGCGACCATTTCGAACTTTCCCTGCGCCAGGTCGCGGAAGATCGTGTCGAACGAGGTGTCCTGGAATTCGGGGGTGCGTCCGATCTTTTCGCCTATCGCTTCGACCAGTTCGACGTCGAAGCCCTTGAATTCCGTTTTGCTGGCGCCGAATTCCTCGAACGGCGGATAGGGGACGTCGGAGCCGACCGTGAGCTTTTCGCCGCCGCCACCGCCCCCGCCTGTCGTCTCGTCGTTTCCGCCGCCGCAGCCTGCCGCAAGCAGGGGGATGGCGCTCAGCACCAGCACGAGGAGAAAAGCGGGGCCACGGAACCTGCTCATAAACAGTTCGCCTCCGATCCGGGTGGGGGAGATGACGCCTGCGAAACATACCCGTCTGGACGCGAGGTGGGCAAACGCGAGTGCCCCCGGATCCCATGCCTATACTTTTTGAAGTAACGGGAGACGAACGATGCTTCACGACGAGCTACTCAACCGGCCCTGCGGAGGACGCTTCGGCGACATCGTCGAGTCGATCGGCAACACGCCCCTGGTCGAGCTGCCGCGTCTCTCGCCGAAGCCGGATGTCCGCATCTACGCGAAGCTCGAGGGCCGCAACCCGACAGGCTCGGTCAAGGACCGCGTCGCCAGGGCGATGATCGAGTCGGCCGAGGCCGAGGGGTCGATCGAGCCGGGCCAGACGATTCTCGAGCCGACCTCGGGCAACACCGGCATCTCGCTGGCGATGATCTGCCGCCGCAAGGGCTACCCGCTGAAGGTCGTGATGCCGGACAACGTCACCGCCGAGCGCACCCAGTTGCTCGAGATGTACGGGGCGGAGATCGTCTACTCCGAGGGGGCCAAGGGCTCGAACGGCGCGGTCGACGTGGCGCTCGAGATGGCCGAGGACAGCCGCTACTACATGCCCTACCAGTACGGCAACGAGGCGAATCCCCGCGCCCACTACGAGGGGACCGCGGTGGAGATCCTCGAAGAGCTCGACGAGGTCGCCGCCTTCGTCGGCGGGCTCGGCACCGGCGGCACCCTGATGGGCAACGGGCGGCGCCTCAAGGAGCACGATCCCGAGACGCTGATCGTCGCCGCCGAGCCGATGCAGGGCGAGATGGTGCACGGCCTGCGCTCCCTCGACGACGGCTTCATCCCGCCGATCATCGACATCTCCCTCTTCGACCGCAAGATCATGGTCTCCAACCGCGACGCGATCGTCTGGACGCGGAAGCTGCTCGACGAGGAGGGCGTCTTCGCCGGCGTCTCGGCCGGGGCGATCGCGGCGATCGCGGTCCGCATCGGCGGCGAGCTGGAGGCCGGCAACGTCGTCTTCCTGATCCCCGATGACGGCTGGAAGTACCTCTCCTCGGGCGTCTACACGAAACCGATCGACGAAATCGAGAACCTGGACTCGACCATCTGGTGGTAGGGCCCCCCGTCCGCTAGCCTCGCCGCCGGATGCGGATCGCCCAGGACCTGATCGACGAGATCGTCGCGCATGCCCGCAAGGACATGCCCAACGAGTGCTGCGGGATGGTCGGGGGTGTGGACGGCGAGGCGCGCACCGTCTACCGTGCAGAGAACGCCGAGGCGAGCCCGCTGCGGTACTCGATCGATGCCAAGGAGCAGTTCCGGCTGATGAAGGAGATCGAGGAGGCGGGCGAGGAGCTGGTCGCCATCTACCACTCGCATACGAAGAGCGCCGCCTACCCGTCGCAGACCGACGTCAACCTCGCCGGCTGGCCCGACGCCGTCTACCTGATCGCCTCGCTCGCGGTCCCCGAGGCGCCCGAGCTGAAGGGCTTCTGGATCCGCGACGGAAAGATCGACGATGCCGAGGTCGACGTCCACTGAGCGGGCGCCGGTCGCGCCTCCCGACAGCGGCGATCGCGGTCCCCGCGGCCCCGAGGACGAGGGCGGGGGCGGGGGCGGGGGCGGCGGCGACAGGCTGGTGAAAGTCGCCTTCGCTCCAAATCAACCGGAGGCCGAAATGATCCAGGGGCTGCTCGCCGAGCACGGCATCGAGAGCATGCTGAAACGAGGCCCCGGATTCGACGTGCCGGAGTTCCTCTCGGCCGGGCCACGCCAGGTATTCGTGCTGGAGTCGGCAGCCGAGGCCGCCCGCGAGGTGCTCCAGGGAACCCCCGGGGTCAGCTAGCCGGGCCGGGCCTCGCCGTTTCTCGCAGGTACCCGCGCCAGGCGTCCTCGATCTCCCCGCCGCGGGCGTCGAAGGCCGCCTCCATGGTCGGGAGGGGGCCGCCGGGCCGCAGCTCGAGCGCCAGCCGCTCGCAGGCTTCCGGTCCCCGCTCGGCCTCGAGCAGGTCGAAGATCGTCCCGCCGAGCAGGACGGCGTCGCGGCGCCCGGGTGGGAAGGACGGCCGGGCGCTCTCGCGCAGGCGGCGGATCACCGCCGCCCGGTAGAGCCCGACCTGGCGGGCGAAGTACTGCGCGGCGCCCTCGACCAGCCAGGCCCAGCCCAGGTAGCGGGCGAAGCGGCGCGGCGTCCAGGAGGGCGGCAGATCGGGGTTGTTGGCGGCGACGACGAGCTGGGCGTAGAGGCGCTCGGCGGTGCCGAGGAGCGCCTCCCGCGAGTCCTCGCCGGCCGCCCGTCGCTCCATGTGGATGTCGTTGAGGACGTGCAGCTCGCTGGACATCGCCCAGCCGGCGAGGTAGCGCCGGCCGGCCGGTGCCGCCGACCAGCGGGCGGCAGGCAGGAACGGGTGGGCCATCGAGAGGAGCAGCGGATTGGTGTGGACGACCACCGTGATCTCGCCGGGAACCGCCGCGAAGCGGTCCTCCAGACGCAGCCGAAGTTCCTCCATCCGGTCGAGGGTGCGCTCGGCGAAGGAGGCGTCGCCGCTGTCATGGCGGGCCGTGAAGCTCAGCGATTCGGTCTCGACCCACGGCATCTGGGTCAGCCTAGCCGTCGCATCTCTGCATCCTCGGTCGGCCGGCTCGGCTCACGCACAAACCGTGCGCTCGCCTGCCCGGCCTCGCTGCGTCCTTGACCTGCTCGGCTTGGCTGACCCAGATCTGAGTGGGGGCGGCGCCTCAGACGAGGGCGGGCTCGCGCGTCTCGCAGACGGAGGCGATCTCCTGGCGAGCGCGCTCGAACTCTTCGTCGGCCATCACCGGGGTGCCCTCGAAGGGCAGCTCACGGTCGATCTCGACCCAGGAATGGCAGCCGTGGTACTCGTCTCGGACCCGGACGGTCACCGGGCGGGGAATCCGATGCACCCGCAGCAGAAGGATGTGGAGGGGATGCCGGCGCTTCCAGTTGAGCCGCTTCTCGGCGTAGTCCGGCGTCCAGATGTAGAAGGGCGAGAGCTCGTCGACGGCGCGCGGATTGTTGATCGTGAAGTGATCGGTCACCTCGGCCCAGCAGCGCAGCCGGACCCGATCGGGCTGGGGGATGCCACCGTCCTGGATCAGCGCGCCGGGCGGCGGCTCCTCGTCAGGCCAGACGCCCTCCTCGAGGGCGCGCCGCAGCTCCGGATGATGCGACTCGCGGACCAGGTTGTTCCGCTGGTGGTCGAAGGTCGGATAGAGGAAGAAGCGCTCGTAGTCGAGCTCGAAGTGCTTGTTCTCCTCGCGGATGCCGCCCTTGCGCAGGGTGAGCAGCTGCTCGCCCTCGGCGAGCGCGCGCACTGTTACTGCCCATTCCTTTAAAGCGATCGGCATTTGAAAGCTGTACGAAAGCTGTACCTGAGAAGGTGTGAATCTGTGACCGGGTAGGTAGCGCCTCAGAGCCCGGCACGGCGGGAACGTCCCGCCGAAGGCGCTGCATTCTAGACGAGGTGCGCGGAGAAGCCAAATGTTTGCGCCGTTAAGCGTCGGTTGAGTCGGGATCCCGCCGGGGCGAGAACCCGCCTCCGCCCGGTGTTTCGATCCGCAGCCGGTCGCCGGCCTCGAGACGGCCCTCGGCCTTACCCGGCAGGCGCTGGCCGTTGATCAGGTTCCTGCCGACCGCGCCGTCCTCCCCGCCGCGGCCGCGCGGAGGGTGGCGGCGGCGCTCGGTGATCAGGGTGAAGCGCATCGGCTCGAGGGCCTCGATCTCGCGCACGAGGCCGTCACCGCCTCGATTCCTCCCGTCGCCGCCGCTTCCGCGCCTGACCGAGAGCTCCCTCACGCGCAGCGGGAACTCGGTCTCGAGCGCCTCGATAGGCGTGTTAAGGGTGTTCGACATCGTCACGTGGACGGCGCTCGGCCCGTCGGCGTCCGGGCAGGCGCCCTGCCCGCCGCCGAGCGTCTCGTAGTAGGTGAAGCCCTCGCCGGCGAGGGTGAGGTTGTTCATCGTGCCCTGGCCCTGCGCCGGGACCGGCCGGGCGCCGGCGAGCGCGGCGATGACCAGGTCGGCGACGCGGCTCGAGGTCTCGACGTTGCCACCCGCCACCGCGGCGGGGTGGCGTGCGTTGAGCAGGCACCCCTCGGGCGCGCGCACCTCGATCGGCCGGTAGGCGCCCGCGCAGGGAGGGGCGTCGGGGTCGGTCAGCACGCGGACCGCGAAGTAGGCGGCCGATTTGGTCACCGAGAGAGGGCAGTTGAGGTTGCCCTCGAGCTGCGGGTCGGTGCCGCCGAAGTCGAGCAGAAGGCCGTCGCCCTCGATCGTCGCAACCACCCGCAGGAAGGCGTCCCGCGGGCCGTCCCCGGCGTCGTCCTCGAGCACGTCCTCGGCGCGGTAGCTCCCATCCGGCAGCGCATCGAGGGCGCTGCGGGTACGGCGCTCGGCGTAGGAGAGAATCGCCTCCATGCCGGCGAGCAGGCGCTCGCGCCCATGCCGCTCCGCGAGCTCGGCGAGGCGCCGAGCGCCCACTCCGATCGCCGACTGCTGAGCGCGCAGGTCGGCCAGACGCTGCTCAGGGAAGCGCATCCGGCCGGCCAGCTCGCGGAGCTCGGTGGCGCCGGCGCGGGTCGGCTCGATCACCACGCCCTCGTCCTCGAGGCGCTTGGATCCCGCCGGCATTCCCCCCGCGGTCGGCCCCCCGATGTCCGCATGGTGGGCGCGGCAGGCGGCGAAGCCGCCGAGCGCGTCCCCGAGGAAGACGGGCAGGATCAGCGTCACGTCCGGCAGATGCGTTCCGCCGCGGTAGGGGTCGTTGAGGATCCAGGCCTCTCCCGGGCGCTGCTCGAAGCCCAGTACCGCGGCGACCGCATCCGGCATCGAGCCGAGGTGCACAGGGATGTGCTCGGCCTGCATCACCAGCTCCCCACCGGGATCGAAGAGGGCCGTCGAGCAATCGCGGCGCTCCTTGATGTTCGCCGAGTAGGCGGAGCGGATGAGGGTCGCGCCCATCTCGTCGCAGATCGCGCGCAGGCCGCCGATCAGCACCTGCAGGGTGACCGGGTCGATGCCCATAACTCGACGTCCGCTCATCTCCGGGCCTCCGCACGGATCGTCCCGGTCGGGTCGACCTCGGCCGACCAGCCGGGCGGGACGACGAAGGTGGCCTCCGGCAGCTCGAGGACGACCGGACCATCGGCCGCGGTTCCCGCCCCGGGCTCCCCGCGCAGCACCCGGGCCTGGTGCCACTTGCCGCCGAACCGGACCCGGCGGCTGGTCTCGATGACCTCGCCGCCGGTCGCGGGGGCGAGCCGGGGCTCGGGGCCCGGCGAGACCAGGGCGAGGCGGAGGTTGACGAGGACCACCTCGCCTTCGGGGTCGCGGTGGCCATAGCGCTCCTCGTGGAGCTGCTCGAAGCGCTCCCGAAGCACGGCCGGGTCCGGGCGCCCGTCCGCCTCGACCGGGAGCTCGAAGGCCTGCCCCGCATAGCGCATCTCGTAGACGATTTCGACCCGCGCCTCCTTCTCGGGAGCCGCGAAAAATCCCCTCAGCTCCTCGACCTCCGCCGCGATCCGCTCCGCGCTCAGCTCGGCGCCGCTCAGCATCACCGTCCGGGTCGTATCGCGGCGTCGCTCGGAGGCGCAGAGGCCGAGAGCGGAGAGCACACCGCCCGCCCTCGGGCAGAGGATGCGGCCGATCCCGATCTCTTCGGCGATCGCGGCGGCGTGCATCGGGCCCGCGCCGCCGAAGGGAAGGAGCGCGAAGCCGCGCGGGTCGATGCCCCGCTCGACGGTGACGACGCGGAGCGCGCGGACCATCTCCTGATTGGCGACACGGACGATCCCCTCCGCGGCCTCCAGTGGGTCGATCCCCAGTTCGCCCGCCAGGGTGGAGATCGCCGCCCGCGCTGCTTCCGGTTCGAGCGACACGTTGCCGGCCAGGGTCGAGTCGCCCGCCAGGCGGCCGAGAGCGAGGTTGGCGTCGGTCACGGTCGGCTCGGTCCCGCCGCGTCCGTAGCAGGCGGGCCCCGGAACCGCGCCGGCCGATTGCGGGCCGACGCGAAGGGCCCCGCCCGGGTCTCGCCAGCCGATCGAGCCGCCGCCCGCGCCGACGGTGTGGACGTCGACCATCGGCAGCTGGATCACGCGACCGCCGATTCGCCGTTCGTCGGTTCGCCTCACCCTGCCGCCCTCGACCACGCAGACATCGCACGACGTTCCGCCCATGTCGAAGCCGAGCGCGTTCTCCTCACCGCAGATGCGGGCGATCAGGCCGGCGCCGACGGCCCCGCCCGCCGGACCGGAGAGGACGCTCCAGGCGCCTGCCCGGGCTGCATCCTCCGCGGTCGCCACGCCTCCGGAGGACTGCATGACGAGCGGTCGCGGCAGGTCGATTCGCTGCGCGGCCTCGCCGAGGCGCCCGAGATAGGCGCCGAGAAGCGGGGAGAGGTAGGCATCGATCGCCGTCGTCGAGCATCGCTCGTACTCGCGGAATCTCGGCAGCACCTCGTGGGAGACGGAGACATGGACGTCGGGCAGCGCGTCGCGGAGCCTGCTCGCGATCTCCTGCTCATGGGCCGGCTCGAGGTAGGAGAAGAGCAGGCACAGCGCAACCGATTCCGCGCCGCACGCCCGCACCTCCTCGAGGAGGCGCCGGGGCTCCTCCGGCGCCAGCGGCTCCAGCACCCCCTGCGGCCCGATCCGCTCCGCGGCCTCGAAGCGCATCCCCTCGGCGATCAGCGGTGCCGGCTTCGCCGCGCAGAGGCGGTAGAGCTCGGGGCGGTCCTGGCGGCCGACGTCGAGCAGGTCGGCGAAGCCGGCGGTGGCGATCAGCGCCGTCCGCGCCCCCTTTTCCTCGAGCAGGGCGTTGGTCCCGACCGTCATTCCGTGCGCGAAGACCTCGACTTCCTCCGGACGGGCCCCGGCGCGCTTCACCACCGCCTCGACCGCGCCGATCACCGCCTCCGACTGGTCCTGCGGCGTCGTCGGCAGCTTCGCGGTGTGGACCGTCTCGCCGTCGAAGAGGACCGCGTCGGTGAACGTCCCGCCTACGTCGACTCCGAGCAGCACCACCCGAAGCTATCCGACGCCGAGCCCGGCTCTCAGCGCCACTCCTCGCGACGGGTGCTCCCGTCCGGCGCGACGACGATGTGAACGCCGTCCAGCGCCGGGTCGATGTGGGGGAAGTCGGCGCGCAGGTGACCGCCGCGCGACTCGCGGCGCTCGAGCGCCGCCGCCGCGAGCATCGCGGCCAGCGGGTCGGGGTCGTCGAGCAGCTCCTGCAATTGCTCGGGGCGCCGCAGCGGGCCCGCGAGCTGCCAGACCGCCTCCCGGGTTGCTTCGCTCGGCGGTCCGAAGCGCCACTCGGATGGGTCGGGCCGGTCGGCGACGGCGCTCTCGCGCAGCGCGGCCCTCCCCGCCCGTCCTCCGAACACGAAGCACTCGCTGAGCGAGTTGGAGGCGAGCCGGTTGGCGCCGTGGAGCCCCGTGCACGAGCACTCGCCGACCGCGTACAGGCCCGGCAGAGAGGAGGCGCCGTCGAGGTCGGTGGCGATGCCTCCCATCGTGTAGTGCGCGGCGGGAGCCACCGGGACGGGCTCGACCCTCGGGTCGAGCCCGGCCTCCCTCAGCGTCGTGAAGACGTTCGGGAAGCGAGCCGGCTCGATGCCGCGGAGATCGAGCCAGACGCTCGCCACGCCGTCGGCCTCCATGCGGTCGAGGATCGCGGCAGTCACCGCGTCGCGCGGGGCGAGCTCGTCGGTGAAGCGCCTCCCCGAGGCATCGAGCAGCGCTGCGCCCTCGCCACGGACGGCCTCGGTGATGAGGGTGCCATCGAAGCCGCTGCCGGGAAGGGACAGCGCCGTCGGGTGG
The DNA here is from genome assembly GCA_036406595.1 of Solirubrobacterales bacterium. Classification (GTDB taxonomy): domain Bacteria; phylum Actinomycetota; class Thermoleophilia; order Solirubrobacterales; family 70-9; genus VRUE01. The sequence continues at coordinate 30,445 of DASXAR010000033.1, read as the reverse complement.
AACTGGCAGAACTCGAGATCCGCGAGGTCGGCGCCGGCGGCGCTCGCCAGCACCGGGCCGGCGCCGATCGCCCCCCATGGGTTTGTCGTTCGGCTCCAGAGCGCGGCGGCGCCCCCCGTCGCCATCACCGTGGCAGCGGCGGCGATCGTCCCCTCCTCGGTGACGGTGCCGTGGCAGCGGCGGGCGTCGCTCCAGAGCGCCACAACCGAGGTCTTCTCGCGAACCTCGACGCGCGACTCGGCCGCGACCATCGTCGCGAGCTTTGAGGTGATCTCGGCCCCGGTCTGGCTCCCGCCCGAGTGGACGATGCGGCGGCGAGTGTGACCACCCTCCAGGCCAAGCGCCAGCTCGCCGCCGTCCTCGAGGTCGAAGTCGACGCCGCGACCCTGAAGCTCTCGCACGGCCGCCGGGGCCTCCTCGACCAGCACCTGGACCGCGCTTGGCCGGCAGAGCCCACGCCCGGCCGCGATCGTGTCGGCGGCGTGCCTGGCCGGGGAGTCGCCGGGCTCCAGCGCCGCGGCGAGCCCGCCCTGTGCCCAGAAGCTCGCGCTCTGGGAGAGCGGGGTTCGCGAGATCAGGCAGACGCGCCCACCCCCCTCGGCGGCCTGAAGGGCTGCCCAGAGTCCCGCGGCGCCGCCGCCGATGACGGCGACGTCGAACTCGATGCCGACGCCTATCGGCCTTCCGCCTCTCGGCGGATCGCCTCGATCTGCCCCCTCAGCCAGGCGGCGGCCGATTCCCTCGCCCGCACCTCGACGTCGGCGTGGGCGGCCAGCGGCGGGACGGCGGGGCTCTCTGCCGTCCGGCTCTCGGCGGCCCGGCGCTCGGCCTCCTCGACACGCTTCTCGGCGCTCACGGCCTGTGCCTCGATCTCGGCGAGCCTGGCCTGCGCGGCGGCGATCGCCTCTTCCTTTTCCGAACGCGCCCGATCCAGCTCCTCGGCGTGGGCGCGGCGCAGCCGCTCGAGCTCTTCGGCGCCGGCCTGCCGCTGCGACTCCAGCTCCGACTCGAGAGCCTGCAGCTCGTCCTTCGCCCGCTGTTCGGCGGCGGCCGCCGCCTCGCTCGCGTCCTTCAGCCTCTGCTCGGCGGCTTCGGCTTTGGCCGTGAGGCTCTCGCTGCCGGGTTCGCCGCCGCTCATGAATTGAATCTATTAGCTCTGGCCGAGGACGTCGCGATAGGCGACGATCGTCCGATCGGCCATTCGCCCCGCGGAGAGGGAGGCGGCGCGCTCTGCTCCGGCGACCCGCGGGTCCTGGGCGTCGAGATGTGGCCGGAGCGCCTCGGCCCATTCGCTCCGGTCGAATGGCCCGCAGTGGGTTCCGGCGATTCCCGAGAGCGCGAAGGGCGCGATCCCGACCGGTGTCGAGAGGACGGGGACGCCGCATGCCAGCGCCTCGACGCAGACCAGGCCAAAGCCCTCGTATTCGGAGGTGACCAGGACCGCGTTCGCCGCGTTGTACCAGAGCGGGATCTGGTCGGGATCGATCGCGCCGCCGGTCAGCAGCTCGGCTCCGAGCGCCGACGCCAGCTCCATGGCCCGGTCGGCGCGCTTCTCGGGCCGGTCGGGGTTGGCGGGAAACAGGAGGTAGCGACCGCCCGGGTCGAGGCCGAGCGCGTCTCGGGCCTCGGACCGGGGGAGCGGATGGAAGCGGCCGAGGTCTGCGCCGCAGGGAAGCACCGCCGCACCCGGTACCGGCGGCAGCCCCGGCCGCCCTGCCTCGCTGCCGAAGAGCGCCCGGGAGACGGCGGCGACCAGGTCCACCCGCCAGGCGAGGCGGCGGGAGAGGGGGCCGACCAGCCAGTGGCGGACGTCGGTTCCGTGGAAGGAGACGACCAGCGGCCGGGCCCCTGCCGCCAGCGCGCTCCAGCCGGCGAGCCCGTAGTGCGCATGGACGAGATCGAATTGCTGGTCCCGCAGGAAGCGGCGGAGCCGCCTCGCCGCGGGGATGTAGTGGCGCCCGCCACGGGGAAACCTGAAGAGCTCGACGTCGACCCCCCTCGCCCGGATCTCCTCGACCTGGTCTCGGACCCAGCGCCCGCGTTGTGGCGCCGCGGCATCGGGCTCGAAGTTCGTCACGACCAGGACCCGCATCGGCGGTGAGCGTAACCGCAGCGATTCGCCGTCGCCGCGTCAGACGATCCGGAACCGGGCCACGCGGCGGTGGGAAAGCCCGCGTCCGTCGCTCGCCGCGACCACGAGCCGATAGCGGCCGGCCCTGAAGCCGCGGTGGCGGAGTATCTGCAGAAGCGGCACCCGGTTGTGACCGCTGCGGCCTCTGCGCACGATCGCGGCTCGGGGCCCGATATGCCCGCGCGGAGCGACGACGATGCGGACGCGCGCCGGCGCCGAGAGGCAGAAGGAGACCGAGCCGGCCAGCCTCACCCGGGTCACCCGCCGGGATACACGTAGGGAGCAGACGAGATTTCTCTTTCGGCCCCGACGTCCGGGCACGCCGGGGCATGGCCCCGCGCCGCCATAGATCCAGCAGTCGACGACCGCGCGGTAGGCGTCGAGCGATGCCTGGGAGGAGTCGATGCGCCAGTCGGTCTCCTGGTTCTTGTTGAACCAGACGACTGCCGTGACCCTGGGGAACCGTTCCGGGATCGTGGACATGAAGCCGACCCGGATCCATTCGGCCTTGTCGCCGCCGCTCTCGGTCGAGGCCGTCTCGGAAAGGATCACCGGTCTGGAGCTGAACGACGTGACGGTCGAATAGGAGGCGGAGAAGACGGTGTCGAGATCCTGCCATCTCCCTCTCACCCTGCCCCAGTTGTAGCCGTCCAGGCCGATGTAATCGACCCAATCGTCGCCGGGGTAATAGGCCGCGAGCGGAAATCTGGTCCCGACTTCGACGTAGGGCGACCAGACCCAGCTGACGTTCGTGGCGCCATCGCCACGGAACAGCGAGACGATGTGGTACCAGGCGGCGAGATAGGTGTAGGCCGGGATGGCCCCTGCGCCCCACGGATACCAGTTCCCGTTCATCTCGTGCGCGAAGCGAACGAGAAGCGGGCCGCCCCAGCTCTTTGCAACCGCAGCCGATTCGTGGAGATAGGCGTCGTATTCGCCGGAGGCAATTTGGGAGAGCGACTGCTTGTTCGGCTCCCAGGTCACCATCGGCGTCTGCCCGGTTGCCCGAAGGCTGGTGGTTTCGCGCGTTTCCATCAGCGGCTGCCCAAAGCCGCGGAACCACATGACGATGTCCGGTTGGCGGCCGACCAACGCCGCGTATTCGGCGAGGGCACCTGCGCTCGCGGGTGCTCCGGGGGTGAAGACGCCGAGTTGGACGGTTGCAGAGGCCGGTGTTGCGGCTGCGCTCAACACGACGGCACCTGTCAGCACAGCCGCGAGCGAGCCAAGTCTGATTCGAATCGAGGACGCCACCCAATCCCCCGCAACTCGCAACATACTCCGCGAGGCCCTTCCTATGCCCCGATCTGGTGGCGGTCCTCTCAGCGATTTGACACATCCGTGTCTGGATCGGTGACGAGCGCTGACTGAGCATGGCTCAAAACCAGACGAAGGAGGCTTCGATGATCTACACGCTGTTGGGCTGGGCGCACGCAGCGGCCGCGGAACGGCTGCGCACCATCCGCCTGCTCGCCGAAAAAGAGCGGGGGCAGGGGACGGTCGAGTACGTGGGCCTGATCCTGCTCGTCTCGCTGCTGATGGTCGGGATGGTCGCTGCGATGAAGGGCTTCAACGGCAAGCAGGGCACCGAGCTGGCCGGAGTGATCGTCGACAAGATCAAGCAGGCCGTCGACCAGGTGAAGTTCAAATAGCGGCGGGATCGGGGGCGGCTCTCAGCCGAGCCGCCCCCGGCGTCGACGTGCAAGACTCGCCTCCGTGAGCGCGGGGCGAGCAAGCATCCATATCCCGATCCAGAGGCGATGACGGCTTCGCGCAGCTACGACCGGGCGCCCGCCGACATCCGCCCGGTGACGATCGATCCGGGCTTCGTCGCCACCGCCGACGGCTCGGCGCTGATCTCGATCGGCGGGACGCGGGTCATCTGCACGGCCTCTGTCAACGACTCGGTGCCGAAATGGATGCAGGGGCGCGGCAGGGGCTGGGTCACGGCCGAGTACTCGATGCTGCCGGCATCGACCGGGGACCGCAAGCCCCGCGACATCTCGCGCGGGCGCCAGGACGGCCGCGGGGTCGAGATCCAGCGCCTGATCGGCCGATCGTTGCGGGCGGTGGTCGATTTCGAGGGGCTCGGAGAGCGAAGCATCTATGTCGATTGCGACGTCCTGGAGGCCGACGGCGGGACCCGGTGCGCGGCGATAACGGGCGGCTTCGTCGCCCTCCGCCTCGCGATGCAGAAGCTGGTCCGCAAGGGTGACCTCGAGTCGCTTCCGCTGAGCGGCACCGTGGCCGCGGTCAGCGTCGGGATGGTCGACGGCAGGGCCCTCTGCGACCTCGACTACGGCGAGGACTCCCGTGCCGAGGTCGATGCCAACGTGGTGATGACCGGCGAGGGGGGGCTGATCGAGGTGCAGGCGACCGCCGAGCGGATGCCGCTCTCACGCGCCTCCCTCGACGAGCTCCTCGGCCTCGCCGAGCTGGGGATCGGCCGGCTGCGCCAGGTCCAGGAGCAGGCTGCCGGAAGTTGATCTTCGCCACCCGCAACAGGCACAAGCTGCGGGAGATGCGCGAACTGCTGCCGGGGGTCGAGCTGGAGGCGATGCCCGAGGCGGTGGAGCTGCCGCCCGAGGAGGGCGAGAGCTATGCGGGGATCGCCCTCGAGAAGGCACGCGCCGCGCACGCGGTGACCGGCGAGGCCTCGCTCGGCGACGACTCGGGGATCGGTGCGGTCGCGCTCGGGGGTCGCCCGGGAATCCATTCAGCCCGCTATGGCGGTACGGGGGCGAGCGACGAGGAGAACCTCGACAAGCTGCTGCGGGAGGTGGCGGAGACAGGAGGGGACCGCGGCGCGTATTACGTCTGCGCCCTCGCCCTGGTCGGCAAGGACGGATCCGAGCACGTCTTCGAGGCGCGCTGCGAGGGCCACCTGATCGATGCGCCGCGCGGGGAGGGCGGCTTCGGCTATGACCCGGCCTTCGTCCCCGAGGCGACCGGACCCGACGACGATCGCACCTTCTCGGAGCTGAGTCAGGCCGAGAAGAACGAGATCAGCCATCGCGGCCTCGCCGCGCGCATGCTGATGACCCACCTCTCGGCCAACGGGGCGCAGGCAGGGAGATGATCCGCACAAAAAGCGGCGCGGCGGGCCTCTCGATCGCCTCCAACTCGCTGCTGATCGCGCTCAAGCTCGCCGCCGGCGCGATCACCGGCTCGATCGCGATCATCACCGAGGCGGTTCATTCGCTGATCGACCTCGTCGCTTCCGTCGTCGCCTTCGCATCGGTGCGCAAAGCCGACCTGCCCGCCGACGCCGAGCACCCCTACGGACACGAGAAGGTCGAGAGCCTGGCGGCCGCGATCGAGGGGATGCTGATCCTGATCGGCGCCGGGATCATCGTCTACGAGGCGACGCACCGGCTGGTGGTCGGCGCCGAGGTCGAAGCGCTGGGCGTCGGCATCGCCGTGATGGCGGTTTCGATCGTCGCCAACCTCGCGGTCTCCGGAGTCCTCCGGCGGCAGGCGCGGGCGCACGAGTCGCCGGCCCTCGAGGGGGATGCCGCGCACCTGCGAACCGACGCCCTCACCTCGGCGGGGGTGCTGGTCGGGCTGGCGCTGGTCCAGATCACCGGGGTGGTCGCCTTCGACTCGATCACCGCGCTGCTGGTCGCAGCCGCGATCGTCGCGGCGGGCCTGCGGATCATCCAGCGGTCCTCGGGCGTGCTGGTGGACGAAGCGCTTCCTCCGGAGGAGCTGGACCGAATCGAGGCGGCCATCTCCGCCTCGCGCACCCCGGAGGTCGCCGGCTATCACAAGCTGCGGGCGCGGCGGGCGGGCAGCCGCCGGCACATCGACCTCCACGTCCAGTACCGGTCGGGAACCAGCCTCGAGCGGGCGCACGCGCTCGCGCACGAAATGCGCGACGCGATCCAGGCCGCGGTCCCGCGCTCCGAGGTGCTGATCCACGTCGAGCCCGAGACGTCGGTTCGCGACCCCGCCCGCGATGCCGGTCCCTACCGCTCCGGTTAGCCAACCGCTCCGGTTAGCCAGCCGCTCCGGTTAGCCATTAGAGGCACGGTCGAGCCAACTCGGCTTCCGAAGCGCTCCACTCGCTTCCGCTGTTCCTTATCCGTGTCAGGGACGTGCAAAGAACACCGGAGCGAGTTTGGCCCTCGCCGGGCGGGAATTGTCGTCCAGGGGGAATCCGACGGAATCCTGAGACCCGGGATCCGAGAGCGAGAGAGAGGCTAAGGGCTGGGAAGGAGGTTGACGGCGGCGGCGAGGCCGACCGCCGTCACGGTGATCGCGTACCCCGTGTAGCCGCTGACCGCGAAGAGGATCGTGGCGATCGCGCAGACGACCACCACCGTGATCCAGGAGGCGCGGGCGAGGTTCACGGGGCGGTATTTTCACGCACGTGCCTGACGATGCCGCCCCCGAGGCCACGGCGAGCGACGCCGCCGCCGGCGCGCTCGCCTATTTCGCCGAGATGTCGCCCGATCTTCGCGGGGCCGCCGTGCTGGCTGCCGATGGCTCGGTGATCGCGGCCACCTCCCGCCACGAGGGGCGGTGGAGGGAGGATGCGGCCTCGCTCTTCGAGGCTGCCGACCGGGCCGGGGGGGAGCCGGTCGAGCAGATTCACATCGGCACCGAGCAGGGCGAGGTCTTCGCGATCCGCCATCGCGGCCTGGCCGCCGTCGCGGTCACCGACCGATTTGCCCTCGCCTCCCTCACCCTCTTCGACCTGCGCTCGATGTTGCGCGAGCTCGCCCCCGGACCCGACGAGGGCTGATGCCTCCCAAGCCCCACAGGGTGCTCCTCGATCGAGTCTCGGGATACGCCGACGAGGCGGCGGCCTACATGCGCCGCCGCCGCGCCTCCCGGCGCCCCTTCGCCCGCCTCTACTACGGCGGCGGCAGGGCCTCCGATCACGCCTCGGACTCGGCTCTCGGCGGCGAGCTGTTCGTCTCCGCGGGGCGCCTGATCGAGTTGGTTGACGCGGAGCGGGAGAGGTGACCGGGACGGAAGCCGCCCTGGTGGAGCCCTCGGTCGCCGAAGGGGTTCTGGCGCGTGCCCTCGCCTCCGGTGGCGATTTTGCCGAGCTCTTCGTGGAACGCCGTCGCGGGACGAGCCTGGCGATCGACGAGTCCCGGGTCGAGTCGGTGCAATCGGGTGCCGAGGAGGGAGGAGGAGTCCGCGTCGTCAGCGGGGGCACGACCTACTTCGCCCACGTCGACGGCCTCGCTGCCGAGGACCTCGAACGGGCTGCCCAGGAGGCCGCTTCGGCGCTCCGCAATGGCGCGGTTGAGCCGCGGGCCCTGACCGTCGTCGCCGGCTCGCCGCAGCGGATCGAGGTCCCGCCCGAGGGAGTCGAGGCGGACCGCAAGGCGGAGCTGCTGCGCGAGCTCGACGAGCGGGGGCGCTCGGAGGGGGCCGAGATAGCCCAGCTGATGGCCTCCTACGGGGAGGGACGGCGTCAGGTCGAAGTCGCCAATTCCGATGGCCTGCTCAGCGGCGACGACCGCACCCGGGTGCGGATCGCGGTCCAGGCCGTCGCCCGTCGCGGCGACCGGGTGGAGACCGGAACCGAGACCCTGGGCGCTCACCGCGGTTTCGAGCTGCTCGAAGGCGAGCCCGGTCAGGTCGCCTCCCGCGCCGCCTCCCAGGCGATCACCCTGCTCGATGCCGCGCCGGCACCGGCGGGGTCGATGCCGGTTGTGGTCGGAGGGGGCTTCGGCGGGGTCCTCTTCCACGAGATGACCGGGCACGGTCTGGAGGCCGACCACGTCCAGAAGGGAGCGAGCGTCTATGCCGGCAGGCTCGGCGAGAAGGTCGCCCAGCCGCTGCTCAGCGCCTACGACGACGGTCGTCTCCCGAACGAGTGGGGCAGCGACGGGATCGACGACGAGGGCACCCCGACCCAGAAGACGCTGGTGATCGAGGACGGCAGGCTCACCTCCTACCTCTACGACCGGGTCCGGGCGGACCGCGACGGGGTCCGCTCGACCGGGAACGGCCGGCGGGAGAGCTTCCGCCACCTGCCGATCCCGCGCATGACGAACACCTACATCGCGCCCGGCGAGGCGGACCCGGAGGCGATCATCGCCGAGGTCAAGCGGGGCTTCTACGCGGTCTCCTTCGCTGGGGGCCAGGTCGACCCGGCCACCGGCGACTTCGTCTTCGGCGTCTCCGAGGGCTATCTGATCGAGGACGGGCGGGTCGGCGCCCCCTGCCGGGGGGCGACCCTGATCGGCAACTGCCTCGAGGCGCTCGCCGCGATCGACGCGGTCGGCAGCGACTTCTGGATGAAGACGGGGATGTGCGGGAAGGGCGGCCAGAAAGTCCCGGTCGGGACCGGCCAGGGGCACGTCCGGATCGCCTCGATGACCGTCGGCGGAACCGCGATCTCCGGTGCATCGTGATGAACGTCGTCCCCGACCTCGTCGGGCGCGCCGTCGAGGAGACGCTGGCCGCCGGGGCCGCCGACGCCGAGGCCTACGCGACGGAGGCGACCAAGCGCGAGATCCGGGTCCACGGCGGGGAGGTCGAGAGCCTCACCACCGCGACCGAGCGCGGGGTCGGCGTCCGCTCCTGGATCGGCGGCCGGGTCGGCTTCGGCTTCGGCACCGATCTCTCGGAGGAGGGAATCGCCGGCCTCGCGCAGCGCTCGGCCGAGGCGGCCAGGGTTGCCGATGAGGACCGCTTTGCCGCCCCGCCGCAGGACGCCGGAGAGCCCGCCCCGATCGAGGGGCTGATCGATCCGTCGGTCGGCGAGTGGGCGACCCCGAGGGTGATCGAGCTGGCGCTCGCGGTCGAGGCTGCGGCGCGCGCGGAGGACAGGCGGGTCGCCGGCGTCGAGCAGGCGGTCTACTTCGACAGCGTCGAGCGGGTCGTGATCTCCAACTCGCGCGGCCTCGCCGGACAATTCGAGTCCTCCGGCGCCTACGCATACCTGCAGGCGCTTGCCGAGGGCGAGGGCGGGCGCGAGACCGGGCTCGGCTTCGGTATCGCACGCGGGCCCGCGGGCCTCGACCCGGCGGAGATCGGCCGCGAGGGAGCGCGGCGCGCGACCGAGATGATCGGGGCTGCAAAGCCCGCCTCAAGGAGCTGCCCGGTCGTCCTCGACCCCACCGTCGCGGCAAGCTTCGTCGGCCTGCTCGGGGGCACGATCTCGGCCGATGCCGTCCAGCGTGGCCGCTCGCCGCTCGGAGACCGTCTCGGCGAGAGCGTCGCCGGTGAGGCCTTCGTCCTCCACGATGACGGCCTCGATCCCGAGGGGTTCGGCTCCTCGCCCTTCGACGGCGAGGGGGTGCCGCGCCGCCGCACCGGGCTGATCACCGGGGGGATTCTTCGCTCCCACCTCTTCGACACCTACACCGCGCGGCGGGGAGAGGCGAGCTCGACCGGAAACGCGGGTCGTTCCGGGTACCGCTCGCTGCCGTCGGTCTCGGCCTCGAACCTGGTCGTCGCTCCGGGCGAGCTGGGCTTCGAGGAGCTGCTCGCTCGGGCAGGCGACGGGGTATTCGTGAACGACGTCGCCGGCCTGCACTCAGGCGTCAACCCGGTTACCGGTGTCTTCTCGGTGGGGGCGTCCGGACGGGCGATCAGCGGCGGCGAGCTGGCCGAGCCGCTGCGCGAGTTCACGATCGCGAGTGACCTGATCTCGATGCTGAGGGCGGTGGGAGCGGCGGGTGCCGAGCCGCGCTGGGTTCCCTTTGCGGGCTCGGTCAGCGTGCCGCCGCTGCTGATCGACGAGATGACCGTCGGCGGCTCCTGAGCGCCCTGATCGGCATTACGCCCGCAAGCGCTGTTAGATTGCCGCCGATCCAACGACCGATGGAGGAGCTTCGACGTGACAAAGGCTGAGTTTCTGGACCGACTGGCAAGCGACGAACGGATCGACAGCAAGAAGGCCGCGAGTGATGCGGTCGATGCGGTCCTCGACGCGATCACCGAGACGCTGAGTGGTGGCGGCGAGGTCAGCTTCACCGGCTTCGGCAAGTTCCACGTTGCCGAGCGCGGGCCCCGACAGGGCGTCAACCCCCGCACCGGCGAGCGGATCACGATCCCGGGCGGCAGGGTTCCCCGCTTCTCGGCCGGCTCCGCGCTGAAGGCCAAGGTCAAGGGCTAGGCAAGCCCGATTCCGGGCGCGTCGCAGTCTGGAACTTCGCGCCCGGAATTGGGCGCATGCGATTTGTGAGTCCTGCGGCGCCCTTTGCGGATCGACTCGCGGCGCTCGTCTCAGAGCGCCGCAGTCAGGTCTGTCTGGGACTTGACCCGGACCCCGCGAAGCTCGTCCAGCGGCAGGGCCCGGGCGACGGGGACGGCGATCCGGCGGAACGGGCCGCGGCCGCGGTGCTCGCCGGCTGCCGCAACCTGATCGCCGCGGCGGGCCCGGCCTGCGTGGCGGTGAAGCCGCAGCTCGCGTGCTTCGAGCGACTCGGCGCTCCGGGCTGGGCCGCTCTCACCGAGGTCTGTGCGGCGGCCCGGGAAGCGGGACTGCTGACGATCGCCGACGGCAAGCGCGGCGACGTCCCGGTGACCGCCGCCGCATACGCGCAGGCGCTGGTCGGTCAGACCGCGACCCCGTGGGGGGAGGTGCGCGGGCTGGGCGCCGATGCATTCACCGCCAACCCGCTGCTGGGCCGTGACGCGCTCGAGCCGCTCGTGTCCGCCGCCGAGCAGGCCGGGGCGGGGATCTTCGTCCTCGTCCGCACCAGCAATCCCGGCGCGGCGGACTTCGAGGACCTTCCCGCTCCGGAGCGCCCGCTTCACGAGGCACTCGCGCGCGGCGTCGACGAGCTCGCCGACCGACTCGCGGGAAGCGAGGGCCTGAGCGGCGCCGGTGCGGTGGTCGGCGCCACCGAGCCGGAGCGCATCGCGCGTCTGCGCGAGCTGATGCCGCGGTCGGTCTTCCTGATGCCCGGAGTCGGTGCCCAGGGCGGGCGCCCCGAGGCGCTCGGCGCCGCCTTCGCACCGGGGCCCGCAGCCGGCCTCGTCGCCGCTTCGCGAAGCATCGCCGCCGACCCCGACCCCGGAGCCGCGGCCGAGGGCCTGCGCGCCGCGGTCTGGGAGGTTTCGACCGCGTAATAGGGCCCTGAGCGGCTATACGATCACCTTCCGATCCCTTCGAAGCGCCTGCACCGATGGAAAAAAGCTCATCAGCTGCCGCTCGCTCGCTTGCCGCGATCGCGCTGATCTGTGGCGTCCTGGTCCTTCTCGTCGTCGTCGTCTCCTCGCTCGGCGGGGACTCCGGGGACGGCGGCCCGCACCGCTCCGGGGTGACGCGCACCGGCGGCGAGCATGCAAAGAAGCACAGGGCGCCGGCCGTCTACGTGGTCGAGAACGGCGACACCCTGACCTCGATTGCACACGAAACCGGGGTGCCGGTGGTGCGGATCCAGCGGCTCAATCCGGAAATCGATCCCCAGGTCCTCGTCTCCGGCGAAAAGCTGAAGCTGCGGTGACCTGCAGGGCGGCGCTCGTCGCGATGCTGCTCGCGCTGCTTGCAGCGGGGCAGCTCTCGATCGCCGACGCGGTGGCGGCGCCGCCCCGAATCGACGCCCGCGCCTGGGAGCTGATCGACGCCCACAACGGTGACGTGATCGCTTCCCATGCCGCCCGCAGACGCCTGCCGATCGCGAGCACGACGAAGTTGATGACCGCCTACCTCGCGCTCCATGAGCTTCCCCTGAACCAGATAGTGCGCGCCGCTCCGTACACGCCGATCTACGGCGAGTCGCTGCTCGAGCTGCGGCCGGGGCAGCGGATCAGCGTTCGCGACCTCCTCTATGGGCTGATCCTGCGCAGCGGCAACGACGCGGCCTACGACCTCGCCCTGGCGGCGACCGGCTCGGAGGCGTCGTTCGTGCGCCAGATGAACCGGCGGGCCGCGGCGCTGGGCCTTACCGATACCCACTACGCGAACCCGATCGGGCTCGACGAACCCGGCAACTACTCGAGCGCCGGAGACCTCGCGACCCTCGCCCGCCGCCTCCTGCGCATACCCGCCTTTGCGAGGATCGCCGACTCGCGCAGCGCAGTGCTCCGCAGCGTCCGACCGCGACGCCGGATCGAGACGATCAACCACTTCCTCGAAGAGCGACCGTGGGCGACCGGCGTCAAGACCGGTCACACGTTCGCCGCTGCCTACGTCCTGGTCGGCTCGGGCCGCCGCAAGGGCGTCTCGCTGATCTCCGCGCTGATCGGCGCACCGACCGAGACCGAACGCGACGAGGGGACGGAGCGGCTGCTCGAGTACGGCTTCTCCCTCTATCGCCGCCGCACCCCGGTGCGGGCCGGCCAGGTCTTCGCCACGCCGTCGATCCGCTACAGCGGCGGCGAGCTGCCGCTGCGCGCCGCGCGGCGGGTCACCGTCGGGATCCGCCGCGGACAGTCGCTTCGAACCGAGGTGAGGGCGCCGCTCGAGGTCGAGGGCCCGCTTCGCCGCGGCCAGATCCTCGGACGGATCGTCGTTCGAGTCGACGGGCGAGCCGCCGCGTCGGTGCCCCTGCGTGCCGCGCACGCCGTCGAGAAGGCCGGCCTCCTCGACCGGGCCCGCAGCTTCGCGAGCGACCATCTGCTCTGGCTACTGCTGGCGCTGTCAGGGATACTGGTGGCTGTGCTCGCCCTCGCGAGGCGCCAGTCGCGATGATCCTCACCGTCACCCTCAACGCAGCAATCGACCGCACGGTCGCGGTCCCCAACTTCCGGCTCGGCCAGAGGCACCGCGCGGTCGAGAGCCGCACCGTCGCCGGCGGCAAGGGGATCAACGTCGCCCGCGCTCTGGGCCTGCTTGGGAGGCCGGTGATCGCGGCCGGCTTCGCCGGGGGGCCGACCGGTGACCGGATGGTCGAGCAGCTGCGCCACGAGGACGTGCTCACCGACTTCACCTGGATCGCCGGGGAAACCCGAATCAACGTCTCCATGGTCGACCCGACCTCCGGTGAGCAGACCGAGATCAACGAGCGCGGGCCTGCGGTCAGCCCCGAGGAGGTGGAGCGGTTCGTAAAGCGCCTCCGCTACCTCGCTCGAGGGGCGGAGATCTGCGTGATCGCCGGGACGCTGCCGCCGGGGGCGGGTGACGACCTCTACGGCCGTCTCGTCGGCGACCTGCGGAAGCAGGACGTGACCGTCGTCCTCGACTCCGAGGGCGAGGCGATGCTCGCCGGGCTGCGAGCGGGCGCCACCGTGGTGACGCCCAACGAGCGCGAGGCCGAGGAGCTGGTCGGCCAGGAGTTCGCAGACCGCAACGACATGGCGCACGGGCTCTCGGAGCTGGTTCGCCTCGGCGCGGAGGAAGCCGCGATCACCCGGCCGGACGGCTGCGTCGCCGCCGTCGGGCAGGGCACCGAGCGGCGCTTCCTGGAGGTCAGGATCAAGCCGCTGGAAGTCGTCTCGACGGTCGGGTCGGGCGACGCCTTCCTCGCCGGCTACGTCGCCGCCCGCTACGACGGCCGGGAGCCGCAGGACTGCCTCGCCTACGGGGTCGCCTGCGGCGCCGAGTCGACCCAGCATTTCGGCGCGGGCGTCGTCGACCGCAACCAGGTCGAGCGCCTGCTCGGCGGGGTGGAGGTCCAGGATCTGGAGGTCCACGCGGAAGTGTAGGCTGACTCAGATGGTTGACCTCCCGACCCCGCACCCCCGGATGACGCGCATGGCGCTGTGCAGCTCTGTGTCCCTGGGCATGCCTTTGGCACCACCAAAGGCTGCGCCCTTCGTCCTTGATCTGCTTGGCCACGCACGCCCCCGGTCGTACGCGGTCGAGTGGCCAACCATCTAAGAACGCCACCCTGGAGGACCAATTGGAGATCGACATCGGTCGCGGGAAGAAGGGGAGGCGCGCCTACGGATTCGATGACATCGCGATCGTTCCGTCGCGCCGCACCCGCGATCCCGACGACATAGACATCAGCTGGACCCTCGGCCCCTATCGCTTCGACCTGCCGCTCGTCGCATCGGCGATGGACGGGGTGGTCAGCCCCGATACCGCGGTGCTCGTCAACGAGCTGGGCGGGCTCGGGGTGCTCAACCTGGAGGGGATCTGGACCAGGTTCGAGAACGCCGAGGAGCAGCTCGAGAAGATCGCCGCGGCGCCCAAGCACCTCGCGACGCGGACCATGCAGGAGATCTACACCGAGCCGGTGAAGCCGGAGCTGATCGCACAGCGGATCGCGGAGATCAAGCAGCGGGGCGCCGTCGCCTGCGGCTCGCTCACCCCGCAGAAGGTCCGCGATTACTACGAGACCGCGATCGAGGCGGGGATCGACATCCTCGTCATCCAGGGGACGGTGATCTCCGCCGAACACGTCTCCACCACAGTCGAGCCGCTCAACCTGAAGGAGTTCATCTCCGAAGTTCCCGTGCCGACCGTCGTCGGCGGCTGCGCCTCCTACTCCACCGGCCTGCACCTGATGCGGACCGGAGCGGTCGGAGTCCTGGTCGGGGTCGGCCCCGGCGCCGCCTGCACGACCCGCGGCGTGCTCGGGATCGGCGTCCCGCAGGCCACCGCGATCGCCGACGTGGCTGCCGCCCGTGCCCAGCACATGCTCGAGACAGGGGAGTACGTGAATGTGATCGCCGACGGGGGCATGCGCACCGGCGGCGACGTCTCCAAGGCGATCGCGGTCGGGGCCGACTCGGTGATGGTCGGCTCGCCGCTGGCGCGCGCCAAGGAGGCGCCCGGTCGCGGCTTCCACTGGGGCATGGCGACCTTCCATCCCTCCCTCCCGCGCGGGACGCGGGTCTCGACCAAGCAGGACGGGACGATGGAGGAGATCCTGCTCGGCCCGGCGCAGGAGAACGACGGCACCTTCAACCTGATGGGGGCGCTCAAAACCTCGATGGCGACGACCGGCTACGAGGACATCCGCTCCTTCCAGCGGGCCGAGGTTATGGTCGCCCCGGCGCTCCAGAGCGAGGGGAAGAAGCTCCAGAACGAGCAGTCGGTCGGCATGGGGTCGAACGGAAGAGCAGCAGTATCCGCCGGGGTCGCCGTATCGGATGACTAGCCCCAGCACGGGAGCATCCCGGCCGGCGGGTCCTGTCACCGCAGCGGATCCTCCATCGACGGCGCCGCCAGCCGGCCGGAATGCGCTCGAGGAGGTCTTGGTCCTCGACTTCGGCGGGCAGTACTCGCAGCTGATCGCAAGGCGCATCCGCGAATGCGGCGTCTTTGCGGAGCTGCTGCCGGTGACGACCGCGCCGGAGGTGATACGGGAGCGTGGCTCGAAGGGGCTGGTCCTCTCGGGGGGTCCGGCGTCGGTCTATGAGCCAGAAGCGCCGCGGTTCCCGACCGAGCTGCTCGACCTCGAGGTCCCGATGCTGGGCATCTGCTACGGCATGCAGGCGATGGTGCAGGCGCTCGGCGGCAGGGTGGAGGGGGCCGAGTCGGGGGAGTTCGGCCGCGCCGAGCTGACCCTCCGCAACGACGGTGGGCGGCTGCTCGGCGGCCTGCCCGAGTCGCAGACCTGCTGGATGAGCCACCGCGACACCGTCTTCGAGCCACCCGAGGGGTTCGTGCCTCTCGCCTCGACGCCGGGCTCGCCGGTGGCCGCGTGCGAGTCGCCCGAGCGCGGCCTTTACGGAATCCAGTTCCACCCGGAGGTCGTGCACACGCCCTACGGGACGGAGGTCCTGACCCGCTTCCTGCGGGAGATCGCCGGCTGCGAGCAGCAATGGTCGCCGCAGTCGGTGATCGCCGAACAGGTGGAGAGGATCCGCGCCCAGGTCGGGGAGGGGCGGGTCATCTGCGGCCTCTCCGGTGGAGTCGACTCCTCGGTCGCGGCGATGCTCGTCCACGAGGCGGTCGGCGAGCGGCTCACCTGCGTCTTCGTCGACCATGGGCTGATGCGGCTCAACGAGGCCGACCAGGTCGTCGCCGCGTTCGAGCAGTTCGGGATCCCGCTCGTCCACGTCGACGCCGAGGAGCGATTCCTCTCGAGGCTCGCCGGGATCGACGAGCCTGAGCGAAAGCGCAAGGTGATCGGCGAGGAGTTCATCCGGGTCTTCGAGGAGGAGGCAGTCAAGCTCGAGGACGCCGCCTTTCTCGTCCAGGGCACCCTCTACTCGGACGTGATCGAGTCGGGAGGCAGCGATCACGCGGCGACGATCAAGTCGCACCACAACGTCGGCGGCCTGCCTGAGGACCTCGAGTTCGAGCTGGTCGAGCCGCTCCGGATGCTGTTCAAGGACGAGGTGCGCGCGGTTGGCGCCGAGCTCGGCCTTCCCGAACGCCTCGTCTGGCGCCAGCCGTTTCCGGGCCCCGGCCTGGCGATCCGCATAGTCGGAGGCGAGGTCAACCGGGAACGGCTCGACATCCTCCGCGCCGCCGACGCGATCCTGCAGGAGGAGATCCGCGCCGCGGAGCTCTACAGGCAGCTCTGGCAATCGTTCTGCGTGCTGCCCGTCGTCCGCTCGGTGGGGGTGCAGGGGGACGGCCGCACCTACGCGTACCCGATCGTGATCCGGGCGGTGACCTCCGACGACGCGATGACCGCCGATTGGGCACGCCTTCCCTACGACCTGCTCGAGCGCGTCTCCAACCGGATCATCAACGAGGTGCGCGGCGTCAACAGAGTCGCCCTCGACATCTCCTCGAAGCCCCCGGCGACGATCGAGTGGGAGTAGGCGGAGGCTGGGGGCGGCGATGCCGTCCTTCGCAGTCTCGATTTCAATCCTGAGCCTGGCGCAGGGGGTGCTCGTCGCGCTGCCCGCCGGCCGGCCGGCGGAGTGGGCGAAGCGATTCCGCAGCCCCTGGTGGGCGCTCGTGCCGGCTCTCTCGATCGTCGTCGTGATCGGGATCGTCGCCCTGGAGGGCGAATCGGCGGAGGTTCTCTCGTGGCTCGCGCTGATCGCGGTCCCCCCGCTCGCCGCGCTTTCGCTGGCGACCCTGATCCACGGCGCCAGGCCGGTGTGGGCACTGGCGGCACCGCCCCTCTTCGTCCTCGCCTGGGCCTCGCCGGGCTCCCTGGCGGGAGAGGCCTCGGCCGCCGCGCTGACCGGCCTCGGGTGCATCGGCCTCGGCTGGCTGCTCGTCTCCGTCGCCCCGGTGACCTGGTTGAAGGCCGGGATCTACGCGATGGCCGCGGTCGACACGTGGTTCGTTGCGGCCGAACTGCTTCAGGGCCCGAACTCCGTGCTGAGCGCGGCGGTGCCGGCCGGCCTGCCGCGGCTCCAGGTGGTCCACTTCGGCGCCGCCCAGATGGGCTTCGGCGACTTCTTCGTCGCCGCCACCCTCGGTTGCCTTCTCGCCCTCCCCGCCGACGGGCCGGAAACCCACCTCATCGGTGGGTTTCCGGCCCGTCGGCAGAATTTGCAGATAATTGGCGCGGCGCTGGTAGCGATCCTTGCGCTGGCATTCGACCTGCTGTTCTTCGCCGTCGACACGCTGCCGGCGACAGTTCCGGTGGCGGTCGCCCTCGCCGCGCTCGAGCTGCATGGGCGACGCCGGCCGGCGTGCCGGTGGTTATCCCACCCTATGGGTGGCCAACCACCGGCACGTCCAACGTCAGACGCCGGCGATGCGGGTGATGACGAATATGAGCGCGAATGACGAATATGAGCGCGAAGACGGAGGCGGTCAGCCCGACTTTCCGCCATGAGGCATGCGCGTGGGCCTCGGGCAGCAGGCCGGTCGCGCCCATGCAGTGGAAGAAGCCGCTGTAGAGGCAGAGGATGTAGCCGAGGGTCTGGTCGGAGACGCTGGCGAACGAGCCGACGATCCCCGCGAGCGGGATGGCGACGGCGGGCACGGTCGCTCAGCCGGGCTCCGCCAGCCGGCAGGCAGGGCAGAGGCCGCGGAGGACGATGTCGTGGGCGGAGAGCTCGAAGCCGGCCTCGCCGCTCGCCTAGCCGGCGCCCCCGAGCCGGTTCAGCGCTTCCTCTGCCCAGCCATGGGCCTGATGCGCTTAGATCATGAGACTCGTGCTCAGCTGTAGCTGTCCCACTTCTTCAGGTGGGGCAGCGGATCGACCGGGCTGCCGCCCTCATACCAGCCGGGAGGCGTCCAGAGCTCGAAGTGCAGGTGGCAGGCGGTCGCGTCGCCGGTGTCGCCGACGACGCCGATCGGCTGCCCGGTCCGGACCGGGTCGCCGGTATGGAGGGGGGAGGGGGCGCGGAGATGCATGTAGGCGGTGTCGTAGCCGGTCCCCCGGCCGTCGATCACTACGTAGTTGCCGGCGGCGCCCTGGTAGCCCGAATACTGGACGCGACCGCCACGGGCGGCGACGACCGGGACGCCGCAGGCGGCCAACACGTCCTGGCCCTCGTGCGTGTGTCCCGAGCGGGGGGCGCCGAAGCGGCCCGCGGCGCCGCCGAAGTCGTGCGCCCCGAGCAGCGGGAAGGCGTACCCGTACATCGCGAAGCTGAGGCCTTCGCCGCTCGAGGAGCGGGCCCGCGACTCCCTGCGGGCGGGCTTCCCGCGCGTGTGGTGCCGCGACGCGGTGGCCGCGTAGGGGAGCCGGAGCGCCGGCCCGCCGGCCTGGGGGACGATCCGGAACGTGTAGCGGCCGTTGCGCGCCGGCCTGCGTTCCGTCGTCGTCCCGTCCCAACGCACGCTGTCGGCGACGCCCGGCGCGACGTCGTTGCGGAAGAAACTCTTGACGACTTCGCCGCGTTCGTCGACGACGTCGACCCGAAGGTCGTTCTGCGGCAGGTCGCTGCCGATTTCGTAGCTGAGCCGGGGACTCCGCACGCCGTAGTAGAAGGACTTGCGGGGAGACGTCTTCGCCGCGAGGAGGGTCACGGCGCCGGCGCTCGGCGCCGGGTCCGGCTTGCCGCCACGACTGGGCGGGGGCGGCGGTCCGCCGGCCGCCGTCGGCGCTCCGCCCGTCGTGGCGGTGGCGATCGGGGGCAGGCAGGCGAGGACGACGAATATGACTGTCGATGCCTTCGCCGCCGCCGTGGAACAGGCGGCTCCCGCTGCGCTGCGCACCACGTGCCTCTCTTTCGATCGCCTGCGGAGTTAGCTGTCGGGCTCGCGCTGAAAGAGATGCGCTACGGGCGCTACTTCGCCCGATTCGCCCCCGGGACCTGCAAGGTCCCTGCGGTTCCTCCGCTCCCGTCCGGTGGCCCGGCCGGGATTCGGCATTTGCTGGCGCGGCAGTATAGACGCTCCTACGGCTATCATCCACCGCCCGCGCTGGGTGACCGGCGCGGTTTTTCACGATGAAGACCTACGTCGCCACACCCGCCGATCGCCAGCGCGACTGGTATGTCGTCGATGCCGACGGAAAGACGCTCGGACGGCTCGCGACCCGCGTCGCCGACGCCCTGCGCGGCAAGCGCAAGCCCGAGTACACCCCGCACGTCGACACCGGTGACTTCGTGGTCATCGTCAATGCGGAGAAGGTGCGGGTGACCGGAAACAAGCTGGAGCAGAAGCGCTACTGGCGCCACAGCGGCTATCCGGGCGGGATCAAGTCCCGCACGCTTGCCGAAATGCTCGACCGCAGACCGGAGGAGGTGATCCGCAAGGCGGTGAAGGGGATGCTGCCCCGCAACCGCCTCGCGCGCAAGCAGCTGACCAAGCTGAAGGTCTACGCCGGCCCGGATCATCCGCACGCCGCCCAGCAGCCCAAACCGATGGAGATTGAGCCGTGATCGACGAGCCGCAGGACAACGAGACTTCAGAGGACGAGGCCAAACCGACGCAGGATGAGGCCGATCAGGCCGCGGGTCCTGTCGCGGGGGAGGGCACCTCGTCCTCGGCAGAGCCTGCGGGCGAGGAAGCCACCCCCACGCCACCCGCGGCAGAGGCGGATCAGTTCGACGAGGGTTCGGACGTCGAGGCTGAGTCCACTGACGACGAGGAGCAGGTGGGGGAGGCCGCGGCGGAGGGTGTGGCTGAGCAGGAGGAGCCCGCGGCCGAGCCGGCTGCCGAGGAGGCCAAGGCCCAGGACAAAGGGAAAAAAGACCTGATCCCGGGGGCGGATCTGGAGCCGATCGCCGTCGAGGCCGAGGAGCGGCCTCTTTCTGCCGAGGAGCAGGCGAGGCGGGAGGCCGAAGCGGAGGAGCGCCGGCAGCGCGAGGAGGCGCTCACCGGGGACTCCGTGGAGGAGCCCGCGGCCGCCAGCCGGGCGCCCGCGAAGCTGGAGGGCGACGCCCGCTTCCTGGCAACGGGCAAGCGGAAGAGCTCGATCGCCCGCGTCATCCTGCTTCCCGGAAGCGGCAGGATCGAGGTCAACAGGCGCCCGCTCGAGGAGTTCTTTCCCCGTCCTCTGCACCAGACGATGGCCCGCCAGCCCCTGGCGGCCACGGGCTACGAGGGCAACGTCGACGTCCGCGTCAGGGTGCACGGCGGCGGCATCAGCGGGCAGGCGGGCGCGGTGCGCCACGGCATCGCCCGTGCGCTCACCGAGGTCGACCCGGAGCTGCGCACCGAGTTGAAGCGGCGCGGCTTCCTCACCCGGGACGCCCGGGTCAAGGAGCGGCGCAAGGCGGGGCTGAAGAAGGCTCGCAAGCGGCCGCAGTTCTCGAAGCGCTGAGTCGCGCCGTGTCGATTCCTGGGCGCAAGCTCTTCGGAACCGACGGGGTTCGAGGAGAGGTCGGGTCGCTGCTCACCGCCGAGCTCGCGACCGAGCTCGGGCGAGCAGCGGTAGAGGTCGCCGATGTCGAGCGCCCCCAGGTCCTGATCGTCCGCGACACGCGCGAGTCGGGGCCGATGCTCGAGGCCGCCCTCGCCGCCGGGATCGCTCAGGGCGGCGGGGACGCTCTTCTCGCCGGCGTGCTTCCGACGCCGGCCGCAGCGATCCTGGCGCGGCGCCTCGGGCTCGACCTGGCGGCGGTGGTCTCCGCCTCCCACAACCCCTACGGCGACAACGGGATCAAGTTCTTCAACCGCGGCGGGACGAAGCTCGAAGACGAGGCGGAGGCGGCGATCGAAGCGCGACTCGACGAACCGGCTCGCGGCGCCTCGCCGGGCCAGGTGCGAGAGCTGAACGGGGCACGCGAGGACTACCTGCGGGCCCTGGAGACCGCCTTCCCGCTCGACCTCGGCGGCCGGGTGATCGCCCTGGACTGCGCGAACGGCGCCACCTACCGGGTCGCGCCGGAGATCTTCGAGCGCCTCGGCGCGACGGTCGAGCCGATCGCGGTCGAGCCAGACGGGCGCAACATCAACTCCGGCTGCGGCTCCACGCACCTCGAGAACCTCGGCGCTCACGTCGCCTGCTCGAAGGCGACGGTCGGCTTCGCGTTCGACGGCGACGGGGACCGGGTGCTCGCGGTCGACGCTACGGGCCGGGCCCACGATGGCGACGAGCTGATCGCCCTGATCGCCCGCGGCGCCGCCGCTCGGGGCGAGCTGCGCGGCGGCGTCGCGGTGACCGTGATGAGCAACTACGGCTTCCACCTGGCGATGGAGGAGCAGGGGATCGAGGTCGCAGTGACCGACGTCGGCGATCGCCACGTGCTCGACGAGTTGCGGCGCCGCGACTGGTCGCTGGGAGGAGAGCAGTCGGGGCACATCATCGCCACGGACTTCGTGGCGACCGGAGACGGGATCGCCGCCGCGCTGATGACGATGCGGGAGCTGGGCGACCGGGGCCTCGACGGCGTCGAGTCGATGGCCAAGTTTCCACAGATCCTGGTCAACGTCGAGGTGGCCGACCGTGAGGCGATCTCCGACGCTGCGGACGTCTGGGCCGCGGTCGAGCGCGAGGACGACGCGCTGCGCGGGCGCGGACGGGTCCTGCTGCGGCCCTCTGGGACCGAACCGCTGATCCGGGTCATGGTCGAGGCGCCCGAGACAGGCGAGGCCGAGGCGGTGGCAGCGCGCCTTGCCGGCGTGGTCAGATCCAGCCTGAGTTAGCCCCCTGCGTCTACCCTTTATCGCCTCCCATGTGTGGAATCGTCGGATACGCCGGTGGGCGACCCTGCCGGGGCATTCTCGTCTCCGGGCTGGAAAAGCTCGAATACCGAGGCTATGACTCGGCCGGCGTCTCGGTGATCGAGGACGGTCGGGTCGAGAGCGTGCGCGCGGTCGGCAACCTCGCAAAGCTGCGCGCCGCGATGGAGCGCAGCGAAGAGGGCGCGGGCGCGGTCGCCGTCGCCGCTCCGCCGGCGACCACCGGCATCGCCCACACGCGCTGGGCGACGCACGGGCGCGTCACCGAGGAGAACGCTCACCCGCACAGCGACAGCTCCGACCGCGTCCACATCGTCCTCAACGGGATCGTCGAGAACCACGCGAAGCTGCGCAGCCGCCTCGAGGCCGAGGGGCAGGAGTTCAGCTCGGAAACCGACGCCGAGGTCGTCGCCCACCTGATCGCCGGCCACTATGCGGGAGACCTGGCGGACGCGGTCCGGGCGGCCTTCGGCGAGCTTCGGGGCCACTACGCCTTCGTCGCGATGCACGCGGAGGAGCCCTCGGTCCTGGTCGGGGCGCGCAAGGAGTGCCCCCTGGTGGCGGGCGTCGGCGATGGAGAGTGCTACCTGGCGTCGGCGATCCCCGCCTTCCTCGCCGAGACGCGAACCGCGGTGACGATCGAAAACGACGAGATCGTGACGATCGGGCCTGGCGGCATCGAGATCACGGACTCGGCAGGAAACCCCGTCAACCGCGAGCCCGAGGAGATCACCTGGGACGCGTCCGCAGCCGAGAAGGGCGGCTACGAGACCTTCATGCTGAAGGAGATCCACGAACAGGCGGACGCCGTCGCCGAAACGATCGCCGGCCGGCTGCCGGGCGACGAAGGGGTCGACCTCTCCGAGGTCGAGCTCGAGGACGACTTCCTGCGGGGGGTGCGGCGGATCGTGATCGTCGCCTGCGGCACCTCCTACCATGCGGGCGTCGTCGGCCGCTACGCGATCGAGGAATGGGCGCGCGTCCCGGTCGAGATGGACATCGCGTCCGAGTACCGCTACCGCAACCCGGTGGTCGGCCCAGACGACCTCGTGATCGGCATCACCCAGTCGGGCGAGACGGCCGACACCCTCGCCGCGATGAGGCTCGCCCGCGAGAACGGCGCCCAGGTGCTGGCGATCACCAACGCGATGGGCAGCCAGGCGACCCGGGACGCCGACGCGGTCCTCTACACACGGGCCGGGCTCGAGACGAGCGTCGCCGCGACCAAGACCTTCGTCGCGCAGGCGGCCTGCATGTACCTGATCGGGCTGCGGCTGGCGGAGCTGCGCGGCACCCTCCCGGCCGCGCGAATGGCCGAGCTGGTCTCCGAGCTGAAGCAACTCCCCTCGAAGGTCGAGTCGACCCTGGCGGCATGCGAGGAGCCGGTCGCGAGGATCGCCGCCGAGCACAGGGAGCGGCGCTTCTTCCTGTACCTGGGCCGGCACATCGGACTCCCGGTCTGCCTCGAGGGCGCGCTGAAGCTGAAGGAGATCTCCTACCTCCCCGCAGACGCCTATGCGGCGGGGGAGATGAAGCACGGTCCGATCGCGCTTCTGGACGAGACGACCCCGGTCGTCTGCATCGCCACAGAGAGCCCCGTCCTCGACAAGGTGATATCCAACATCGAAGAGGTGCGGGCCCGCGGCGCCGGCACGATCTCGGTCGTCACGGAGGGCAGCGATCGGCTCGCCGAGATCGGGGGGAGGACGATCGAGGTTGCGAGCACCGATTGGCTGATGCAGCCGATCGTCGCGATCCTGCCGCTACAGCTCCTCGCCTACGACATCGCCCGCGGCCTCGACCTCAACGTCGACCAGCCCCGCAATCTGGCCAAGACGGTCACCGTCGAGTAGCACCGTCCTCTAGGATGCCGCGGCTATGAAGCGGCTCCCCGTCCTCGCTGCGACCGTGACCGCGGCCATCCTCGTGGCAGCCGGCTGCGGGGGCGGCTCCGATTCCGGGGCGGGCCTGGCGAGCCTTGCATCGCCGCAGACGCGGATCTTCGTGGAAGGAACCGTGCGCCCGAGCGGGGAGCTGAAGGCGAGCACCGACGAGGTCGCCAAGAAGGTCGCCGGCGTCGACAACCTCGGCGCCTTCGTGGTCGAAAAGCTGGAAGAAAGCGCCCGCGGCGAAGGCGAACCGTTCGACTTCGAAAAGGAAGTCGAGCCCTGGCTCGGGGAAAATGCCGCGCTGTCCTGGGAAAAGGGCGACGATGACGAACCGCTGATCGTGGTCGAATCGACCGACACCGCGGCGACGCAGGAATTCATCGACAACCAGGCGAGCGAGAGCAAGAAGCCGTACCGGGAAACCTCCTACGAAGGCGTCGACTTCATGGTCGGCGGCAAGGAAGACAACGCGATGGGGGTGATCGGAGACTTCCTCGTCGGCGCCGAAGACGAGGAGACCTTCAGGGCCGCGGTCGACGCGTCAAGCGGCGAATCCCTGGGCGAACAGGACCGCTTCCAGAGCGCCATGGACGGCGCCACCGAGGGCAGCCTCGCCGACGCCTACGTAGACGTCGGCGGCCTGCTGAAGGAATCGGGTGACGAAATCGACCCGCAGGCGCGCGAACTCCTCAAGGGGGCTGGAATCGACCCGAGCGACGCCACCGCCCTCGCGAGCCTGCTGCCGGCCGACGACCGCATCGAAGTCGACATCAGCAGCGGGCTCGGGGGAGAGGAACCACCCCACGGTGACGCCTCCATGCTCCTCGGCAGCCTGCCCGCCGACTCCTTCGCCGCCTTCGCCGTCTCCGGTTTCGGCGAGCAGCTCCAGGAAGCGCTCGACAGCCTCGATGAATCGGGCATCCCCGGCCAGGTGCCGCCTGGCCAGTTGAAGAGCGGCCTCAAGGAAGCCGGCATCGACCTCGACCGGATCGCCTCCTCACTCGAAGATGCCGGCGTCTTCGCGCGGGGCGACAGCAAGCAGAGCCTCGGCGGCGCCCTGATCCTCACGACCGACGACTCGCAGCAGGCGTCGAACACGGTCCGGACCATCGGCAGGTTCCTGCGCAACGTCGACACACCGGGGGTCACCGCGGTCACCGGCAAGGCCAGCGGCTTCTCGATCCGCAGCGAGGACCTCGGTCGAAAGCCGCTCGTCGTGGTCGCGAAGGGATCCCGGATCGCAATCGGCTACGGACTGGCCCCCGCGCTCTCCGGGCTGGCCTCGGGCGGCGGGCATCAGCTCTCGGGCACGCCCGCCTACGGTGAAGCCGTCGACGCGCTCGGGGACACGCCGATCAGCGCCTTCGTGAACGGCCCGGCCGCGCTTTCGCTGGCCGACGCGCTGGTGCCGAAGTCCGACAGCGACTTCCAGGAGGCAAAGCGCTACCTGCGGGCGATCTCCTCGATCGCGCTCGGCTCCAGCTCCGAAGGAGACCTTGCGCGAGCGAAGCTGATCGTCGGCCTCGGGAAGTGATCGCCCCGGCGTGGCGGCCGGCATCGGCATCGACCTGATCGAGATATGCCGGCTCGAGCGCGCCCTCGAACGGCATCCTCGGCTCGCTTCGCGGGTCTTCAGCGCGGCGGAGCTCGACTACGCCTCCGTCAGGGCGCGCCCGGCCCGCCATCTGGCCGCCCGCTTCGCTGCAAAGGAGGCGGTGCTGAAGGCGCTCGGAGTGCGCGGCGGCCTCGCGCTGCACGAGGTCGAGGTCATCGCCGGCGAGCCGCCCTCGGTGCGGCTCTCGGGACGGGCCGCCGCCGAGGCCGAGGGGCTCGACGTCAAGATCTCTCTCACCCACTCCCGAGAGACCGCCGCCGCGGTGGCGATTGCAGACAATCACTGAATGGAGCCCTGGCTCAGCCCGCTGTACGACGCGGAGCAGATGCGAGCGGTCGACCGTTGGGCGATCGAGGAGCGGGGCGTCCCGTCGCTGGAGCTGATGGAGGCGGCCGGGCGCGCGGTCGCCGAGGCGGTTTCGGACCTGGCGCCCGACGGCCCCGTCCGGGTGGTCTGCGGAAAGGGCAACAACGCCGGCGACGGGCTGGTGGCGGCAAGGCACCTCGCGCAGATGGGGTTCACGGTCGAGACGCTGCTCCTGTGGGCGGCCGGGGAGCTGAGCGGCGACGCCGCGGCGAACCTGGGCCGCACGGAGGCAGCGCATCTTTCCGGTGACCTCTCCTCGCGGCTGGACGGCAGCGCCGCGGTCGTCGACGCGGTGTTCGGCACCGGCTTCGGCGGAGAGCCGCGCGGCCCGGCGCTGGCGGCGATCGACGCGATCAACCGCTGCGGCGCGCCCGTCGTCGCCTGCGACATCGCCTCGGGGGTGGACGCGTCGAGCGGCGAGGTCGAGGGCCTGGCGGTCGAAGCGGCGAGGACCGTCGCCTTTCACGCCCCGAAGCTCGGCCATCGGATCGCGCCGGGCAAGTGGCATACGGGAGAGCTGATCGTCGCGCCGATCGGGATACCGGCCGGCGACCCGGTCGAGCCCCGCGCCGGGGAGATCGAGGCCTCCGTCCTCGCGCTCGCGCCCCGGCGGGGCCGGCACTCGACGAAGTTCAGCTCCGGCCAGGTGACGATCGCGGGGGGCTCCCGGGGGCTGACCGGAGCGGTCCGGATGTCATCGATGGCTGCGATCCGGGCCGGCGCGGGCTATGCGACCGTCGCCGTTCCGGCCGACCTGCAGTCCGTCTTCGCGCAGGGGCAGCCGGAGGTGATGTCCGTCGGCTGCCCTGGCGGCGACGGCTGCCTCGCCCCGGGCTCCGCGAAGACGCTGCTGCGGTCCTTCGAGCGCGCGGCCGCAGGCGTCCTCGGGCCGGGGCTCGGCCGCGATCCCGGATCGGTCGAGCTCGCCCGGGAGGCGATCGGCGCGATCGAGGCGCCGCTGGTGATCGACGCCGACGGCCTCAACGCCTTCGGGGGGCGGCTGGAGGCGATCGCCGCGCGACCCGCCCCGTCCGTGCTCACCCCCCACGCAGGCGAGCTGGGGCGATTGCTCGAGCGCTCCTCGGCGGAGGTATCGGCGCACCGTCTCGCCTCCGCCCGCGAGGCGGCGAGCGCCTCGAAGGCGGTGGTCGTCCTGAAGGGAGACGACACGATCGTCACCGACGGCGAGCAGGTCGCGGTGAACGCCGTCTCCGCGCCCGCGCTGGCGACCGCCGGCACCGGCGACGTCCTCTCCGGGATGATCGCCGCCCTGCTCGCGCGCGGCCTCGATCCGTTCGCCGCCTCCTGCGCCGGGGTTCTCGCCCACGCCCGCGCCGGACGTGATGCCGCGGTGCGGATAGGCTCGGCCGAGTCGGTGATTGCGACCGACGTGATCGACTCGATCCCGACGGGGATGCTTGCCGACGCGCGCGTCGAATAATCTCGCCTGGATGCAGACCGCCGCCGATTTCATGGACGCCACGGTGCCCGCGGTATCGCCGGACGCCGATGCGCGCAACGCGATCGAACTGCTCGCCAAGACCGACAAGGGCGCGATCCCGGTTGTCGACGACGAAAGGCGCGTGATCGGGATCGTCAGCGAGTCGGACCTCGTGCTGAGCGACGAGGAGTCCGATCTCCACCTGCCCCATTACCTCAACATCATGGGAGGCATCGTCTTCGTCGGCTCGATGAAGGGCTTCGAGGAGCGTCTCAACAAAGCCTTCGCCACCAGGGTCTCGGACCTGATGAGCGCCGATCCGATCGTCGTCCGCACCGACGACGACGCGGAGACCGTTGCGCGGACGATTGCCGAGAAGCACCACAACCATTTGCCCGTGGTCGACGCGGAGGGTCGTCTCGCCGGGCTGGTCTCCCGGGCGGACGCGCTGGCGGCTCTCGTCAGCTCCTGATGGGGCGGGCGGTCGCCCGGATCGACCTCGACGCGGTGCGGGCGAACTGCTCGCGCCTCCGCGATGAGCTGACGGGCGGAAGCGAGCTCTGCGCCGTGGTCAAGGCCGACGGCTATGGCCACGGCGCCGAGGCCTGCGCGACGGCTGCCCTCGAGGGAGGCGCGACGCGTCTCGCCGTTGCGACCGCCGTTGAGGCGGCCGAGATCGGCAGACGGCTGCCGCAGGTCCGCCTTCTGACCATGGGCGCTCTGACCGTCGAGGAGGTCGACGCGGTCCTCGCCGCGGGCTCGGAGCTGGCCCTCTGGAGAGAGGAGTTCCGATCGGCGATCGCCGATCGCGCCCGCGCCAACGGGCGACCGGCGCGGGTCCACCTCAAGCACGACAGCGGCATGGGGCGACTCGGCAACCGCGAGCCCGAGGAGGTGATCGCTCTGGCGCGAGCCTGCGCGGAGAGCCCCGACCTGGAGCTGGCGGGCGTGTGGACCCACTTCGCCACCGCCGACGAACCCGACTCCGGCTTCTTCGACGAGCAGCTGAGGGCGTTCAGGGCGGTGGCCGACGCGGTCCGGGCCGAGTTCCCGGAGGTGATCGTTCACGCCGCCAACAGTGCCGCGGTGTTCCGTGATCGCGAATCGCATTTCGACATGGTCCGCTGCGGTATCGCGGTCTACGGTCTCGATCCCTTCCAGGAGGACCCGGCCGAGCGAGGTCTGAGCCCGGCCCTTTCGCTCGTCTCCCATGTCGCGGACGTGAAGCGCTTCGAGGCCGGCGACTCGGCTGGCTACGGCCGCACCTGGCGCGCCCCGGCGCCGACCTGGGTCGGGGTGCTGCCGCTCGGCTACGGGGACGGGGTGAGGCGCGGCCTGTCCAACAACGCCGACGTGCTCGTCGGCGGTCGCCGCCATCCCCTGGTCGGGACCGTCTCGATGGACAACGTCACGATCGACCTGGGCCCCGAGCCCGCCGTAGAGCCCGGGGCGGAGGCGGTCCTGATCGGCAGGCAGGGCGGCGAGGAGATCCTCGCGGAGGAGCTGGCCCGCCGCCTCGAGACGATCAACTATGAGATCACCTGCGGCATCTCCGCGCGGGTCCCGAGGGCCCACGCATGAAGCGCGAGGATTTGGAATGACTGTCGGTGAGGACCTCGCCGGCTCCGACCTGGTCCGTTCGGTCCGCACGGCGCTGGGCGGGGGGGAGGGGGCATGGATCGCAGGCGGGGCGGTTCGCGACGCGGCTCTGGGCCGCGTGGTCACCGACCTCGACCTGGCCGTGGCCGGCGACCCGGCGGAGAGCGCCAGGGCGATCGCCGCAGAGTGTGGGGGTCATGCCTTCGAGCTCTCCGCGGAGTTCGAGACCTGGCGCGCGGTCGCGAGCGACCAGGCCTGGCAGGTTGACCTCACCCCGCTGCGTGGAAACACGATCGAGGCCGACCTGGGCGCCCGCGATTTCACCCTGGGCGCGATCGCGGTGCCGCTCTCCGGCGGTGAGCCGGTCGATCCGTTCGGCGGGCTCGCCGATCTCGACCGGAGGCTGCTGCGGGCGGTGGGCCCGGAGAGCTTCGCGAGCGATCCCCTGCGGCTGCTGCGAGCGGCCCGCCTCGCGACCGAGCTGGAGCTGGAGATCGATCCTGAGACGATCTCGCTGGCGCGCGCCGAGTCACGCCGCGCCGCGGAGCCGGCCGGGGAGCGGCAGCTGGCGGAGCTGCGGAGGTTGCTCGACGCGAGCGACCCCCTGCGGGGACTGAGGCTGCTCGACGAGCTGGCGCTGACCAGGGTCGTGCTGCCCGAGGTCGAGGCATTGCGCGGCGTCGAGCAGGGGCCGAACCATCACCTCGACGTCCACGGCCACACGCTCGCGGTGCTCGAGCGCACGCTCGCCGTCGAGGGCGACCTCGATCGCTTCGGCGGCGATCGCGCCGCGGAGGTCGGAGACCTGCTGGCGGAGCCGTTGGCCGACGACATGACGCGGGGAACGGCGCTGCGCTTCGGCGCGCTCCTCCACGACATCGGCAAGCCGCAGACGCGCGGCGAGCGCGGAAGCTACGTCACCTTCATCGGCCACGACCGACTCGGAGCGGAGATGGTGGCCGGCATCTGCGAGCGGCTCCGAACGAGCCGCACCTTGAGCAGGCACCTCCAGGCCCTCACCCTGCACCACCTGCGCCTCGGCTTCCTCGTCCACGAGGCCCCTCTTCCGCCGCGGCGCGTGCACGAGTACCTGCGGGCGACGGAGCCGGCGTCGGTGGACGTGACCCTGCTCACCATCGCCGACCGGCTCTCCGCCAGGGGCAGCGGGCCCTTCGCGACCGAGGAGGCGGTCGAGGCGCATCTCGCCCTCGCGCGCGAGATGCTTGCCGCGGCGCTCGACTGGCGGCGGGAAGGCCCACCGGAGCCGTTCGTGCGCGGCGACGAGCTCGCCGCGGCGCTGGGAATCGAGGAGGGCCCGGAGCTCGGCGAGCTGCTGGCCGAGCTCGAGGCGGCGCAGTATGCGGGCGAGGTGAAGAGCCGGGAAGCGGCGATCGAGCGCGCCCGCCAGGCTCGCGGTTGAGATTCTGAGCCGATTTTTGGGATACGCTCATGCGCGCATGGCCAAAGAGGAGAAGATCGAGATGGAGGGCGAGATCACCGAGGCCCTCCCGAACACCATGTTCAGGGTGAAACTCGACAACGATCATGAGGTGCTCGGGCACATCTCCGGCAAGATGCGCCGCCACTACATCCGGATCCTCCC
>DASXAR010000032.1:0-35314 GCA_036406595.1 Solirubrobacterales bacterium | reverse complement strand
CCCGCCGGCCCGGCCGCGATGAAGGTCGCCCGCCGCTTCGCCGAGGCGTTCGTCTTCTATGAGATCGGCCGGCGCTCCGGCCAGACCGAAACCGTCTTTTCCGAAACCGCCGTTCCCGCTCTCGCCGAAGCCCTCTCCGAGCGGCCGCCGCGACTTCCCACCGGCACCGAGGTGCCCAAGGCGAAAGTCCTCAATCTGGTCCCCGGCCCCCGCAGCGGAAAGGCCTATACGGTGAGCGTCTCCCTGCTTCGGGTCGGGGTGACCAGCGAGCTGCGGCTCGAGATGCAGAAGGTCGACGGAGACTGGTCGGTCACGGACGTGCGGGGATGAGGATCTCGGTCGGGGCGTTCGCGCGCTTCCTGATAGCGGCTCTGTTCGCGGTGACGATCGTCGTCCCGACCGCGCTTGCCGACGAAGCGCCGGTGGAACCGGCTGCGAGCGAAACGGTCGCGCCCGCGCCCACTCCACCCCCGGAAGCAACCACGGCGGCGCCCGTGCAGCGCGGCGACTCGCTGGTCGCGCCCCCCGCGCCCCCGCCGAGCGGCGGTGGCGTCACCGCGAAGAAGCCGCCGCCGAAGACCTCCCCCACCCCCGAAGCCGAGCAGGAGCCCGAACCCGAAGAATCGGGCGGCGCCATCGCGCCGGCGCCCGAAGCGACCTTCGAAGTCCCCTCGTTGCCGACGTCCTCCTGCGCCCCGGCCGGTGTCCCGGCGGTGCTGATCCCGATCTACCAGCGAGCCTCCGACGCGTACGGCCTCGGCCCTCAGGGACCGAGCATCCTGGCCGCGATCAACGGGGTTGAGACCGCGTTCGGCACGAACCTCAACATCTCCTCGGCCGGCGCCGTCGGCTGGATGCAGTTCATGCCCGAAACCTGGGCCGGCTACGGCGTCGACGCCAACAACGACGGCGTCCGAGACCCATACGACCCCGAAGACGCGATCTTCGCCGCGGCGAGCTACCTGAAGGCGGCGGGCATGCCGTCCGACACCTACGGCGCGATCTACTCCTACAACCACGCCGACTGGTACGTCGCCGAGGTGCTCGCCAATGCCCAGTGCTACGGCCAGCTCGGCAACGCGGTCGCGCGGGCCTTCAACCTGACCCCGAAGCTGCAGGTGCTGAGCTGCGAGCCCGCGAAGCGGTGGCGGAGGGTCGTCCCCGGCCCCTACCTCGACGCCTTCGAGAGCGCCGCGGCACGCTACGGCCTCGGCCGCAAGGGCGTCTGGGCGCTCGCCGCGGTCGCCCGACTGGAGTCGAACTTCGGCCGCGGAATGCCGGCGAGCGTGATGCAGCGGCACGGCCCGCTGGGCCTCGACGGCACCGAGTGGGCCCACTACGCGGTCGACGGAGACGGCGACGGGCGCATCCGCCGTGCCGACCCCGCCGACTCCGCGGCGACCCTCGCGCGGATGTTCTGGTCGCGCGGCGGGCTGCGCCCCGGCCTCTTCACCCACAACCATGCCGAGTGGTACGTGCAGTCGGTCCTCAGCGACGCCGCGCAGATCGAAGGGCACTGCAAGGCGACCAGCGTCGAATGGGCGCTTGCCCTGCCCAACGTCGTGATCGCCCCGATCAACTGGGAAAACCTCACCCTCTCCAATGAGCTCGAGAAGCGGGACCTCGACACCGGCGCGATCGACTCGCGGATCGTCGGCCTGATCGGGGCGATCACCCAGAGCCACCAGATCACGATCTCGGCGCTGCGCTCCGATCACTCCGAACTGACCACCGAAGGGAACGTCTCCAACCACTTCTACGGACGGGCGATGGACATCGCCGCGGTGGACGGGGTCTCCTGCACCGACACCGCGCCGACCGCCCCGTGCGCCCAGCTCGGCCGGACCCTGGCCTATCTGCCGGCGCCGGCGATGCCAACCGAGCTGATCTACTGCTTCGACCTCGACGGCCCGGGGCCCGCCTTCGCGCGCTCGGACCATTGCGATCACCTGCACGTCGGCTACGACGGCTAGCCCACGAGCTGAACGTTCGCCACGACCGTCGGGGATCGACCCGAGCGCTCTCGCGTTAACGTAGGCACGAACCCCCTGCGAGAGGAGAGGTCATGCCCACCTACGTGATGCTCACCAACCTGACCGCCGACGGCATTCGCACCCTCAAGAACAACCCCGGTCGTGTCGCCGAGGTGAACAAGGAGGTCGAACAGATCGGCGCCAAGGTCGTTGCCCAATACGCGACCCTCGGCCAGTACGACTTCGTCACCGTCGTCGAGGCGCCCGACGAGAAGACGATGGCGAAGGTCTCGGTGGAGCTCGGCTCGCGCGGGACAATGACCAGCCAGACCCTCGCCGCGATGCCCGCCGACGACCTCGCCGGCTCGCTGTAGGACGTCGCCGGGGGCAGTTTGAAGGTTCTCGTCGTAGGAGGTGGGGGGCGCGAGCACGCGATCGTGCGCGCGCTGCAACGGTCCCCGCAGGCCCCCCGGATCATCTGCGCTCCGGGCAACGCCGGCATCGCGGCGGAGGCCGAATGCCTGCCCGAGGTCGGCGCGGAGGACGTCGGCGCGATCGTCGACGCCGCGCAACGGCAGGGGGTCGACCTCGTCGTGGTCGGACCCGAGGCGCCGCTGGTCGGCGGCGTCGTGGACGCCCTGCGGGAGGCCGGCATCCCCGCCTTCGGTCCCGGCGCCGCTGCCGCCGAGCTCGAGGGCTCGAAGGCATTCGCCAAGGAGCTGATGGGGGAGGCTGGCGTGCCGACCGCGTCGCACGTCCTGCTGCGCAGCCGGGAGGAGGCGATCGAGCAGCTCGCCCGAGCGTCCTATCCGGCGGTGCTGAAGGCGGACGGCCTGGCGGCGGGCAAGGGCGTGATCATCTGCCCCGGCGAGGCCGAGGCGCGCGAGGCCGCCGAGGTCTTCTTCACCGAGCGCCGCTTCGGGGCCGACATGGCCGTCGTCCTCGAGGAGTTCCTCGAGGGGGAAGAGCTGTCGCTGCTGGCCCTCTGCGACGGTGAGAACGTCGTCCCGCTCGCACCCGCCCAGGACTACAAGCGCATCTTCGACGGCGACGAGGGGCCCAACACCGGCGGCATGGGCAGCTACTCGCCCGTCCCCGGGATCGGCGCTGCAGAGGTCGCCGAGATCGTCGGCGCCGTGCACGAGCCGGTCATCGCCGCGATGGCGCGGCGCGGGCTCCCCTTTCACGGCGTCCTCTACGCCGGGCTGATGATGGGCGCGGACGGGCCGCGGGTGCTCGAGTTCAACGTCCGTTTCGGCGACCCCGAGACGCAGGCGGTGCTCCCGCGCCTGCGATCCGACCTGCTCGGGCTCTTTCTCGCCGCCCGTGAGCCCGGCGGTCTCGCCGGCGTCGAGCCACGGTGGAGCGAGGACTGGGCGGTGACCCTCGTGCTCGCCTCCGCCGGTTACCCCGAGTCGTCCTCGAAGGGCGACGTGATCATCGGCGTCGAGGAGGCCGCCGAGCTCGCCGAGGTGACCCACGCCGGCACCGGGCGCCGCGACGGAGAGCTCGTCACCGCCGGAGGCCGGGTCCTGAACGTGACGGGACTCGGGCCGACGCCGGCCGCCGCCCGCGATCGCGCGTACGATGCGGCGCGGCGGATCTCCTTCGACGGAATGCAGATCCGCTCCGACATCGCCGCCCGCGCGGTGGAGCGTGTCCCCAGTCAATGAGAGAGGATCAGATGAGCGAGATCTCCGAGGAGCCCCAGCCGAGCACGCCGACCACGATGCCCGAGGTCGAGGAGGCCTTTGAGGAGATCAACGTAGAAGAGCCCCTGGTCGGGATCATCATGGGCTCCAAGAACGACAAGCCGAAGATGCAGCCGGCGGGGGCCGCGCTGCACGACGCGGGGATCCGCTACGAGGTCCGGGTGATGAGCGCCCA
This sequence comes from Solirubrobacterales bacterium, assembly GCA_036406595.1. GTDB lineage: Bacteria > Actinomycetota > Thermoleophilia > Solirubrobacterales > 70-9 > VRUE01. The sequence goes on along the minus strand of DASXAR010000032.1, from coordinate 31,454 downwards.
TCGCGATCCGGAGCTGGTCCGCGAGTACTGCCAGAACGCGCGCATGCGCGGGCTCCGGGTGATCATCGCCGGGGCCGGAATGTCCGCCGCGCTGCCGGGCGTCGCCGCTGCGCACACCGACCTTCCCGTGATCGGGGTGCCGATCCTCGGCAAGTCCCTGGGCGGGCTCGACGCCCTGCTGTCCGCGGTCCAGATGCCACCCGGGATCCCGGTCGCCTGCGTCGCGATCGACGGCGCCAAGAACGCCGGTGTGCTCGCGGCCCGCATAATCAACGCGTGATAGCTCGATACACGCGCAAAGAGATCGGCGAGGTCTGGTCGCAGCAGCGCAAGCTCGAATGCTGGCTCGAGGTGGAGCTGGCGGCGACCGAGGCCTGGGCCGAGGAGGGGGTTGTTCCGCGAGAGGCCGCGGCGGCGGCGCGCGAGAGGGCGTCGTTCACGGTGGAGGCGGTCAACGAGCGCGAGCGGGTCACCGACCATGACGTCGCGGCCTTCGTCGACGTCGTCTCCGCGGCGGTCGGCGATCACGGCCGTTGGATCCACTACGGCCTCACCTCCTCCGACGTGCTCGATACCGCCCTGGCCCTGCAGCTGCGCCAGGCCGGGGACGTCGTGCTCGCCAGCGCCCGGGCCTATCGCGACGCGCTCGTCTCCCGCGCGATCGAGCACCGTGACACGCTCTGCGTCGGCCGCACTCACGGCGTCCATGCCGAGCCCACCACATTCGGGCTGCGGCTCGCCGGCTTCGCCTTCGAGGCCGACCGCAACCTGGCGCGCCTCGCCGACGCCTTCGAGCAGCTCGCCTTCGGCAAGCTCTCGGGCGCGGTCGGGACCTACGCCTCCGTTCCGCCGGCGGTCGAGGCGCGGGTGATGGAGCGGCTCGGCCTGAAGCGCGAGGACGTCGCGACCCAGGTCATACCGCGCGACCGCCACGCCGTGCTCACCTCGCGCATCGCGATCGCCGGAGGCGGCCTCGAGCGCTTCGCGACCGAGGTCCGCAATCTCCAGCGCACCGAGGTGCGCGAGATCGAGGAGCCGTTCGCCGCCGGATCCCAGAAGGGCTCCTCGGCGATGCCGCACAAGCGCAACCCGATCCGGACCGAGCGGATCACCGGCCTCGCCCGCGTCCTGCGCGGCTACGCCCAGGCGGGGCTCGAGAACATCGCGCTCTGGCACGAGCGCGACATCTCCCACTCGGGCGCCGAGCGGGTGATCCTGCCCGACGCGACCACGGCGCTCGACTACATGCAGAACCTGGCGGCCGAGGTCGCCGCGGGGATGACGGTCCGCGCCGACCGGATGCGCGAGAACCTCGAGCTCACTCACGGGGCCCTGTTCAGCCAGCGCGCCCTGACCGCGCTGGTCGAGTCCGGAATGGCGCGCGACGAGGCCTACCGCGTCGTCCAGGAGAGTGCCCAGCGGGCCTGGGACACCGGCACCGACTTTCGCGAGCTGCTCGGCGAAGCCGCGCCCCAGCTCGACCTCGACGCCGTGTTCGACCACGACGCCTACCTCACGCACGTGCCCCAGCTCTTCGAGCGGCTCGAATCGTTGCAGTAGGTTTCCGGCGTGATCCTCTACACCTGCGGTCAGAAGAAGCGCGGGCCGGCGGCGCTCCATCCCTGCGCCCGGGCGGCCAAGGCGCTTGACTCCGCCGGCTACGAGTACGAGATCAGGACCGTGGGCGGATACCGCCTCGCGCTCTGGACCTGGGGTAGCCGCAACTCCGACCGCTCCGAGGTGAAGAAGCTGAGCGGCACGAACGAGGTGCCGATTCTCGTCCTCGACGACGGCGAGGTGATCTCCGGCTCGGGGACGATCGCCCACTGGGCGAGCGAGCATCCGGCGGCGAGGGCCACCCAGCGGACGGGCTAGACCGGGATCCTGTAGGCGACGGCCGGCTCGGCCTTGGTGGCTTCCCTCGGAGATCCGCGTGAAGCCACGCCGGCCATCAGGCGGCGAGCGGCTCTGGCTCCCATGCCGGGTGCCGGGCCGTGACCACCACCGGGGTGCCCCGGCGGGGCGAGAGCGTGATGTTGCGGCGGCCGACCCCCTCGGGCTCGGGTGTGGCCTTCTGCAGCTCGCAGCGACTCACCACCTCGCGCAGCACGATCCGCATCTCGAACTCGGCGAACGCGGCGCCGAGGCAGCGCCGCACGCCGCCGCCGAAGGGGACCCACCCGTAAGTGTCCGGCGGCTCCTCGAGGAAGCGCTCCGGCATGAAGGCGTAGGGCTGCGGGTAGGTCTCGGCCCGGGTGTGGGCAAGCCAGATCGCCGGCGTGACGTCGGTACCGGCCGGCAGGGTCAGCCCGTCGACGCTCAGCTCCCTGCCGAGGCGCCGGCCGGCGAGGGGGACGACCGGGCGCAGGCGCAGCGACTCGCTGATCGTCGCTCGCAGGTAATCGTCCTCGCCCTTCTCGAGCGACTCGCGTAGGCGCTGAAGCTGAGCCGGGTGGCGGAGCAGCAGGTCGAAGGACCAGGCGAGGGCGGTGGCGGTCGTCTCGTGGCCGGCCAGGAGCAGCGTCATCAGCTGGTCGCGAAGCTCCTTGTCGCTCATCGCCCCCCCGTCCTCGAAACGGGCGGTGATCAGCGCTGAGAGGATGTCCTCGCGCTGGTCGAGGTCGTCCTTGGTGCGGTGCTCGGCGATCTCGGCGAAGAGCAGCTCGTCCACCGCCCTCAGCTGATCCTCGAACTTCGCCCAGGGCCCGCCTCCGAAGCGGCGAGCGGCGAGGCCGATCAGCTGCGCGAAGGGGGAGGCAGTCTCCTGCAGGACCGTGGTCAGCATGCCGCGGAGGCGCTCCAGCCGTGGCCCGCTGGACACCCCGAAGACGACGCGGAGGATCACCTCCAGCGTCACCGCCTGCATCCGAGTGTGAATCGGAAACTCCTCACCGAGAGGCCAGGAGTCGATCTCCGCAGTGACGATCTCCTCGACGATCGACTCATAGGAGCGCAGCCGCTCGCCGTGGAAGGCGGGGAGCATCAGCTTGCGGCGGGCGAGGTGCTCGGAGCCCTCGAGCAGGAGCAAGGAGCGGGAGCCCAGGACCGGCTCGAGCACGATGTTGCGTCCTGGCGGCAGGCCGTGCTCGCGCTCGGTGTAGAGCGCCTTGATCGCCTTCGGGTCGGAGATCAGGACCATCGGCCGCTCAAAGCCGAGGAACCGGACGCTGAATGCGTCGCCAAAGCGCCGCCGGCACTCCTCCATGAAGGGGAGCGGCCGGAATGCCCAGCGCAGGGTCTGCATCAGAGGCGAGCTGTTCGGTTCGGGCGGCAGCGGCACGCCGATAGCTTTGCAGGTATTGGCCAGGCAGCCAGTGAGTCTCGTCACGACCGCCGCCGATCACGCAGCCGTGGAGGTAGCTAGCATCGCGAGGGTGCCGTCCGTCGCCGATCTGAACCTCCACTCCTCGGGCAAGGTTCGCGAGATCTATGAGTGGGATGACGACCTGCTGATGGTCGCCTCCGATCGGATCTCGATCTACGACGTCGTGATGCCGACTCCGATCCCCGACAAGGGCAAGGTGCTGAACAGGATGTCGGAGTTCTGGTTCGAGCTGACCGGCGACATCGTCCCCAACCACTTCATCTCCGACGACGTCCCCGAGGAGGTCGCCGAACGGGCGATGCGGGTGCGGCGGTTGGAGATGTATCCGGTCGAGTGCGTGGTCCGGGGCTACCTCTCCGGCTCGGGGTGGAAGGAATACCGCCAGGGCGGGGCCGTCTGCGGGATCGAGCTGCCCGAGAACCTGCTCGAGTCCGATCGGCTTCCTGAGCCGATCTTCACGCCCGCGACAAAGGCCGAGATCGGCGATCACGACGAGAACGTCGACTTCGAGCGGGCGGCGGAGATCATCGGCGACCGGGCCCTGATGGAGGAGCTGCGGCGGATCTCGATCGAGGTCTACTCGCGGGGCGCCGAGCACGCCGCCGAGCGCGGGATCATCCTCGCCGACACCAAGTTCGAGTTCGGCCGCCACGCCGGGGCGGAGATCGTTCTGGGCGATGAGGTGCTCACGCCGGACTCCTCCCGCTTCTGGCCAACCGACCGCTACCAGCCCGGCGTCACCCAGCCCTCCTTCGACAAGCAGTACGTCCGCGACTGGGCCGACGAGGCCGGCTGGGACCACACGCCGCCGGCTCCCGAGCTGCCCCCCGACGTGGTCGAGCAGACGCGAGCCAAATACGTCGAGGCATACGAGCGGATCACGGAGCGCTCGTTCTAGTGACCCGGGCGCGGGTGCTGATCCGTCCCAAGGAGGGCATCCTCGATCCGCAGGGCAAGGCGGTGGAGCAGGCGCTGCCGGCGCTCGGCTTCGAAGGGATCGAGCACGTCCGCGTGGGGCGGATGGTCGAGCTCGAGGCCGACGACCCCGCGCAGCTTGCCGCGCTCTGCGAGAAGCTGCTCGCCAACCCGCTGATCGAGGATTACGAGATAGAGAGCCTCGACGGCACGGCCTGATGGTCTGGGGGGTCGTCCAGTTCCCCGGTTCCTGCGACGAGCGCGACGCCGTGCATGCCTGTGGCCTCGCAGGCGAGGCGCGCCTGATCTGGCACGAGGAGCGTGCCCTCGGCGGGGTCGACGCGGTGGTCATACCCGGCGGCTTCTCCTATGGCGACTACCTGCGGGCCGGCGCAATCGCCCGCTTCTCCCGGGCAATGGAGGCGGTCGCCGAGTTCGCCGCGGGCGGCGGCCCCGTGCTCGGCATCTGCAACGGCTTCCAGGTTCTCTGCGAAGCGGGCCTGCTGCCCGGCGCCCTGCTTCGCAACGAGAACCTCCGCTTCGTCTGCCGCCAGGTCGACCTGATCGCCGACGGAGCGCGGCAGTCACCCTTCCTGCGGGAGATCGAGCCGGGTGAGCGGCTTTCGATCCCGGTCAAGCACGGGGAAGGCCGCTATTACGCCCCCGAGGAGATGCTCGACGAGATCGAGGCCAACGGCCAGGTCGCCTTCCGCTACGCCCCCGGCCAGAACCCCAATGGCTCGCTTCGCGACGTCGCCGGCGTCCTCAACGAAGGCGGCAATGTGCTCGGCCTGATGCCCCACCCCGAGCACGCGGTCGACCCCCTGACCGGCTCGGTCGATGGCCTGAAGCTATTTTCCGCCGCCTCCTCTGCTCTCGCGAATGCCTGAAGAATCAGATATGGACAGGCATTCGCTCCCGCGTCCGGGGGCGGCGGGTGTTGTTTCGAGGCACCGGGAGCTGGGGCTCACGGACGCGGAGTTCGAGCTGATCGTCGAGAAGCTCGGCCGCGAGCCGAACGACGTGGAGCTGGCGATGTTCAGCCTGCTGTGGTCCGAGCACTGCGCCTACAAGCACTCGCGCAAGCTGTTGCGGCGGCTGCCGACCGAGGGCGAGCGGGTCGTGATGGGGCCCGGCGAGAACGCCGGGGCGGTCGACGTCGGAGGCGGTTACGCCGTCGCCTTCAAGGTCGAGTCCCACAACCACCCGAGCGCGGTGGAGCCGTTCCAGGGGGCGGCGACCGGGGTCGGCGGGATCCTCCGCGACGTCTTCGCGCTGGGGGCGCGCCCGATCGCGATCCTCGACTCGCTGCGCTTCGGCGAGCTCGACTCGCCTCGCTCCCGGTTCCTGTTGGACGGGGCGGTCCGCGGGATCGGCCACTACGGAAACTCGATCGGCGTCGCGACGGTCGGCGGCGAGATCTACTTCGAGCGCCCCTACGAGCACAACTGCCTGATCAACGCCATGTGCGTCGGCCTCGCGAAGCGGGAGGAGATGGTCCGCGCCGCCGCGACGGGCGTCGGCAACGCCGTCGTGCTGATGGGCGCCGCGACGGGCCGGGACGGGATCGGAGGTGCCTCGGTGCTCGCATCGGCGGAGCTGGGGGAGGGAGACGATGCGAAGCGCCCGACGGTGCAGATCGGCGACCCCTTCGAGGAGTCGAAGCTGCTGGAGTGCTGTCTGGAGCTGCTGGAGCAAGGCCTGCTGGTCTCCCTTCAGGACCTCGGCGCCGCCGGACTCACCTCCTCGGCGGCGGAGATGGCCTCCGCCGGCAAGGTCGGAATCGACCTCGACGTTACGAAGGTCCCGCTCCGCGAGACCGACATGGAGCCCTTCGAAATCATGGTCTCCGAGTCGCAGGAGCGAATGCTCTGCGTCGTCGAGCCGGCGAACGTGCCGGCGGTGCTCGTGCTCTGCGAAAAATGGCAGACCGGCGCGGCGGAGATCGGGACGGTCACCGACAGCGGCCAGATCCGCGTGCTCCGCGACGGCGAACCGGTCGGCGAGATGCCGGTCGAGGCGCTGGTCGACGGCTGCCCCCTCTATGAACTCGACCCCGCCGAGCCCGCCGGCTGGATCTACCGCAACCGGGCGACGCTCGATCCGGACGCCGCCCCGGCGGACACGCTGCTCGCCCTGCTCGCCTCACCGAACGTCGCCTCCAAGCGCTGGGCCTTCGAACAATACGATTCGGTGGTCGGCTCGCGCACGGCGCGCCGCCCGGAGTCAGCCGACGCCGCCGTCCTTGCCCTGCCGGAGGCCGGCAACGCGATCGCGATCGCGATCGACGGCAACGGCCGCCGGGTCGCCTGCGATCCCTATGCCGGCACCGTGGAGGCGGTCCTCGAGTGCGCCCAGAACCTGGCCTGCGTCGGAGCCGAGCCGCTCGGCCTCACCAACTGCCTCAACTTCGGCAACCCCGAGAAGCCGGTCCCCGCCTGGCAGCTCGAGCGTGCCGTCAGCGGCCTTGCCGACGCCTGCGAGGCGCTCGGCGTGCCGGTGGTCGGCGGCAACGTCTCCCTCTACAACGAGGGGCCCGAGGGCCCGATCTACCCCACCCCGGTGGTTGCCATGGTCGGCGAGCTGCCGGACGCGCGACTGGCTCGAAGCAGCGCCTTTCTTCGAGAGGGAGATGCGATCGCCCTGCTGGGCCCGTTCGCCCCGTCGCTGGCCGGCTCGCAGCTCGCGAAGCTCCGCGGCGAGCTGGACGCAGGACTGCCCCAGCCGGACACGGAGGCGGTCGCCCGGGCCTGCGCGCTGCTGCGCGACGCGATCCGAGCGGGGAGGATCTCTTCTGCGCATGACGTGAGCGACGGCGGGCTCGCCTGCGCAATCGCGGAGTCCGCGATCGCGGCCGGGCTCGGCTGCCGGGTCGACCTGCAGCCACTGCGCGAAAGAGGCTGCACGCCCGATGAGGCACTCTTCGGCGAGGGTTCGGGTGGCTTCCTGATCAGCGGCGAGCGTGAGGTCCTGGTCGAGCTCGGGGGCGTGGTGCTCGGCAGGGTCGGCAGTGGAGCGATCGAGCTGGTCGCCGGCGAGCGTCGCGTTTCGGTGACCCTCGCCGATGTGAAGCGGTCCTGGCTTTCATTAAGACATTTGGCCAGTCCAGATCGCAGCGAATAGGCTGAGGTCGCTCTGTAGCCGCCTCCCCCGCCAGGGTCACACTCGTCCCACAGGGCGCTAGGAGATCGAATGCGCATTGGAACCGGCCTGGCCACCGCGCTGGTCGCAGCCGTCACGCTTGTCGCGTCGCCAGGCGCCAGCGCCGCAACCGAATTCGGCGACAGGTGCGTCGGGAATGAAGCCGAGGAAGGGCTGACGCTGTTCGAGCTCTCCGCTCCCGGCAACCCGCTGCCGGTCGCGGCGCCAAGCGCCGGGGTGATTACGCAGTGGAAGGTCAACCTCGTCCCCGCTCCGGTCGTCGTCCCGTCGACCCTCAAGGTTCTCCGCCCCAACGCCGGCGCGAAAACCGCTCAGATCGTCGGCGAAGCGTCCGGGAACGTGGCGCCGGGAGTCAACACCTTCCCCACCAGAATCGCCGTCCAGGCCGGCGATCGCCTCGGCCTCTTCGGAACCGCCGAAATCGGAACACTGCTCTGCGATGAACAGCCGAGCGTGAACGTTCTTGGCGGCTTCGAAGGAGGCGGAGCGGGAATCGGGTCATCCACCCCCTACGTCGAAGTATCGGCCGATGTGGGGATCCCGTCGTGGGCCGTCCTCGAGCCCGACGCCGACAACGACGGCTTCGGCGACGAGACCCAGGACGGGTGCCCGCAGAGCGCCGCGATACAGACCGAATGCCCGGTGGTCATCGTCGACTCCTACGCGCTGCGCCAGAAGAGCTCGATCATGGTGCTGGTCTCGACCAGCGAGGCGGCGCCGGTGAGCGTTTCGGGTACGGCGAAGCTGCCGAAGGGAGGGGGGAAGGCGAAGAGCTCGGCTCAGGCGAAGCTGAAGAAGCTGACCAAGAACGTCCCCAGCGGCAAGCTCGTGCGCTTCAAGCTCAAGCTCCCCGGGAGTCTGAAGTCGGCCCTGGCCTCGCTGCCGCGCGGCAAGTCGATCACCGTGAAGCTGCAGGCGAATGCCACGAACGTCGCCGGGCAGGTCAGCAAGGACAAGTCAAAGCTGAAGCTGAAGGGGGGCTCCTGATGAGCAAGCGTCTCTGGGCATTTCTGGCGGCGTCGCTGCTGGGCGCGTCGTTGATCGGTTCGAGCTCTACGAGTGCGGCGACCGAATTCGGCAACGGCTGTCAGGCGTTCACGGCCGTGCCCGGCTACACGCTGGTTCAGATCCAGAACGCAGGTGGGAATACTCTTCCGGCTGCTGCACCGGTCGGCGGTGTCCTGACCAAATGGAAGACCAACCTGCCGTCGATCCCGACGACGATTCCCCAGATCCTCAAGGTCTTCCGGCCCATTGGCGTTGCGAACCAATTCCAGGTTGTCGGTGAAAGCGCTACGGCGTCTGTTGGCAGCGGGGTGAGCAGCCATGACACGCGGATTCCGATCCAGGCGGGCGATCACCTCGGCCTGTTCGGGGGCCCGAATGAAACGGACGCTGTTCTTCTCTGCAAAAGCGAAAGCGAAGCCGACGTGATCGGAGCCTTCAAAGGCAATGTGCCGGTCGGCACCTCTCAGACCTTCGAAACGGTGCCGAAAGCGCAGATCCCGGCCGTGGGAGTGATCGAGCCCGATGCCGACAACGACGGCTTCGGCGACGAGACCCAGGACGGGTGCCCGCAGAGCGCCGCGATACAGACCGAATGCCCGGTGGTCGTGCTGGACAGCTTCGCGCTGCGCAAGAAGGGCTCGATCGTCGTGCTCGTGGCCGCCAGCGAGACCGGCCCAGTGAGTGTGTCGGGCACCGCGAAGCTGCCGAAGGGCGGCAAGAAGAAGGCGAAGAGCTCCGCCAAGGCGAAGCTGAAGAAGGTGACGAAAAACGTGACCGCCGGCAAGATCGGCAAGTTCACCCTGAAGTTCCCAGGGAACCTTAGGTCCGCCCTCGCCGGCCTGCCGCCGGGGAAGTCGATCACGGTGAAGCTGCAGGCGAGCGCCAAAGACGTCGCGGGACGCGTCACCAAGGACAAGTCGAAGCTGAAGCTGAAGGGAGGCTCCTGATGAGCAACCGTTTCGGTGCGTTTCTCGTGATGGTGCTGATCGGGGCGTCGCTGATGGGCTCGAGCTCCGCCAGCGCCGCGACCGAATTCGGTGACCCCTGCGTCGCCGACGAAGTGACTGAATCGGGCCCGGTCACCCTCTTCGAGATCTCGGCTGCGGCCAACCCCCTGCCGCCCGCTGCGCCGAGTGCCGGAGTTATCACGAAATGGAAGGTGAACGTGATCCCGGTCCCGGCGTCGATCCAGGAGACCCTGAAAATCCTCCGCCTTGACGCGGGGGCCAAAAGCGCTCAGATAATCGCCGAAGACCCCCGCACGGTCTTCGGCGGCTCCAACTCGTTCGACGTGAGGATTCCGGTCCAGGCAGGCGACCGCCTCGCAACCTTCGGGCCGAGCGAATTCGGAACGCTCTACTGCGAAACGACCGATATCAACGCGATCGCCGGTTTCGCCGGGGGCGGCGGCGGCGTCGGCGCTTCTGCCACGTACAGCGAACTCCCGATCATGGCGCGAATTCCCGTCTTCGCCACCCTCGAGCCCGACGCCGACAACGACGGCTTCGGCGACGAGACCCAGGACAGGTGCCCGCAGAGCGCCGCGATACAGACCGAATGCCCGGTGGTGATCGTCGACTCCTTCGCGCTGCGCCAGAAGAACTCAATCGTGGTGCTGGTATCGACCAGCACGGCGGCGCCGGTGACCGTGTCGGGTACGGCGAAGCTGCCGAAGGGCGGAAAGAAGGCGAGCAGCTCCGCGAAGGCGAAGCTGAAGAAGCTGACCAAGAACGTCCCCAGCGGCAAGCTCGTGCGCTTCAAGCTGAAGCTCCCCGGGAGTCTGAAGTCGGCCCTGGCCTCGCTGCCGCGCGGCAAGTCGATCACCGTGAAGCTGCAGGCGAATGCCACGAACGTCGCCGGGCAGGTCAGCAAGGACAAGTCGAAGCTGAAGCTGAAGGGAGGCTCCTGATGCAGAGACGACGCGTCGCCTCGGGACTGGCGCTGACCATCGCCGTGCTGTCACTTGCCTTCGTCCCGAGCGCCGACGCGGCGACCGAAGTCGGCAACGGCTGCGCAGCCACCAACGCTCAGGAAAACCTCACGCTGGTGCAGCTGTCGCAGAGCTCGACAGCCCTGCCCCTGGCCGTGCCGGCGGCGGGGGTCGTCACGAAATGGAAGGTCAACTCGCAATTCTCGGAACCCCTTCCCCAGACCTTCAAGGTGCTCCGCCCGGCCGGCACGAATCAGTTCACGGCGGTCGGTGAGGCAAGCGCAACCGTTGCCCCAGGGGCCAACAGCTTCGACACGAGGATCCCCGTGCAGCCCGGCGACCGTCCCGGGCTGTCGAGCTCTGTCGCAACCCTCTATTGCGAAGGCGCCGCTGAATCGGACGTCCTCTATTTCTTCGAGGGAAACCTCCCGGTCGGCTCGACGATGACCTTTGAAACCGACAGCCCGTTTGTCGTCCCGGTGGTGGCCGTGATCGAGCCCGACGCCGATGGCGACGGCTTCGGCGACGAGACTCAGGACAAATGCCCGCAGAGCGCCTCGACCCAGGCGGAATGCCCGGTCGTGGTGCTCGATTCCTATGGGCTGGCCAAGAAGAGCTCGATCGTGGTGCTGGTCGCGGCCAGCGAGTCCGGCCCCGTGACGGTCTCCGGCACAGCACAGCTGCCGAAGTCCTCCAAGGCCGCCAGCTCGGCCAAGGCGAAGCTGAAGAAGGTGAAGAAGAACGTCACCGCCGGCAAGATCGGCCGCTTTACGCTGAAGTTCCCGGCCAGCCTCAAATCAGCGCTGAAAGGACTGCCGCGCGGCAAGTCGATCACAGTGAAGCTGCAGGCGAGCGCCACAAATGTCGCCGGGCAGGTGAGCAAGGACAAGGCGAAGGTGAAGCTGAAGGGGTAAGCGCTCGCAGGGACCTCAGCGGACCTCGAAACCGCTGAGGCCCTCTGGCTCCTCCTCAAGCACCTCGACACGCTCGACGCCGGCGCCGCGAGGGCCCTCCCGGCAGAAGGCAACCATGGCCTCGACCGAGTCCCCGCTTCCCTCGAAGACCGCCTCCACGGTCCCGTCCGGTCGATTCCGTACCCAGCCGGCGACCTCCTGCGCGAAGGCCCGGCGGCGCGTCGTGTCTCGGAAGAAGACCCCCTGGACCCGACCGTGGACGATCACGCGCCTGCGGAACACTCGGTGAGCCTGGCACACCGGTCCACGCGCAACGGAGAAGTCCCGCAATTCGCGCCATTCCGGGAATCCGACCGGTCCCTCCTCGTTGGTACTCTCCGGGAGTAGGCAGAGTGCCTGCGCGTCACGTCCTTCGAAAACGCGAGGAAAGCGCGCTTCTCACTTGATCCAGCGGCCTCTCAGCGACCGCGATGGCCCGCGCGAGGAATGCGGGGTGTTCGGCGTATACGCCCCAGGGCACGACGTCGCCCGCCTCGCCTACTTCGGCCTCTACGCGTTGCAGCACCGCGGCCAGGAGTCGGCGGGAATCGCGACCTGCGAGGGCGGTCACATCACGACCATGCGCGACTCGGGGCTCGTGTCTCAGGTCTTCGACGAGGAGAAGCTGAGGGCGCTGGAGGGCGACATGGCGATTGGCCACGTCCGCTACTCCACGACCGGCGGTGGCTCCTGGGAGAACGCGCAGCCCGTGTGGCGCGACGATGGCCGCGAGCTGGCCCTCGCCCACAACGGCAACCTCACCAACGCAGTAGAGCTGTGGAGCGAGCTGAAGGAGGGCGGGATCGCATTCCGCGGCACCTCGGACTCGGAGATCATCGCCGCGCTGCTCTCCTCCAGTGACGGCCGTTTCATCGAGGACGTCGTCGCCGAGGTGATGCCCCGGCTTCAGGGCGCCTACTCGACGGTCGCGATGACCAAGCACGCGATCGTCGCCTTTCGCGATCCGCACGGCGTCCGCCCCCTCTCGCTCGGCCGCCTCGGCGAGCGCTTCGTCGTCGCCTCGGAGAGCTGTGCCTTCGACATCATCGGCGCCCAGCTGCTGCGCGAGGTGCACCCGGGGGAGATGGTCTCGCTGACCGAGCGGGGGCTGGAGACCCGCCAGGTGGTGAAGGCCGCCAGGCCGGCGACCTGCGTCTTCGAGCACATCTACTTCTCCCGCCCCGACAGCCGCCTCGAGGGCAAGGTCCTCCAGCAGGTGCGAGGGCGGATGGGGGAGATCCTCTGGCGCGAGGCGCCGGTCGAGGCCGACCTGGTGATCTCGGTGCCCGACTCGGGCAACCCGGCCGCGGTCGGCTTCGCCCGCGCCTCCGGCCTGCCACGCGACGACGGCCTGATCAAGAACCGCTACGTCGCCCGCACCTTCATCCAGCCGGGGCAGGAGCTGCGCAAGCACGGGCTGCGTCTCAAGTTCAACCCGCTTCCGGAGATCGTCGCCGGCCGGCGGATCGTCGTCGTCGACGACTCGATCGTGCGCGGCAACACGACCCGCCAGATCGTCGGCATGCTGCGCGACGCCGGCGCCAGCGAGGTCCACCTGCGGATTTCCGCGCCGCCGATCCGCCACCCCTGCCACTACGGAGTCGACATGTCGACACGCGAGGAGATGATCGCCCACGGGCGCACGGTCGAGGAGATCGCCGACGAGCTCGGGGCCGACTCCCTCGCCTACCTCTCGATGGAGGGCGTCTACGAGGCGGTCGGCACGCCGCCCGAGGACCACTGCGACGCATGCTTCACCGGGCGCTACCCGCTCGGCGACCCCGACGCGGCGAATGGAAAATTCGCCCTCGAGGACATCGCGGTGGTTCCGGCCCACTAGGCGAAACGTGGTCGAGCAGGTCAAGGACGCAGGGAGTGTGGCGTGGTCCGCACGCGAGCGACCGAGGACGCAGGGATGCGAAGCGCCACGTTTCGTCTAGTCGTGCTGGCCTCCGGGAGCGGCACGAACCTGCAGGCCATCCTCGACAGGCTGCATGGGCGCGACGGCGTCGAGGTCGTCGGGGTGGGCTCGGACAAGCCCGAAGCGCGGGCCCTCGACCGGGCGCGGGCCGCCGGGGTGGAGACCTCGGTCTTCCCCCGCGACGCCTATCCGGACCGGGACGCGCGCGACGCCGCGATCGGCGATTGGATCGAGGGGCTCTCGGCCGATCTGGTCTGCCTCGCCGGCTACATGCAGCTGCTCAGCGGCGACTTCGTCGCCCGTTTCCGCGGCCGGGTCGTCAACGTCCACCCGGCGCTGCTTCCCTCCTTTCCGGGCCTCGATGCGATCGGGCAGGCGCTTGCGGCGGGCGTCGCCGAGACGGGGGTGACGGTGCACTTCATCGACGAGGGCATCGACACCGGGCCGGTTATCGCGCAGCGCGAGGTTCCGGTGCCCGAGGACGGCGACCGCGCCAAGCTCGAAGCCGCCGTGCACGCCGTCGAGCACGACCTCTACCCGGAGGCGATCCGCATGATCGCGAGGGGCCTGGTTAGGATCGACGCAAGTGACCGAGTCGTCGTCGATGAGTGAGGCCCGCGCGGACGCGAGACCGACCGAGAACGGCGCGATCCGAGTTCGTCGAGCGCTGGTCTCGGTCTCCGACAAGACCGGCGTCGCGGAGTTCGCCCGAGTTCTCGCCGACCTGGGCGTCGAGATCCTCTCGACCGGCGGCACCGCGACCGCGCTGCGCGAGGCCGGAGTCGAGGTCACCGACGTCTCCGAGTTCACCGGCCAGGAGGAGATCCTCGATGGCAGGGTGAAGACCCTCCATCCCCGCCTCCACGCGGCGCTGCTCGCGAACCGCCGCGACCCCGAGCACGTGGCGACCCTGGAGCGGGAAGGGATCGAGCCGATCGACCTGGTCTGCGTCAACCTCTACCCGTTCGAGGAGACGACCGCCGGGAACGACGTCGACGAGGACACGGCGATCGAGAACATCGACATCGGCGGCCCGACCATGATCCGCGCCGCGGCGAAGAACCACGATGGGGTCGCCGTCATCGTCAAACCCGAGTGCTATGACGCGGTCAGCGCCGAGCTCGACGAGACCGGGGGCGAGATATCCGCCTCGACCCGTCACTGGCTCGCCAACGAGGCGTTCGCCCAGACCGCCCGCTACGACGCCGCGATCAGCCGCTGGTTCTCGACCTCATACGAGGACTTCCCGGAGCACCTGGCGGTCGCCTTCGAGAAGGAGATCGATCTCGCCTATGGGGAGAACCCGCACCAGCGGGCGGCGCTCTACTCCGAAGTGGGCGTCCGCAGCCACGTCCTCTCGGGAGTCTCGAAGCTGCACGGTCGCGCCCTCTCCTTCAACAACGTGCTCGACCTCGATTCGGCCCGCGCGCTCACCGCCGACTTCGAGCCGCCGGCCTGCACGATCGTCAAGCACAACAACCCCTGCGGAGTGGCGGTCGGCGCCGATGCGCTCGAGGCCTACACGAAGGCGCTGGCCTGTGACCCGATGTCGGCGTTCGGCGGCGTTATCTCGATCAACCGGCCGATCGGCCGCGAGCTCGCAGAGGCGCTGCACGAGAATTTCGTCGAGGTGCTGATCGCGCCCGGCTTCGAGGAGGGGGCGCTCGACGTGCTCCAGCAGAAGGAGGCGATCCGGATCCTCTGCGACGAGGAGCAGCGCGGGCCAAATCCCCGCGAACGTGACATGAAACGGGTGGAGGGCGGCCTGCTGATCCAGGACCATGACGGCGACCCCGAGCCGCGTCAGCTGATGGAGGTCGTGACGCAGACGCAGCCGAGCGAGGAGCAGTGGAGCGACATGCTCTTCGCCTGGATCGTGGTGCGCCATGTGCGCTCCAACGCGATCGTGATCGCCAAGGAAGGCGCGACCCTGGGGATCGGGGCCGGGCAGATGAGCCGGGTGGACTCGGTCCGGCTCGCGGTTGAGAAGTGCCGTGACGCCCGTGACGGCGCCGCCGACGCGCTACTGGCCGACTCGGCCGTCGCCTCCGACGCCTTCTTCCCCTTCGCCGACGGCCCTCAGGCGGCGATCGAGGCCGGAGCCACCTCAGTCATCCAACCGGGCGGCTCGAAACGCGACGCCGAGGTGATCGAGGCGTGCGACGCGGCCTCGGTCGCGATGGTCTTCACCAAGCACCGCCACTTCCGCCACTAGGCGGCCGCGCGCTGGGCGGAGCTGGCGCGCAGCACGTGGGCGCAGACCTCGTCGGGCGTGTCGGCGGTGACGAGGAGCTCCATATCCTCCTCGGCGATCATCCTTGTGTCTTCGAGGTCGTTGTCGATCCAGGCGAGAAGCGGCGCCCAGTGCTCGCTGTCGACGAGGATCGTCGGGAAATGCTTGATCCGGTGGGTCTGGATCAGCGTGATGCTCTCGAACAGCTCGTCCATCGTGCCGAAGCCGCCCGGGAGGATGACGAAGGCACGCGCGTAGCGGACGAACATCAGCTTGCGGGCGAAGAAGTAGTGGAAGGTGAGGGCGCGGTTGACATAGCGGTTGAGGAACTGCTCGTGCGGCAGCTCGATGTTGAGGCCGACCGAGAGGCCTCCCTCCTCCGCCGCCCCGCGGTTGGCCGCCTCCATCAGGCCGGGGCCACCGCCGGTGATCACGGTGAAGCCGTGCGAGGCGAGGCACCTCGCCGTCTCGCGGCCGAGCTCGTACCAGCGGTGGCCCTCGCCGATCCGCGCCGAGCCGAAGACCGAAACACCCTCCTCGATGTCGCGCATCGCGTCGAAGCCGCGATCGATCTCCTCACCGATGCGCTCGACCCGGCGGTCGTCTTCGACCTCGAC
Organism: Solirubrobacterales bacterium; assembly: GCA_036406595.1. Taxonomy (GTDB): domain Bacteria; phylum Actinomycetota; class Thermoleophilia; order Solirubrobacterales; family 70-9; genus VRUE01. The sequence continues at coordinate 15,390 of DASXAR010000032.1, read as the reverse complement.
GTCGCCGGGGCAGCGCAGCAGCTCCTGGTCGTGCCCGGCGCCATCGCCGTTCAACCTCTGCCTGGACCTGTCGCCGCCGTCGCCCGTAGTGCCCCCGCCGGGATTCGAACCCGGGCCGCGCGGCTTAAAAGGCCGCCGCTCTAACCAACTGAGCTACAGGGGCGCGACGCTCATCGTAGTCCGATCAGGAGAGCTCGGGCAGGCCCTCGTCGACCGTGGAGGCCTCGGCGTGGGTGCGGCGGGGGATCCGCCCCGCGGCCCGAGCCGCGTGGCCGGCAACGACCGCGCCGCGCAGGGCGCGGGCCATCGCGACGGGGTCCTCGGCACCGAAAATGGAGCTGGCCGCCAGCACCGCGTCGCAGCCCAGCTCCATCGCCAGGGCCGCGTCGGAGGCGGTGCCGATGCCGGCGTCGAGGACGACCGGGACCTCGGCGTGCTCGGTGATGATCGAGATGTTGTAGGGGTTGCGGATTCCGGCGCCGGAGCCGATCGGCGAGCCGAGCGGCATCACCGCAGCGCAGCCGGCCTCCTCGAGGCGGCGGGCGAGGATCGGGTCGTCATTGGTGTAGGGGAGGACCGTGAATCCGTCGCCGACGAGGGTCTCGGCGGCGTCGAGCAGCTCGACTGCGTCGGGATAGAGGGTGCGGTCGTCGCCGATCACCTCGAGCTTGATCCAGTCGGTCTGGAAGGCCTCGCGGGACATTTGCGCGGTCTGAACCGCGTCGCGGGCCGTGAAGCATCCCGCCGTGTTGGGCAGGGCAAATAGGCCGAGGCGCCCGATCACGTCCAGCACCGAGCCCTTGGCGGCCGGGTCCACCCGCCGCAGGGCGACGGTGACGATCTCTGTACCGGACGCCGCCAGCGCCTCCTCCATCTGCTCGAGCGAGCGGAAGCCGCCCGTCCCCGCGATCAGGCGCGAGGACCACTCGCGGCCGCCCAGCTCCCAGCTTTCCGCGCCGCCCTGGATCGCCGCCAGGACCTCGACCCTGGCGCCTTCGTCGAGCCGGGTCCGCTCCCACTCGCCGCGCGGGACGACGGTCCCGTCCAGCGCGACGGCGACTCCGCGGGCCTCGGCGTCGGCGCCGGAGGCGCGGACCGCGTCGTAAAGGGTCGCGGCGTCGGCCAGCGACCGGAGGTCCCCGTTCAGCTCGATCTTCATCGCGCGGCCCCCGCGGCGGTTAGCGATCGGGGCACGTCGCCGCCCTCCAGCAGCGCGGCCACCGCCTCGCCGGTCAGGGGGGCGAGCAGGATGCCGTTGCGGTGGTGGCCGGTTGCCCAGTGAAGACCGTCGATACCGCCGGGCCCGATCCGCGGCAGGTTGTCGGGGGTCCCCGGACGCAGGCCCGCGGCGGCCTCGACCAGCTCCAGCTCGGCGACGTCGGGAAGCAGGCGGTAGGCCTCCCGGAGCAGCTCGTGCACACCACCCGCGGTGGTCGCCGTGTCGAATCCCTGCTCCTCGACGGTCGCGCCGGCGATCAGCCGGCCATCGTCACGTGGAACGAGATAGATGCGCTCCGAGGCGACGATCCGCTCGCATGGCAAGCCGCCGTCGAGCGCGCGTAGCTCGAGGATCTGGCCCTTGACCGGCCGCACCGGCGGCCTCGCGTGCTCGGGCAGCCAGTTGGCGGCGCCCGACCAGGCACCGGCGGCAAGGACGACGGATCCGGCGCGCAGCTCCTCCCCGGAATCGGTGCGCACGCCGACCAGTCTTTCGCCCTCGAGGAGGGCGGCGGCCACGGCTCCGGTCTTGATCGCGACCCGCTCCAGCTCGAGGGCGGCGAGCAGCGCCGAGCTGAGGGCCCGGGGATCGACCGAGGCCTCCCCGCCCGCGAGGACGCCGCCGTGGAGACCCGGCGCGAGGCCGGGCTCGAGCTCGCGGCAGCGGCTCGGCGGCAGCCACTCCGCCTCCAGCTCGAGCGAGCGCTGGAGCTGGTGGATGCGGCGAAGCTGCGCGGCCTCGTCGCGGTCCAGCGCCACGTGAAGGGCGCCGCTGCGCCGGTAGCCAGTAGTACGGCCGCTCGCCGCCTCGAGCTCGGCGATGAAGTCGGGATATGCCGCGGCCGCGGCCAGGGTCATCCTCAGCAGCTCCGGCTCGCCGAAGGCGAGCTCGCCGATCGGGGCGAGCATCCCCGCGGCGACGCGGGTGGCGGCGCCGGGCCGCTCCCGCGGGTCGATCACCGCGACCTCCGCGCCTCGGCGCGCCGCACTCCACGCGCAGCACAGCCCGACGATGCCGCCGCCGATGACGACCGCGTCGTGGTGGTGCCGCTTTGCTGGAGTCTCACTCACGCTTGCCTCCGCCGGCATTACCCGGATCAGGTCCATACGGTCGGCGGCGCCCTAGCCGCCCTCTCAGCCCGTGGCTTACGGACTCCCGTTACCCCGATGGTACTCCGCAGCGATAATCGACACATGACCCTCTCACCACCCGAGGCAAGGGGACCCCTGCGGCGCGAGCGGATGCGCACCGCGCGGCTCTACTTCGTCTGCGATGCGATGCCCCATGGCGACTCGCCGGAGCGGTTGCTGCAGGCGGCGCTTGGCGGCGGCGTCGACATCGTCCAGCTGAGAGAGAAGAGCCTCGGCCGCCGGCAGATCGAGCGCTCCGCGCAGACCTTCCGCCGCCTCTGCGATACCTACAGCGCGCTCTTCATCGTCAACGACGACCCCGACCTGGCGGCGTCGTGCGATGCCGACGGCGTCCACGTCGGGCAGGACGACGTAGACGCGTCGAGCGCCCGAGCGGCCCTCGGTCCCGACGCGATCGTCGGGCTCTCTACGCACTCGAAGGAGCAGCTCTCCGCCTCCGCCGGGGCTCCGGTCGACTACGTCAGCGTCGGGCCGATCTGGGAGACCCCGACCAAGGAGGGCCGCCCCGGGGTCGGCCTCGGGCTGATCGAGCACGCCTCTGCGCAGGCGCCGCACCCGTTCTTCGCGATCGGCGGCATCGGTCCGGACAACGCCCCCTCGGTCGTCGCGGCGGGCGCCCGGCGGCTCTGCGTCGTCCGCGCGATTCGCAACGCGAGCGACCCGGGCGCGGTTGCGGGTGAGCTGCGCTCCGCCCTGGGGACGGTCGGAGAGGCGGCGCCGGGTGGTTGAGGGGGAGCAGCGCGCCAAGCGCAAGGCGCGCGGGAGCTCGCCGACCCCGAGGGAGCGGATGGAACGGGGCTACGCGCGGGCCGAGGCGCGGAACCGAGAGGCCCGCGAGGGGCTGGAGCCCCTCGCCGAGGGCGAGCGGCCCCTGGTCGTCACGATCGGCGCCGTCGTCTCGGCCCTGGTCGCGCTCTCGATCGTCGTCGGCTACGTCGCCGGGGTCGAGGTGGATGGCGACAAACCGCGCCTCGCCCAGGTGCTGGCGCCGGCGCTGCTGATGGGGATCATGGCCTGGGGGATGTGGCGGGCGCGCTACTGGGCGGTCCTGGGCTTCCAGCTGATTCTCGCCCTGCTCATCTTCAGCGCCGTCTTCGGCCTCGCGGCCCAGGCCGCGAGCGTCGGCCAGGTCGCTGCGACGCTCGGCCTGCTGACCGTCTCCGGCACCTTCTTCTTCTTCATGGTCAAGGCGATGGCCCGGATCCAGATGCCGACCCGAAGGACCGATTAGCGAGCGGCGCCGATACGGCGCATTGCCGGCAGCGGCGGACGCGAAGCGGAGCAGCTGCCGGGATGATTTCTATAGGCTCAGGACGTGGCGGATTCCTATGACGTAATCGTCATCGGCGGGGGGCCGGGCGGATACGTCGCGGCGATCCGGGCGGCGCAGCTGGGCAAGAAAACCGCCGTCGTCGAGCGCGACAAGCCCGGCGGCCGCTGCCTCAACTACGCCTGCATCCCCGCCAAGACGGTCCTGCGCACGGCCGAGCTCTACGACGAAGCCAGGAACGGTGCCGAGCTCGGCATCAGCGTCAAGGGGGCCTCGATCGACTGGGACGCCCTCGGCAAGCGCCGCGCCGCGGTCTCGGAGTCCCTTTCCAGCGGGGTCAAGATGCTCTGGGACAAAAACAAGATCGCGCTGATCGAGGGCGACGGCTCGCTCACGGCGGAGGGCGACGTCAGGGTCGGCGACGATGTCCTCGCAGCCGGCAACGTGATCCTGGCCACCGGCTCGGTCGCGCTGCCGATCCCCGGGGTCGAGTTCGGCGAGCGGGTCGTCGACACCTGGGGGGCCTGGTCGCTGCCTACGCAACCGCGGCGGATCGCGGTGGTCGGCGCCGGCGCCTCGGGCGCGGAGATCGCCTCGGCCTACGGCCGCTTCGGCACCGAGGTCCTGTTGATCGAGATGCTCGACCAGATCCTGCCCGCCGAGGACAGGGACATGGCCCGGGTCGTCGAGCGCGCGTTCAAAAAACAGAACATCACGATCTCCACCGGGGCGCCGGTGGAGAACGTCGAGGCCGGCAAGGATTCGGTGAAGTTCGGCTACGGCGGCGGGTCGGCCGAGGTCGATTACCTGTGCGTCGCCGGCGGACGCGGCCCCGATGTGGAGGGCCTGGGCCTCGAGGAGGCGGGAGTGAAGCTGACCGATCGAGGCAAGGTCGAGGTCGATCCATATGGGCAGACGAGCAACCCCAAGGTCTATGCGATCGGCGACCTGGTCAACGCAAAGGCGCTTGCCCACAAGGCATCAGAGGAGGGAGTGGTGGCAGTCGAGCACGCCGCCGGCGTCGAGACGTTCCCCGTCGACCAGGAACTGGTCGCCGGGGCGACTTTCTGCCACCCCCAGGTCGCCAGCGTCGGCCTCACCGAGGCGGCGGCGAAGGAGGCCGGGCACGACGTCAAGGTCGGCAAGCAGAAGCTCGGCGGGGTCGGTGGCGCGACCGTCTACGACGATAAAGACGGGCTCGTGAAGCTGGTCGTCGACTCCAAATACGGTGAGATCCTCGGCGCCCACATCGTCGGCAATCGTGCCTGCGACATGATCGCCGAGCTGGTGGCGACGATGGCGCTCGAGGGCGGCTACCAGGAGCTGGCGCGGATCGTCCATCCTCATCCGACCATCTCCGAGGCGATTCCCGAAGGCGCCCGCGCCGTCGAGAAGTCCGCGATTCACGCCTAGTGAATGCGGGAGGGCCAGAGCAGAGCAGCCGCTGCACGTTCTATTTCGACCTCGGCAGCCCCTACGCGTACCTGACCGCGGAGCGGGTCAGCGGCCTCTTCAGCGAGGGCGGGCTCGAACAGCCCGAGTGGCGGCCGATCCTCCTCGGAGGACTGTTCCAGCGCTTTGGCCGCGACTCCTGGGCGAACGGGCCGGGGCGAGCCGAGGGGATCGCCGAGGTGGAGCGGCGGGCGCGCGAGTACGGGCTGCCGCCGATCGCATGGCCGGAGCCGTGGCCGGGTAACACACTCTTTGCGATGCGGGTGGCCACATTCGCCAAGCAGACCGGGCGAACGGTGTCCTTCGCCCTCGCCGGCTTCCGCCAGGCGTTCGCCGCCGGCCGCGACCTGACGCAGCACGACAACGTGCTCCTCGCCGCCGCGGCCTGCGAGCTGCACCCCAACGCGGTTCTCAAAGCGACGCAGACGAGGGCGGTCAAGGACGAGCTCCGCGAGGCGACCGAGCGCGCCGCCGAGACAGGGGTGATCGGAGTGCCGAGCCTGGCGGTGGACGGGACGGTCTTCTGGGGTGACGACCGGGTCCCCGAAGCGGTCGAAGCAGCGAGCTAAGGTCAAGTCGATGGCCGAGCTACCCGACGCCACGACCTGTTACGACCTGCTCGCGAAGATGTGCCTGATTCGCCGCTTCGAGGAGGAGGCGGGCCGCCAGTACCAGCGCGCCAAAGCCGGCGGCTTCCTGCATCTGGCGATCGGGGAGGAGGCGACGATCGTCGGCACCACCTCGGTCATGCATGACGACGACTACCTGATCGGGACCTACCGCACCCACGGGCACGCGATCGCCCGCGGCACCGACCCGAAGCGGGTGATGGCAGAGCTCTTCGGGCGGGTCGACGGGACCAGCGGCGGTCGAGGCGGCTCGATGCACATATTCGACGCGCAGGTCCGATTCATGGGGGGCTACGGGATCGTCGGCGGCAACCTGCCGATCGCCACCGGGCTGGCGCTCGCCTCGGAGTACCGCAGCGAAGACACGGTGACCGTCTGCATGTTCGGGGACGGTGCCTCCAACGCCGGCAACTTCGGCGAGACGATGAACCTTGCCGCGCTCTGGAAGCTGCCGGTGTTCTTCCTGGTCGAGAACAACCTCTACGGGATGGGCACCTCGGTCGAGCGACACTCGGCCCAGACGGACCTCTCGAAGAAGGCGGAGGGCTATGGAATCAGCGGCGAGCGGATCGACGGCATGGACGTGATCGCGGTGCGGGAGGGGGTCGCGGAGGGGATCCGCCTGGCTCGCGAGGAGCGCCGCCCGACGATCCTCGAGGCCTTCACCTATCGCTACCGCGGCCACTCGGCTGCCGACCCCGAGGTCTACCGCGAGCGCGAGGAGGTCGAGGAGTGGCGCGAGAAGGACCCGATTGCGTCCTTTGCCGCGCGTTGCATCGAGGGCGGGGTGCTCGGCGAGCGCGAGGTGCAGAAGGCCCGGGACGCCGCCGACGCCGAGGTGCTGGCGGCGGTCGACTTTGCCGACGCCTCACCCGAGCCAGACCTCGACACCCTCTACGAGAACCTCTACGTCCTCGACAGCGCCGCGGGCTGGTACGCGGTCGACGAGCGCAGCCCCGAGCCGCACCGCGGCGAGCGCGAGGAGGCGATGCCGGAGGCGGCCCGCGAGCTGGCCGAGGCCGGCGCCGCGTACGCGGGCCAGCCGGCCGCTCCCCGGCCGAACCCGGCCCGGGAGGGGGACGCGCAGGAGGGAGTCGAGCCCGAGGTCTCCGGCGAGGTGGGGGACCCGAAGAGGGCGGAGCAGGAGGAGGCGGAGCGCTGATGGCGACGCTGCGGATGCGCGAAGCGCTGCGCGATGCGATGGCCGAGGAGATGCGGCGCGATGAGTCGGTGTTCGTGATGGGAGAGGACGTGGGCGTCTTCCAGGGGGCCTTCAAGGTCACCGAGGGGCTGCTCGAGGAGTTCGGGGAGCGCCGGGTTCGGGACACGCCGATCTCGGAGAACACGATCGTCGGGACGGGCGTGGGCGCCGCGGTCGCGGGCCTGCGGCCGATCGTCGAGCTGATGACGGTCAACTTCTCGCTGCTCGCCCTCGACCAGATCGTCAACCACGCCGCGGCGATCCCCTACATGTTCAACGGCCAGGCGCAGGTGCCGATTGTGATTCGCATGCCGGGTGGCGGCGGCCACCAGCTCGGCCCGACCCATTCGCACAGCTTCGAGTCCCTCTATCTGCAGGTGCCGGGGCTGCTGGTCGCCTGCCCCTCGACCCCGGCCGACGGCAAGGCGCTCCTCAAGGCGGCGATCCGCGACGACAACCCGGTGATCTTCATCGAGCACGAGAGCCTCTACGGAGCGCGCGGCGAGATCGGGGACGGCGACCAGGACGAGGTGCTTCAGTTCGGCCGCGCGGCGATCCGGTGCGATGGCGATGACGTGACGATCATCGGGCTGCTGAAGATGGCCCACGTCGCGGAGGAAGCGGCGCGAGTCCTCTCCCACGAGCACGGCGTCGCCGCAGAGGTGATCGACCCCCGCACGCTACGCCCGCTCGACCTCGACACGATCCTCGACTCGGTTCGCAAGACGAACCGGGCGGTGATCGTCGAGGAGGGCTGGCCGCACGGCGGCGTCGGCGCCAACCTGGCGACCCTGATCACCGAGCAGGCGTTCGACCACCTCGACGCGCCGGTGCAGCGGGTGACCGGGGCCGACGTCCCCATGCCGTACTCGAAACGTCTCGAGCAGGCGGCTATCCCGCATGAGGAGCATGTCGTCAGGGCGGCGCTGGCGTCGCTGGAGGGGGCGATCTGATGGCCGACGTGGTGATGCCCCGCCTCTCGGACTCGATGGAGGAGGGGACGATCCTGCAGTGGCTGAAGCAGGCCGGGGACGAGGTCGCGGTCGGCGACGAGCTGGTCGAGATCGAGACCGACAAGGCGAACATGGCCTACGAAAGCGACGTCGCGGGGACGCTGGCGGAGATCTTGGTTGAGGAGGGTGACACGGTGGCGATCGGCACCCCGATCGCGCGGGTGGATGGCGCCGAGGGATCGGCCGCCAGGCCCGCGGGTCCTGTCGCCGCAGGGGACCCCCCACCGGCCACCCCGGCGATCGACGAGGCCGATGCGGGTAGAGCTGCTGATGGGAAGAGGGCGAAGGCGTCGCCCGTGGCGCGGCGGCTGGCCAAGGAGCAGAAGCTCGACCTGAAGCAGATTCGTGGTTCGGGGCCCGGTGGCCGAATCGTGAAGTCGGACGTCGAGAGAGCGCTGGCCGCCGGGGTGACACCCGGCATCGCGGACGCGGGAGCGAGGCCGGGTCCATCTGTGTCTCCCCCTGGCCGAGCGGGAGCGGAGCAGATGCCGGCTGGTGAGGCGGCGACGGGACCCGCGGCCGCTGCGCCGCCGTCCACACCCCCGTCACCTGAAACGGCGAAGGGGGAGGTGACCTACGAGGAGCCGACGAAGCTGCAGGCGACCATCGCCCGCCGGATGGCCGAGTCGAAGGCCACCGCTCCACACTTCTATCTGCGCGCCGAGATCGACATGAGCCGCGCCGTCGATGGCCGGGCCCGGCTCAAGGCGTCCGCGGGAGAGGGCGAGGTCGTCCCATCCTTCAATGACATGGTCGTCAAGGCCTGCGCGCTGGCGCTGCGAGAGCACCCGCGCGCCAACGGCTCCTACCGTGACGGCCGCTTCGAGCTCCACTCGCGCGTCAACGTCGGCATCGCGGTCGCTGCGAAGGACGCGCTGGTGGTGCCGACCGTCTTCGACGCCGACCGCAAGGGACTGCGGCAGATCGCCTCCGAGTCGCGGGCACTCGCCGAGCGGGTGCGCGGTGGCGAGATCACCCCACCGGAGCTATCCGGGGCCACCTTCACGGTCTCCAACCTCGGCATGTACGGGATCGAGGGCTTCTCCGCGGTCATCAACCCGCCACAGGCGGCGATCCTCGCGGTCGGCTCGATCCGGGAGACGGTGGTTGTCCGCGACGGCGAGATGACCACCGCGCATCTGCTCTCGGTGGATCTCGCCTGCGACCACCGGATCCTCTACGGCGCCCCCGCCGCGGAGTTCCTCGCGCGGGTCCGATCTCTGCTCGAAGAGCCCCTCTCCCTGGCCCTTTAGCCCCGACGGATCAGCAGGTCTTGCCCGCCCCCGTCACCGCGTTCCAGGCGCGGCCGAGCGAGAAATCGGCGCCGACCCGGAAGACGCCCGGTGCATTCGCGCGGGCGACCGTCCAGCTCCCGCGGCGCAAAAGGCACCCCTCGCCGCGGGCGATCGACCAATAGGGGGTGAAGGCGACCCGGACCAGGAAGCTGCCGGGTCGGGTCACCTCGAGGGCGAAGCCGCTGTGGCCTATCCAGCCGATCCGCGCACGACCGGCATCGAGGGACTGCACCAGAGCGGCCGGGTCGCGAACTTCATAGACGCGCCAATGACGCGAGTGCCAGCGCGGCTCGAGGAAGGGAGGCTGCGAAAGGATGAGGTGCCGCTCGGCGACCGAGGAGTAGTCGAGGGGCGCGTCAGGGAGGGCGACGTAACGGATCGCATTGGCGTGAAGCCACCGACGGTAGGCGCTCGCGGTGAGCGGATCGTCGCCGTAGAAGATGTGGTCGCGGGTGGTGTCGACCTGACGCAGCCAGCCGCGGGCCAGTTCGAAGTTCGGAGCCAGGTACGCCGACTCCCAGTGATTCGCCGTCGGCGGAACCTCGACGCGGGCGGCCCGGCCGCCGTGATCGCGCAGCCAGGACGCGAGAGGCGTGAAGTAGGTGGAGGAGGTCGAGGGGTCGCCGACGCTGCGCGCGATCTGATTGATGCTGGGAGAGAGCTGCCAGTAGAGGCCACCGAGGAGCGCAAGGGCGAGGAGCGCGGCCGACGGGCGGGAGAGGCTCGGGCGCCGCGCCAGCACGACCGCGGCGAGCACCGGCCCTCCAAAGAGCGCGCCGAGGCGGACGGCGTTGCCGCCCATCGGGTTGGGGGCCAGCCAGAGCACCGTCGCCGCCAGCACGTAGGCGACGAGGACGCGGCGCAGCTGCCGCTCCTCCTCCGCTACGCCGCGCGTGACCAGCAGCACCCCGGCGCACCAGAGCGGAATCGCCACGTATGAGGAGAAGGCGAAGGGAAACTCGCCGGCTTCGGGGAAGGCGAGGTTTGGAACGAGGACCAGGACGAGCGCCAGGCAGGCGGCCCAGGTCGAGGCGAGGGCGGCGCGACGGTCGCGCGGCGTGATCCCGGCGAAGAGGACCCCGGCCAGGAAGGCGGCGGCCACGGGACTTGAAAGCGCGCAGGCCGCCGCGCCCGCCAGGGCGAGGCCGGGCCGGCGCGTCTGCAGCATCCTCAGCGAGGCGAGGGCGAAGGCGACGCCGAGGGCGAAGGTGAGCTGCCCGTCGGCGAGCAGGGTGACCACTCCGGCGGCGAACCAGAGGGTCGCCCAGCGGGCAGCGGCGCCCCAGCGGTCGCGGACGAGCCGATCGAAGAAGTAGGAGGAGGCAACCACGGAGATCGTCCCGACCAGCTGCGGGCCGATCAGCGCCGCCAGCGGCGGGAAGAGGACGCTGTAGGTGAGCGTGTAGTGGCCGCCGTACCAGCTGCCGTTCCAGATCGACAGCCCGCCGCGCTGGAAGAGCTCGGTGCGGAAGACCTGGGCGGCGAGGTCGCCGACCTGCGGGTTCCAGGCGAGGATCGCCGCGGCGAGGACCGCGCTGAGCGCCACGGCCGGAAGCCATTCGGTTCGGAGAAGAGCCTTGGACTGGGCCATGGGAGCGGGTGGCAAAAGAATAGAGGCGCGCCGTGCAACGATTTCAAGCGTGAGTCCCGAAGTCCTGGTGGTCCGCTGGGGCACCGTCCCCTACGAAGAGGCGCTGGTCGCCCAGCGCTGGCTGCGCGAGGCGAGGCAGGAGGGGGAGCTTCCGGACGTCCTGCTGTTGCTCGAGCATCCGCCGGTCTACACGCGGGGGCGCCGGACGACCGCGGAGGAGCTGCCGATGTCCCCGGAGTGGTACGAGATGCAGGGGATCGAGGTCTGCGACACCGAACGCGGCGGGCGCGTCACCTATCACGGGCCCGGCCAGCTCGTCGCCTATCCGATCGTCTCGCTACGGCCCTACGGAGACGACGTCCACGAGTACGTGCGCCGGCTCGAGCGGGTCGCCGTCGAGACGCTTGCCGACCACGGCGTCGAGGCGATGACGATCGAGGGACTGACCGGGGTCTGGACGAGCGCCGAGGAGCCCCGCAAGATCGGCTCGATCGGCGTGCACGTCAGCCGCGGGGTCGCCGCGCATGGGCTGGCCATCAACGTCAACAACGACCTGCAGCCGTTCGAGTGGATCGTCCCATGCGGAATCGAGGGTTGCCGCGTCACCTCGTTGAGCCGCGAGCTGGCCGCGGCGCAGGATCTGGACCGGTTCACGGCCGGCCTCGTCTCTCACTTCGCCGAGATCTTCGAGCGGCGGCCGGTCGCCACGGCCCCCGAGGCCCTGGGGCTCGACAGCGCTAGGCTCGGGGTACCGTGATCGCCGAGCGGGAGCATCGAGGGTGAGCGGGGGCGCTGAGCGTCTCCACGTCACCCGGTCGCGCGCCAAGCCGGGCGGGGCGGCGGCCGAGACCGACGGGACGGTGCCCTTCCGCCGCGCTCGCAAGCCACCCTGGCTGAAGGTGCCGGCCCCCGGCGGGCCCACCTACCGCCGGCTGAAGACCGAGATCGGCGAGGGCAACCTCCACACCGTGTGCGAGGAGGCCAACTGCCCCAACGTCGGTGAGTGCTGGGAGCGCGGCACGGCCACCTTCATGATCCTCGGCGACGTCTGCACCCGGCGCTGCGGCTTCTGCAACGTGAAGACCGGCGTGCCGACCTGGAACGACCCGCTGGAGCCGCTACGGGTCGCCAACCAGGTGAAGCGGATGGGACTGCGCCACGCGGTGGTCACCTCGGTCGATCGCGACGACCTCCCCGATTACGGGGCGGGCGCCTTCGTCGGCACGATCCGCTCGATCCGGATGCAGGCGCCCGGCTGCAGGGTCGAGGTGCTGACGCCGGACTTCCGCGGCGAGGAGATGCCGCTGGCGAAGGTGATCCACGAGCGGCCCGACGTCTTCAACCACAACGTCGAGACGGTGCCGCGGCTCTATCCGAAGGCCCGCCGCGGCTCCCAGTTCATGCGCTCGGCGCGGGTGCTGAGGCTGGCCAAGGAGATGGGCGGCTCCGAGGTGGTCACCAAGTCCGGCCTGATGGTCGGCCTCGGGGAGTCGTTCGAGGAGATGGTCGAGGCCTTCGGGCTGCTGCGCGAGCACGGCGTCCAGGTGCTGACCGTGGGGCAGTACCTGCGCCCGACCGAGAACCACCTGCCGGTTGCCCGGTACTGGCACCCCGAGGAGTTCGAGGCCCTCGAGCGAGCGGCGTATGAGATCGGCTTCGAGTCGGTTGCCTCGGGCCCTCTGGTGCGCAGCTCCTACCACGCGGACCAGAACCTCCCGGCCAAGGCCGCCTGAGCGGTCGCCGCCTGCGGCCGGACATTCGTTTGGGGAATTTGACCCGCTGAGGTAGCTTGAGGGTTGCGATGACGCGTCGCCTCGTCCTGACCAGCGCGCTCGCCACCGTGGTGCTCGCCTCCGTCCCCGCCGCCGCCTCGGCGACGTTCATCCCCGGGCCGCCGGGGAAGGTCGTCTGGACCAGCGGCCGGGCGAACAGCGATGAACCCGAACCGCTGGACAAAAACGACAACAACGCCCGCCTCTGGGTCGCCGACTACCCTGCCGGGGCGCCGGTGCAGGTGACGACGGGACCGAAAGGCGTCCAGCATCGCCACCCAAACTGGTCGCCCGACCACACACGGATCGTCTACGCCGCCGGGCCCCCGTTCACGGGACCCTTCGAACTTCGCATTCTCGATCTGAGAACGGGAGACGACACCCAGTTCGCACCTCCGGCACCGGCCCAGGATCGACCGTCCTGGTCTCCGGACGGCAGCCAGATCGCCTACGGGTCCAACGGCGATCTCTGGGTGAAGGGTGTGGCGCCGGGATCAGAACCGGTGCAGCTCACCGAAACAGCGACGATCCAGGAGGAACGGCCTGTCTGGAGCCCGGACGGGAACACGCTCTACTACAACCGCGGCGTCCCTCCGTTTCCTCCAGGTACACGGGACCTCTACAAGAAGTCGCCGGTCACGCCGGCCGGCGCCGAAACGTCGGTCCTCTCCGGAGAAGCTGACGAGTGGCAGCCCGCACTTTCTCCCGACGGGAAAACACTCTGCTTCACGCGCGGCCCGATGAGCAGTGAAGCCGACATCTACCTGGTCAGCGTCAATGGTGGGCTCATCACCCCGTTCGCGGAATCCGCCGTCGGCAACATCAACTGCGTCTGGTCTCCGGACGGATCGAAGATCATCTACACGCTTGGGGTGTTCAAAGACGGAGATCTCGCCTCCCGCGAACTCAACGGAAACTTCAGCAGCCTGCCCAGCAGCTGGAGCGTTAAAGGCACGAACAACGAACACTTCGACGGCAACGCTGACTGGGCCACGAACTTCCCGCCCACATGCGAGTCCAGGACGACGAGCGTCGGCGTCAACCAGTTCACCACCATCGTGCTCAGCTGCACGAACCCAGACGCCGGATCCGGCGCCGAACCGCCCCATCCCGAACCGATCGAAAAGGCCTTCCTCGAAATCGTCTTGCCGCCCTCCCACGGCGCGATCGGTGGCATCACCGACGACGAGAAGGTCACCTACACACCGAAAAAAGACTTCCGCGGCACCGACACCTTCACCTACATCGGCAACGACACCGTCTCCGACTCCGACCCCGCCACGGTGACGATCAACGTCGGCCTGGAAGCCGGTGGCGGGGACAAGAAGGCTCCGAAGATCTCGAAGATCAAGGTCTCCTCGAAGCGCTGGCGGGAGGGGAACAAGCTGGCGAAGATCTCGCTGGCGCCGTTGGGCACGACGATCTCCTTCAAGCTCAGCGAGAAGGCGAGAACCACCCTCACCTTCCAGCGGCAGAAGAAGCGCAAGGGGAAGAAGCCCAAGTACACGTCGGCCGGCAAGCTCTCGCTCTCTGGAAAGTCCGGCAAGAACAAGGTGAAGTTCCAGGGCCGGCTGAGCAGGTCAAAGAGGTTGTCACCCGGAACGTACCGGCTGGTGGTGAGTGCCAAGGACGCCGCCGGGAACAGGTCGAAGGCCAACGGACCCATCTTCACGATCGTGCCGAAATAGCTCGTCACAAACTTTGAAAGGACCGCGGATGCGAAAACTCAAGAGGCGCCTGACGACATTCGCCCTGTGCGTGGTTGGGGCAATATTCCTGCTTCCCACCGCGGCGCAGGCTGCGACCACCTTCGGCGACCCTCTGACCAACGAACCCTCCGAGGTCAAGTGCTTACCGCTCGGACCCTGCTCAATCGTCTCGTTCGAATCGCCTACTCCGCCTGAAGGCAATCCCAACTCCGAAGGGGCGCCCTTCGACGGGGTAATCACGAGATTCAGATATTGGGCCTACGCCTATGAAGAACCTGGGCAGATCACCTTCCGGGTGGCGAACATCACTCGGCAGGACCCGGACAACGCGCTGGCCACCTCAGCCGGCAGCGGGCCCACCGTGACGATCCAGCCAACTGAAGAAGAAACGGCGATCAGTGAGGTCGCCGCGCGGCTACCGGTCAAGAAGGGACAGAAGCTCGCGGTCGACATAACCAAATCGATCGCCATCGTCTACAACCCGGATGGCTGCAATTACAGCTATGTCTATGCGCCGCCCCTGGAGGAAGGCGCCGGCCAGCGCGCCTCCACCGAATCAGCATGCCGGCTCGACGTGGCGGCGATAGTCGAGCCCGATGCCGATGGCGACGGCTTCGGCGACGAGACGCAGGACCAGTGCCCGACCCAGGCGTCGACCCAGGGACCGTGCGACAACACGAAGCCGGGCGTGAGCGGCTTCAAGGTCAAGGGGAGCAAGATCTCCTACAAGCTCTCCGAGCCGGCGACGATCAGCTTCAAGCTCGAGAGGAAGAGCCCGGGGCGCAAGGTCGGCGGCAAGTGCGTCAAGCAGAAGCCGAGCAACAAGAAAAAGAAGAAGTGTCCGAGGTTCAAGAAGGTCGGGGCGAAATTCAGCGGGCCCGGCAAGCAGGGCGCCAACACGGCGCCCCTGCCGAACGGCAAGAAGCTGAAGCCCGGCACCTACCGGCTGACGATCACCGCGACCGACGCAGCCGGCAACACGACGACCAAGACGACGACGTTCAAGGTCAAGAAGAAAAAGAAGAAGAGGAAGGGCTGAGGGCCACGCCTACAATTCGGCGGACGGGGCCATAGCTCAGCTGGCAGAG
>DASXAR010000031.1:0-20021 GCA_036406595.1 Solirubrobacterales bacterium | reverse complement strand
CCTATCGGGCGGTTCCCGTCCCGGCAGGCGCGGTGACGATCGCCGGTCTCGACCGCAGCCTGGAGCGGATGGCCTCGCGATAGGTCAGCCGGTGCCAACCGTCGCCTGCGCGAACATTGCGCAGGCGGTCGGGGTGGCGTTGCCGTCAAAGCCGAAGCTGAGCGTCGCGAGGGTGCTCGGCGAAGAGCGCGTCGCGAGCTGCCACCTCCATGCGCCGACCAGTTCGAATCCCCCGAGGCCGGTCGTCTGGCCGGGTGTGATCTGGCCCCCGTCGACCCCCGACACGCCGTAGATCAGGGAGTTGTCGATCACCGAGCCAGATTGATTGGTGAATTCGAAACCGCCTTCGGCATGGGTCGTCCCCATGCTGCAGTTGGCGGTCACCGGGCCGAGCCCGGGAATGGTGAACATCGGCACGCCCGAGTCTCCGACTCCGAGATCCCGCCGCGCGGACAGGATCTGGCCGCCGCCGCGCACGAAGCTGTCCGCCCCCGAGCCCTGCAGGGTGTCGGCGTCCGCGGCCCGGGCGGCGAAACCGGCATTGGGCACCGTGCCGAGCGAGCTGAGCTTGATCTTCCTGCCGGTGATCGTGCCGTTCCTGATTTTCGCGCCCGTGACCGCGTTCTTCTTCAGCTGCGGTGTGCCGACGCTGTTCTTGGCGAGGTGGGACGCACCGTAGGCTGCGCCCCCGGCGAGCACCAGGAAGAGCGCAAGCGTCGAGACGACATTCGAATAGGTCAACCTGCTGCGGATCGACCAACTCTGGCACGCCTCGCCACGAATGCCAAACGTTTCGAGCCCGGCGCTCTGGTACAAGGGAAAGCTCCGATGAGAGCGGTCGCCTGCCAGCACGGCGAGCTCGACCTGGTCGAGCGCCCCCGGCCGGACCCGGCCCCCGGCCAGGTGCGACTCGAGGTGACCCGCTGTGGGATCTGTGGTTCCGACCTGCATGCGCGCCACGGGATCGACCGGTGGGCCGAGCTGGCGGTCAGGGTCGGATACGACCGATTCGGGCGGTCGGACCAGTCGCTGGTGTTCGGCCACGAGTTCAGCGGCCGCGTCGCCGAGTACGGGCCCGATTGCCGGAAGGACCTGGCCGCCGGCACGCCCGTAGTCGCCCTCCCGATCGTCCGCAGAGACGGCAGGGTCGATACGACCGGCCTCTCCGAGCATGCGCCCGGCGCCTATGCGGAGGAGGTTCTCGTCCAGGAGTCGATGATGATGGCCGTGCCGAACGGCCTCGATCCCGCGGTCGCCGCGCTGACCGAGCCGCTCGCGGTCGCCCTTCACGCGGTTCGCCGCGGCGAGGTCCGAAAGCGCGACGTGACGATCGTGATCGGCGCCGGGCCGGTCGGCCTTGGAGTGATCCTGATGCTGAAGGCGAGCGGGGTGCGGACCGTTATCGCCAGCGACCTCTCGGCGGGCCGGCGGGCGCTCGCGGAGCGCTGCGGCGCCGACCTCGTCGTCGACCCTTCGCAGGACTCTCCCTACGAGCCCCCCGACGACCCGGGCTGGCTCTCGAGCCTGCCCGACGGATTCAACCTGTTGATGGACACGCGCGAGAGGCTCGAGCGGCTCCCGATCGGCTGGTGGCACGCCTGGCGCCTGGCCGAGAGGGCGGGGCTATCGCCGAAGCGGCCGGTGATCTTCGAGTGCGTCGGCGTCCCGGGCGTGATCGAGCAGATCGTCGACTCCGCCCCGCTCTTCTCCCGGGTGGTCGTGGCCGGAGTCTGCGTCGGGTCCGACTCCTTCAAGCCGGCGATGGCGATCAACAAGGAGATCGACCTTCGGTTCGTCCTCGCCTACTCGCCGGTCGAGTTCCGCGAAACCCTTCACATGCTCGCCGAGGGGAAGGTCGATCCTCGGCCGATGATCACCGGGACGGTCGGCCTAGGCGGTGTTCCCGGCGCCTTCTCGGAGCTCGCCGACCCCGAGAGGCACGCGAAGATCCTGATCGACCCGTCGCTTCCCTGAGACGCGCTGGCCAGGGAGGACGACGCGGGGCCCCTCATTCGGTTCCGTGGAAGGACCATTCACGGGTGATCGTCAGTTCGCCTTCTTCGACCGTCTCGGATCCTGAAAAGTCGATGCCGTCCGCCGATTTCTGCAGGTCGAGCGGCGAGATGGTGAAGTTCGCGAACCATGAGGTGGAGGTGCTGTCTTCGGGATTCGGGCAGGTGATGCTGATCGGGTAAGTCAGTTCTGCTCCGGATGTCTGGATGGTGAAGACGTATAGGTAGGGATCCGCTTCCGTGAGCCGCGGCAGGACGAAGAAGCCGGAATCCGGCGGGCTGAGGGCGAACTGCCCGCTTCCGCTCTGCGTGCAGGAGGACAGTGCGGGCGAAAAGAAAAAGCCGCTTCCGGAGGCGGTCACGGTGAAGGTTCCGGGCGCCATTTCGTACTGGCCGTCGGAGCCGCCCATGTAGGCTTCCGTGGACCGGTTGAAGTTCGCTTTCCCTGCCCATTCGAAGATCGAGCCGCCTTCTTCTTCGCGTTGGATGAAGCTGCCGCTGAGGTGGTTGATGCCCGGCTCGGTGGGTTGCGTCCAGGTCTTTTCTCCGACCCCCGCGGTCGAGGTGAATTTGACCGTCACCTTGACCTGCCCCCCTTTCGGAGCATTGGTGACCTTGTAGGCGATGTTGGGGGCGGGATCCCCGGTGGTTTTCGGAGAGAAGTCGGCGTTCTCGGGGCTCAGCAGCGTCCAGCGCGCCTCGGTCGCCCGGCCGCCGTCCTTCAGCGACTTGGCGTAGACGCTGAGCTGTTTTTCTTCGCCCTTCCTCAGTTTCAGCGTATTTTTCTCGGGAGAGAACACCGGTTCCGCGCAGAAGGGGGGGCTGAAGGTGCTCCAGTGGGGCTCGACGTTCTTGTAGGCGGTGATCGCGTGCGACGCGGTGCTGGCGAAGCCGTCGGCACCGGAATCGCTGGATATCTTGTCGCCGAAGTACACGACGCTGGCCTGCTCAGGGTCGTAGCGGCCCGGCATGTTGATCCGCACCTTGCGGGTGACCCCGCCTCTGACCACGATGCCGCCGCTGGCGACGATGAAGATTTCCTGGGTGTGCTCGACGTCGACGAACTTGAGCTTGCCGTCGGCGCCGACCTGGCCGTGGACCTTTGCCTCATCTGCGAAGACGCTGCTGTTGCGGGAGACGAGCCGGTTCCCGTCCCAGATTTCAATCGTCGCCTGGAACTGCCCGCTGCCCTTGCCGTCGACGCTGCCGTCCGCGGCCGGGCATTGGGGGAGGCGGAAGTTGCCCACGCCGCCGCAGGACGCGAAGGTGATCCGCACCCTGAAGCTGCCGCCGGCCGACGCCTCGATGTAGCCGCCGTTGTCGCCGAGGAGGCCGACCGAGGCGCCGCCCAAATGGCCGATCGGCCCCGCATACCCGGCTTGGCATCCCCCTGAGGCGAGAGCCGACTCGGCCGGGATTCGAGACGCGTGGGCGCCGCCTCGCTTACGGTCGAGGAAGGCAAGCGCCTTCGGCAGCGCCTTCAGCAGCTTCCTCTGCGCCCTCCTTCCCGCCGCGCCGAAGCCGCTCTGAAGGGTGCGGGCGCGTTTCCGCTTCTTGCCGCGCAACACCTTCGCGGGATCGAATCGCAGCACGGTTCGCAAATAGGCAAGCCTCAGGTCGACCGCCTTCGGTTTCGGGAAGACCTTCGCCAACGGCCTACAGGTCTTCTTCTTGCCAACCCTGACCGGCACCGTGCCGGCCCGGCAGGCCGCCTTCCCTTTCCCGTCGGCGTCGTCAACGGGGCCGGAGAAAAGCAGCGTGGAACAAGCCGAGACCAAGAGCAGACGGCCCATCGCATGCTCCATCACCCCCCAGGGTAGACCCGTGGAGGCCGCCAGTCCAGGGGTTCGGAGAGAACCCTGCCGCTATGCGCCAGCCTCCACGATGACCAGGATCGCGACGGCACTCGTCCTAGCGCCTTCTCTGCTCGCCTTCAGCGACGGGCTACCGCACGGGCCTCGCCGAAGCGCCGCCTGTCGCATGCGTGGACATGTGACGGGTAGCTGAAACCGACAGACGAGAAGGAGGAACTGATGAGAATCGGGATCATCGGCGCAGGCAACATCGGCGGCACCCTGGCGAAACGGCTCAGCCAGATTGGGCACGAGGTTGAGGTGGCGAACTCCCGCGGGCCGGACACGCTGCGCGAGCTCGAAGCGGAGACGGGCGCCCGGGCTGTGGACGCGAAGGATGCCGTTCGCGCAAAAGACGTGGTTGTGGTCACCGTCCCGGAGCGGAGCGTTCCCGAGCTGCCCTCCGAGCTGTTCGACGGGGTCGATGGAACGGTCGTCGTCGATACCGGCAACTACTACCCTCGCCAGCGCGACGGGCGAATCGCCGAGATCGAGGAGGGAACCCCGGAGAGCCGCTGGGTGGAGCGCCGGATCGGGCACCCGGTGGTTAAGGCGTTCAACAACATCTACGCCCAGCACCTGCTGGAGGCCGGCAGGCCTGCGGGCGTCCCCGACCGCATCGCTCTGCCGGTCGCCGGAGATGACGGCACCTCGAAGGCGGTGGTGATGGAGCTGATCGACGAGCTCGGCTTCGACGCAGTCGACGCGGGCAGCCTCGACGAGTCATGGCGCCAGCAGCCGGGCACTCCGGTCTACACCGCGGATCTCGACGCGGAGCGACTGCGCCTGGCACTGGCGGAGGCGAATCCAGAGCGAAGCGACGAATTCCGCGCCACCGAGGGCAGCCCGGGCAGCTTCGAAGCTCCCCGTTGAGGCACCGGGTAACTCAGACCCATGCAGCTCGACGGCAAGGTTGCCCTCATCACCGGTGCCAGCGTCGGCATCGGCGCGTCGGTCGCGCAACGGCTGCACGATGCCGGCGCGTCGGTCGGCATGGTCTCGCGGCGCGGTGAGGACCTCGGGCTGAAGCGCGGGCTCGGCCTGGCGTGCGACGTTCGCGATCGCGCCGCGACCGCCGCCGCCGCCACCGCGGTCGTCGAGCGCTTCGGGAGGCTCGACGTCGTCGTGGCGAACGCGGGGACGGGCGCCTACGGGCCGTTCCTCGAGCTCGACCCGCAGCTGCTCGAGGAGATGATCGACGTCAACCTAAAGGGCACCCTCTACACGGCCGCCGCGACCCTTCCGCATCTGATCGCATCCGGCCAGGGCGACTTCGTCTCGATCGCCAGCGTCGCCGGGCTTCGGGCGTTCCCGGGAGAGGCGGTCTACAACGCCTCGAAGTTCGGCCAGCTGGGCTTCACCCGGGCGCTCGATCACGAGCTGCGCGAAAAGGGAGTGCGGGCTAGCTGCATCTGTCCCGGCGGCGTGCACACCGGCTTTGCGATCGGGGCGGGCCGGAAGGAGGGCGACCCCGAGCTGGAGGAGATGCTGAGCGCCGACGAGGTTGCCGAGGTCGTCCTCTTTACGGTCACGCGGCCGCCTGGAATGCGGATCCTGACGACCAGCTTCCGGCCGATGTCGGAGCCCTCCTGGGGTTGATCGAGCCTGGCGCTAGGCGGCGGGGGCGGGGTCCATCGGATGCAGCTCGCCCTTCGCCAGCGCCTCGGTGCGCAGATGCGCAATCGCCTGGTACTCCTCGGAGCCGACCATGTCGAGGAAGGCCTGGCGGCTCGGGTATTCGACCAGGGCGACCATGTCCCAGGACTCGTCGCCCAATAGCACCGGCGCGGGCTGGCCGAGGAAGACGATGCGGCCGCCCACCCTCTCCAGCAACGGAGCGACGGCGGCGCCGTATTCCATGTAGCGCTCTTCGCCGCCGTCGGGCTTGAAGGCGAGCAGGTTCAGCATCACCACCGGCCTGCCGTCGTCGCTGCGCGCCGCGAGCGCGGCGAACCCCTCCTGATTCGGCGTCTCAGGCCCTTGCTCGGTATCCATGGCCGGTTGTCTATCAGTCGGGACGCTCAGCGCAGGATCTCGATGATCGAGGCGCGAGGCTCCCGCGGTGGCGATCAGGAGGTCGTGCCCTCCGCAGGGTCGTAGGCAACCACGGATCCAATCCTGGCGCGGTGGGCGGACGAGCGTATGAAGTGTCAGCGAACGAACAGCGGCCCCGTGGCCCCCGCTGTCCTAGGGATTCCCCTCGGACCTACCGGGTAGGCCGCCGAGTAGCCAGGGAAAAGCATCCATTCTCGAGGAGGCAAGGAAATGAGGCATCTGCAAAGAGCCGGCGGGCGTTTGCGCGCCCTCGGGGTGGGCCTGCTGGCGGCGCTCGCCACAGCCGCCCTGCCGGCCGGAGCGCGGGCGGCCACGGTAAGCGCCACGGAAGGGGCCGGTGCCAATCAGGCGCCGCAGGCGACGCTCAACCTGCGGGCCGAGCCGTCCGAGGCCAACCAGCTGACGATCACCGCGAGCGGCTCCGGGGGAAGCTACGTCTTCACGGTCCGCGACGACGCCGAGGGCAGCGTTGCGGGCGACGGGTGTAGCGGCGGCGGGGCCCCGGGCTCCTCGGTCAGCTGCCCGCTCAAAGTTCTGCCATCCCTCACCGCGTTGCTTGGTGACGGGGGAAGCTCGCTCGACGCCGGGTTGCTCCCTGCTCTCTCCTCCGTCACGGTCAACGGCGGCGCCGGCAATGACACGATCACGACGCCCGCGAGCCCAGACAACGTGAACGGCGGCGCAGGCGACGACGTGATCACGACGGGCGGCGGAGACGACCGCGTCGAAGACGGTGTGGGCGCCGACCAGGTCCATACCGGAGACGGCACCGACGCGATCGTCGCGCCGTCGGCGCCCGACGGCCCCGATCTCTACGACCTCGGGCCCGGCGCGATGGACCTGATGAGCTACCAGGGTCGAAGCGAGCCGGTGCTCTATGCGGCCGACAACGAGGCCAACGACGGGGCACGCGGCGAGGGGGACCGCGTCCTCGCGGCAGAGGCCGTCGTCGGCGGCTCCGGCCCCGACTCCCTCTCGGGCGGCGCGGGCGGCGATTACCTGTTCGGCGCGGCCGGTGACGACACCATCGTCGGCAACGGCGGCAACGACGTGCTCGTCGGCGACCTCGGCGCGGGCGGCAACGTCGGCGGCTTCAAGCTGGACCGGCTGGGGCTGACGCAGGCGGCTCTGCTCGCGGCGAGCGGCAACGACAGTGCCTACGGCGGTCCCGGCAAGGACTTCGTTCGGGGCGACGCCGGCGGCGACCGCCTCTACGGCACGGCGGACGACGACGTCGTCGTCGGCGGGGACGCAAACGACCTTGTCAACGGCGGCCCGGGTGACAACCGCGTCTACGGCCAGAGCGGCGACGACAAGGTCGTCGGCCGCGAAGGCGACGATCTGCTGAACGGTGCCGCGGGAGCCGACAGCATCTTCGGCGGCGACGGCCAGGACAAGCTGGTCGGCGGCTCCGAGGACGACCGCCTCTACGGCAACAACGGCGACGACCGCGTATACGGGATGGCGGGCAACGACATCGCCAACGGCGGTCGGGGAGACGATCGCGCCTACGGCAACGACGGCGACGACAAGATGGTCGGCCGCTGGGGCCACGACCTCTTGAATGGCGGGGCCGGCGACGACCGCGCATTCGGCGGCCCGGACCCCGACAAGGTCCTGGGGCGCTCGGGCGTCAACCGCCTCTACGGCAACGAGGGCCCGGACGCGCTGTACGGCACCGACGGAGGGTGGAACCTGCTGAACGGCGGGCCGGCCTTCGACCGCTGCCGACTCGACACGGAAGGCCGCCGCGCGCGCTGCGAGCACTGACCTGAGTCGACACGACTGGGGCGCGCCCGGCAATCCGGGCGCGCCCCTTTATTCGGAGCGACCTCCAGGCGCCGGCGGGCTACGAAGTTGATGCTCATTCCCGGCTGGCGACGATCCGAATCCAGGTCAACGACGGGTCCCGACGGCTGCGGAAGAGTCGAGGATCAGAGCCGATTACGCTTCGCGAAAACTTGGGCCTGAGGCGAATCTCGACCAGTATGGTCTCCGACCCCGGGACACGACGCACCAGCCGCCCGGCAATCTGGTGACGCCAGTACACACCCACGACTCGGCGAAGGGCGGCCGTCGGGGGTAATTGCAACGAATTCGGCGAGCACGACCCACACCTACGGGGCGGCTATGGAGGCGCATTGCGCACCACACAGAGGTGCCTAGCGAAACCGCCCTACGGTGCCTGATTCTCGACGCGCGCCTTGAGCTCGCCGGGGCGGGCGTTCACCAGCATCGCGCGAACGGCGGTCTCGACGGGCCCCCGGATCAGCATCCCCAACACCCGGCCGGGGTCGGCTTCGAGCGTGTACGTCGCGCGAGTCCGCTCATCGCCAAGATCCTCGAGCCGCCAGGAGCCCGTCACCGACTTCAGGTCGCCCTTCTCCTGCGTCCAGGAGAGGACCGTAGGAGGCTCATAGTGAAATCTCACTCGCGTCTTCACATGCCTCACCTTGATGTCGTTCTCGATCTCAACCAATGTCGCGCGCTTCTCGGCGTCGCGCTCCAAGGCCGACATCGCGACCACGCCACCCTGCCAGTCCGGAGACGTGAGTACGTCCTCCACCGCCCGCCAGACGTCATTCACCGGGGCCTCGATCTCTACGCTGGCATTGCCGCCCATGTGTGCCATCGAGGATCCCCTACCCCGCCCATGCATCACCCGAACGGGTCATGCGAGCGGTCTGGTCGATGCCGGCAGCTCCTCAAGGCGGCGCCACGGCTTTTTCCGGGGGAAGCATCGTGACAAGACGTGCGCTCCCGCGTCATGGCTTACCAGCTTCAACCCGGCGCTGCCAATCATCGATGTCGAACTCAGCGGGTTCGGTTTCCTCCAAGAACCTCTCGAGAACACTGACGAAGCGCGACGGCGCCTCTAGCTGGGGCAGGTGACCCACTCCCTCGAAGACCTCGAGCCGGCTGCCCGGGATTTTGCGGTGGGCGTGCTCGCCGTGGTGAGCCGGGATGATCGGATCGCGGGCGCCCCAGACGATCAGCACCGGCACGGCCTCGGCCAGATAGAGGCGATCGCTGGCGTCGACCCGCTGGCCACCGGTGCCGATTACCGAGCGCACCGTCGCCAGGAATGCGGCGCGGCGCCTGGGGTCGGCCAGGGAGGCATAGCCTCGCGCGACCTCGGTGATGTCGGCGTTCGGTCGCAGGCCGATCGCCCCCAGGCCCCCCGCGAGCGCGGATCCGACCCGCCCTCCGACCCCGGCGGTCGCGGAGATGAAGAGCTCGGCACCGGGGAGCGCCGCGGCGCGCAGGATCGGGCTTACCTCGCGGCCGAGGCCGCCGCTTGAGACCAGCACCAGGCGCTCGACCATCTCCGGGAACTGGTAGGCGAACTGCATCGCGATTCCGCCGCCGAGCGAGTGGCCGACGAGCGTGGCCCGCTGGTGGCCGAGCGCGAGGAGCAGATCACGCAGGCCGGCGGCGAGCGCCCCGATGGAGTAGTCACCGCCGCCCGGCGCCGACCCGCCGTGTCCGGGAAGGTCAGGGGCGATCACCGTGTGATTGCGCGCCAGCGGCTCGATCACCTCCTGCCAGTTTCCGAAGTTCCCTCCCATGCCGTGGATCAGCAGCAGCGCCGGACCCTCGCCGGCCTCGGCGTAGCTCACCGAGCGGCCGTGGAGCGATTCGGTCTTGATTTCCATCGTGCTCACGCGGGGGCGATTCGCGTCACGGCCAGCACATCCCCGACACAGGCATCACGGACGCGCTCGGGCTTGAGCTCGAAGGTCGCTGCGACTCCGGGCGCCACCTCGCTTACGCCGGCGCCGATGCGCGCCAGCTGCATCGAACCGAGCATCTGCGTATAGAGCAGGTTGGCCGTGAACGCCGGGTCCTCGACCGCAAACACTCCCCGCTCGGCACCGGCGGCGAGAATCCGCTCCAGCCGCCCCACGCAGGCGGCCAGCGCCTGGCCGAGGCGAACCCACACCGCGTCGGAGACTTGCTCGCGCAACCCGTCGGCCGGTAGCTGCATAAGCGACAACGCACAGTCCATGAAGGCGGGATACTCGAGGCAGAACTCAACGTAGCGCAGACATGCTTGCTGAAGCGCGGCCTCCGGGTTTCTGGGTTCTCGCGCCGCCGCACTGCGGTCCTCGAGCTCGGCGAGGTAATCGGCGAGCGTCAAGACGAAGATCTCCTCCTTGGAGTCGAAGGTGCGATAGACGTCCGGCTTGTGCATTCCGGCGGCACGGGCGATCTTCTCGACCGGCGCGTTGCGCCAGCCGCGCTCGTCCAGGAGCGTGCGTGCCGCCATGATGATCGCTTGCTCGCGCTGGCTGCGCCGCTCGCGTCGCGTCGCGCTGCTCCGGCTTCGCCTCGCAGACACCAGCGAGAGACTACCAATGGTTCTACCAATAGTCCAACCGTTGGTTGCATTCGAGGCCAGCCTCGCCTGCCCCAATCCCGGGCGTGGATCGCCCGGACCGGCGCGGAGTCTTCGTTGCGCGGTGCGAAAGGCGTCCTCGACCGTGAACCCTTTTCTTGGGCGGTACTGGGGCGTTCCAGCCTCGACGCGATCCAAGGGCTTCACTCATCCCGGCTGACCATCGTCACGGCCGATTCCCGAACGGGGTCGAGGAAACGTCTGCCATCGAGAAAAGGCCACACCCGCAGTGGACTTTTGCCGCTGTTGCTGGGAGGATCACGCCGTCGACCAAGGGAGGATCTGCAATGCGGCAGAAGCGTAACTTTGCCCCACTGACGGGCGCGCTCTTCGTAGTTCTGACGCTCGTCGCCTTTTTCGCCATCGGCGGGAGCACCCCGGAAGGTGATGACTCGGCGCAGAAGGTGGTCACCTTCTATTCCGATCACGAAACGAAAGAGATCATCGCCGCGGTCGTGCTCGCCCTTGCCGCGGTCGCGCTGATCTTCTTCGCGGCGACCTTGAAGCAGCGCCTCGACGTGGCAAGTCCGAACCGCGGCATCCTGCCGACCGTCGCGCTCGGCGCCGGGATCATCGCCTCCGGCGGGTTCCTCAGCGCCGCCACATTGCATTTCGCCCTCGCCGATTACGCGAGCGACATCGACGCCTCTGCGGCCCAGGCGCTGAATGCGATCGACGCCGACTTCTTCCTTCCCTTCGTGGCGGGCCTCGCGACCCTGATCCTTGCCACCTCGCTGTGGCTGGTGGGGAACCGGTCGTTGCTGCCGACCTGGCTCGGCTGGGTCGGGATCATCATCTTCGTCGTCAGCTTCACACCGGCCGGGTTCATCGGCTTTGGGCTGGCGGGAATCTGGATCATCGTCGTCAGCATCCTGCTCTACCTGCGCGACGAGACCGCTCTGGTGGGCTCGCCCGCCACGGCGCCGCGGTCGGGCTAGCCTGCGCAGCCAAGCCAGGTACGGGAGAAGCGCGCCCGACAGGATTCGAACCTGTGACCTTCGGTTTCGTAGACCGACGCGGCGCGGGCCGCTCGACCCCGCTTTCGACCCTTTCTCGCCCTTCTCGGAAGGGCGTAAATCGGGGCGAGTCCATCACGCCGGGTTGTGGCGACTCACAGAACCTGCGCCTTGGTGCGCGTCCGGGTGACCTGGCCGCCACGGCGCTGTGGGATAGTCATCTCAGGGAACGGAGAGGAGGATCAGATGGCACTCGAGACGACAGGCGCGACCGAGGCCACAGCCCCGGGACTGGGGGCGGGCACGCTCGCCGAGGCTTTCCAGGCAACCGCCGCCGACCGGGCCGGCCAGATAGCCCTTCGAACCAAGGACGACGAGATGAGCTTCAGCTGGGCGGAGTACGCCGAGCGGGTGCGCCGCGTGGCGGCCGGGCTCGCCGCGCTCGGCATCGGTCGCGGCGACACGGTCGGGATCATGCTCACCAACCGGCCCGAGTTCCATTTCGCCGACACCGGCGCGATGCACCTAGGCGCGATCCCGTTCTCGATCTACAACACCTCGCCCGGCGAGCAGGTCGAGTATCTGGTCGGGGACTCGGCGACTCAGCTGCTCGTCACCGAGCAGGAGTTCCTCGACTCCGTGCTTGACGCGCGCCGGGCCTGCGAGGCGCTCGAGCACGTCGTGGTCGTCGACGGCGAGCCACGAGACGGCGCAATCTCGCTGGCCGAGCTGGAAGCGCTCGGCGACGACGATTTCGACTTCGACGCCGCCTGGCGAGCGGTCGACCCACAGGACCTGCTGACGATCATCTACACCTCCGGGACCACCGGCCCTCCGAAGGGAGTCCAGCTCACGCACGCCAACCTCCTCGCCGGGGTGCGCAGCTACGCGGAGGTGTTCGAGCTTCCGGCCGAGGGGCGGCTGATCTCCTGGCTGCCGATGGCCCACATCGCCGAGCGCAACGTCGGCCACTACCTGCCGATCGTCTACGGCTACGCGGTCACGTGCTGCCCCGACCCGCGCCAGGTCGTCGCATACCTGGCTGAGGTCCGACCGACAGCGTTCTTCGCGGTGCCACGGATCTGGGAGAAAATGAAGGCCGCGATGGAAGTCGGCTTCGAGGCCGAGGCCGACGAGAGCCGCCGCAAGACGATCGAGTGGGCGCTCGATGTCGGCCGGCGGATGGTGCGGGCCCAGCAGGACGGCGAGGCGGTGTCGGAGGAACTCGAGGCCGCACACAGGAAAGCCGACGAAACGGTGCTCTCCCGGCTGCGTGAGCGAATCGGCCTCGACCAGCTGGCGACGGTCAACGTCGGCGCGGCGCCGACCCCGCCCGAGGTGCTCGAGTTTTTCCACTCGATGGGAGTGCCGGTCGCCGAGCTATGGGGGCTCTCGGAGACCTGCGGCGCGGGCACCTGCAACCCCAAGGGCCGGGTGAAGATCGGCACGGTCGGCCCGCCAGCGCCGGGCATCGAGCTGAGCCTGGCCGACGACGGCGAAGTGCTGCTTCGCGGCCCGGTGGTGATGGCCGGGTACCGCAACGCCCCGGAGAAGACCGCGGAGACGATCGACTCCGAGGGATGGCTGCACACCGGCGACGTCGGCGAGCTGGATGAGGACGGCTACCTGCGGATCATCGACCGCAAGAAGGAGCTGATCATCAACTCGGCCGGGAAGAACATGTCGCCGGCCAACATCGAGTCGAAGCTGAAGGCGGCCAGCCCGCTGATCGGCCAGGTCTGCGCGGTCGGCGACGATCGTCCATACAACGTCGCCCTGATCACGCTCGATCCCGATGCTGCGCCTGCCTTCGCCGCCCAGCGCGGGATCGAGGACGCCTCGCTCGAGTCGCTCGCAACCCACCCGGCGGTCCTCGAGGAGGTCGAGCAGGCGGTGGAGCGGGGCAACGCCGATCTCGCCCGGGTCGAGCAGGTGAAGAAGTTCAAGCTGCTGGGGGACGACTGGCAGCCCGGCGGAGTCGAGCTGACGCCGACGATGAAGCTGAGGCGGCGCCCGATCGAACATCGCTACGGACGAGAGATCGAGGAGCTCTACGGCTAGCGGCGGTTTTTCGAACGCGCCCGACAGGATTCGAACCTGTGACCTTCGGTTTCGTAGAGTGACCGTCGGTCTCGACACCGAAGATTTCGCCTCAATCGCCACTCCTCGACTCAGTCGCGGCGCGGCGGCCATGGAAAGAACGCGCTTGTGCGGGCGATGTAGTCCGCATAGCCTTCGCGGCGACGACTCAGCGAGCGCTCCAGCAACGCGGCGCCGCTGACCCGGATCAGCAGGACGGACATGACCGCCGGGCCGACCGCCGTCCACCAGGCGCTGCCAGTGGCCAGTGCTACAAGCCAGATCCCCCACCACACGCAAAAGTCGCCGAAGTAGTTCGGGTGACGCGTGTAGCGCCACAGCCCGCGGTCCATGACCTTGCCGAGGTTCGCCGGATCGTCCTTGAACCGCGCGAGCTGCTGGTCGCCCACGGCCTCGAACGTGAGCCCGACGGCCCACACCGCGGCGCCTGCCCAATCGAGCACGCCGAGGCCGGAGGGCGTGGGGTCGGTCATCCCGACCTGGACCGGGAGCGAGACGACCCACATCAGGGCGCCCTGCAGCCAGAACACGACGACCAGGCTGCGCAGCGGCCAGCGATCGCCGTGGCGGCGGCGCATCGCTGCGTAACGGCGGTCCTCGCCCTTCCCGAGATTGCGACGGGCGAGATAGATGGTCAGACGCAGGCCCCAAACCGTCACCATCGCCGCCAGGAGGAGGCGACGGTCGCGACTCCCGTCCGCAAGCGCGAGGCCGACCCACGCGACGACGACGAAGCCGCTGCCCCAGAAGATGTCGACGATCGAGGTGTCCCGCACGGCGACGCTGACTGCCCACAGCGCCGTGACGAGGACGAGCACGAGACCCCCCTCGACTGCGAGCAGGCCCGCGGTGCTCACGCCGCCGGCTGCTTTCGGGCTGCTGCAAACTGTTGCTCGAGCCAGTCGTCGACTCCCTGCCAGAGGTCGTAGAGCCAGTCGATGCGCGCGGCTGCCTCCTCGGGCACCGTGGAGCGCGACACCCGCGTCACGCGAACCCGAACTACGAGCCGGACGAGACCACCGCGCCAGATGTCCGAGATCAGACGTAGGCCGTCAAAGCCGTGGTGGGCGATCACCACGACGTCGGCGGCAGGCGCGCCGTCAAGCAGAGCGCTCACGCCGCCCAGTCGGGGCGGTAGCAGGTGTTTGAGTCGCTCGGCCCGGGCGGCCAGAGGCGAATCGCGCTCCGCGATGCGCTGAATTGCACGGGCGCGGCGCTCCGGCGTGAAGCGGGTGCCCTCCGGGTAGATCAGCACGCCCTCATCTGTCTCGAGGCCGTGGGCGAGTGCGCGCACCCGCTCCACCTCCCGAGCCTCCCCGGTCCCCCGACGAACGAAGTAGTTCGGCAGTCGTCGCCCGGCGACATCGAGGCAGGGATCTGCGAGCAGCTCTCGCTTGAGCACGTAGCGCAGGCGGATGCGATGCGGACGGGCGACGAGGTTGGCCGGCAGCAGGTTGTCGACGATGCTCGCATGGCGGATCAGCACGATCACGGGCCCCGGCGCGACGGCGTCGTTCCCCGCCACCTCGAACCGCACGCCGAACAGCGCCCGCACCGCCCGGAACAGAGCGCCGGCCCACAGCTGCTGCAAACGCCAGGTCATGTCGGCCATCCACGCTCGACGGCCACCCCCCAGGCTCACGATCCACACTGCCGCCAGCGCGGTGAGCCCCCAGATCTCGGCGGCGAGGTACACCCACAGGAACAGGACGAGCCGCGCGGCCGTCGGCGGCACGCCGAACGCGACCCGGCGCGCCGCGTCGATTGAAAGGCCGATTACGAGCAGCACCGGCAGCAGTGCCGTGACCAGCACGAGGCCCACCACGAGCGGCGGGATCGTCCGCAGCCGTCGCCGAACGGTCTCCGCCCGGGTCTCGTCGACGCCACCCGGGTACACCACGCCATTCTGTCAAGGCCGCTGCTTGACGCGGACCAAGCGAACGCGCCCGACAGGATTCGAACCTGTGACCTTCGGTTTCGTAGACCGACGCTCTATCCAACTGAGCTACGGGCGCGGGTTGCAGGGCGATGCCCCGGAGGGGCGATTCTAGGGATTCGCGCCTGCGATTCGCGACCGCAGCCGGGCATGGTGGAGAAGCCGGGCATTGATCGGCTTCTCCACCGCCCATCCACCACGTGGGCCAGCCTCGGCATGACACGGCGCCTCCCGCCGGTCCTGCCTTCCCTGCCGCCCAGCAGTGGGGTACATCGTAGCACGATATTCGGCTGTGCTCTACTCTTGGCTAGGGGTAGGGGATGGAGAAACTGGCACCGGCACCTGACGACTACGCGAAGCTGCTTCGCTACCGGACGGCGTTGCGTCGCTTCCTGCACTGGAGCGAGCAGCAGGCCCGCTCCGCCGGGCTGACCGCCGCGCAGCATCAGCTGCTGCTGGCGGTGAAAGGACATGAGAACTCCGACGGACCCACGGTGGGCGACGTCGCCGATTACCTGACCCTGCGCCACAACAGCGCGGTCGAGCTGATCGACCGCGCCGAACGCGGCGGCTACATCGAACGGGTCCGCGACGCCGCCGACCAGCGGGTGATCCGGGTGCGCCTCACCGAGCTTGGCGAGAGGCACATCGAGCAGCTCTCAGAGGCGCACCTGGACGAGCTGCGTCGCCTCAACGAACTGAACCCGCCCCCCTGAGTCAGCCCCGGGCCCGAACGCTCAGCGGCCCTCGAACTCAGCGTGGCCGGGGCCCTTCTCAAGGAAGGTCTTGACGGCGCTTCGCAGGTCCTCGGTCGCGAAGAGGTCTCCGGCATCCTCGCGCACCGCATCGTCGGCGGCGGCGACGCCGCCCTCGCGGAAGCGACGCAGGATGTGCTTGGTCATCGCGTGTGCCTTGGTGGGGCCGGTGGCGAGGGTCGTTGCGAACGACCGGGCCCGATCGTCGAACTCCTCGTCCCCGAAGACGAAGTTGACGACGCCCCATCGCTGCAGCTCCTCGGCGCCGTATAGCTCCCCGGTCATCACCAGCTCGGCTGCGCGACTGCTGCCGGCTCGCTCGGCGAGCCGCTGAGTTCCTCCCATCGAAGGCGTCAGGCCGACGACCCGCTCCACGAGCCCGAAGCGGGCGGATTCGGCGGCGACGATCAGGTCGCAGGAAAGAGCCAGCTCGAAGGCCGCGGTGAGGGTGAGGGCGTGCGCGGCGAAGACCGTCGGCAGGGGCAGCCGTTCGACCCGGTCGACCAGGCCCAGCAGCTCCTCCCAGAGCTCCCTCGCCTGCTCGGGGGAGAGACCGTCGAACTCGTTGACGTCGACACCGCCGGAAACGGCCCGGCCCTCGGCCCTGATCAGCAATCCGCGCGGCGGGTGGGACTCGACCTCGTCGACCAGGCCGACCAACCCTTCGAACATCGACCGCTCGAAGAGGTTGAGCGGCGGGCTGTCGAGCGTGAGCACGGCGAGCCCGAGCTTGTCGCGCTCCAACCGGATCTTGCCATTTCCACTCATCAACGCCTCGCGCTTCATGGCACGCGATGCACCTCGAAGAGGTTGGTGCCCAGCTCCTGATCGGGTAAACCCGCGGTGATCGCGATCAGGTCCCCCGAGGCGGCGATCCCGTGCCGCCGGGCGAGCCCGGCGCAATCGTCGAGCAGCGCCCGCACGTCGGCGTCGTGCTCGCTCAGCACCGCGGTGACGCCGAACAGCAGGCCGAGCCGGCGGACGGTCTCGATGTGCGGCGAGACGGCGAGGATCGGGACTTTGGGGCGATGGGCGGAGACGAGGCGCGCCGTACGGCCACTGGTCGTCGGCACCACGAGGGCGGCGAGACCCAGCCGGTACACGGAGCCGACGGCGCTCTGCGCAACGGAGTCGGCGACGTCCTGGATCTGCTGGTCGGTGCGGGTGAACAGCCACTCGCCATAGGGCAGATCGGGCTCGGTGGCGCGCGCGATCCTGTCCATCACGCGGACCGCCTCGACCGGGTGGCGACCGACCGCCGTCTCCTCGGAGAGCATCACGGCGTCGGTCCCGTCGAAGATCGCGTTCGCCACGTCGGTCACCTCGGCCCGCGTCGGCCTCGTCTCGGTGACCATCGAGGCGAGCATCTGGGTCGCCGTGATCGACGGTTTCGAGCGTCTCCCCGCCTCTCGGATGAGGCGCTTCTGCACCACCGGCACGTCCGCGAGCGGCAGCTCGATGCCGAGGTCGCCGCGGGCGACCATGATCCCGCCGCCCGCCGCGTCGAGGATCTCGCCGACGTTCTCGGCCGCCTGCGGCTTCTCGATCTTCGCGATCACCGGGATGCTCGAGCCGAGCTCGTGCAGCCGGCCCGCGACCGGCTTCAGATCGTCCGGGCTGGCGACGAAGGAGACGGCGATCAGGTCGACGCCCTGCTCAACCGCGAACTCAACCCAGCCGAGATCGCGATCGCTGGCGGCCGCCGTGCTCGCCCCCGGGATGTTCATCCCCTTGTGCGAGGAGAGGGTGCCGCCGACCTCGACCTCGCAGTCGACCTCGCCGTCGTCGGGCTCGCGGACCCGCAGCCGGATCGCCCCGTCGGCCAGGTAGACGAGCTCGTCCTCGTGCAGTGTGGAGACCTCGGGCCAGCTGACCGGGATCGTCCGCTCGTCGCCCTCGACCTGGCGGGGGGTGAGCGTCACGTGGGTCCCGGTCTCGAGCTCGGCGACGTCGTCGCGGAGCTCGCCGATCCGCAGCTTCGGCCCCGGCAGGTCGCCCAGCACGGCCACCTCGCTGCCGGCCCGAGAGGCGGCATTGCGGATCGAGTCGATCGTGCGCGCATGGCGGTCGCGGTCGGCGTGGGAGAAGTTGAGCCGAAAGACATCCGTGCCGGCATCGAGCAGCCGCCCGAGCATGTCCTCCTCCCAGCTCGCCGGCCCGACCGTGGCGATGATCTTCGTACGTCGCTGCGTGTTCGCGGTCGCGCTCCTTCCGGCCCAATCGGTGTCAGTCCAGCGGAGAGGGAGGGATTCGAACCCTCGAGAGAGCTTGCGCCCCCTACTCGCTTAGCAGGCGAGTGCCTTCAGCCACTCGGCCACCTCTCCGGGCAGGGAAAACTCTAGCGCCGGCTGATCCGCGTCCCCGTCCGCCCCGCCCGGTTAGGCTCGTTGCGCCATGGCGACGCATGCCCGCTATGAGGCGATCTTCGCCGACGTCGAGGCGCCCTTCGCCTTCGTCGACCTCGACGCTATGTGGGCCAATGCAGAGTCGATGCTGGCCCGTGCCAACGGGAAGCCGATCCGGGTCGCCAGCAAGTCATTGCGCTGCCGCGAGCTGCTGGCGCGGATCCTCGACAGCGACGAGCGCTTCAACGGGGTCATGTCCTTCACCCTGCCGGAGACGCTGTGGCTGGCCGAGCAGGGGTTTGAGAACCTCCTGCTCGCCTACCCGACCGCCGACGCGGAGGCGCTCGGCGAGCTGGCTCTGCGCTCGGCGGCGAACCCCGAGCAGGCACCGATCGTGATGGTCGACTGCCCCGAGCACCTCGACGCGATCGAGTCGGTCCTTGGCGCCGGCGCGCCGCCGGTTCGGGTCTGCATCGACGTCGACGCAAGCTGGTGGGGGCTGGGCGGCCGGCTGAAGATCGGCGTCAAGCGCTCACCCGTCCACACGGTCGAGCAGGCAGTGAGGCTGGCGCGCGAGGTCGAGCGGCACCCGCAGCTCGACCTCGCCGGCCTGATGGCCTACGAGGGCCAGATCGCCGGCCTCGGAGACCGCCCCCCGGGCCACCGCCTGCGCGGCAGGGCGATCCGCTCGATCCAGCGCCGCTCGGCGCTTGAGCTGTCGAAACGCCGAGCGGAGATCGTCGCGGCGATCCGCGAGTTCGCCGTGTTGCCGATCGTCAACGGCGGCGGCACCGGCAGCCTCGAGCTGACCTCGGCCGAGGAGGCGATCACCGAGGTGACGGCCGGCTCGGGCTTCTACGCGCCCGGTCTCTTCGACCACTACAGCCGCTTCACGCTGACCCCCGCGGCAGGTTTCGCCCTGCCGGTCGTGCGGAAGCCGACTTCACGCGTCGCCACCGCGCTCGGCGGCGGCTACCTCGCCTCCGGGAGCGGCGGTTCCACCTGCCTGCCCACTCCCTGGCTGCCACCCGGCCTCGCACTCGACGGCGAGGAGGGCGCCGGCGAGGTGCAGACGCCGCTGCTGGGCGAGGCCGCGGCCGATCTCGAGATTGGCGATCGCGTCTACCTCCGCCATGCCAAGGCCGGAGAGCTCTGCGAGCGCTTCGACGTCCTCCACCTGGTCGAGGGCAATCAGATCGCCGACGTCGTCCCCACCTACCGCGGCGAGGGCAGGGCGTTCCTCTAGCCGCCGTCGGGGCCTGAAAGCCGCCTATATCTCGATTTTCACGCCCGTCGGCGATCAGGGGCCGAGGACGCGGGCCGCGTACTCGTTGGTGAAGACGCGGCCGGGATCGAGGTCGTCGCGGGCCGCCTGGAAATCTGCCCAGCGGGGGTAGCGGTCCGCCAGCGTCGCGGCGGTCTGGAAGTGGCGCTTTCCCCAGTGCGGGCGCCCGCCATACTCGTCCATTATCCGCTCGACAGCCTCGAAGTAGGGCCTCCACTCCATGCCGCGGTACTGGTGGACGGCAATGTAGGCGCTGTCGCGATCGTGCGAGGGGCTGAGCAGCGCGTCGTCGGCCGCGGTGACGCGCATCTCGATCGGGAAGAAG
>DASXAR010000030.1:0-7755 GCA_036406595.1 Solirubrobacterales bacterium | reverse complement strand
CTCGGAGCAGGAGGCGAAGCTGAAGGAGCTGCACGCCGAGCACGGCTCGATGCTGACCGAGGAGGTCACCGACGAGGACGTCGCCGAGGTCGTCGGCAAGTGGACCGGCATCCCGGTGACCCGTCTGATGGAGGGCGAGGTCGAGAAGCTCATCCACATGGAGGAGCGCCTGCACGAGCGCGTCGTCGGCCAGGACGAGGCGGTCGAGGCCGTCTCCAACGCGCTGCGTCGCTCGCGCGCGGGCCTGTCTGACCCGAACCGCCCGATCGGCGTGTTCCTGTTCCTGGGCCCGACCGGCGTCGGCAAGACCGAGCTGGCCCGGGCGCTGGCCGAGTTCATGTTCGACTCCGAGCAGGCGATCGTCCGGCTCGACATGTCGGAGTACATGGAGAAGCACGCGGTCGCGCGCCTGATCGGCGCCCCGCCCGGCTACGTCGGCTACGAGGAGGGCGGCCAGCTCACCGAGGCCGTCCGCCGCCGGCCGTACTCGGTGATCCTGCTCGACGAGATCGAGAAGGCCCACCCCGACGTCTTCAACGTCCTGCTCCAGATCATGGACGACGGCCGGCTCACCGACGGCCAGGGCCGCACCGTGGACTTCAAGAACTCCGTCCTGATCATGACCAGCAACGTCGGCAGCCAGTTCATCGCCGCCGAGGCGGTTGAGGAGAAGGCACGGGAGCAGGTCGAGGAAGCGCTGACCCAGACCTTCCCGCCCGAGTTCCTGAACCGGATCGACGACGTCGTCATCTTCCACCGGCTCACCAAGGCCGACCTGGGCAAGATCGTCGACATCCAGGTCGCCCAGCTCTCGGAGCGGGTGCGCGAGCGGGGCATCGAGATCGAGCTCACGGACAAGGCCCGGGAGCTGCTCGGCAGCCTCGGCTTCGACCCCACCTACGGCGCACGCCCGCTGAAGCGGGTGATCCAAAAGCAGCTGGTCGACAAGCTGGCGCTGCGGCTGCTGGAGGGTGACTTCGCGGAGGGCGACGCGGTCAAGGTCGACGCCGCCGACGGCGAGCTCACCTTCCAGAAGGCGGGGCTGGCCAAGCCCGCCGAGAAGCAAAAGGCAGCGGCTTAGGGCCTTAGGCACGGATTCGCCGTAATCGACCAAGTTCTCGGTATCGGGCTGTGTGCCTGGCCGGACGACTAGTTACGCATGAATCTTCGTGCCTCGGCCGAAGACGCCGGCTGGAGCATCCGCGAGGCCGTTTGGGGCGCCCAGGAGCGCCTGCTCTGGCGAGGGAGCGACGCTTCGCGCGCCGCGCTGCAGCGCGCCGGGCGCGCCACCGCTCCGCTCCAGCGCCTGATCCAGACCAAGTTCACCTGGCCGCTCTCCGACGCCTACCGCGCGCGGGGTAGGAAGGCGCGAGCCGCGTTGGCCACAACCGCGGCGACGCTCGTCGTGGCGGCGGGAGCCGCCGGGGCGATCAAGGCGAGCGATCATGCCTCAACCGGCCAGCCGCCCGTCTCGCCCGTCTCGCCGGTCGCCGCCGTGCCACAGGCGTCCGACACGCTGGTCCTCCAGGGCGTCCAGCCTCAATTCCAGTCCGGCCAGACGCCCGCACCGCCTCCCGCCCCGGCGGCCAAGCCGACCGAGAAGCCGGCCGAGGTGGCCTGGGACTTCGCGCAGGCGTTCGTTGCCTACGAGGTTGGACATTCAAAGGGCTCGGCCGAGTCGGCCTTCGCCGCAACGGCGACGAAACAGCTGGCCAAGGCGCTCCAGTCCGACCCGCCGCGGCTGCCGGCCGGCGGCAAGGTGCCGAAGGCAAGGGTCCTGAACGTCGTCCTCGGCACGGCGGACAAGAAGCAGGTGACGGCCAGCGTCTCGCTGGTCAGGCTGCGGGCCGTCAGCGAGCTGCGGCTCACGCTCACCAGAACCGGCGATCGGTGGCGGGTCGCACAGGTCCTCGGCTGATGGGACGGATCAGAACCGCGGTAGCGGCGACGGCCGTGGGAGCGGCGATCGCGGCGCCGACCGCCTTCGCTCAGACGACGACCACTCAGCAGTCGACGACGACGACCACCGCGCCGCCGGACCCGCAGCCGACCCTTCCGCAGGTCCCGATCGCGGGCGCGCCGCCCAAGTACGGCCTCAAGCCGAAGCCCCAGCTCAAGTCCAAGCCAAAGCCGAAGCCCCAGCCGAACTCGAAGCCGAAGCCAAAGCCGAAGGGGGGCAAGCAGCAGCCGAACCCGGCCAAGCCGAAGCAGGAGGGCAACGAGAAGGGCGCCGCGGAGAACGGCGGCAACGCGACGCCGCCGCCCGCCACCCCGATCCCGACGGCCTGTGGCCCGGTGGCGGTGCCGGCGTTCCTGCCCCCGATCTACCAGGCGGCCGCGCAGGCCTATGACCTGGGCCCGGCCGGCCCCTCGATCCTCGCCGCGATCAACGAGATCGAGAGCGGCTTCGGGCAGAACCTCGGGCCTTCCTCCGCGGGCGCAGAGGGCTGGATGCAATTCATGCCCTCGACCTGGGCGATGTACGGCGTGGACGCCAATGCCGACGGCGTCAAGGACCCCAACGAGCCCCACGACGCGATCTTCGCCGCGGCGCGTTACCTGCGCGCGGCCGGGATGCCCGAGGACCCCGAGGGCGCCGTCTTCGCCTACAACCACGCCGACTGGTACGTCGCCGAGGTGATGGCGCGCGCCGCCTGCTTCAGCGGGATCGGCAACGGCGCGGTCGGCGGGCTCTCCCTGATCCCGAAGCGGCAGGAGCTGGTCTGCGCCCCCGCCGACGACTCCCGGGTGCAGATTCCCGACGCGTACATGACGGCCTTCCAGGACGCCGCCGGCCGCTACGAGCTCGGCCAACCGGGCGTCTGGGCGCTCGCCGCCGTCGCCCGGGTCGAGTCCAACTTCGGCAAGGGGATGTCAAAGCACGACCTGGCCAGCCGAGGGCCGCTGGGCATCACCCCCGACAACTGGGACCACTACGCGGTCGACGGAGACGGGGACGGCAAGGTCAGGCACTCGAGCCCCGCCGACTCGGCGGCGACCCTCGCCCGCATGATCTGGGCCGCGGGCGACCTCCGCGCCGGACTCTTCCAGCACAACCACGCGGAGTGGTACGTCGAGGCCGTGCTCCAGGACGCCGAGGCCATGAAGGGCTCCTGCCAGGTGAAGACTGTCGCCTACTCGGTCGCCCTGCCCGGCCCGACGAGCGCCGCGATCAACTGGCGGAACGTCGAGCTCTCCAACCAGCTCGAGATGGTCGACCTCCAGTCGGGCGCGATCGACCCGCGGATCATGAACCTGCTCGGCGCGATCAGCCAGCAGCACACGGTCACCATCTCGGCGCTGCGCTCGGACCACTCGAAGTTCACCACCGGCGGCAACGTCTCGAACCACTACTACGGCCGCGCCATGGACATCGCTGCGATCGACGGCGTGTCCTGCACCAACGTCTCGCCCGACGGGCCGTGCGGCACGATCGCCCGTCAGCTCGGCGCCCTGCCGCCCGGGCAGGAGCCCACCGAGCTGATCTACTGCTGGGACCCGGACGGCCCCGCGAACCCGAACGGCTTCGCGCAGGCCGACCACTGCAACCACGTTCACGTCGGCTTCGACGCGTAGCCCGCTCGGCCGAGGCGGCAAGATGTGCCGTCGTGGTTCATCGCATCGCAGCCGAGGGGTTCGCCAGCTCAGCCGAGGCGTACGAGCGCGGTCGCCCGGACTATCCGCCGGAGGCGATCGACTGGCTGCGCGAGCGCCTGGACCTCGGCCCTGACAGACAGGTCGTCGACCTGGCGGCCGGAACCGGCAAGCTCAGCAGGTCACTGGCGGCGACGGGCGCGGAGGTGATCGCCGTGGAGCCACTGGAGAGGATGCGCGCACTGATCGAAGCGCCGATCCGGTCGATCGAGGGCACGGCCGAGCGGATACCGCTCCCGGACGCCTCCGCGGACGCGGTGACCGTCGCTCAGGCGTTTCACTGGTTCGACGGGGAACCGGCGCTCGCGGAGATCCACCGCGTCATGCGATCCGGCGGCCACCTAGCGCTCGTCTGGAACGTCCGGCTCCTGGATGATCCGGGGCAGGCCGGGGTGGAGGAGCTGATCGCCCCCTTCACCAAGGAGATCCCGCGCCATCGCTCCGGCGACTGGCGGCGGCCGATCGAGGCGAGTGAGCTCTTCGGCCCCCTCGAGGAACGCACCTTCCCGAACGAGCAGGTCCTCGACGCGGACGGGCTGGCAGACCGCGTCGGCTCGACCAGCGCGATCGCGGCGCTCGACTCGCGGGATCGGGATGCGCTGCTGGAGCGGGTGCGTGCCCTAGCTGCGGACGGGCCCGTGACACTGCGCTACCGCTGCGAGATCCAGCTGGCTCGCCGCGAGCCTTAGGGTTCGGCCATCGCCAGCACCCTCGACACCGAGCGCCGCGGCCGCGTGCTGGTGGTCCGGGCCGACAACCCGCCGCACAACTTCATGACCGCCGTGATGGTCCGGGAGCTGAGCGACCTGCTCGAGTCACTGCGGGGCGACCGCTCGGTCGGGGCGGTGGTGATCACGGGCAAGCCCGAGCACCAATACATCACCCACTACGACGTCGCCGAGATCCTCGCGAGCGTCGAGCGGGCCGGGATCGCCGCGCCACCCTGGCTCACCGCGGTGGTGCTGCGGATCGCCGGCGGGATCCGGCGGGTGCCGGTCCTGAGCGACCTGGCCCTGCGCACGCCGTTGGCAGCTGTTTTCGAGCTCTACCGGATACACGACCTCTTCCTCTCCATGAACCGGTCGGACAAGGTTTTCATCGCCGCCATCAACGGCCCCGCCACCGGGGGCGGCTGCGAGACCTCGCTCGCCTGCGACGTGCGGGTGATGGCCGACGCCGACATCGCGATCGGCCTGCCGGAGATGACGGTGGACTTCAACCCGGGGGCCGGCGGGACCCAGCGGCTCCCGAGGCTGATCGGCGTCGGCCGGGCGATGGCGATGATGCTCGAGGGCCGCACCCTGAGCCCGCGGGAGGCACTCGACTACGGCCTCGTCCAGGCGGTCGTGCCGCCGGACCAGGTCGAGGACGCGGCCGTCCGGATGGGTGAGCGGCTGGCCCGTCGCTCGCCGGAGGCGATCCGCTCGCTGAAGCGGGCGGTCTACGAGGGTGCCTCGCGTCCCCTGCACCGGGGCCTGGCAGTGGAGCGCAAGTGGTTCATGGTCTCCTCGGCGACCGACTCGTCGAAGGAGAAGATGGCCGCGATGAACCGGCAGGTCGAGGCCGACGGTGGCTCGCCGTGGGTGACCTCGGAGCTGCTCGAGCCCTGGCAGGAGGGGACCGCGGGCAGCTAGCCGCGCACTCCGGTGGGCCTGATCGCCACGCCCCGGATCAGCGGGCGGACCAGCGGCGGCGCCTTCGGCAGCTTGTCGCGCTCCAGGCTGTCGATCCAGAAGCCGGCGCCGGCAAGCAGCTCGTCAGTCGCGCGGTTTGGATGGCAGCCGCCGGCCACCCAGCCCCAGGGCCGCTCGAGCCAGTCCTGCCAGCGGGCGAGGCCCGGCCGAGCGCTGCGCACGTGCTCCAAATAGAGGAAGCGACCGCCCTCGACCAGCACGCGCCTGGCCTCCGCCACCGCGCGGACCGGGTTCTCGACCGTGCAGAGGACGAGCGTCGCGACCACGACGTCGAAGCTGCCGTCGTCGAAGGGAAGATCCTCCGCGGGCGCCTCGATCACGGACGGATTTCCAGCCGCGGTCCCATCCCGCTCGAGTCGCTCGCGCAGGAGTTTCGCCATGTTGGGATCGGGCTCCGCCAGGATCAGCTCTGTCACGGCGTCGGTGTAGTGCTCGAGGTTGTGGCCGGTGCCGGCCCCGAGCTCGAGGACGCGGCCGGAGGCCGAGCCGAGCAGCCGCTGGCGCATCTCACCGAGGCCGCCACGCTCCGCGCGGGCGGTCATCCGGTCGTAGAACCGGGCGAAGAAGGGATGATCCGGCACGGGAGGATGATCGCCCTTCCCGCGGACGCGCGTCAGGCGGGATTGCACGTCGCGCCGGAAAGTGAAAGAAAGGGGGAGCTACGGGGCAAGCAACGGAGAGGAGAAGCGATGCCGACGTTCGTGATGCTCACCAATCTGACCTCCGAAGGAGTGCAGACTCTGAAGAACAACCCGACCCGCATCCAGGAGGTCAACAAGGAAGTCGAGCAGCTGGGTGTGACTGTCAAGGATCAGTGGGCCACCCTCGGCCCGTACGACTTCATCACCATCGTGGAGGCGCCCGACGACCAGACGATGGCGAAGGTCTCCGTCGAGCTCGGCTCACGCGGGACGATGAGCAGCCAGACGCTGGTCGCGATTCCGGCGGAGGAGTTCTCGAAGTCACTCTGAGCTCCGGAAAGGCCCTGGCATGAGGGTCCTCGTCGTCGGAGGCGGGGGACGCGAGCACGCGATCATCCGCGCGCTCTCACGCTCGCCGAGCGATCCCGAGCTCTTCTGCGCGCCCGGCAACGCGGGCATCGCCTCCGATGCCGAGCTCGTCAGCGTCGGTGGCGAGGACGTCGACGGCCTGGTCGCCGCGGCACGCGATCAGGAGATCGATCTGGTGGTGGTCGGCCCGGAGGCGCCCCTGGTCGCCGGGCTCGTCGACGCGCTCGAGGATGCGGGCATCGCCGCCTTCGGACCTACCGGGGCGGCGGCGCAGATCGAGGGCTCGAAGCTGTTCGCCAAGCGCCTGATGGAGGAGGCCGGGGTGCCGACGGCCGCCCACACCGTGCTGCGCTCGAAGGACGAGGCGCTCGCGCAGATCGCCTGCGCCTCGTATCCCGCGGTCCTCAAGGCCGATGGCCTGGCGGCGGGCAAGGGCGTGATCATCTGCGCGACCGAAGCGGAGGCCCGCGAGGCCGTCGACGTCTTCTTCACCGAGCGGCGCTTCGGAGACACCGAGGTCGTGATCGAGGAGTTCCTCGAGGGCGAGGAGCTGTCGCTGCTTGCGCTCTGCGACGGCGAGAACGTTCTGCCGCTCGCCCCCGCGCAGGACTACAAGCGGATCCGCGACGGGGACGAGGGGCCGAACACCGGCGGCATGGGCAGCTACTCGCCCGTGCCGGGCATCGACGCGGACGAGGCCGAGCGCATCGTCGATCTCGTCCACCGCCCGACCGTCGCCGCGATGAGGCGGCGCGGGCTCCCCTACCGCGGCGTGCTCTACGCGGGGCTGATGCTGACCGAGGCTGGTCCCAAGGTGCTCGAGTTCAACTGCCGCTTCGGCGACCCCGAGACCCAGGCCGTGTTGCCGCGGCTGCGCTCCGACCTGATCGGCCTCTGCCTCGCCACCCGGACGGATGGAGGGCTCGCCGGGCTCGATGCCGGCTTCGCCGACGAGTGGGCCGTAACCGTCGTGCTCGCCTCGGCCGGCTACCCGGAGTCGTCTTCGAAGGGGGACGTGATCAGCGGGCTCGATGAGGCCGCGGCCCTGGAGGGGGTGGAGGTGACGCACGCCGGCACCGCCCGCGAGAAGGGTGAGATCGTCACGGCGGGCGGCCGCGTCCTCAACGTCACCGGGCTCGGCGCCACAGCCGCCGACGCCCGCCGGCGCGCATACGATGCCGCCGAGCGGATCAGCTTCGACGGGAAGCAGATGCGCAACGACATCGCGGCCCGGGCCGTGGGTGGGAGTGCGGCAGCGGCCGCATAGGGAGACCGAAGACCATGACCAGCGATAGGAGGACCTGATGCCCGAGGGCGAAGCCGTCGAGACGATGCCCGAGGTCGAGGAGGCGTTCGAGGAGATCGAGGTCGATGCGCCGCTCGTCGGAATCATCATG
>DASXAR010000029.1:0-17432 GCA_036406595.1 Solirubrobacterales bacterium | reverse complement strand
GAGGAGTACGAGTACGACTCGCTCGACACCTGCGCCGCCGACGGCTCCTGCCAGCTCGCCTGCCCGGTCGGGATCGACACCGGGAAGCTGGTCAAGGAACTCCGCGGAGGGATGCGGACCGAGCGGGCGGAATCGCTGGCGCTGCGCACGGCCGAGCGCTGGACCGCGGTCGAGCGGGCGACGCGGGCGGGGCTGCGGGCCGGCGGGGCGCTCGCGCGCCGGACCAAGCGCGGCGCGGGCCTGCCCGGCCCGGCATCGACGACCATGCCGTCGACGACGCGCGAGGGCGCCGCCGCCGTCTACCTGCCGTCCTGCACGAACCGGATCTTCGGCCGCCATGCCGACGGGCCGATTCCCGACGCCAGGCGACGGTTTTCGGCCCATCGACCTCGTTCTCCGAGCCTTCCCGAGGCGCTGGTCGCCGTCTCGGCCCGCGCCGGCCGGCCGGTCTGGATTCCGCCCGAGGTCGAGGGCACCTGCTGCGGCCTCCCGTGGAGCTCGA
Organism: Solirubrobacterales bacterium; assembly: GCA_036406595.1. Classification (GTDB taxonomy): domain Bacteria; phylum Actinomycetota; class Thermoleophilia; order Solirubrobacterales; family 70-9; genus VRUE01. The sequence goes on along the minus strand of DASXAR010000029.1, from coordinate 16,930 downwards.
AAGGGTTTGGCGCCGCGCACGCTCACAAGGCGAACGAGATGGTCGAACACCTCTGGGAGTGGAGCGGCGAGGGCGAGCTGCCGGTTGTGATCGACGCCGCCTCCTGCACCCAGACCGTCGCGACTCCGGGCGAGGGTGTCCTCACCGACGAGAACGGAGAGCGGCTCGGCCGGCTCGAGATCCTCGACTCGGTGATCTGGGCGCACGACCGGCTCCTGCCCCGGCTCGAGGTCAGGCGCAGGGTGGGCTCGGCGACCGTCCACCCGACCTGCGCCACCCGCCTGATGGGCCTCGCCCCGCGTCTTCGCGCGCTCGCCGGAGTCCTCGCAGAGGATGTCTACGTCGCGCCCTCGGCCACCTGCTGCGGCTTCGCCGGCGATCGCGGGATCTCGAATCCCGAGCTGACCGCGGCGGCGACCGCCGAGCAGGCGGACGAGCTCGCGGGCCGCTCCTTCGACGCCCACCTCTCGAGCAACCGCACCTGCGAGATCGGCCTCAGCCGCGCGACCGGCGCCGAGTACGAGTCGTTCGTCTTCCTGCTCGAGGAGCTGACCCGCACCGACTAGATCGGGCGCTGCGCGGCTTCCGCTTCGAGGTCGCGGACCAGCGCCGCGACCTGGTCCTCGCGCTCGAGCCCGCGCTCGATGATCGGGTTGAGGATGCCGCGGAACGCCGACACGTAGCGCCACCAGCGCGGCGCGAAGATCCGCGGCGCCCGCTCTTCGACGCCCCGAACCAGCGCCGCGGCCGCCTCGGCCGGCGAAATGTGGCGCAACATGAAGGCCGGGAGTCGGTTTTGGCCGCGGCCCCAGTGCTTCTGGTTTTCCGCGTCCCTGACCATCGTCGTGTCGACCCAGCCGAAGTAGGCGACGCTTGCGCTCGACCCGAGCGGAGTCAGCTCGACACGCAGCGAGCGCCCGAGCGACTCGACCCCGGCCTTGGCGACGGCGTAGGGGCTGTTGAAGACGCCGTTGACGAAGGCGTAGACCGACGAGACCACGACGACGTGGCCGCGGCGCTCGACGATCTGCGGCAGGGCGGCGCGCACGGTTCGCCAGACGCCGAGGATGTCGACCTCGAAGACGCGCTCCCATTCCTCGCCGGGCATGCCGTTCGCGGTCCCCATCTCACGCGGGGCGATGCCGGCGTTGGCGACGACGACGTCGAGCCCGCCGAAGCGCTCCACCGTCGCGGCGACGGCCCCCATCATCGCCGCGTGGTCGGTGACGTCGGCTGCGATTCCGATCGCGCGCCCGCCGACTCGTTCAGCGGCCTCGCGCGCCTGGTCGGCATCGAGATCGACGACCGCAACCGAGGCGCCGCGCGCGTGCAGCTGGCGCGCCGTCTCGTAGCCGATCCCACGGGCGGCGCCGGTCACCAGCGCCACCTTTCCGTTCAGCTCGAAGACGGGCATGCGGCGCGCAGCCTACTCACTCCTAGAATCACCTGCCCATGCCGGGCTTTCGGCCAGTCGACACCAGGCAGTCGTTCCCCGAGCTGGAGGAGCACGTCCTCGCGCGCTGGCGCGATCGCGACGTTTTCCGCCGCTCGCTAGCCAACCGCGAGGGAGCCGAGGTCTGGAGCTTCTACGAGGGGCCGCCGACCGCCAACGGCCGTCCCGGCTCCCATCACGTCCTCGCTCGCGTCTTCAAGGACGTCTACCCGCGCTACAGGACGATGTGCGGCTACCGGGTGCCGCGCAAGGCCGGCTGGGACTGCCACGGGCTGCCGGTCGAGCTGGAGGTCGAAAAGCAGCTCGGCATCTCCTCCAAGCAGGAGATCGAGGAGCTCGGGATCGCCGAGTTCAACCGGCGCTGCCGCGAGTCGGTCTTCGAGTACGTCGAGGAGTGGAACCGCCTCACCGAGCGGATCGGCTTCTGGATCGACCTCGACGACCCGTACGTGACGCTCGAGAACGACTACATCGAGTCGGTCTGGTGGTCGCTGCGCAGTCTCTGGGACAAGCGGCTGCTGTACGAGGGCCACAAGGTAGTCCCGTACTGCCCGCGCTGCGGCACCGCCCTCTCCTCGCACGAGGTCGCGCTCGGCTACGAGGACGTCGAGGACCCCAGCATCTACGTTCGGTTCCCGCTCTCCGACTCCGACGCATCGCTGCTCGTCTGGACGACCACGCCGTGGACGCTGCCCGGCAACGTCGCCGTCGCGGTCGCCCCCGACGTCACCTACGTGAAGGCGAGGGTCGGGGAGGAGACGCTGATCCTCGCCGAGCCGCTGCTGGAGCGCGTGCTCGGCGAGGGGGCGGAGGTCGTCGATCGCCTCCCGGGCTCGCGGCTCGTCGGCCGCCAGTACAGGGGCCCCGTATTCCAGCTCGCCGACCGCGAGCCGGCCAACTACCCCGTTCTCGCCGGCGACTTCGTGACCACCGAAGACGGCACCGGTCTCGTCCACCTCGCGCCGGCCTTCGGCGAGGACGACTATGCGGTTGCGGCCGCAAACGGCATCTTCGACCCGACCGAGCACGGCACCCTCTACAACCCGGTCAGGCTCGATGGCCGCTTCGACCAGCGGGTGACCGGCTTCGAGGGGCGCTTCGTCAAGGACCCGGAGGTGACGGCGGCGCTGATCGACGACCTGCGGGAGCGCGGTCTGCTCTTCCGCGAGCAGGTCTACGAGCACTCCTATCCGCACTGCTGGCGCTGCGGCACGCCGCTGCTCTACTACGCGAAGTCGAGCTGGTACGTCGCGACGTCCGAGGCCCGCGGCGATCTGCTCGCCAACAACGAGCAGATCGGCTGGCATCCCGAGCACATCAAACACGGCCGCTTCGGCAAATGGCTGGAGAACAACGTCGACTGGGCGCTCTCGCGCGATCGCTATTGGGGGACGCCGCTGCCGATCTGGGAGTGCGCGGAGGAGGGCTGCGAGGGTCGCTTCTGCGCCGGCTCGGTCGAGGAGCTGCGCGACCGGGCCAGGGGGGAGGTACCCGACGACCTCCATCGTCCCTACATCGACGAGGTCGTGCTCGACTGCCGAGAATGCGGGGGAGAGATGCGGCGCGTCGAGTCGGTGATCGACACCTGGTACGACAGCGGAGCGATGCCGTTCGCGCAGTTTCACTACCCGTTCGAGAACGAGCGGGAGTTCGAGGAGCGCTTCCCGGCGGACTTCATCTGCGAGGCGATCGACCAGACGCGTGGCTGGTTCTACACGCTGCTCGCCGAGTCGACCCTGCTCTTCGACACCTCGAGCTACCGCAACTGCGTCTGCCTCGGGCTGATCCTCGACCCCGAGGGGCAGAAGATGTCGAAGAGCCGCGGCAACGTGGTCGAGCCCTGGGACGTGATCTCCGCCCACGGCGCCGACGCCTTCCGCTGGTACTACCTGACCTCCCAGCAGCCCTGGTCGGGCTACCGCTTCTCGGTGGACACGGTCGGCGAATCGGTGCGCCAGTTCCTCCTCACCCTCTGGAACACCTACTCCTTCTGGGTCCTCTACGCGAATGCGGAGGGGCTCAGTCCCAGCGACTTTCCAGATCTCTCGTCGCCTGGAGCGCCACCCGCCGCCCCCGGACGCGGAAGCGAGGCCGCGTCCATATCTGTTTCTTCGCGGCCGAGCGAGAGCGAGGAGGCGGCGGAATACGAGGACCTTGATCGGTGGGTGCTGTCGAGGCTGCAGGCGACGATCTCGATCGTCCGCGAGCGCATGGACGCCTTCGACTGCACGGCGGCTGGCCGGGCGATCGCGGACTTCGTCGAGGAGCTCTCGAACTGGTACGTGCGCCTCTCCCGGCGGCGTTTCTGGGACGGCGACCGCGCCGCCTTCGCGACGTTGCGCCATTGCCTGCTGGAGGTGGCGGCGCTGCTCGCTCCGTTCACCCCCTTCCTCGCCGACGAGATCCATCTCAATCTTGCCGGCGGCGAGGGCGAGGACTTCGGCGACCTCGCCGACTCCGTCCACCTGCGCGATTTCCCTCGGCCCGCCCCGGACCGAGCCGACCCCGACCTGGAGGACGCGATGGAGGCGGTGCGGCTGACCGTCGAACTGGGACGGGCCGCGCGGGCGCAGGCGAAGGTGAAGGTGCGCCAGCCGCTGCGGCGGGCCGTGATCGTCGCCAACGACGCGGAGCGGAAGGCGATCTCTGCTCGCGCCGACCTGGTCATGTCCGAGCTGAACGTGAAAGAGCTCGATTTCGTCACCGAGGAGGCCGAGCTGGTCAGCTATGCCGTCAAGCCCAACTACCGCTCCCTCGGCCCTCGCTTCGGCAAGCGGATGCCGCAAGTCGCGGCGGCGGTGGAGGCGCTCGATCCGGCCCACATCGCCCGGGTGATGGCGGACGGCGGGGAGATCGGGATCAGCGTCGACGGAGACGAGCACGCCCTGGCGCCGGACGAGGTGAGCCTCTCCCTGCAGCCGCTCGAGGGCTACGAGGTCGAGGCGGAGGCCGGCCACGCGGTCGCCCTACAGCTCGAGCTCGACGATGAGCTGCGCCGAGAGGGCCTGGCCCGGGAGATCGTTCACGCCGTTCAGAATGCCCGCAAAGAGGCGGGCCTCGAGGTAACCGACCGGATCGAGCTGGCGATCTCCGGGGACGCCGGCCTTCTCGAGGCGGCGCGCGAGCACGAGCCCTACATCGCCGGTGAGGTGCTTGCCACCGCGGTTGCCTATGACGCCGCGGATGGCGTCACGGCGACGATCGACGGCCGCGAGCTGCGGCTGTCGATCACTCGCCCTCGGGCTCGCCGATGATGAAGTCCGATTTGGCGGAATCGGAGAACTTCACCCAGCAGTGCTCCGGCGGGACTCCCGCCACCTCGATCAGCGCGGCTTCGATCCGCTTCGCGATCTCGGCCTTCTGCTCGTCGCTGCGCCCCTCGTACCAGTGCACGTGAACGAAGGGCATCGCGTGCTACCGGCGCCCGGTTAGGCCAGCGCCGGCTCGAGCTCGGCCTCTAGGCGTCGCTTCGGCAGGGCCCCGACGATTTTCTTCACGATCGCGCCGTCCTTGAATAGAAGGAGGGTCGGGATCGAAAGCACTTCGTACTGCGCCGCCGTCTGCTGGTTCTCGTCCACGTTGAGGCTGAGGATCGTCAGGTCCTCCCGCTCGTCGTCCATCTCTTCGAGGACAGGGTGGACTACGCGGCAGGGGCCGCACCAGGGCGCCCAGAAGTCGACCAGCACCGGGCCTTCGGCCTCGAGCACGTCTGACTTGAAGGTGGCGTCGGTCACGTCGGTGAGCTTGCCTGTCACTGGAATCGGTCTCCTGCGTGTCGAGTTTCAGCGCTCAATACTTCAAAAAGTATAGCGACGGCCCACTACCCCTCGCCGGCCATCCCTATTTTGACCAGTATGACCAATGCCGAGATCGCCGCAGCCCTGGACGAGCTCGGCGTGCTCTACGAGCTCGATGGCGCGGTCAAATACAGGGTGCTCGCCTACGGAGCCGCCGCCAAGGCGATCCGCGAAAGCCCGATCTCGGTGGCGGAGCTGGCGGCCGAGGGCCGGGCGACGGAGATCCCCGGGGTTGGCAAGACCCTGGCCGAGAAGATCGACGCGCTGCTGGAGACCGGGGAGATCCCGGCGGCCATCAAGCTGAAGGCGAAGTTCCCGCCGACCCTGATCGAGGTGACGCGGGTCCCGGGGGTGGGGGCCAAGACCGCCCGGCGCCTCCACGACGAGCTCGGGATCGCCTCGATGGAGGACCTGAAGGAGGCGGCGGAGGCGCAGCGGATCCGCGAGGTCAAAGGACTCGGGCCGAAGGTCGAGGAAAACGTGCTGGCCGCGCTCGAGCGCCTCGGCGAGCCGGGGGAGGGCCCCGGCAGGCTGCTCCTCTCGGCGGTGCGGCCGATCGCCGAAGAGCTGGCCGAGGCGCTCCGCGAGCATCCGGCGGCTAATCGGGTCGAGGTCGCCGGCTCGGTGCGGCGCTGGGCCGAGACCTGCAAGGACATCGACCTCATCGCGACAGCCGAGGAGCCGGCCGCGCTCGCCAAGCACCTGGCGACCCATCCGTTGATCGCGGCGGCGGGGACGCCGGGTGACGCCGGGGTCCGGGCCCAGACCCACAACGGGATCTCGGTCGACCTCCGGATCGTCGCCCCCGAGGCCTTCGGCAACCTGCTCCAGCACTTCACCGGCTCCGCCACGCATAACGTGCAGCTGCGCGAAGACGCGGTCGGCAGAGGCCTCTCCGTCTCAGAGCACGGCATCACCGAGACCGAGACCGGGAAGGTGACCCTCTGCGCCTCCGAGCCTGAGGTCTACGAGCGGCTCGGCTATGCCTACATCGAGCCGGAGTTGCGGGAGGGACGCGGCGAGCTGAGGGCCGCCCGCAAGGACGAGCTGCCCGAGCTGATCTCGCTCGAGGACATCCGTGGGGACCTGCACTCGCACACCACCCTCTCCGACGGCCGCAACAGCCTCGAGGAGATGGCGGCGGCCGGGCGCGAGCGCGGCTACGCGTACATGGCGATAACCGACCACTCGGCCAGCCACGGCTTCGGCGACCACGTAACCGATGAGCGGCTCTGGGAGCGAATCGAGGAGGTGCGCGAGTGGAATGACGGGGTGCGGGGCTTCCGGCTCCTCGCCGGCTCCGAGGTGAACATCGGACTCGACGGGTCGCTCGACTATCCCGACGATCTCCTCGAGGCCCTCGACTGGGTCGTGGCAAGCGTCCACACCTCCTTCTCGATCTCCGAGGCGTCGATGACCGAGCGCGTCCTCACCGCGATCGAGAACCCCCTGGTGAACTGCGTCGGGCACCTGACCGGGCGGCTGATCGGCCGCCGCGAGCCCTACGGGATCGACGTCGAGGCGGTGGCCGAGGCCGCGGCGCGGACGGGGACGATGCTCGAGATCAACGGCAACCCGAACCGCCGCGACCTCTCCGAGCACCACGCCCGCCTCGCCGTCGAGGCCGGCGCGACGATCGTCCTCAACACCGACGCCCACGGCGTCGACACGCTCGGCAACATGGCCTACGCGGTGGCGACGGCGCGCCGCGCCTGGCTGACCCCCGCTGAGGTCGCGAACGCGCGCGGCTGGCGAGAGTTCAAGCGACTCGCGAGCCGCTGAGCCGGTCGCTCCGCAGCCCGGGAGTTCGGACCAGGTCGATCGGCCGCGTCGCGGAAGTCGGCACGACGTAGAACTTGACGCCGTCGCGCTGCTCGACCCCCAGAACCGCAGCCTCGCGCGTGTGCCATGCGAGCGCGACGAGCAGCGCGTAGCCGGCGCCGATCGCGGCGACGCCGGGGAAGAAGATCCCCAGCACCCCGGCGACGAGGGCGGTCAGGCCGATCGGCCAGAGGCGAACGAAGGCGATCCGCGCCGGGGATTGCGGCGGCAGCGAGGTTGCCGTATGGGCGCGAGACAGGGCGTCGCGGACTCCATCGGCGGCGCGCGCCGGCCTCCCCAGCCAGAGGCCGACGGCGAGGGCGACCAACCACCATGCCGCGGCGACCGCGATCGTCGTCGTGTCGGAGTCGCGGTTGGCCGCCACCGCGGTGATCGCGCCGAGCACCGTCGCCTCGGCGGCGGTGAGAAGGACGGCGATGCGCAGCAGATCGGTGTAGGCCACCTATCGCTTCCCCGCGCTCGCCAGGCACTCGAGAACCGCAAGCCATCCGGCCGGTCCCTCGACCGTCACGTCCGACTCGGCCGCGAGCTCCGGAGGGCCCTCCACAGACGTGACCCCGACGCAGACCGCCAGCTGCAGCTCGCCCGCCTCGCGCAGCTCGCGGAGGCGCCGGAAGGCATCGAGGTCGGTGCGGTCATCGCCGGCGTAGACGGCGGCGCTCGCGGTTCCGCGGGCGAGCAGGGCGGAAATTGCGGTCCCCTTGCCGACCCCGACCGGCGGGCGCAGCTCGAGCACCTTACGGCCCCAGTGGGGCTCCAGGCCGTCGCGCTCCGCCCTCGCGGCGACCTCCCGGGCGAGCTGCTCCGCCCCATCCTCGTCCTCGGCGCCGCGCCAGTGGAGGGCCTGGATCGGGCCCTTGTCCTCGAGCCTGAGGCCGGCGGCGAGGAGCCGGGGCCCGTCCAACCCGGCGACGAAGCGGGCGGCTGCCTCGCCCCGCCCCTCGAGCGAGGGGTCGAGGCGCGGCCGGGCGTCCCCGGGCAGCAGCAGTTCCAGGCCGTGGTTGCCCGCATAGGAGATCTCGTCCACCCCGACCAGCCGGCGCGCCTCGTCCGCGCGGCGGCCGGAGACGCAGCCGACGATCGCATAACGGCGGCCAAGCTCGCGCAGCAGCTCCGACGCCAGCGCCGGCACCGCGGCCTGATCGGGGCGATCAACGATCGGCGCGAGGGTTCCGTCGATGTCCGTAAGCACGGCAACGTGGGCCGCGTCGGAGCGAAGCGGCTCGAGGAAACCAGCGCCTGCGAGGTCGCTCGCCTCGGGTCGCGGGGGCACACCACTAGTATCGCGCCCGCGATGAAGCGCGAGGCAACGTGAGGAGCGCGGAATCAGCCGGGGACCGTTGATGCCCTCCCCTCGAACCCTCAGGCTCGGCGCGATCGGCACACTGGCCGGCGTCTTCAGCGGCCTCTTCGGGGTCGGCGGGGGAACGGTGATCGTGCCGCTGCTGATCCTCTGGTTCGGCTATGGCGAGCGGCTCGCCACCGGTACGAGTCTTGGCGCGATCGTGCTGATCGGGCTGCTTGGCGCGGTCCTCCAGGGCATCTACGGGAACGTCCATCTCGGCACCGGGCTGCTGCTCTCGATCCCGGCGATCGGCGGCGTCGTCCTCGGCACCGCGATCCAGCAGCGGATCCCTCAGCGCGCCGTGTCGGCGATCTTCGCGGTGCTGCTGGTCGCGATCGCGATCGAGCTGATAATTCCATGAGGCGATGGGGCGACCGCCGTGGATGAGGTGCTCGCAGCGCTGATCGCCGTCGCCGGCGGGCTCGCCGGGGGTCTGGTCGGAGTCGGAGGCGGCGTTCTCTTCGTCCCCGCGCTGGCGGTCTTCCTCGACCTCTCGCAGGTCGACGCCGAGTCGACCTCGCTGCTGATGATCGTCATCGTCGCCCTGGTCGGAGCGGCGCGGCAGCGTGCCTACGGCAACCTCGCTGTCGGCGACGCGCTGAGAATCGGATTACTCTCGCCGCTTGGGGTCCTGATCGGCGTCGTGGTGGCCAACGAGGTGCCGCAGAGAGCGCTCGAATTGAGCTTCGCCGCGCTCGCTCTCTATGTCGCCTACGGGCTGGCGCGGCGGGCGCTCGCGGCGAGCCCGTAGGAGACACTTCCCCCTCCCGCGTCCCCTGGCGGGGGCCGGCCGGATGTACCCTCAGGGTGTGGATTCGCTCACCTGGGAGACCTCGATCCCCGAGCTCCGCTCTCCGATTCTCGTCTGCAGCTTCCGGGGCTGGAACGACGCCGCCGGAGCGGCATCGACGGCGCTCGCCGCAGTTGCCTCGGCGTTCGAGGCGGAGCTGATCGCCCAGGTCGACCCGGAGGAGTACTTCGATTTCCAGGAGACGCGCCCGACCATCACCCTCACCGACGGGCAGGCTCGCCACATCGAGTGGCCCCAGAACAACCTGATCTCGCTCGCGGTTCCCGGGGCGGAGCGCGACCTCGTGCTGCTCGACGGGACCGAGCCGAACCTTCGCTGGCGCACCTTCTCAGAGACGATCGCAACGGCGGCCGACGCGCTCGGCGTCGAGATGGTGATCACGATGGGGGCGCTCGTCGCCGAGGTCTCCCACACGCTGCCGGTCCCGATCACCGGGCTCGCCTCCGATGCGGAGCTGGTGGAGGAGCTCGACCTTCAGCGCTCCAGCTACGAGGGGCCGACCGGCATTGTCGGCGTTCTCCACGACTGCTGCCGGCAGGTCGGCATGACATCGGCCTCGCTCTGGGCCGCGGTGCCCCACTACGTCGCCGCGGTGCCGAACCCGAAGGCGGGCCTGGCGCTGCTGCGGCGGCTCGAGGGGCTGACGGGGATCGCGGTCGAGGCCGGCGAGCTGGAGGAGGAAGCGGCCAGCTACGAGGAGCAGATCGGTCGGGCGGTGGCCGCCAACCCGGAGATCGCCGAGCTGGTCGAGCGGATCGAGGCCGAGCAGGCGGAGCAGCTCGGCGAAAGCGAGGAGCTTCCCTCCGCCGACTCGATCGCGCGCGAGTTCCAGCGCTTCCTGCGCCAGCAGGGCAACTGAGCGCCGCTCTCAGCTCTCCGCCGCCGGGCAGATCAGCCGGTAGTCGCACCAGCTGCACACCTCCGGCGAGGGGCGCGGCTCGAAGTCCTGCCCGAGGACGCCCTCGCCAACCTGCAGCACCGTGCGCTCGACCCGCTCCGCGTCGTCGGGGCTGACCGGGGCGGCGACCTTCTCTGCGTCGAGCACGTAGTAGTAGCTGCCGGTGCTCGCCTCGAGGTCCCAGGCCTCCCTTGCCGCGAGGCGGTAGAGCGACAGCTGCAGGTCGCTTGCCAGGTCCGCCTCGCTCTTTCGCTCGCCGGTCTTGTAGTCGATCAGCTCGTAGCCCCCGCCCGGGAGGCGGTCGACGCGGTCGACCCGGCCGCGCACGTGATGCTCGCCGATCCTGATGTCGAACTTGCGCTCAAGCCAGACCGGCTCGCCCTCGGAGTCGCACTCGCGCTCCCAGTAGAGGCGCATCGCCTCGCGAGCCCGGTCGCGGAACTGGAGCTCATCGTCGCTGGAGCCGAAGCCGGAGCGGCGCCAGCCCGCCTCGAAGAGGCCCATCAGCCGGCGCAGTCCGGCCTCCCCCGCTTCCTCATCCTCCTTGTGGAAGCGTTCGAGGACGTTGTGGATGAGGATGCCGAAGCGCTGGTTGATCGTCGGCTCCTGCGGGATCGCGAAGACGCGAGCGAACTTGTACTTGAGAGGACAGGTGAGGTAGAGGTCGAGATCAGAGGCGGAGAGGCTGAGCGCGCCGTCGCCGCGACGCGGCAGGAAGGCCGCCAGCGATGGCTCGTTGCGGGCGGCGATCAGCCTGCGCCTCCCCTCGCGCTCGCGCTCGGAGCCGAGCAGGTAGGAATCGAGGCCGGAGGCATCCAGCTCCGCCTGCTGCTCGGGGGTCGCGACCTGGCGGAGCAGCCCGTTGACCGCCTCGATCGCCTCCGTGGTCGCCTCGTCGCCGGGCCGCTGCGCAAGCGCGGCGACCTTCAGCAGCTCGAGGTAGCGGGCGATCGCTCGGTTGACGTCCACCGCCGTGTCGAGCCGCGGCTCCGACAGCTGCCGCCCGGCCTGCCAGGACTCCTCCAGGATCTGCTCGCGCAGCGACCTGTAGGTCGCGTGAAGCCCTTCGGCCGGACCGAAGAGCTCCTCGGCGTGGCGCTCCTCCTCGCCTCCTGACTCGGCGAGCGCCTCGGCGTACATCGGGGAGGGGCGGCTCTCTCCCTCTGCGTCGAGCTCGACTCTGGAGAGGACGAGCCCGGCGCGTGCGGGGCTGCCGATCCGCTCGACCCCGGCTCCGCTCTGCAGGCCCAGCACGAATACGTGCTCGAACTCCATCCCCTTCGCCCCGCGCCGGTCGATCGCCCGCACGGCTGCGGGCGCGGGCGGCTCCTCGTGCCCCGCCGGCTCGACCCCGGTCTCCGAGACGGCGCTCAGGTGGCGGACGAAGTCGCGGGTCGAGCCGTGCGGGTCGCGCCGCGCCCAGGCAGCCGCGAGCTCGGCGAGGCGAGAGAGGCCGAGCAGGCGCTCGGCCACCTCGGGCTGGGCGGCGAAGAGGCGCTGGCGGCGCAGCCCGATCCGCTCGATCAGCCTGCGGACGAAGACGTCCGCGCGCCGCTCCTCCATCACGGCCGACGCGGCGCCGTACAGCTTCAGGAAGGACTGGATCCGCTCACGTGCCTCAGGGGGGATCTGCGGGCTCTCGAGCGCCGCCTCGCAGGCGGAGACCATGTCGAGCTTGCGGCGGCGGGCGATCGTGGTGAGCCGGGCGAGGTCGGCCGAGCGGAGCTCTATCGGGGGCCGGGTCAGGGCCCTGGCCGCGGCGGCGGAGTCGCCGGGGTCCGCCAGGACGCGCAGCCAGGCGATCGCGTCGCGCACCTCGGGCCGGCGGAAGAGGGCCGCCGGGCCGGAGAGGTGGAACGGGATGCCGCGCTCCTCCAGTGCTGCCGCGACCGCCCCGCCCCGCTGGTCCGGATCGTCGATCAGGACCCCGATCGCCTCCGGCTGCGTTCCGCCGGCGAGGAGACGCTCGACTTCGCGCGCAACAGCCTGGGCCTCGGCGCGCTCGTTGGAGCAGCGCCAGAAGCGCAGCTCGGGGTGGCGGAACCGCTCCTCGAGCACGATCGTCTCAGCGTCGGGATGGGTGGCTGCGAACCACTCGGCCGCCTCGCCGGGCTCAGCGGCGAAGACGTTTCCGTCCCCGGTCGAGGCAAGGGCCGCGAGCACCGACCTCTGGGCCGGCGTCGCGTCCTCGAGCTCGTCGACCAGCAGCTCCGGGAAGCGCCTGCGAATCGCATCGAGGGTCTCTGACTGGGAGAGAAGCTCCCCCAGCTTGAGGAAGACGTCGCCGACGTCGAGGCTTCCCGCCTGCGCCAGGATGCCGTCGTGGGCTGCCAGCAGCTCGACCAGCTCGGGCTCGGGTTGCCGCGCGCCCGCCTTCTCGGCGTCGATCCTCTCCAGCAGGCGCGCCAGCAGGCCGGTCGGGTTGCCGCGGATATCGTGCTGGCGCAGGGGCAGCTCGTCGATCCGGTCGAGCAGCATCGCCAGGCGCTCCGCGCGCCCCACGACGTCGAAGAAAGGGTCGAGGCCGGCGGCCTCGGCATGCTCGCGCAGCAGTCGCTCGCCGATCGTCTCCCAGGTGCCTACCCAGAGCTCTTCGTATGGGCCTTCGAAGAGGGCGTCTATCCGGCATCTCACCCCCACCGCGGTGGCCCGGTTCGAGGCGAGCAGCAGCGCCTGCTCCGGCGAGCCCCCCGCCTCGGCGATCCTCGCGAAGCGCCTCGCGAGCGCCTCGCTCTTGCCGCTGCCGGCCCCCCCGACGAGCAGCAGCGGGCCGCCGCCATGGCGGATCGCGCGCCGTTGGGAGGAGGAGAGATCGATCGCTCAACGCTACCGGCTGTCCGCCGCACGTAATCTGCCGCGAGTGCCGCCGCTCGACCCACTCGACGCCGACTGGCTGCGGATCTGCCGCCGCATAGTCGACGCCCACCGCGAGATCTTCGAGAGCGCCCCCGGATCGGCCGAGCGGACGGTGTTCGAGGGACGGGGACGAGGCGGCGACCGCACCCTGGAGATCGATCGCCTCTGCGAGGACGCCGTCTTCGCCGAGCTCGAGGCGTTGGCGGCGGACGGCGCCTCGTTCTTGGCGATTTCCGAGGAGCGCGGCGAGGTGCCCTTCGGGGAGGGAGGGCCGGCGCGGGTGGTGATCGACCCGATCGACGGATCGCTCAATGCGCGGCGAACCCTCCCCTCTCACAGCCTCAGCATCGCGGTCGCCTCCGGGCCTGCGATGTCGGACGTGGAGTGGGGCTACGTGCATGACTTCGGCGCGGGTGAGGAGTTCGTCGCCGCGCGCGGCGAGGGCGCGCTGCTGGACGGCAAGGCGATCCGGGTCGCAGCCGACGGCGAGCGGCTGGAGGTGCTCGGGATCGAGGCCGCCGAGCCCGAGTGGTCGCTGCGGGCGCTGCCCGCGCTGAGCGGACGCGTCTACCGCCTCCGGGTCGTCGGCTCGATCGCGATCTCCGCCGCCTATGTCGCCGCCGGGCGCTTCGACGGCCTGATGGCGCTGCGCCCCTGCCGTTCCGTCGACGCGGCAGCGGCGCAGCTGCTGGTTCGCGAGGCGGGGGGCGAGGTGGCCTTCGGCGACCTCACCCTCGCGCAGGCCGGGCTGGATCTCGACGCCCGCTATCCGATCTCCGCGGCCCCCGGCCCGGAGGCGCTGGCGACGATTCGCGCCGCCGCCGGCTGAATCCTGGCTGTAACCGCGCTACGGTGAGGGTTTAGAACGTGTGTTCGTCCAGAACGTATGTTCGCTACAGTTGCGAGCTTCGCGGGACCCCAGGCAGGCAACACACACGAAGGGATTCTCACTCTCCATGGCTACGCAGACCAACAGCACCAAGGCGAAGACGAAGGCCAAGGCCGCGGCTCCGAAAGGCACGGCCTCGACCAGGAAGACCACGACTTCGAGCACCAGCTCTCCGACCGAGCGGGCACGGACCGTCGCCCAGACCGCCGTCGACGTCCCCGTCGGCGCCGTCCTCGAGGTCACCGACAGGGTGACCGAGCTGGTCGAGCCGTTCACCGACCGCTCGGGCGCCGAGCGCCAGCTCCGCTCCTACAGCACCCGGCTGCGCCGCTCGGTGAAGCGCACCGAGCGCCGCGGCGCGACCGCCCGCCGCCGCGCCACCAGCGAGGCGCGTAAGACGCGGAACCGGGTTGAGCGGGAGGCGAAGAAGACCCGCACCCGCGTCGAGCGCGAGGCTCGCCGCCGTCGCCAGCGCGTCCGCAAGGCGATCGAGGGGCAGACCTCACGGGCCCAGGACCTGGTCGATCAGGTCGGCGAGCAGCTCTCCGCCCTGCGTTAGCGCCAGTCGATATGAAGTCTGCGAAATGGCCGCCTCCGAGCGGCCATTTCTATTTTCCCCGTACCGCGACGGGCCTCGAGCGGCCCGGCTCGTACGGCCAGCCGTCCTGCGCGATCGCGAGTGCGCGGAACTGGAAGCGGACGCCGCGGCTGTCGTCGTCGCTGAAGCGATACGGATAGCGGAAGCGCCCGCGGCGGTCGGTCTCGACGGTGCGGAACTCCTGCCAGGCGAGTCCCGGAAGCCGGAACTGGAGCTCGACCGACTTCCCACTGCGCGGGATCTCGCCGGGACGGGCGCCGACGCGGCCCCTGAAGATGACGGGCGCGCCGCCGATCGCCGCCACTCGCCTCGAAACGCGCAGCCGCACCCCGCTGCGGACCAGCAGCTTTGCGGTTCGGGAGCTGGCGCCAGCGAAGGCGCGGTTGCCGTCGTAGGAGGCGAGCACTTCGCGGCTCGCCCCGGCGCCCAGCCTCAGCGAGAAGCCTCCGTTCTCGGAGGTGGTCACGGTCGAGACCCGTGGCGAGCGCCGTCCCGGGTAGCGCTGGATGATCCGCACCCGCGCCGAGGAGATCGGAATCTGCCGCCAGCCGGTGGTCAGCCGGCCCGAAAACAGCGTCCGGCGCCCATAGCGAAGGGTGCGCTTCGAGCGGCTGCCGGCTGCGAAGCCCGCGACGAGGACGCTGGTCGCCTTCACCGGGTTGCTAAGGATCATCTGGCTGCCGTCGGCTCGCTCCGTCGAGACGGCGGCGTTGCCCGCAGCGTCGTATCCGATCGCCCTGAACTCGTAGGCGCCGAGCGGAAAGGAGCCCGTGTCCCAGCGCGCTGTGAGCCCGCTCCCCGAGGCCGCGGTCGGAAGGGGGTCGAATGGCTGATCGGTGCCGGCCCTGCGCACCGCGATCGAGCCGCGCGATGCGCTTGGTCCGGAGAGGGGGTCAAGAACCCGCACCCGGATCAGCTCCGGGTCGTCGGGCCCCTGGGAGTTGGCGAAGGCCACCCGGGGAGCGGTGCGGTCGATCCTCACCATGGCGACACTCGGAGGGTGGTTCGCCTCCCCGTTCAGAGTCGCGCCATCGTTGACATTTCCGGCAGCGTCGCGCCCGTAGTAGGCGACGTGGTGAATTCCCTCGCCGATCACGGTTGTCTCGGCCACGTTGCCGGCCCCGATCACCGGTGCGCCGCCGTCGATCCGAAGGGCCGTGAAGGCACCGCCCCCCGCGGCCATGCCGGAGTCGGCGTCGACCGCCCTGACGGTCAGCGCCACCGGCCGGTCCGCCCAGCCGGGCGGGACACCGTCGAGCTCGGTGAAGGGGTCGGTCTGGTCGACGCGGACCTGGGCGTGGCCGACGGCTTTCGACCTCACCCCGGCTCCCGAGACCGCCACGGCGTGCAGGTAGCTCACGCCTTCCGGGAGCTGAGGAAGGACCAGAATGTCCCCGCTGATGCCCCCGAGCAGGTCGGTCTCCGTGGTCGAGCAGAGCTTGGAGTCGGCGCAGGGCGCACCGAGCGGGCTTCGGTCGATCGAGATCGCGTACCCCCTGATGCCCGAGACCGGGAGCGGCCCGGCGGGCTGCCCGATCTGAACGGAGAGAGGGAAGGCGTTACGGCCCACCCAGGCCGGCAGGGGCAGCGGCGCGACGTCGGCGGGACGCGTGTCGTCGAATCGCAGAAAGACGCTCGCCCTTGCCCCCTGGGCACCGCCGCTGTCCTCCAGCCAGACTTCTGCGGTGTAGATGCCTGGCCTGTCCGGCACTTGAAGACTGACGCTCTGGGCCGCCCATTCGATCCGTCTTTCAGCGATCGCGACCTCGCCGCCGGCGTTCTTGACCAGATAGTGGATTGCCGCGACCGGCGGACTGGTTTCTTCTGGGATGTTCCAGGCGAGATCGAATCGGCTGTTCGGATGCCAGGTCTCGGAGCCGCCACTCACGCGAAGGCCGGACGGGGGTGGGGGAGCGCCGGCGGCGGCCGCAGGCAGGAGGAGAGCGCCCAGCGCCGCGAGCAGCGCCGCCGATGCCGCCCTTCGCCTCACGGGCCGAACTCCCCGGCGGCGCCTCCGGAGGCCGGGGGAGGAGTGCTTTCGGCAGGAGGCGCCGGGGAAGGCGGTGCGTATTCGGCTTCCGCCTCGACCGGTTGCGGGCTCGGCGGGGTGGTCGTCTCCGGCGGCGGGGCCGCTTCGGACTGCGGGGTCGTCTCCGGTTCCCGGCTGGGCGCGTCGTCCGGCGCCCGTCGCACGTGCCGGTCCTGATGGTGGTGGGCCGGCCTGCCTCCAAGGGCCCTGGGCAGGAGCTGCTCGGCGACCCGCTCGATCCGCGCCGGCTTCTCCGCATGGGGGGCAAGCTGCCCCGGCAGGGGGACGCCCGCCGCGACGCAGGCCGCCGCGCCTCCCGCCGCGGCACACACGGCTATCGCCTTCGCGATCGCGGTCATCCCCGCCGCGGGGGCACCCCCGATTGCGGTCGTCTGCACCGCCGATGATCCGC
>DASXAR010000028.1:0-17256 GCA_036406595.1 Solirubrobacterales bacterium | reverse complement strand
GCTGAACGCCCTTCTGGCCGCGGTGCCTCCTAGGCGACGCTCGGCTCCCCCGCAGGGAAGGCGCTGAGGGTGCGGTAGGCGTAGGCGGCCGTGACGATCAGCAGGGCCGAGATCGCGAAGCTGGGTGGGACGTTGCCGAGCGCGCCGGCGATCGCGCCGCCGGCAAGGGCGCCGACGACCTGCCCCATCGCCCAGGCCATGTTCGAGAGGCCACCCGCGTATCCCTGATGCAGCCCGATCTCTTCCGCCGCCTCGGAGAGGCTCGTGAGCGCCGGCGTGAAGCAGATCCCCGCCCCAAGCGAGGTCATGATCAGCATGCTCAGCTCCAGGCCGAGGGTCTCGGCCAGCGCCAGCCCTCCCATCGCAACCGCGCAGATCGCCATGCCGGCGACGTAGGGCCCGCGCCGACCGACCCGGTCGGAGTAGCGGCCGGCGATCGGCGCCAACACCGCCTCGAGACCGGCACCCGCGATGAAGCCCGTTGCGATCAGCGTGTGGCCGCCGCCCAGGTCGTCGATCCGCAACGGCACCAGCACCTCGACCGCGCCGAACATCACCGAGGGCGCGGTGACGAAGGCCGTCGAGTTGACGACGGGGCGGCTCATGATCCTCGAGGCCACCTCGCGAAGGCTCTGGCGTTCGGGCTCCGCGGTTTCCGGCATGCTGGACGCGTAGTAGGCGAGTACCAGCGCCGCGACCAGCACGCCGCCGAAGACGATTTCGGTGCCGATCTCGGCCGCCAGCGCACCGAAGGCGGGCCCGACCAGGGCGCCCGCGACCGCCGCGCCGAGGGCGGTGCCGATCACCGAGCCGCGGCGCTCGACCGGGGTCTGCGCGATCAGCCAGGTGAGAGCGCCCGCCCAGATCAGCGCGCCGGCGATGCCCTGCACGAACCGCGCCGCGTCGAGCAGGACTATCTGGTGGCCGAAGCCGAAGACGATGCTGGCGGCGCCGAGGAGGAGCAGACCGCCGATCACGGTCCGGCGGGATCCGATCCGGGTCGCGAGCCAGCCGGCGGGGAGCGAGGCGATCAGGGTGCCGGCCGCGTAGGCTCCTGCGAGGATCCCGGCGCCCCCCTTTGAGAGCCCGAATTCCGATTTGTATTCGGGCAGGAGCGGCGAGATCGCGGAGAAGAAGGTGACGTCGAAGAAGACCATCACCGAGGCGAGGACGAGCAGGCGGCGCATCCCTCCATCCAATCAACCGGGGCCCTCTGGGCCCTGCGCCGGTCCGTCTAGCATCGGGGGCGCGCCTACTCCAGGAGGGGTGGCAGAGCGGTTGAATGCGGCGGCCTTGAAAGCCGTTAGGCCTCGTCAGGGGTCTCGTGGGTTCGAATCCCACCCCCTCCGCTCGAACCGGCGCGATTCGGTCTCGCGCGCCTCGTTTCAGACGGTCATTCGACGATGAGGTAGACCACGTACCCCGCGGCGCAGACCCAGAAGACGACGAAGCTGATCAGGTTGCTGGTGGTGCCGCTTTCCGCGTAGATCGTCAGGCGGGCGGCCAGGGCGAGCAATCCGGTTGCGAAGAGGACGTGTCTCATTTCCGTCAGGTCCTTTTCGGTCCAGATTCTCGAACCTTTGTCGCCTTTCCTTTTGGGACGGCCGTTTGTTCGATCCCCATTGCAGAGCGGATTCCGGCCGCGTCCGGATCCGGATCCGGCCATTCTCCCGTTGGTCGGTGGCCCCAGGGGCGGCTACGATGGCCGAGGCTCGGGCCGCGCTGCGGCGCAGACGTCGACGCGCCCGACCAAGATGACTCAGCCGCCAGCCCAGGAGCCAAAGCCGATGGAGTCCACCCGACCTGAGCGGGCCGGAGCGGTGCTCGCCGCCCTGATCCTGGTGGCGGCGGTCGCCAACCTCAACCTGGCGGTCGCCAACGTCGCCCTGCCCGACATCGGCAAGGCCTTCGACGCCAGTCAGACGGCGCTCAATCTGGTCGCGGTCGGCTACTCACTCGGACTCGCAGCCTCGGTGCTCTACCTGGGCGCCCTGGGCGATCGGCACGGGCGCAAGGCGATGCTGCTGCTCGGCACCGGGCTGGCGATGCCGGCCTCGCTGCTGGCCGGGCTGGCGCCCACGATCGGGGTCCTCTTCGTCGCTCGGTTGCTCGGCGGCCTCGCCGCCGGGATGGCCTTCCCGACCACCCTGGCGCTGATCACGGCGCTCTGGTCGGGCGCGGAGCGGACGAAGGCGATCGCCCTCTGGTCGGCGCTCGGTGGCGGCATCGCGGCGCTCGGACCGCTGATCTCGGGTGCCCTGCTGACGCAGTTCGACTGGAGCTCGGTCTTCTACATCACCCTGCCGCTCGCCCTGGTCGCCCTCTACCTTGCCGCCCGCCACATCCCCTCTCACGTCAACGAGTCGACCGACGCGGTCGACAACCCCAGCGGTCTGCTCTCGGTGCTGATGGTCGCCGCCCTCGTTCTCTCGATCAACCTGGCGCCCGGTCCCGGCGCCGGCGCGGTCGCAATCGGGCTAGGCCTCGTCGCGCTGGCCGCGATCGCGGCCTTTGCGTTGCGCCAGCGCAGGCTCGCCGCGCCGCTCTACGACCTCGAGGTCGCCGGCCGCCGCATCTTCTGGGTCGCCGCCTGCGCCGGGATCATCGTCTTCGGCTCGTTGATGGCGGCGATGTTCATCGGTCAGCAGTTCCTGCAGAACGTGCTCGACTACTCCACCCTCGACGCAGGTCTGGCGATCCTCCCCGCCGCGGCACTGATGGTCCTCGTCGCCCCCCGCTCCGCGAAGCTGGTCGAGGCACGCGGGGCGCGCTTCACCCTCCTCTCCGGCTATGTCTTCTGCCTGCTCGGGTTCCTGACCATGCTGCTGCTCTGGAAAGAGGGAATCCCCTACTGGAAGGTCGGCCTGGGCTACGCCTTCATCGGGATCGGGGTCGGGCTCGCGGGCACGCCGGCCTCGCACTCGCTGACCGGCTCGGTGCCGGTGCGCCGGGCGGGGATGGCCTCGGCCACGGCCGACCTGCAACGCGACCTCGGCGGCGCGATCATGCAGTCGATCCTCGGGGCGCTGCTCACCGCCGGCTACGCCGCCGCCGCCTCCGAAGCGGTCGCCAACTCGCCCCACAACGTCACGACGACGATCGAAGGCGAGCTGACCAAGTCGTTCTCGAGCGCCGCCGACCTCGCGTCCCAGCACCCGGGCTATTCCTCCTCGATCGTCGCCGCGGCTAAGAGCTCGTTCCTGCAGGGCGATGCCTGGGCCTACACCGCGGGCATCGTCGCGATCCTGCTCGGCGCCGCCCTCGTCTACTTCTTCTTCCCCGACAGGGAGCGCGAGCGCCGGCTGCTCGCCGCCTATGCGGCCGAGGACCAGGGGGCCGAGGACGTCACTCCCGCCGCGGCCGCCAGAGGCTGACCAGGCCGGCGATAAGGGTGACCAGGAAGATCTGACCGAGGAGCATCTCCAGGCCGGCGAACATCTTGCCGGGCTGGTCCGCCGGAACGAGGTTGCCGTAGCCGGTCGTGGTCAGGGTCGTGAAGCTGAAGAAGACGTAGTCGCCCGTGTGCCCGCCCGCCTCTTCGATGAAGAAGGAGCCGGATTGCAAACGGTCGATCGTCACGTACAGCGAGGTGAAGAGCAGGCCGAAGATCATGTAGACGCTGATCGCGCCGAGGATCGTGCGGAAGTTGACCGCCAACTCCGTGAGCACCGACCGCAGCACCGCGTAGGTGGCGCCGACGAGCAGCAGCATCTGGACCAGCGCCGCCGTGGCGAGGAAGGCGCCGCCGCCACCAAGCGCCGAGACCGCCGCCAGCGCGGTCGAGAGCAGCGCGAGGCCGGTCGCGACGCGGACGGTCTTCACCCTGGAGCCTGAGCTGCCGAAGGCGACCGCCGCGCTGGCACACCCGACGGCCGAGATCGCCACCGCGCTCCAGCCTCGATAGCGGGTCAGGGAGGTGATGACGTAGGTCGTTACGACCAGCAGCAGAACGAGGCCGAATGCCTCGTTCATCCGCTCGGCGTAGCGCGACCACCGCTGATTTCGCCTTTCGCCACCGATCAAACGGAGCGATTTAACCACCAGCACCGGTAGGCTCGCGCGCAATGAGGAGATGGGGCGCCCTCGCGGTGCTGGCGACTGCGCAGTTCCTGATGGTGCTCGACCAGGCAGTGATGAACGTCTCGATCTCGCAGCTCGTCGACGACTTCGACACGACCGTGACGACGATCCAGGTCGTCATCGCCTTCTACGCGCTGGTGATGGCCGGACTGATGCTGACCGGCGGCAAGCTCGGCGACATCTGGGGGCGTCGCCGCGCCCTCGTCGTCGGCCTCTGCATCTACGGCGTCGGCTCGGGGCTCACCGCGGTCTCTTGGAGCGTCCCCGCGCTGATGCTCGGCTGGTCGGTTCTGGAGGGGATCGGGGCCGCCCTCGTGCTCCCGGCGCTGGTCGCGCTGGTCGCCGCCACCTACGAGGGAGGGGAGCGGGCGATTGCGTATGGCGTGCTCGGCGGCGTTGCCGGTGCCGGGATCGCGGTGGGCCCGATCCTCGGCGGCTGGGTGACTACCGAGCTGACCTGGCGGCTGGTGTTCGCCGGGGAGGTGGTCGTCGCGATCGCCATCCTTCTCGGCGCTCGCCTGATCCCGGCCACCACCCCCGAGAAGGGCGCCCGCCTGGACCGGACCGGCGGGGTGCTCTCCGCGCTCGGGCTGGGCCTGATCGTGTTCGGCGTCCTCCAGGCGAGCAACTGGGGCTGGCTGATCCCGCGCAATTCGCCGCTCGAGCCGTTCGGGTTCTCGCTGACGCCGTTCGTGGTCGGGGCGGGCGCCATCCTGCTCGCCGCCTTCCGCGCCTGGGAGCGCCGCCTCGAGCAGCGCGGCGGGGAGCCGCTCCTGCACTTCGGGCTCCTCGGCATCCCGACCCTGCGCGGCGGGGTCGCGATGCTGCTTGCCCAGAACCTGATCCTGATGGGGATCTTCTTCACCGTCCCGCTGTTCCTGCAGATCGTGCAGGGGCTCGATGCGCTCGAAACGGGGGTGCGCATGCTGCCCGCCTCGGCCGGGCTCTTCATAGCCGCGCTGGCCGGCTCGGCCCTGGCCCGCCGCTTCGCGGCCAGGAGCCTGGTGCGCAGCGGGCTCTTCGTCGTCCTCGTCGCTACGGTGATGCTGCTCGGGACGATCGAGCCCGAACTCGACAACGGCGCCTTCCTCGCCGCGATGGGCGTGCTCGGGCTCGGGATGGGGCTGATCGTCTCCCAGCTCGGAAACGTCGTGCAGTCCTCGGTCTCCGATCGGGAGCGCAGCGAGGCCGGCGGCCTGCAGAACACGGCACAGCAGCTCGGCTCCTCGCTCGGCACCGCCCTGCTCGGGGCGATCGTGATCAGCGGCCTGCTCGCCGCCTTCTCGGCAAAGGTCGCAGACCACCCGCAGATATCCGAGGGGGTGAAGAATCAGCTCGAGGTCCGGCTCAGCGCCGGCGGCAGCTTCGTCGCCGCCGAGGAGGTGAGGGCGAGCGCCACCAAGGCGGGCGTCCCACCGTCCGAAGTCGACGCGATCGTCGAGAGCTACGAAGATGCGCAGCTCGACTCCCTGAAGATCGCCTTCCTGGTCGCCGGCTTCCTCGTCATCGCCTCCTTCTGGGCGACCAGGCGCCTGCCGACCCGGCGTTTCGACGAGCTCGCTGAATCCGCGGCGGTCGGCTCGACCGCCTGAGACGCCGGGCTCACCGGGCCAGGAGCGCTCCCATCTCGTTCAGTTGGGTCTCGATCGCGGCGCAGACGCTGTCGCAGAGGTCGATCACGGCGGGATCCGAGATGCGGTAGAGGGTGCTGGTCCCCTGCTTGCGGCTGCTCACGAAGCCCCCGGCGCGAAGGGCCGACAGGTGCTTGGAAATGTTCTGTTGCGAACCTCCCAGGGCCTCCGTCAGCTCCCCCACCGAGAGCTCGGCGTGCTGCCGCAGCTGATCGAGGATGCGCAGGCGGGTCGGGTCCGAGAGCGCCCGGAAGCGCCCCGCGATCAGGTCCGCGGCCCCGTGGTCGAGGGGGCTCTTCATTTTCAGTGCCATCTCTGCTAGTCTACCAGTTCACAACTGTTAAGTTGTCCAACTAAACATCCGTAAATAGAACGATAGCGATGCCCACGGCTCCCATTTCCCCCACCAAGCGCATCGAGCCTCTCCCCGACGATGGCGCCTCCTTTCGCGATGACGGGACGGCCCGCTGGCCGCTCGAGCGCGTCCTCTTCCTGATGGCCGGAACGATGACCGGCCTGAGCGCACTGCTCAGCGCCCTCCTCAGCCCCTGGTTCCTTTTGCTCACCGCCTTCGTCGCGCTCAACCAGCTTGCCTTCGTCGCCTTCGGAAACTGCCCCAGCTCGCTGGTCCTGCGACGCTATTTCGGCCTGCGGAGCGGAAACGACCGATGACCGAGCTCGGGCCGATCGGAAGGCTCGGACACCTCGCCGCGAGGCACCCTCGCAGAGTGCTAGCGGCGTGGGCGATCGTCGCCATCGGCCTCGGCATCCTCTCCCCCCGGGTCGAGACGGCGCTCTCGGGCGCCGGCTGGCAGGCCAATGGCTCGGAGTCGGTGCGCGTGCGCGAACGGGTCGACCGCGCCTTCGCCGGCAACGGCGCCTACGCCCTCCAGGTCGCGGTCCACTCGGGCGCGCTCACGGCGATCGACCCGGCCTTCCGCCGCACGGTCGCCCGGGCGGAAGCCCTCCTTGCCGCCGACCCCGCCGTGCGGAGTGTGACCGGGCCCCAGCCAGGCATATCGATCTCGCGCGACGGTCACACCGCGGTGATCCGGGCCGGAGCCGCCGAGGACTCGAACGGCATGGTCTCGGCAGCCAAGGACCTGAAGGCCCCCCTCGCGGCGACCGCGGCACCCGGCGTCGAGGTGAACCTGACCGGGGCGGCCGGAATGTGGTCCGACTTCAACGAAGCGAACAAAGACGCGATGCTGAAGTCGGAGCTGATCTCCTGGCCCGTGACCCTCGCGATCCTCCTCCTCGCCTTCGGCTCCCTCGTCGCGGCGGGGCTGCCGCTGATGCTCACGATCGTCGGCCTGATCGCCTCCGCCGGAGTCCTCTTCCTAGGCACCCTGCTGGCACCGATCTCGATCTGGGCGATGAACTTCGCGCTGATGTTCGCGCTGGCGCTCGGCATCGATTACGCGCTCTTCGTGGTCATGCGCTTTCGCAACGCGCTGTTCGGGCAGCGGCTGCGGCCTTTCGACGCCGTCGCCGTCACCATGGACACGGCGGGCAAGGCCGTGCTTTTCTCGGCCGTGACCGTCCTGATCTCCCTGTCGGCCGTGATGCTGGTTCCCAGCCCGGCCTTCCGCTCGGTCTCGCTGGGAATCATGATCTCGGTGGTATTCGTGCTGGCGGCCACGCTGACCCTTCTACCTGCCGTCCTCGCCAGGCTGGGGCCGCGGGTCGACAGGCTGGCCCTGCCCTGGACACACGGTGGCGACCATCGCTCGCCGCGCTTCGCGCGTTGGGCAGAACGGCTCTGGCGCCGGCCGGCGATCTTCGGCGGGGCGGCGCTTCTCGCGCTGGTCCTCCTCACCCTCCCCGTTCTCGGACTGAGGACGGGGATGCCCTCGATCAAGGTGGTCCCGAGAGCCGATCACTCGCGGCTCGGCTTCAACAAGGTGACGGCAGCCTTCGGCCCCGGGGCACCCGGGGCGCTTCAGGTGACCTCACCGCGCGCCGAATCGCGCCGGGTGGCTGCGGCTCTGCGCCACGACCCTGGGATCACGGTCGTCCTCCCAGCCCGGACCCGGGGTCGCGGCGGACCCGCGCTGACGGAGGCGATCCCGAGCGCCGGCCCCTCCACCCGCGCCTTCGGCAACACGGTCGAGAGGCTGCGCGCCGAGCTTCCCAGCACCGCCCTCGTTGGCGGTCCGGCGGTCGAGAACCACGACCTCGAAGCGGCACTGAACGCGAAGACACCGCTGGCGATCGGCGTCGTGCTGGGCCTCGGCTTCCTGCTCCTGCTGGTCGCCTTCCGGGCACCGCTGATTGCAGCGATCGGGGTGCTCGCGAACCTGCTCGCGACCGGCGCGGCCTTCGGCGTCGCGACGCTGATCTTCCAGGACGGGCACCTCTCCGGCCTGCTCGGCTTCGAATCACAGGGCTTCCTCGATGCATGGGGGCCGATCTTCTTCTTCGCGATGATCTTTGCGATCGCGATGGATTACACCGTCTTCCTGCTGTCCTCCGCCCGGGAGCACTGGGAGGAGAGCGAAGACGCGAGAGAGGCGATGATCGGCGGGCTGGCGCACTCGGGACGGGTCATCCTCGCCGCCGGCGCCGTGATGGTCGCGGTCTTCTTCACCTTCGCCCTCTCCGGGCCACTCCCGCCGAAGGAGATGGGGGTGATCCTCGGCATCGCGGTCCTGCTCGACGCATTCCTGGTCCGGTTGACCCTGATGCCGGTATTCCTCCGCCTCGCCGGGCGCAGCGCCTGGTACATGCCCGCCTGGCTGGGTCGCATCCTGCCGAGAGTCCACTTCGGCCACTGCGGCGGGCCCGCGGCGGCAGGCGGCTTCAAGCGGAGGCCGGCTTCGCCCTCGCTGGCAGGCTCGACCAGGTCGTGACCCAACGTCTGGTGCGGAGCCTCAGAGGGTCACTCGCCGAGCTCGACGCGCTCGATCGTCTGCGGCTCGAGCGGGCGATCCGAGGCGTCGGTCTCGCTCGACTCGATCGCGTCGACGGCGTCCATGCCGTCGGTGACCTGACCGAAGACGGTGTGCTTTCCGTCCAGCCAGGGGGCGGCCTCGGTGGTGACGATGAAGAACTGGGAGCCATTGGTGTCAGGGCCCGCGTTGGCCATCGCCAGCGCGCCGCGGACGACCCGGTGCTGGTTGATCTCGTCCTCGAAGGTGTAGCCGGGGCCGCCGCGGCCCGTTCCCTCCGGGCAGCCCCCCTGGATCATGAAGTCGGGGATCACCCGGTGGAAGGTGAGGCTGTCGTAGAAGCCGTCCGACGCGAGCTTGCGGAAGTTCTCGACCGTCTTCGGCGCCTCGTTGTCGTGCAACTCAACAGTGATGGGGCCGGCACTGGTTTGCAGGATGGCCTTCGACATCGCCGCTCACCCTACAGATCGGGGAGGGACTCAGCCCGCAACCCGGACGGTCGTCGGACGCGAGCCGCCCGGCGCGTATGGCCACCGCTCCTCCGGCAGTGCCACCGCGCGCAGCCGGATCCTCGCCGTGCCAACCACATATCGGAAGCGATAGACGGCGTGGAAGCGGCCATCGTGGTCGCTGCGGGTGACCAGGATCGGACGCCAGCGGTGCGTTGCGGACTCGTA
The DNA here is from genome assembly GCA_036406595.1 of Solirubrobacterales bacterium. Taxonomy (GTDB): domain Bacteria; phylum Actinomycetota; class Thermoleophilia; order Solirubrobacterales; family 70-9; genus VRUE01. Next base: position 7,977 of record DASXAR010000028.1, on the reverse strand, counting down.
GTACTGGATCGCCACCAGCTTGCCGCGCCGGGGCATCGGCGCCCCGCGTGAATGGACCCGGCCCGATAGGTGAACGGACCCGCCGGTCTGCAGCGAGCGCGGCGCCGCGCGCAGCTCGATGGCACTGCGAACCCGCAACCTCAGGGCGGCCCGCCGGGCGCCCTCCAGATCCTCCTCGCCGGGGAAGCTGACGGTGACCCGGCGCGAGGTGCCCGACGGCAGGCGCAGCCGGAAGCCGCCGTGCGGCCCGGTCCTGAGCATGAGGCGGCGGCGCAGCTGCAGGGCACCCCGCGAGGGCCTGGTGACGACACGGATCGTGCGGGCGCCGAGGCCGGCGCCCTCTGCGTCGAGCAGGCGGCCGCTGAGCCAGGCCCTGGCGCCGAAGGGCACGGTGATCCTCGAGCCACGGCGATGACGCCAGCGCAGGTGGGCGAAGAGACGGGTCTTGCCTCTGGGCCTGGCCGCCTCACGCCGGGCCGGGGGCGCGGGAAGCTTGCGTACCGCCATCTCGGTTCCGTCGGTCCGGCGCGTGGTCGACGCGCTGTTTCCGGCGGCGTCCGCGGCGTCAGCCCGAAAGACGTAGGTACCGGGCGGAAGGTCGCCGGGAACATGAGCGGAGAGCTCGGCACCGTGCCCGTCCTTCGCCGGCTCGAACCCGGTCGGCAGCTCGACCCACTGCTCCGTTCCAAGGCGCCGGTAAAGGAGCGAGCCACGGCTCGGGCCCGAGTGCGCGTCGTGGACGCTCGCCTCGATCGACGCGGGCCAACCGCCGCCCTCCGGCAGCGCGAAGGCGACGCCCGGCGGCACGTCATCGAGGCGCAGCGGCAACGTGATCGCCTGGCTGGGCGCCTCGTTTCCCGCCTCGTCGCGGAGCCAGATGGCAATCGAGTATGTCCCGGCGGCGGGCAGCCGCAGGTCCCGCAGCGCGCGGAGGTCGTGACCGGGCGTGAAGCGGACGCCGGTGTCATAGCCGGCGGGTCCGCTCAGCCGCCACGAGGCGCCGCCGATCGCGCTGCCCCGACCTTGGTCGGGATTGACCCAGGAGAGGTCGAAGTCGTTGCTGCGCCGCCATTCCTCCCCGCCGGCCAGCGACAGTTCGCGCGGGTGCGCGGGCGGGTTGTTGTCGATCAGCACCTGGACAGGGGCGGCGCAGGCGAGGTTGCCGGCAAAGTCGGCGACGCAGTGGCCGAGCGTGTGGGGACCGTCGCTGAAGTTCGTCGTCGCCACGGTCGCCGTGCCCGCCCCGCTCGGTTCGCATGGCCGCATCCGGGTGCCGCGCCACTCGCCGCTGATCATCGCCTTTGCGCAGGGATACTCGGCGAGCGCGACGCGGGCGCCGTCGAGGAGGGTTTCGCCGAAGCGGACGCCGCTGCCGACGTCGGAGCCGGAGAACTGAACTGACTGGTCGCCGCGGTGCCAGCCGGCGGCGGCGAGCTGACCGCCGAGGCCGGCGCCGGGCGCATAGAAATCCTCGAGGGTGATCGTCACGGCCCGCAGGCCCGACCAGGAGCCGGGTTCGAGGCTGCACCACCTGCTCTCGAAGCGAGCGCAGAGCAAGCGGTCTTCGAAGGCGACCATCGGCGAGGAGAAGCCGGCGACGAAATCGCGCGGCGACACATCGGTGGAGGCCGAGGTGAGGAACGGGGTGAAGGGGCCGTTCCAGGCAGAGACCCCGAGCCGCTGCTCGAAGCCGTCGTGCAGCGTGTGCCACCAGGTGCCGCTGACCCTGGTGATTCCCGTACCCGAGGGCGCGTTCCAGCGCCAGCGCGCGAAGCGGGTGCCGGAGACCGTGCCCCCGCCCCGGGTGAAGCTCTTCAGGTGGGCGCCGTCAAACGGGTCGGCGTTGGCGGGAGTCGCGCAGTAGGCGTCCGGGCGGAACTTCGCCCCGCCCGTCGTGTCGGCCCAATCCGCGTCGGCCCCAAGGTGCCAGCCGCACTGGGCGACGCTGTACTTGGCCGCGCTCGCCTCGCGTGCCGCCAGCAGCAGCAGCGCCAACGCAAGGGCGATCCCCATCGCGACCATCCGTCCCACCGAACCCCTCGCTCCCGACATCGAACCCTCCTTCGCTCGCCAACCGATGCGACGCCAAGTGCGGGAGGCCGGCGTCCTCTCCCCCCCGCGGACGGATGTCGAGATTGGGGCTCTGCGAGAATGCGGGTGGCATGGCACTGCCGAGCAAGGACCAGATAACCGAGAAGCTGCGGGCGGTCATCGACCCCGAGCTGCGACGTTCGATCGTCGAGCTGGGGATGGTGCGCTCGATCGAGGTTTCCGACGGCGGACGGGTCGAGATCGTCGTCTCGCTGACCACGGCGGGCTGTCCGATCCGCGCGCATTTCGAACAGGCCGTCGCCCAGCAGGTCTCCCAGCTCGAGGGCGTGACCGAGGTCGCGGTCGGCTTCGATGTCCTCTCCGACGAGGAGAAGGGCACCCTCCAGCAGACCCTCGGCCGGGGCCGGCTGCCGGAGGGCGCCCTCGCCCAGGTCAAGAACGTGATCTGCGTCGCCTCCGGCAAGGGGGGCGTGGGCAAGTCGACGATGACCGCGAACCTGGCTGCGGCGCTGACCGCCGAAGGGCATCCGGCGGGCGCTCTCGATTGCGACGTCTACGGCTACTCGATCCCGCGCATGCTCGGCGTCAACCGCAAACCCGAGGTGAACGGAGAGCGCAAGATCCTGCCGCTGGAGGCCCCCGGGGGCGTCAGCGTGATGTCGATCGGCTTCTTCGTCGAGGAGAACTCGGCCGTCGTCTGGCGCGGGCCGATGCTCCACAAGGCGATCCAGCAGTTCCTCGAGGACGTAGCCTGGGGCGAGTTGGAGTACCTGCTGCTCGACCTCCCGCCCGGGACCGGCGACGTCTCGATGACGCTCGCCCAGCTGCTTCCGCAGGCCAAGTTCCTGCTCGTCACCACGCCCCAGCCCGCCGCCCAGTCGGTGGCCCGCCGGGGTGCCGAGATGGCGCGGAAATTCGACCTCGAGCTGCTCGGGGTGATCGAGAACATGTCCGGCTTCACGACGCCCGGCGGCGAGCGCTTCACGATCTTCGGCGAGGGTGGCGGCCAGCTGCTGGCCGACGAACTCGATGTGCCGCTGCTGGGCAAGGTCCCCCTTTCGGAGCCGCTGCGCGAGCACGCCGACTCCGGCTCGCCGCTGGTCACCGCGGAGCCGGACTCGCCCGCCTCCCAGGCGATCCGCCAGGCTGCCCGAGGCATCGTCGCCGCCACCCCGCAGGAGCTTCCGGTCCTGCAGGCGGCTCCGGCGACCGCCGAGCCGGCCCCGGTCAGCGGCACGCCGCTGCCGATGGCTCAGTAGGACGCCCCCCTCCGCTCTCGCGCGGGGGGCGGCTGGCTAGGCGCTGGCCTTGGACTTGTAGTAGTCCGCGTTGATCTCCGCGTATTTCGCCCACTCGGCGGGGAGCTGGTCCTCGGCGAAGCAGGCGTCGACCGGGCACGCCTCCACGCATGCATCGCAGTCGATGCACTCGTCCGGGTCGATGTAGAGCATCTCCACCGAGTCATAGTCGGGCTCGTCCGGGGTCGGGTGAATGCAGTCGACCGGACAGACCTCTACACACGAGTTGTCCTTCTGGCCGATGCACGGCTCGGCGATGACGTAGGTCATTCGAGTGCTTTCTCCTGGGTCGTTTTCGATGCCATGGGGCGACGCAGCCCCTGCCTGGTGCAAGCAGTCATTTTAGGGATGATGTGGCGATGCTGCTGCTGACAGGGGCGACCGGGAGCATCGGATCGCGCCTCCTCCCACTGCTGCTCGAGCAGGGAGAGGACGTCCGCTGCCTGGTGCGCGACGCGCGCCGGCTGGGGGAGCGACGGGTCGACGTGCAAATCGCCCTTGGCGACCTCGGCGACATGTCCGACCCTTATCTGGTGCGGCAGGCGCTGCGGGGCGTCGACACCGTGGTCCACCTCGCGGCGACGATCCGCGACCAGCCGCGGCACCGGATCGAGGAGCTGAACGGGCTGGCGACGGTGCGATTGCTGCGCGCGGCCGAGCGCAGCGGGGTGGGCCGCTTCGTGTTCTTCAGCGCGCTCGACGCCGGATCGGCGCAGCGCACCCGCTTCTTCCGCGCCAAGTGGCTGGCGGAGCGGGCGGTCGCCTCCTCGTCGCTGCGGACGACCGTCTTCGCGCCGTCGATCGTCTACGACCACAGCGATCCCTGGGTCACCCTGCTGCGGCGCTTCTCCTTCCTGCCGGTGATGCCGGTCTCCGGCGACGGCAAGGCGTGCTTCCAGCCGATCTGGGCCCAGGACGTTGCCCGCTGCGTCCTCGCCTCGCTCGGCCGCGAGGCGCGGGAGCGCTACGAGCTCGCCGGGCCCGAAGAGCTCTCCTACGACGAGATCTCCGACCTGGTCAGCCGCGCCGCCGGGCGGCCCCGTCCGCTCGTCCACCTTCCGCTGCCGATCGTCCGGCAGGGCCTGATCGGCCTCCGCTCCTTGTTCGGCGAGGCCGTGTTCGCCACATGGGAGGAGACGGAGCTGATGGAGGTGTCGATGGTCAGCGAGCGGGGGACGTCGGATGCGGAAGAGCTGGGAGTTACGCCGAGGAGGATGGGCGATGTCCTGGCGGCGAGCTAGGCGACTGGGCGCGGCGCTCTGCGCGGCGCTCTGCGTATTGGTCGGGTCGGCTGCGGCGATGACGCTGGCGCCGCCAAGGGGATCGGTGCTCCTCGGGGTCAGCGACCGGGGAACGACGGCGGAGTTCTACGAGTTCGAATCCCTGGTCGGCAAGCATCCGCCCCTGCTCGAGACCTTTCATCCCTGGGGGAACAGCCTCAACGAAGCCTACGAACGCTGGCGCGAAACCGCGACGCGCCCGATTCTCCACATCTCGACCATGGATGACCAAACGCTGTCGGAGCTGATCACCCCGGAGCAGATCGCGTTGGGAGCGGGCGACAACTACCTGCTGCAGCTGAACAGCTTCTTCGCCAAACGCGGGCTGCGGGCCTACGTGCGTCCGCTCGGCGAGCCGAACCGCTGCCTCAACGCCTGGACGGCCGTGGACTGCGACGGCAACCAGCGCGGCGGCGAACACACCACTGGCTGGTACAAGCAGGCCTTCCGCCGCATCGCGACGATCGTGCGCGGCGGCGGCAGCCTCGAACAGATCAACGCGACGCTCGCCGGGATCAACCTGCCGCCGCTGAACCGCACGAAGGGACCGAACCCGTCGAATCTGCCCGCGGCCCCGGTGAGCATCGTCTGGAGCCCTCTGCCCGGGGGCTCCCCACGCGTCAAGGGCAACTTCCCGGGGAACTACTGGCCGGGCGGCCGCTGGGTCGACTGGGTCGGCACCGACTTCTACTCGCAGTATCCGGTCTGGACCGACCTCAACCGCTTCTATGGCCAGCGCCGCTGGCGGAGCAAGCCGTTCTCGATCGCCGAGTGGGCGGTCGCCCCCGAAGACGAACCCCGCTTCGTGCGCCGCATCATCGCCTGGACCGTGAAGCGGCCGCGCGTGCGGATGCTCGTCTACTACCGCGGCTTCGGCGAGGACGGCAACCCCTATCGGCTCGGCCTCTACCCCCGCAGCGAGGCCACCCTGCGCCATAAGATCCGCCGCGACAGCTTCCCGTCCTACGCCTGGGGCCACGCGGGAACCCTGCCCCCGCTCCCCCCGCCGGAACCCAAGCCCTCGCCGACGCCACCGCCCTCGGAACCCCCGCCGGCCACTTTGCCCTAGCCCTCCTTGTCGATGGGTCCGAGGATTCGGCATCACTTGATCTGGGGACCCATCAACCCTTGGCCGCGGGAGAGGATCGCCTTCACCGTCGCGGAGACGTAGCTCGGTTCATCGACAACCTGGCGCCAGGTGAATCTCACGACCTGCCATCCCGACCGAATCAGCCGTTGATCCCGTCTTCGGTCGCGCTCGAAGGCGGTTCGTGTCGAGTGGAATCGTCTGCCATCCGCTTCGACGAGGACCTTCGGATCGTCCCAGATGAAGTCGCCCTCGAATCGGGTTTCATCGATTCGCAGGTGGCCGTTGACCCGAGGCTTCGGCAGTCCAGCCCGAGCGCAGAGGCCGAGGAAGCGGCGCTCCAACTCGCTGCGAGTTCGAGAGGTCTGGGGATCGATTTCAGAGAGGATCGCCCCGAGCCTGGCCACGCCGCGTCTACCGCGGTTGAGTGCAATCTGGCGTCTGAGGTCGCCCAGATCGACGATGCCGAGCACCTCGGCCTCGCCGATAGCTCGACGCAGCCACCCGGCGCCGACCACCGCGGCGAGGTCGAGGATGGTCCGGGCCGGGCCGGTGCAGGGGATTCCCCGAAGACTGGACGAGTCCTCGGGTCGCAACGAGCCGCCGCGGTGAACGCAGAGACCGGCAAGCTTCCTACCCCGGCGACCGGGGTCGGTGAGGTGCCCGGGGCCACCTCGGTCCTGCAGCAGATCCCAGAGATGAGCAGCGGAAAGATGGGAGAGCATCGCCCCAGGGCCACAGGCGAGTACGGCAGACATCCACCGCGCCTCAGCCGTGCTGGGATCCCACCCGACCGCATAGACGTTGCGCCTCACATGCAGCAGGCGGCCGGACAGCACCCGCCCGTGCACCGCGGCCGCACCGAGCCCCACACCGCGCAGCTGGGCGCTGGACACCACACCGTGCTGGGATCCGGCAAGCGCCGCAATCCGCTGATCCCGACCTCGACGGGTCGCGCAGTCAAGTATTTCGTGATCTTGCGACCCATCGGCGGAGGATTGCGCGGTCACGCCGCCCACCTTGCCTTTGCCGCCGTGGCGCGTGGCGCGCGGGTGTGGCAAATCTCAGCTCTGGGGGCGCAAGATGAGAGAGGCCCGGCGTTAGCCGGGCCTCTCGAAGTCACTCGCCTGTTGAGGCGAGGATACCGCTGCCGATGGGCCGTATTCCCACGGCGTGCGTGGGTTTACGTCCCGTCGGCGGGGGTGCGGGGATGGCTACATCATCCCGCCCATGTCGGGCATGCCGCCGCCCGGCATCGCGCCGGCGCCTTCCTTCTCGGGCGGCTCGGCGATCACGGCCTCGGTGACGAGGATGTTCTTCGCGATCGAGGCGGCGTTCTGGAGCGCCGAGCGGGTGACCATGGTCGGGTCGATGACGCCGTCCTTGATCAGGTCGCCGTACTCGCCGCTGGCAGCGTTGAGGCCTTCGCCCGGTTTCAGGTCACGGACCTTGTTGACGACGACCGAGCCCTCCTCGCCGGAGTTCTCGGCGATCTGACGGACCGGCTCCTCCAGAGCGCGATAGACGATCCGCGCCCCGGTCGCCTCGTCCGGCTCGTCGAGGGACTCCGGGTCGAGGTCGTCCTGGGCGTTCAGCAGAGCGACGCCGCCGCCGGGGACGACCCCCTCCTCGAGCGCGGCGCGGGTCGCCTGCAGGGCGTCCTCGACGCGGTGCTTTTTCTCCTTCATCTCGGTCTCGGTGGCAGCGCCCACCTTGACCACCGCGACACCGCCGGCCAGCTTGGCGAGCCGCTCCTGGAGCTTCTCGCGATCGAAGTCGGAGTCGGTGTTCTCGATCTCCTGTTTGATCTGTTTGATCCGGCCTTTGATGTCGTCGCCCTCGCCGGCTCCGTCGATGATCGTCGTCGTGTCCTTCGAGACGACGACGCGACGCGCTTTGCCGAGCTGGGAGAGCTGGGTGTTCTCGAGTTTGAGTCCCATCTCCTCGGTGATGACCTCACCGCCGCTGAGGATCGCGATGTCCTCGAGCATCCGCTTGCGGCGGTCGCCGAAGCCCGGTGCTTTCACCGCGACGCCGGTGAAGGTGCCGCGGAGCTTGTTGACGACGAGGGTCGCGAGGCACTCGCCCTCGACGTCCTCGGCGACGATCAGCAGCGGCTTGCCGCCCTGCATCACCTGCTCCAGGACGGGCAGGATGTCCCGCACCGAGCCGATTTTCTGGTTGGCGATCAGGATGTAGGGGTCCTCGAGGACGGCCTCCATGCGGTCCTGATCGGTGACCATGTAGGGCGAGATGTAGC